>QGNQ01000018.1 GCA_003228175.2 Chloroflexota bacterium
AGGGTCGCGGTGGCATGCGCGCCAAGGTCCAGGCGGCCACCCGTGCCGCCACCGCCGGGACCACCGTCGTGATTGCAGACGGCGCCGAGCCGGACGCGCTCCTACGCATTGCCAGGGGTGAGCCGCTCGGCACCCGCTTCCCGGCCCGCGCGACCCGTGTCGAGAGTCGCAAGCGTTGGCTGCTCTCCGGCGTCTCCACCGTTGGAGAAATTCGCATCGATGCGGGCGCCGCGGCAGCGCTGCGTCGCGATGGCCGCAGTCTGCTGCCGGCCGGCATCGTTGGTGTCCAGGGAGGATTCCTGCGGGGAGACATCGTGCAGGTGCGGGACGCGGAGGGGCGCCGTCTGGGGGTGGGGATCAGCGACTACGCCTCGGACGACGTGGAGCGCATCCGCGGACAGCGCTCCGGCGAAATCGAGACGATCCTCGGCTACGCCTACGGCGACGAGGTCATCCATCGCAACAACCTGGCGATCGCGGAGCCCTGATCGCTCGCCCGCGTCACCCTTACGCTCGCTCATGACCACTGGCGCGACGCCAGCCGGTAGAATCGACTCCAACACTTCCGCCGGCGGCGGCGGATCAACTCAGAACGGCGTCCCGCGAGTGCCCAGCCTTCGCAAGCGCAAAGACTTCAGCGCCACCCTGCTCAGCCAGGGCGGTCAACCGCTGAGCGACTGCTGGGTCTTCATAGAGATCGAGACGACGGTCACGGATGCAGGGCGCAGCACGACGTGGGAAGGCCGGATCACGTCGCTGTCCGAGCCGCAGCACGCCTACGGCGGGCTCTACGGCCTGCGACCCAAGGACGGTCAGGACACGGCCCGCGTCGATGTCTTGCGCGGGGCGGAAGCCCGATTGGGCATTACCAGCGACGAATACCAGTTCCGCGGTCTTAGCGACCCACCGCAGATCCCTTGACGATGGCTACAGCATGACCACCACCAACAGCGACGCCGCTCGCGCCTCCCAGACTGAGACGCTCCGCGCCCAAGTCAGCGCGGCGCGCGCCGGCAGCCGCGCGCTCGCCGTCGCCACAACGGAGCGCAAGAACGCCGCGCTGGCCGCGATCGCCGCCGGGCTCCGCGCCCGGAGCGACGAAGTCGTCGCGGCGAACGAGCGCGACTTCGCGAAGGCCCGGGAGGATGGCGCGCCCCAATCCGCGATCGATCGCATTCGCTTGGGCGCGGAGCGGGTCGAGGGGCTGGCCGCGTCGATGGCGGACGTGATCGCGTTGCAGGACCCCGTGGGTCAGACGATCGATTCGGCAACGCGGCCCAACGGACTCGTTGTGGGACGGATCCGCGTGCCCCTGGGCGTGATCGCGGCGATCTATGAGAACCGTCCCAACGTCACGATCGACATTGCCGCCTTGTGCCTCAAGAGCGGCAACGCCTGCGTCTTGCGCGGTGGTCGCGAAGCGCTGGAAAGCAACCGCGTGCTCGCGGCGATCGTCACCAAGGCACTGATCGACACCGGACTGCCCGGCGGTGCGGTGCAATTCATCGCCAACCCAGATCGGGCGCTCGTCGGTGAGCTGCTGCAGATGAACGACCTGATCGACCTGATGATCCCGCGCGGCGGCAAGGGCCTCGTCGAACGCGTCCGCGACGAAGCGACGATGCCCGTCGTGGCGGGGGGCATCGGCATCTGCCACACCTACGTCGACGGCTCCGCCGATCTCCCCATGGCGCTGGAGATCGTCGATAACGCCAAAACGCGCCGGGTATCGATCTGCAACGCCTTGGACGTGGTCCTTCTGCACGCCGACGTCGCGCGGCCGTTCCTCGCGGAGCTGGCGGCCCGCTGGGGCGCCAGTGTCGAGTTGCGCGCCGATCCCACGGCGGCCGCCCTCCTCAACGGATCGGCCGCGCGCGTGGTCCCGGCCGGCGCTGACGACTTCGACACCGAGTTCCTCGACATGATCGCCGCCGTCCATGTCGTGGAGTCCGCTGAGGAGGCCCTGGCCCACATCGCCGCGCACGGTTCCGGGCATTCGGAGGCGATCGTGACCCGCGACTTCCCCTTGGCAGAGCGCTTCCTGCGCGAGGTCGACGCCTCCACGGTCTACGTCAACGCCTCTACCCAATTCACGGACGGGGCGGAGTTCGGCCTGGGCGCGGAAGTGGGAATCAGCACCGGCAAGCTGCATGCCCGCGGACCCATGGGCCTGCGCGAGCTGACATCGTACAAATGGGTCGTTCGCGGCCAGGGGCAGACTCGCGCGCACTAGGCCCGATACACTGCAGCGACCCGGCGAGCCTCTTCACAGGCTTCGCGGCCGGTAGGAGCGCGGCATGTTCAACTACGAGCGCGAGAGCCGGACACCGCAGTCCGAGGCCTACCTGATCGAAAACGAACACGGCAGCCGCGCCCGCGCGGACCTGCACTTCACGCCGTCCATCGTCTACAGCACACTCTGCGTGCCCACGGACTGGAGCGAGGACGACATCCGCGACGTGATCGCCGACCTGGATGACCGCATCGTGCGCACCGCCGACCCCTTCCGGGAGGACTTCGTCGTCACGGTCTGGGCAGGCGACGAGCTCGCGGTCTACTCCGACGAAGAATCGCTGAATGACTTCGCCATCGCGGGCGCGGCTGCCAGCCCGCGTCACCCGACGCGGACTGACCGGGCCGGGCCAGACGAAGCGGCGGATCGCCACGCACGGGGATGAGGGGCAGGACAAGACCATGACGGATTCCGCTGATTCAGTTGAGATGCCGCAGGCTGACGCCACCGAGGACGTCACGGACGCGCTCGACATGCTCTTCAAAGGGCGTATCGAAGAGTTGATTCCACCGGAGGAATTGGGCGAGTTCCACGACTTCATCCGCGAAGAGGCGATCATGCGCCGCCGCTTCGCGGTCTCGTTCCGGCTCGATTGCGGCTGCCTGGCCTGGATCGGCTACGCCTTGGCGAACGTCGTCACGCACGAGGAGGGGATGGAGTTCACCGCCAACCCCACGCAGTCGTTCATTCCCGACCACGAGCCGGACGTCGAGCACCCCGAAGGCCCCACCGAGGATCCGCCGGAAGAGTTCGAAGACTGGCCCATCTGGCCCTTCGAGATCTACCAAGACGAGGCCGACGAGATCGACGCCGACGAAGCGGTCGATCCGGCCGCCACCGGCAGCGCCGCCGCGGCGGAAGATGCGCTGAGCACGGACTAACTCGGCCAATAGCGGCCCGAGGGGCGTATGCCCAGCCGGTATCGCGCGATCTTCTTCGATCTGGACGGCACGTTGATCGAAGAGCGTGCGGGCATCGTCGAGGCGCGCGCGGCCGTCGTCGCGGCGCTCCGGGAGCGCGGGCACGCAGTCAGCCTCACCGCCTATGCAGACGCCGCCGAGGCGGTGATCCAAGAGGTGCTGGTCGCGAACGGCGGTAGCTGGCCGCCCGCCTTTTCGCGGCTGCACGCGATCACCAACACGCTGGCCCGCCTCGCCCTCCCCACCACCGATGCCGCCGCGCTCGCCGATGTCCACTTGCGCGCGCGTTTGGATCACCTCACCCTGTTGGACGGCGCGCAGACTGCGGTCGATTGGGCCCATGAGGATCACCCGCTGGGGATGATCACGAACGGACCGGGCCCTGAGCAGCGCGAGAAGCTGCATCGTTCCGGACTCGCCCACCGGTTCGAGACGGTCACCGTCTCCGGCGAGGTCGGGTTCGGCAAGCCGGATGCGGCAATCTTCGAGCAGGCGCTGTCATCGCTCGAAGTTGCCGCGTCGGACTCGGTCTACGTGGGCAACAACTTCCACGGCGACATCCTTGGCGCGCTGGGCGCCGGCATGGACGCCGTTTGGTTGCGGGACGGCAACCGCCCACCGCCGGCGGAAGCGTCGGATTGTGGCTGCGCGACAATCACATCAATGCGGGAGCTGCCAACATCAGTGGCGGCCCGCTCTGCGGAATCCGAACCACGGGAATCGACGGGAGAAGTGACCTGATGGCACAAATGACGGAAGCGCAACGTGACGCGTTCTTGGCGGGACGCCGCTACGGCATCCTGACCACCAACGGCTACGACGGGGTGCCGCTGCCCATTCCTCTGTGGTTCGAGTGGGACGGTGATCGGGCGCGTCTCTTCAGCAGCGCCACGGCGCCCAAACTGCGTCGCATCGCCGCCGACCCCCGCGTCGCGCTGCTGGCCGCGAACAACCCGGACGAGCCGGAGCAATGGGTGATCATCAAGGGCCGGGCGGCCGTCGTCGAGGGGGACGCCTACCCCTTGGCCCAGCGCCTGGCCGCGCGCTACTGGGATCTGACCGATCCGGCCAAAGCACAAACGCTGAAGGATTGGGCCTCGGAGTCCTGGGCGATCGTGAAAATCGTGCCGGAGACGATCCTCAGTTCCGCCAACGCCTAGGCACGCTGAAAACAGGGCGGCTACTTCCGCGCGAGTACCCGGCCCACCGCATCCGCGATGCCGCCCGGCGTCAGGGCATGCCGCTCCAGTAGCTGTGTCCACGTGCCGGACTCGCCGTAGCGGTCCTGCACACCCACCTGCTCCATTGGCGTGGGCGCGTTCAGCGCCAGCCAGCGCGCCACAGCACTGCCCAGGCCGCCAATCACGTTGTGCTCCTCAGCCGTCACGATGGCCCCCGTCTCGCGCGCCGCGGCGGCGAGCGCCTGCTCGTCCAGTGGCTTGATCGTCGCCATGTTCAGCACCCGCACGGAGACGCCTTGTTCCGCGAGCGTCGCGGCGGCCTGCAACGCCGCTCCCACAAGCAGCCCGCAAGCGACAACGGTGACATCGTCCCCGGCCCGCGCGAGGTCCGCCTTGCCGACCTGAAAGTCGTAGGCCGCGTCGTAGATCACGGGAATCTTGGGCCGCCCCATACGGATGTAGAAGGGGCCGTCCGTCATCGCAGCGGCGGTCAGCGCCATCTCGGTCTCAACGACATCGGCCGGCACGATCACCCGCATGTTGGCGAGCGAGGTCATCAGCGCGAGATCCTCGAGCGCCTGCGCCGAGGCCCCGTCCTCCCCCACACTGACGCCACCATGGCTCGCGACGAGCTTCACGTTCAGCTTCGGCTGGGCCACCCCCACGCGGATCTGATCGAAGCAGTGCCCCGGCATGAACACCGCGAAGGACGCGGCGAACGCCACTTTGCCGGCCGCCGCCAATCCCGCCGCCATGTTGACCATGTTCGCCTCGGCGGCGCCCACCGTGTACCAGCGATCCGGGTAGGCCTTGCCCAACTTGTTGCCGCCGGTGGAGGCGGACAGGTCGGCGTCGAGCGCGACAAGGTCCACACCCGCCTCGACCAGCTTGACGAGCGTCGGCCCGTAGGCCTCACGCGTGGCGGCAGTACGCACCGCGTCGGCGGTGGTCATGCGCCGCTCCCCTCAAAGCCGAGATCGCGCAGCGCCTGAGCAAGTTGCTCGTCGGACGGGCCCTTGCCGTGCCAGCCACCGGGGTTCTCTTCCATAAAGGAGACCCCCTTGCCTTTGTGGGTCGGGGCGATCACCACCTGGGGCTGACCGCTGGTCACGCGCGCCTCCTCCAGCGCCGTGATCACCTGTCGCACATCGTGGCCGTCGGAGATCTCAATGACGTGCCAGCCGAACGCCCGCCACTTCTCCGCCAACGGGTCCATGCGCATGATCTCGGCCTCAGGACCGTCGTTCTGGAAGCGGTTGCGATCGACGATCGCAGTCACACTGTCGAAGCCGAAGTGCGCGGCGGCCATCGCAGCCTCCCAGTTCTGGCCCTCGTTGAGCTCCCCATCGCCCAGCAGGCAGTAGGTGCGACGGGCGGCGCCGTCGAGTCGGGCCGCCAGCGCCAAGCCCAGGCTGAAGGAGAGCCCCATGCCCAGCGCGCCACCGCTCATCTCCACGCCGACGGGCTTGCCCCGCACGACGTGCCCTTGCAGCTCTGTCCCCAGCTGCCGGAACGTCCGCAGCTGATCGACATCGAAGTAGCCTGCCTCCGCCAACGTCGCGTAGACGACCGGCGTCGCGTGCCCCTTGCTCATTACGAAGCGGTCCCGCTCCGGCCAATCCGGTCGCGCCGCGTCGTAGCGCAGCACCCCGCCGAAGTAGAGCGCCGTCAAAATCTCGACGGAGGACAGCGAGCCGCCGGGATGCCCGGACTGCGCCGCGTGCGTCATCTCCACAATGTGACGACGGATGCGGCGCGCCGTGTGCTGGAGTTCCTCCAGCGAGCTGAGCGTGGTCATATTGGCCCGTTCGGTTCGCGCCCCAACCAAACACGCCCGGCGGCGCGCGTGCGGCGAGTATATGGACGCGCTCGATGACCGTAAATCGTGCGCCTCGGGCGACGCTCCCTTGGGACGCCATAAGCGCCCTGGTAGCCTCGCGGCGTGATCATCGACGCCCACACCCACGTCTTCCCGCCGGAGCTGATCGCGCGGCGGGCAGAGCTGGTGCGCAGCGAACCGGCTTTCCGAGAGGTCTACCCCGACCCGGACGCGAAACTCGCCACGGCCGACGACGTGCTCGCCGTGGTTGAGCGATCCGAACTCGACGCGGCCGTGATCTGCAACTTCGCCTGGACCGACATCGATCGCATCCGCGAGACCAACGACTACGTGCTGGATGCGGCCCGGCGCAGCGACGGCCGCCTGATCCCGTTCTGCATGGTGCAGGCCGCGGAGGGGGAAGCCCACGTGCGGGGCGAGATGCAACGCGTGGCGCTGGCCGGCGCGCGGGGCATCGGCGAGCTGCGACCGGAGCAACAGGGCTACTCCCTGGCGCAGGGCCGGGCTCCGTCGCTGCTCGCCTGGGGAAGCAGCGCCTTCGATCTGCAACTGCTGATTCACGTCACGGAGCCGGTGGGGCATCGCTATCCCGGCAAGCCGGGCGCCCCCATGGCCGAGTTCGCGCAGTTCCTCAACCACCACCCGGAGGCGCAAGTGACCGGCGCGCACTGGGGCGGTGGGCTGCCGTTCTACGCGCTGATGAAGGAGGTCCGCGACGACCTGGACCGGGTCCACGTGGACAGCGCCGCGACGGGCTACCTCTATGACGACGCCGTCTTCCGCATCGTCGGGGAGGTGTTGGGCTATGGGGCGATCCTCTTCGCCAGCGACTACCCCCTGCGCGACCCGGCGGTGGAGATCGCCCGCATCCGCGGGCTGGGCCTCCCGGCCGAAGCGGAGTCCGCCATCCTGGGCGGCAACCTGCAGCAACTCCTGCACCTGTCCGATCGTGCCGGCGTCTGACGGCCCAAGCGGCAACGCGGACCGCCTGCGGCTGTTCGTCGCGCTGACGCCGCCGAAGGCCGTCATCGAGGCGCTGGCGGCTGCACAAGGGTCGCTGCGAGCGGTCCTCGCGGAGGCCCAGCCGGATCTGCGACTGCGCTGGGTCGGGCCGCACGGATTCCACCTGACGCTGCGCTTCCTGGGCGACACGCCCTGCGACCGCCTCGCCGCGATCGCTGAGGCGATGCTTGCTGTCGCGGAGACCACTGCGCCGTTGTCGCTGCGCCTGGACCAACTCGGAACGTTCGGGGGACGGCGTCCGCGGGTCGTGGTCGCCTCGCTGGCCGGGGAAACCGAGGCAGACGTCGCGTCGTTGCAGGGCTGCACGACGGCCCTGAACATCGCCCTGGCCGCGCAGGGCTTCCCGATCGAGGAACGACCGCTCCGCCCTCATCTCACGCTCGCCCGCCTGCCACAGCGCGCCGATCGCGAGGCCCGGTCCGCCGTACTGCAAGCGGTCGATCGGGCGAGCGCCTTGCCCGCGATCCCCTTTCCGGCCCGGTCGATGCAGCTGATCGCCAGCGAGCTCCAACCGGGCGGCGCCCTCTATACGACACGCCTGACGGCGCCGTTCCCGCAGTCACGTGCCCGAATTCCCCCGAAACATCCCCCGGGCGTTGAAGACCGCCATAACACCGCCACCCCGTGCGCCCGCCGGGAGTAAACTACGACACGTGACAGGAACCGATCCGTTCACTGCGGTCGGACGCCAGACGGCGCGGTCAATCGCGCCGCCAACGCACCAACGTGCCGGGTTGATGTGTTTTTTTGTGTCCGCCGGCTTGAACCGATCCCTCCAAGCGGTCTGCGTAGCCTGAGGACGGACGAAGCATGAACAGCAGCTTGATCAGCAAGATCGCCAAGGCCCGCATCTACTCGGAAGAGCGGGAACGGGTCACGATTGATTCGATGGCCTGCGAGATTCGCGGCGATAACGCCAGCCACACCGTCCGGCTGCGCGCGGGAGCTTGGCAGTGCGACTGCCACTTCTTCGGGGATCATGGCACGTGCAGCCACGCGATGGCGATGGGCCGCATCCTCACGGGCATGCTCCCGGCCCCGGACGCTCAGACACCAGCCGCGGTCTAGCGCTACTCCGCCGCTCGGAAGACGAGGCAGGCGTTCTGCCCGCCGAAGCCGAACGAATTACTGAGCGCGACGCGCACCGTGGACTCCCGCGCGACGTTGGGCACGTAGTCCAGGTCGCAATCCGGGTCCGCGGTCTCCTGATTGATCGTGGGGTGGATCGTCCCGGTTTCCAGCGTGCGCACCGTCGCGATGGCCTCCATCGCGCCCGCCGCGCCGAAGCTGTGTCCCGTCATGGACTTTGTCGAGCTGATCGCGACGCGGGTCGCGGCATCGCCCAACGCCATCTTGATCGCCCTGGTCTCCGCCCCGTCGTTGATCGGGGTCGAGGTGCCATGCGCGTTGATGTAGTCGAGTTCCTCCGGCGCGACGCCGGCCTCTTGCAACGCCCACTCCATCGCCCGCACCGGCCCAGCGCCGGTCTGATCAGGTGCGACGAGGTGGTAGGCGTCGCCGCTACAACCGAAGCCGCCGACCTCGGCGCGGAGGTCGGCGCCGCGGGCGCGCGCATGCGCCTCGCTCTCCAGCACGACGATCGCTGCCCCTTCGGCCGCCACGAACCCGTCGCGGCCGGCGTCGAACGGGCGCGAGGCCGCCTGAGGGTCGTCGTTTCGGCTGGTCGACAGCGCGCGCATGACGGCGAAGCCGGCCATGCCCAGCGCGCAGAAGCCCGCCTCGGTCCCACCACAGATCATCACATCGGCGGCGCCGCGCCGGATCACCTCGCTGGCGTCGCCGATCGCCTGCGTGCCCGCCGCACAGGCCGTCACCACCGTGTTGTTGAAGCCCACGAGTCCGAACTGCATCGCGACATTCGCCGCCGCCATGTTGGGCAGAATGCGGGGAATGAAGAACGGCTCGATACGCATGCCGCCCTTCTCGTTCAGCACGCCCACCATCTCCTGCAGGTTGGGGAAGCCACCGTTGCCGTTGCCCAGGATGATGCCGATCCGCGAGCGGTCCTCGGCCTCGAGGTCCAAGCCCGAATTCTCGACCGCCTCCCGCGTCGCCGCGACGGCCAACTGCGAGAAGCGCGCCATGCGCCGGGCGGCCTTGCGATCCATGTGATCGGTCGGCTCGAAGTCATCCACTTCGCCGCCGATCCGGCAGGGGAACTCCGACGCGTCAAACAACGTGATCGGCCCAATCCCGCTCTGCCCGGCGACGAGCGCGGACCAAAAATCCTCGACACCTGTGCCCAGCGGCGTCATGGCGCCCATGCCGGTGACGAAAACACGGGTCCGAGAGTCGGTCATGGATCGCTGCGTTCGTTGTGCTGAGCGGCGCGCATCAGACGGGCCCTGCGGTGCATCACGGCTCCCGGTCTGCACGCGCAGATGTCGGCTGGGCCCCCGCCTGCCGCTGAATATACGCACGCGCCTCCGCTGCCACAAAGAGCGATCCCAACACACAAACGAGATCGTTGGGGCCGGCCAACGAGCGCGCCGTCTCCACAGCCGTCGCGACGCGCGGCTCCACCACGATCTCCGGAATGCGCGACGTGAACGCCCCTGCCGCATCGTGCGCCGGCCGACTGCGGGGGTGGTCCGCAGCCGTCACGACCACCGCCGAGGCCTCGGCCGCGAGCCGCTCCGCCATCCCGTCCAGATCCTTGTCGCCCAACACGCCCACAACGGCGATCAGGCGCTCGTAGTCGAAGTAGTGGCGCAGGGACTCCAGCACCCGGGCCAGCGATTCCTCATTGTGCGCCCCATCAATGACCACCTGTGGATCGTGAGCGATCGTCTCCAGCCGCCCCGGCCAAGCGACCGTCGCCAAGCCGGTGTGTAGCGCGCCATCGCTGAAGGTCACCCCCTGCCGTCGCAGCTCGTCCACGGCGGCGACCGCCGTGGCGGCGTTCTCGATCTGGTGCAGCCCCAGCAACGGCAAGAGGTGCAGTGTTTCCTCGGGCGCACCAGCCTCCGCTGCCCCGTCCGCCGAGCGACGGCGGCGCAGGCGGAACCACTGCCCCGCCTCCTCCGCCCCGGCCGGCTCCCACGCGTAGCGCTCCCCGACCTCCACCAAGGGGACGCCGCACCCAGCGACATGCTCCCGCACCCGCTGCGCCGCCTCCGCGCTTCGCTGCGGTCCCAGCACCGCGCCGCGCGTATCGGCATGCACGATGCCCGCCTTCTCCCAAGCGATCTTGCGAAGGTCGTCGCCCAAGACCTGGACGTGTTCCTTGGACAGCGCGGTGACGACGGCGACATCCGTCCCCCGCATCACATTCGTGCAGTCCAGGCGCCCGCCCAGTCCAACTTCGATCACTTGCGCCGCCACACCGGCGTCACGGAAGGCCAGGAAGGCCATTGCCGTCAAGATCTCAAACGTGCTCAGCCGTCCCGGCGCATCGCGAAGCTCGGCATCCAGGACCGGTTGCAGTCGCTCGGCGAGATCGGCGAACTGCTGCCGTTCCAGCGGCTGGCCGTCCAGCCGGATGCGCTCGTTGAAGTCGTGAATATGGGGGCTGCTGAAGAACCCCGTGCGATGCCCGCCCGCCCGCAGGACCGACTCGATCATCGCGGCCGTGGACCCCTTGCCCTTGGACCCCGCGACGTGGACCGTCAGCCGGGGCGACTCCGACGTCGCGTCTTGCGGCCGCCCCAGACGGTCGAGCACGGAGTTGATCCGGTCCAGCGCGAATTCCTCGGACGCCCGCCGCGAGACGGCCCGCTCGAAGTCCGCGAAGCTGAGGATGTAGTCGACGGCGGCCGCGTAGTCCATCAGGTCGTTTTCGCGCTCTCTTGCCAGCCGGTATCGCGCAGCGCCGCAGGGGGGCCAACCGGCTCCGTCATGGTACCGATCGCTTGACCTTGCGTTGGGCACCGGGCGAGGCTGCCCGCATCCACCATCGTTCGGGCCGACGTTTGCCGGCCATGAGGAGACGGAACGCGCCATGACCACGGGCCAGATCGGATCATCGGGCAGCCCACTGGGCGACACATTGGGCGCCCCGCTTGACGATGTGCTGATGACGCGGCTGGATCCCGCCGAGGCCGCGGCTGGCCTGGGCACCGTGATCGGCGCGATCGCCGCCGGCGCCATCGCCGTCGAACAGCTGACCCGCCAGGCGGCGCTGGCCGGCGTGCTGGGCGACACCGGCGAAATCAACGTGCAGGGCGAGCTCGTCCAGCAACTCGACGCCCAAGGCACGCAGGTCTTCGTCGATCACCTGCGTGAGAGCGACCGGGTCGCCGGGCTGGCCTGCGAAGAGCTGGAAGCGATGGTGCACGTCAGCGACGCCGCCGACCACCCCTACCTGGCGCTGTTCGACCCTGTGGACGGATCCAGCAACATCGACGTGGGGATCACGATCGGCTCCATCTTCGCGATCTACCGCCGCTCCAACGACGCCCCAGTCACCGAGGCGACCCTGCGCCGCCCGGGGCGCGATCAGATCGCCGCCTGTTACGCAATTTACGGATCCAGCACCGTGCTCGTCGTCGCGACGCGCGCCGGGGTTGATGGGTTCACGCTGGACCCGAACTCGCCCCACACGGATGCGCGCGCCTTCCGCCTCACGCACCCCGGCATCCGCATCCCGGAGAAGGTCTCCTGCTACTCCGTCAACGAGGGCAATCAGGACCGCTGGACCGCACCGATGCAACAAGCGGTCGCCTCGTTGCGCGGGCGTTACAGCCTGCGCTACGTGGGCTCGCTGGTCGCGGACTTCCACCGCAACCTGCTCAAAGGCGGCATCTTCCTCTATCCGGGCGATCTCAAGAGCCCGGCCGGCAAGCTGCGCCTGGGCTACGAGGCCAACCCACTGACGTTCGTCGCGGCGCAGGCCGGCGGCGCGGGTAGCGACGGCGCCGGCTCCATCCTGGACCTGATGCCAGAAGCGCTGCATCAGCGAACGCCGCTGATCGTCGGCAATGCGGACCTCGTGGCGGAGGTCGATGGCATCCTCGCCTCGTAACCGCTGCCCAACCGCCCACAAGATTTCCACGATTGGGTCCACACCGGTCGTCCCGGAGAGATGCGCGCGGTAGCATCGGTGCGCCCGATGGACACGCCGCAATGGCGGCCTGCACGATCGCGGCAATTGGGCCGTGCGACAGGCCCGCCAGCGCCGGAGGAAAGCATGAACGCGGAACAATTGGCGATGACCGCGCAGGCACTGGTCGCGGCCGACAAGGGCATTCTGGCGGCGGACGAAAGTGCGCCCACGATGGAGAAGCGGCTCGCGAGCATCAACGTGCCCTCGACACCGGAGAACCGTCGCGACTGGCGCCAATTGCTGTTCTCCACGCCCGGCCTCAACGAGACGGTCAGCGGCGTGATCTTGTTCGATGAGACCATCCGCCAAGACGCGTCCGATGGGCGGCGCTTGGCGGACCTGCTGACATCCCAAGGCGTCATGCCCGGGATCAAAGTCGACACCGGCGCGAAAGTCCTGGCCGGCTCCCCGGATGAGAAGATCACCGAAGGCCTGGACGGCCTGCGTGAGCGCCTGAACGAGTACCGCGAGTTGGGCGCTCGCTTCACCAAGTGGCGCGCGCCGATCCCCATCGGCCCCGGTCTGCCCACGCAGTACGGCATCGACGTCAACGCGCACGCCCTCGCCCGATTCGCCGCGCTGTCGCAGGAGGCCGGGCTCGTGCCCATCGTCGAGCCAGAAGTCGTGATGGACGGCGACCATGACATCGAGCGCTGCTTCGCCGTCACGCAGGCGACCCAGCAACAGGTCTTCGAAGAGCTATCCGCGCAAGGCGTCTCCTTGGAGGGCATGCTGCTCAAGCCGAACATGGTGCTGTCCGGCAAAGACGCCGCCTCCCGTGCCGAAGCCGCCGCCGTCGCGAGAGCGACGCTCGCCTGCTTCCGTCGCACGGTGCCGGCCGCCGTTCCCGGGATCACGTTCTTGTCGGGCGGACAGGGCGACCAAGAAGCCACCGTCAACCTGGACGCGATCAACCGGCTGGCACAGACCGAAGGCGCCCCCTGGCAGCTCAGCTACTCCTACGGACGCGGCCTGCTCGCCACGCCTCTCGTGGCCTGGGGCGGAGACCCGGCCCACGTGGCCGGCGCGCAGGCCGCCTTCCAGCAACGCACCCGCGTGGTGAGCGCGGCACGCCAAGGCGCCTACGACCCGGCGATGGAGAAGCAGCCGGCCGGCGTCTAGCCGCTCCGGTCACAACCCGTGCCCGCCCCACATCGACTGCTGATCGCAACCGGCAACGCCGGCAAGATCCGCGAGCTCCGCACCCTGCTGAACGACGCCCGTTGGCAACTGGTCACCCCCGCCGACGCGGGAGTTGCGGACCTGGAAGTGATTGAGGACGGCGACAGCTTCCGCGCCAACGCGGCCAAGAAAGCGCGCGCTTACGCGAACGCATCGCGACTCCCTGCCCTGGCCGACGACTCCGGCCTGGAGGTTGACGCGCTGGGCGGGGCCCCCGGTGTGCGCAGCGCCCGTTATGCTGGGGACAGCGCAACGGACGCGGAGAATCGCGCAATGCTGTTGGCCGCGCTGGACGGCCTGCCAACGGAGGAGCGCGGGGCACGCTTCCGGGCGGTCGTCGCACTTTCGTTCCCCTACGGGCCCAACGTCCGGTTCGGGGAGGGGACCGTCGAGGGCCGCATCGCAGCGAATGAACGAGGCGACAACGGCTTCGGCTACGACCCAATCTTCGAGCTGGCGGATGGACGGCGCATGGCGGAGCTCACATCAGACGAGAAGAACGCGATCAGCCACCGCGGCCAGGCCGTGCGCGACATCGCCTGGGCCCTGGAGTCGCTCACGGCGGCGCTGCCACACGATCCGCACACGGACGCGGGGGGGCGAGATGACTGACCTACGCGACCGGCGGGGGCGACCTCTGCGCGATCTGCGCGTCTCCGTTACCGACCGCTGCAACTTCCGCTGCCGTTACTGCATGCCACGTGAGGTCTTCGGCGCCGATTTCCCCTTCCTGCCACGTGATCAGATCCTCAGCTTCGAGGAGATCACCCGCGTGGTCCGGGGCCTGCATCCGCGCGGGCTGCGCAAGCTGCGGCTGACCGGCGGCGAGCCCCTCCTGCGCAGCGGGCTGCCCACGTTGGTCTCCATGCTGCACGAAATGCCAGACCTCGAGATCGCCCTGACCACCAACGGCACCCTGCTCGCGGCACAGGCGGCTGACCTCGCCGCGGCCGGACTCAACCGCATCACCGTGAGCCTCGACAGCACGGACGACGCCGTCTTCCGCGCCATGAACGACGCCGACGTCCCGGTCGCGCAGGTGCTCGCCGGGATCGAGGCGGCGGCGCAGGCCGGCCTGGCGCCGATCAAGATCAACGCGGTCGTGCGGCGCGGCGTCAACGACCACACGATCGTCGACCTGGCGCGACACTTCCACGGCAGCGGACACGTCGTGCGCTTCATTGAGTTCATGGATGTCGGCGCGAGCAACGGCTGGCGCTTGGACGAGGTCGTGCCCGGCCGCGAGATCGTCCGCATGATCGACGCCGCGCTGCCGCTGGAACCGATCGAGCCCGCCTATCGAGGCGAGGTCGCCCGACGCTGGCGCTATCGGGACGGCGGTGGGGAAGTGGGTGTAATCACATCCGTATCGCAGCCGTTCTGCGGCGATTGCACGCGGGCCCGCCTGTCGGCGGAAGGGTCGCTCTACACCTGCCTCTTCGCAACCAGCGGCACGGACCTGCGCACGCTCTTGCGCCAGGGCGACACCGCGGCGCTGGAGCAGAAGCTCGACGCCATCTGGTCCGCACGCGAGGATCGCTATTCGGAGCTGCGCTCGGAGCAGACTGCCGGTCTGGCCAGCGGCAAGATCGAGATGTCGTACATCGGTGGCTGAGGCGGCGCGAAGCGCGCAGGGCTCCTCGCAATCGTCCCCCGACCAGGCGGCGGCGCTCAGTCATGTCGACGCGTCGGGACGCGCGCGCATGGTCGATGTCGGTGACAAGGAGGTCAGTGAACGCGTCGCCGTCGCCCAAGGACGGGTACTCATGCAGGGTGAGACCGCGGCCCTGATCGCGGATAATGCACTCAAAAAGGGGGACGTGCTGGTGACCGCCGAGCTGGCCGGCGTCATGGCCGCCAAGCGGACGCACGAGCTGATCCCGCTCTGCCACCCGCTCTCCCTGACCCATATCGCGGTGCAGTGCGAGCTGGAGTCGGACCCAGACACGCCGCCAGGCTTCGGCGGGGCCGTCTCCATTCGGGCGCGAGTCCGCACGCGCGGGCAGACCGGCGTGGAGATGGAAGCGCTCACGGCCGTCAGCGTCGCCGCGCTCACCGTCTACGACATGGCCAAGGCCGTGGACCGCAGCATGCGCATCGTCGATGTGCGCCTGCGCGAGAAGAGCGGCGGCCGCTCCGGCGCCATCCTGCTCGACTAGGCCCAGCACGACCCGACCAGCCTCGGACGCCAACCTCGACGCTCAGCTGGATTCCCGCGCCTGTCGCAGGGCCTCAACCGCGCGCAGCCCAGCGTACGCGAAAAGCAGCCGGTCGTAGGGATGGAGCGCGACCTCCACCAGCCGCTCCTCGCGCATCGAGACCGGGTCGGGCGGCCCCAGCATCCCGGGCCCCTCCTCACCGATACCGATCTGCAACTCCTTCAGGTCGCCCTCCTCCGTCACCACGATGCAGCCAACGCTGCGGTCGCGCACTCCGTCCACTTCCGCCTCTACGCCGTAGCTGAACAGCGCGCCGGGGAACGGCGGGAAGGGACGCAGCCGCTGGGCCGCACTGCGCAGCAGCGCCTCGATCTCGTCGGCGGCGCGAGCCAGGGCGCGGTCGGCCTCGCGCAGATCAGCCGTGGGGGTATCGGACGTGTCGGACATGGCCCGATCATAGCGGCGCGCCGTCTTCGCTTGCGCCGCCCGCGCGACGGAAATCCACGGTGCCTGGATTCGAACCGGACCGAGCGATAGGCTGAGTTCATTCCGGGGCGGTAGGAGGTGTGAGCCGCATGGCGGCTGAAAATTGGACCGCCCAGCTGCATATCGCCGACGGAGTCGCGAGCGAAGACGCGCCTGAGATCGCGTACGCGGAACGCAGCGACGATCGGGGTCGTAGCGCCGCGCTGTACATCCTGGCCGAGCCGGACCGCCCCGGCAGCGAGCCCTACATCGGCGATCTCGTCAGCCGCATCGGCGAAGAGTTCCTTGAAGCGGACGGCTCCCTCACCGGCAGCCTGCAGCGCGTCATTCGCGACCGGCATGAGGAACTGCTGGACTGGAATCGCACCAGCCTCCCGCGCGACCAGGCCAGCTACGGCCTCTCTTGTCTGTTGATCCGCGACGGCGACGTGTTCCTGATGCAAATGGGGCCCTGCCTGGCCTACTACCGGCGCGACGGCCGCCTGCTGCGCCGCCGGCCCACCACGGAGGGGGCGCAGGGACCGCTGGGCGGCGCCGATACCTCCGCGCCGGAGTTCTCGCAGCTGCAACTGGGGTCTGAGGACTGGGTTCTGCTGATCAGCAGCGAGGTCGCCCGATCCGTGGGCGAAGAGGCGATCGCCTCCCTGCGCGATACCCCCGTCGAGGATGTGCTGCCACTGCTGTACCCACAGCTGCGTGCGCTGGCGCGGGTATCCGCGCTGGTCGTCGCGCCGGGCGGGACGCGCGGCGCTGTCCCACCAGAGCCGTCGCTATTGATCGACGAGGAGCCGCCGATTCCCGCTCCCGGTGTCCAGTCCGCGCCCGCCGCCCACAGCTCGCCGGCCCACACCGGGCCCGAAACGGGGCCCGCGCCGGACGCGGACCTCGCAGACGCAGTCCCGGAGCCGGCCGCGCCGCCCGGGCCGACGGCTGCGCAGCCCGCCCTCGAGCCGCCCAGCAGCGGTCCGACGAGTGCTGACCTCGAACTCGATGCCGGTCCCCCTCCGGAGACGCACCCGTACACAGAGACTGGCCCGTCCCCCCAGACGGAAGCGCCCGAGAACGACGATTTCCCCGAGCGCACATCGCTCGTAGCCGCCGTCGGCGGATTCTTCTCCGGCGTCGCCGGCGTGTTCAAGCGGCAGCCCGCCGCCGCCGGCGACCCGTGGGCGGAAGCCGCGCGCGACGCTGACTTCGAAGATCACGAAGCACACGGGCCAGGCGGGGCTGGCGACGCGGCGCCGGGCGAACGGGTTGCCGGCTGGTCGCCGGGCCCTGGCTCGGACGCCGAGCTCGCCTCTTCAATTGCCATCGACGACGACGATCGCCTGGCCGAAGTCGACGGCGGTCAGGACTTGTCCGCCGAAACCATCCCCGAGGCCCCACCCGACGGCGCCCCCCCCCTTGTCGACGAACCTGCGGTCGAGCGCAGCGTCGTGGTGGGAGAGCGGGAAGACATCGTCAACGAACCGCCAATCGCGCCGATCACGCCGATCGGCTCGGACGCACCGCCCGCGACCGACGCCGGTGCGCAGCCGGACTCCGCCGCTGACAACGACCCGCAGCTGGATGATCCCCCGGCGACCGATGAGCCCAGCGCGGGGACACGCGAAGAGACCTCATCCGGCTCGGCGCGCAGTGTCGAGTACCGCCTGCAGCAGGAGGCGTCGGGCCCGGGCGCGCTCGTGACGCAGGCCGCCGGCTGGCCCAGCAACCCCTTCACACCACTGTCCGCGCCGGTGCTTGAGACCGGAGACGACGCGGACCGGGCCCACTTCCCCCGGCACATCTTCCCCTTGGAGGGGCGGATGCCGCGCTTCCGCGCCCTGCGCCGATCGAAAACGGGCGAGGAGTCCGATGATCCGGTCGCCCAGCGGCGCGGCTGGGCAGCACTGGCCCTGGCTGTGGTAGCTGTCGTCGGCATTCTCGCCGTCGTTGTAGGCGTGCTGCTGGTCCCGGATCTACTCGAGAACTCCGAACAGAGCCGCTTCGAAGATCTGTTGCAGGACACGCGCCGGGGCCTGACCACCGCCTCGCTGACCGCCGACGCGGACGCCGGCCGTGCCGCGCTGACCGCGGCTCAGGCCACGGTGCTCGCGTCGCTGGCGCTGCGACCTTTGGACGAGAGCGCGCTGGCGCTCCAGCAAGAAGTGTCAACGGCGCTCTCGCAGATCAATGCCGTCGTGCGCCCGCCGGACCTGGTTGAAGTGACGAACCTGGCCGGGCGCGTGCCGCCGCCGCTAGCCCTGTCGCTCGTTCAGGTCGGCGGTGCCTCGCTGTTCCTGCTGGACCTGAGCGGCGCCCGCGTCTTTTCGCTGCCCCTGGCCGGCGGCGACCCCGAAGTCATCTTCGAGGCCGGGCAGAGCTACCCCCTGCTCTTCCTCTTCGACGGACCGCAAGCGGGCGCACCCGTGGGCATGGATTGGGCGGTCGGCGCGGCGGGGGCGTCGCTCACGATCCTGGACAGCAACGGCCGCCTCTTTCGCCACGTGCCGGGCGTGGGCACAAACGCGCTGGAGGTCCCGAACCGCGAGTTGATTGGCTCGCCGGACGCCGTCGCCGTGGATGAGACCAGCGTCTACCTGCTGGATGTCGCGGGCGGCATTATCTGGCGCTTCCCGCAGCTCAGCGACGGCACCCTGCTGCAGCCGCAGCCGGCCATCGCCCGCACCGACCTCTCCAGCGCCGGCTCGCTGGCCGTGAGCGAGTCGCTGTTCGTCGCGGGGGCGGACGGACGCATCCGTCGCTTCAGGGACGGCGTCGACCAAGGCTTCCCGCTGTTGGACCTGGACCGGCCACTGCTGGTGCCGGATTCGCTCGCCATCGGCGCACTCTCCGGACTGATCTACACCGTCGATCGCGGCAACAATCGCGTGGCCGTGTTCAGCGCCTCCGGGGCGCTGGTCGCCCAGCTGCGCGCCGACGAGCTCGCCGGCGTGCGTGGCGTCGTCCCGGACGAGGCCAACAATCGTATTTACTACGTGACCGCGGACGCCCTGCTGACCTCGACACTGCCCCCTATCATCGCGAACGAGTGATCGCGAACCCGCGATCGCCAGAGAACGCGTGCCGCTCGCCGCGGGCGCCGGAAGCGGCACGATGCCCCACACCATCCTCTCGTTGGAATCCTCCTGCGATGAGTTCGCGGCCGCCCTCGTGGAAGACGGCCGCGAGCTGCTGGCCTCCGTTGTTGCCTCACAAGCCGAACTGCACGCGCGCTATGGCGGCGTTGTGCCAGAAGTCGCCGGCCGCGAGCACCTGCGCAGCGTCGCACCGGTGCTCGACGGCGTCTTGGCCGAGGCGGGGCGCGACTGGGCATCCGTCGACGCGATCGCGGTCACGCGCGGCCCCGGCCTGGGCGGCTCCTTGCTCGTGGGGATCAACGCGGCCAAGGCGCTGGCCTGGGCGCGCGATCTGCCTTGCATCCCCGTGCACCACATCGAAGGGCATCTCTACGCGAACTGGCTGGCCCCGTCGCTGGACGCCTATGACGGAACCCCGCCCCCCTTCCCGGTGCTTTGCCTGGTTGTCAGCGGCGGCCACACGGAGCTCCTGCTGATGCGCGACCACGGCCACTTCCAGCGCCTCGGCCAGACCCTGGACGACGCCGCCGGGGAGGCCTTCGACAAGGTCGGCCGCTTGCTGGGCCTGCCCTTCCCCGGCGGGCCGGCGATTGAGCGGGCGGCGCGTGATCGGGATCCGGCCGCACGGCTGCCGCGCGCCTGGCTGCGCGGCACCTACGATTTCTCGTTCAGCGGACTCAAGACCGCCGTGCTGCATCGCGTACGCAAGGAACACCCGGAGGGCGTGACCGATCCGGGGCCCCTGGCCCGCGCCTTCCAGGACTCCGTCGTCGACGTGCTGGCAGAGAAGACGACGCGCGCCGCCGCCGAGTTCGACGCCCGCAGCGTGATCATCGCCGGCGGCGTCGCCGCCAACGGCTCCCTGCGGGCGGCGCTCCAGTCGCGCTGTGCGGTGCCCGTGCGCTGGCCTCCACCAAGGCTCTGCACAGACAACGCGGCGATGATCGGAGCCGCGGCACACTACCGTCGCCAGGCCGACCCCAGCCTCAGCTTCGACCTGTTCTCCACCTCGGGGCCCGGCGTCTTCCAAGCGGGCGTCGGCTAGCCCAGATCCCTCTGTGGGCGAGCGGGCGCTCCCGGTCCTGCGCGCGCCTCTGGTGCATGCGCCCAGCGCCCCTCCCCCACATCTGTCCCTAGCGCCTCCGGCGCGTTGGGGCTGGGCAGCGGCGAGCGATGCGGGCGCGGCCCACCAACACGGGCCAGCGGGCAAACGGCGCAGGCGCCCGCGCGGCAATAGCACGACTCCAAGCTCAGCAACGCCTGCGTCTGACCGTTCGCCCAGACCCGCAAGCCATCCGCGGCCAGCCGCGCCCGCAACGGATCCGTGCGCCCGTAGCGGGCGCCTCCCAACCGCTGCCAGCGCGCGACGAGCTCCGACCCGCCTTCTCGCGCCAGCGCGAACGGGTAGACCGCATCGACGAGTAGCTGCCGGGCCCGCTCCCGCCCCAATAACCGCGGCACCTGCAGCGCTGCGATCGCTTCTCCCTCGGGCAGGCTGGCGAGGCGCGCCACCCCCCGCGCCAGTGAGCCGTCGCCGCTTGCGACCAATCGCAGCAACACCTGGGCGGCGGCGGCGAGGCGTTTCTCGGGTCGATTGGCCGGCCGGCCGCCGCTCCCGCGCGTCGTCCCCGGCAGGGCGTCCCCCAGCCCCTCCGCGAAGACATCCGTCAGCCGTGTCGCGAGCGCCGCCGAATCCCCGGCCTGTAGGGCCTGCCGCAACGACGGCCACGGCAACCGCTGCGGCAGCGCCGCGATCGACGCCAGGCTGCCGGCCCCCAGCCCCCCCATCAACGCCGCATACGCGTGCCCGTCCGCCTCAGCGTCCGTCCAATCCGCTGCGCATCCATCCTCCCCCAGGCGTGACGCCTTGGCCAGCAGGCGCTCGCGTGAGAGGCGTCGCAGCGCCGCCTCAACGGCGTTCTCCCCCGCCCTCGCGACGAGATCGACGCAGGGCGGCGCCGCCGCCGTGGGACCGCTGCGCAGCCGGACGGTGCGCGGCGGCAGCGCCGCACCTGTGGCCTCCCGGCAGCGCTGACCCGGCGCGCCCTCAGCGCAGAGCTCGAACGAGACGCCGGCGTAACCCGGATCGGTATCGTGCCCGTGCGCGCGCCAGCCTGACAGTCGCTGATGGATCTCCACGTCCCCGCGCAGTGCCGGACCCCAGCTGGGCAGCAGCACCGCGTCGCGAAAGTCCGGCCCAGGTCCGTGGTTCCAGGTCCCAGCGAACAGCACCCGCCAGCGCCGGCCGGAGTCCTCCTCGAGCCACACTGGCGGCGCCGCGGCCCAGCCGCGCTGTAGGTCCCGCTCCGCGATCGCGCTGGAGGCGGGCGGCCCGACGCCGGATCGGGCAAAGGGCCGCTCAGCCTGGTCCACGTGACGTCTCAGTCGCGGCGACCGAGGGCTGGTCGTCGGGGCCCCCGTCCGACGAACCACCGTCCGATGGGCCCCCGTCCGACAAGCCACCGTCCGACGAGCCCCCGTCCGATGGGCTTGCGTCGTAGTATCCCGCCTCCTCCGCGATCCAGCTCAGCAGCCGGGCGGAGGGACCGCGCGGCCGGTACCGACCCGTCTCCCACTCGGAAACCGTCTGCTGCCGCGCATTCACCTCCTGCGCGAACTGCTGCTGGCTCATATGCAGATGCGTCCGCAGCCCCCGGACGCCTTGGGCCGTCCAGTGCTCGTCTTGGGGCTGCCGCCCGCGTGCCTCATACGCCGCCATCCGCTCAGGATACACGCTACCGTGTATCTCTGCCCGTGCGCACCGGGCCGGGCCGGCGTGGGCTGGATTCTGTGGCCTGTTCGCGTCTCCCGCTTCGGCCGATCGGCGCCGTCGCCGCGAATCCGTCGCACTGCGCAGAGCGGCCGAACGTAACGCTTGCGCGATCTCCGCGCGCTCGGATAGGATGCCAGTTGGCACTCGCAGGACAGGAGTGCTAACCGACAGCAAGGGCCGCCGGCGGCCGGGGATTCCCAGCCCGGCGGGCAATATCAGACGACGAAGGACGCAACGTAATGGCGAAGAAAGAAAGCGCGCGGCTCGAACCGCTGAATGACCGCGTAGTGGTGACCCCGGTGCAGCAGGAGCAGGTCCTCGAGAGCGGCCTGGTGATTCCGGACACGGCCAAAGAGAAGCCGCAGCAGGGCGAGGTCATCGCCGTGGGCCCGGGCCGGCGCGACGACACGGGCGAGCGCGTCCCGATCGACATCGCGGTTGGTGACCGGATTCTCTACAAGAAGTACACCGGCCAAGACATCAAGATCGACCGCCAGGACCTGATCGTGCTTCAAGAGAGCGAAATCCTGGCCAAGGTGATCGTCTAGCGTCGCCGTCGCCCCCTCCGCGGTCGTCCCCCGGGACGGCCACATGAGGACTGACCGGCGCTCGCCCGGGCCCACTGGCCCCGGCATAGCGAAAGGACTGGCGCATGGCAGCCAAACAGCTGGCCTTCGACATGGGGGCGCGGCGCGCGCTCAAGAGCGGCGTGGACCAACTGGCGGACGCCGTCAAAGTGACCCTGGGCCCCAAGGGGCGCAACGTGGTGCTGGACAAGAAGTTCGGCGCCCCTCTGATCATTAACGACGGCGTCACGATCGCCCGTGAAATCGAGCTGGAAAACCCCTTCGAGAACATGGGCGCGCAGCTCGCCAAAGAGGTCTCGATCCGCACCAATGACGTGGCCGGAGACGGCACCACCACGGCCACCGTGCTGGCTCAGGCCATCGTGCGGGAAGGCATGCGCAACATCGCCGCCGGCGCCGACCCCATGGGCCTCAAGCGCGGCCTGGACAAGGGCACCCGGGCCATCGTGGAAGAGCTCCGCAGCAAAGCCCGACCCGTTCAGGCCAAGGAAGAGATCGCCGCCGTCGCGACGATCAGCGCCGACGACCCTGAGGTGGGCGACATGATCGCCGACGTCATGGAAAAGGTCGGCAAGGATGGCGTGATCACCGTCGAAGAGGGCAAGGGCATCCGCATGGAGACGGAGTTCACGGACGGCATGCAGCTCGACCGTGGCTACATCTCCCCCTACTTCGTCTCCAACCCGGAGCGGATGGAGGCGGCCATTGACGACCCCTACATCCTCATCACCGACAAGAAAATCTCCTCCATCGCCGACATCGTGCCGCTCATGGAGAAGGTCCTCCAGGTCTCCAAGAACTTCGTCATCATGGCCGACGACGTCGACGGCGAGGCTCTGGCCACGCTCGTTGTCAACAAGCTGCGCGGGACGATCAACATCCTCGCCGTGAAGGCGCCGGGCTTCGGCGACCGCCGCAAGCAGCAGCTGGAAGACATCGCCGTGCTGACCGGCGCTACCGTCATCACGGAGGAGCTCGGCCGCACACTGGAGGAGGCGCAGATCGCCGACCTCGGTCGCGCGCGCCGCATCGTCTCCAGCAAGGACGACACCACCTTCGTGGAGGGCGCCGGCTCTGACGAGGCGATCCAGAATCGGATCAAGGAAATCAAGGCGCAGGTGGACGGCACCGCCTCCGACTTCGACCGCGAAAAGCTGCAAGAGCGCTTGGCCAAACTGGCCGGCGGCGTCGCGGTGATCAAAGTTGGCGCACCGACGGAGGTCGAGCTCAAGGAGAAGAAGGCCAAGCTGGAGGACGCGCTCAGCGCCACCCGTGCGGCCGTCGAGGAGGGCATCGTCTCCGGCGGCGGCATCGCGCTGCTGCGCACCGACAGCGTGCTCGCCCAGCTCGAGACCGAGCTGGAAGAAGACGAGCAAACCGCCATCCGCCTGCTGCGTCAGGCGATCGAATCGCCCTTGCGCCAGATCTCCCACAACGCGGGGCAAGAGGGCTCCGTTGTGATCGACAAGGTTCGCAAGAACAAGAGCTGGGACTTCGGCTACGACGCCAAGCGCGATGTCTTCGGTGACATGTTCGCCTTCGGCATCGTCGACCCGGTCAAGGTGGTGCGCTCGACGATTGAGAACGCGACTTCGATCGGCGGCATGGTGCTCACGACCGAGTCCCTGGTGGCGGATGTTCCCGAGGCGCCTGTCGCGGCGGCGCCCGCCATGCCCATGGACTACTAATCGCCTGATCCCTGCCAACACACAAAGAAGCCGGGGCGCCTGCCCCGGCTTCTTTGTGTCCGTCGCCAGCGGGCGGCCCCAGCGGTGTCCCGCCGCGGCCACCCCTCCGGCTGGGTTTAGAACTCGTCCGGCTCGGCAATGAAGCCCAGCGAGATGTCGCCCGCTGGCGCGCCCGCCGGCACCGCGACTTCGGCCTCGTCAACCTGCTGGGTGCTGAAGCCGAGCTCACGCATCAGCTCCTCGGTCAGACCCTCCAGCGCCTCGTCGCCAATCAGCTCGCCCGCCTCGCCGTCGGCAAGGATATTGCTTGGCTCCGGCAGCGGCGGCAGCTCCACCTCAGCGCGGGCCGGGATCAGCTTGCCAATGATGACGTTCTCCTTGAGACCCTTGAGATGGTCAACGGAGCCATTCAACGCCGCCTCCGTCAGCACCCGCGTCGTCTCCTGGAACGACGCGGCCGCGAGCCAGGATTCCTGCGAGAGCGACGCTTTCGTCACGCCCAGCAGGACCGGCTCGGCGCTGGCCGGCTCCTTGCCATCGGTCAGCAGCCGCCGATTCAGATCGTCGTATTGAAAGCGGTCCAGCATCTCACCCGCCAGCAGATCGGAGTCGCCCGGCGTATCAATCCGCACCTTGCGCAACATCTGCCGCACAATGACCTCAATGTGCTTGTCGTTGATGTTCACGCCCTGGGCCCGGTAGACCTGCTGCACCTCAGCCACGATGTACCGGTGCACGGCATCCACTCCCAGGATGCGCAGCATCTCTTGCGGGTTCACGGAGCCCTCTGTGATGCGTTCCCCGGCTTCCACCTGGTCACCCTCACTGACGCGCAACCGCGCCGCGGCCGGAATCGCGTACTCGCGCACATCCTGGTGCTCGTAGACGATCGCCAGCGTGCGGGCGCGCGCCTTGCGCTCCACCCGCCCGGCCACGCGCGCCAGGAGCTGACCGCTGTCCTCCTGCTTCTTCTTCGCCGCCTTAGACTTGGATTTGGCCTTTGGCTTGGCCTCCTTCGCCTCCGGCAGCACGGGCAGGTGCCCAAGCACGTCCCCTTCCTCCACCAGCGTGCCGTGCTTCGCCGTGATCCGGGCGCCCGTGGGCAGCTCGTACTCATCGCGATAGGTGTCGGTGGCGGTCACCCGCACTTTGCGAATCTCGCCTTCCCGCATAATGCTGACCTGCCCGTCGATCTCACCGATCACGGCCTGCCCCTTGGGCGACCGTGCCTCGAAGAGCTCCTCCACACGGGGCAGACCGCTGGTGATGTCCACGCCGCCGGCAACACCGCCGGTGTGGAACGTCCGCATTGTCAGCTGCGTGCCGGGCTCCCCAATACTCTGCGCCGCGATGATGCCCACCGCTTCGCCTTCTTTGACCACCTTGCCCGTGGCCAAACTGCGACCGTAGCAATGCTGGCAGAGCCCATTCCGCGTCAGGCAGAGCATGGGCGACCGCACACGGAAGCTGGCCACGCCGGCCTCCAGCAACGGATCCAGCGTCTCCTCGTCCAGCATCACATTCGCGTCGGCCAGGATCTCGCCCGTCTTCGGATGCGCCACCGGGCCAGCGGTGAACCGTCCAATGACGCGCTCGCGCAGGGTCCCCAGCATGCCTCGGTCCTTCGGCTCCTCCTTGAAGAGGAGGCCGGGAGGGGCGGGGCGGTCGGTGGCGCAGTCCACGGCCCGGATGATCACGTCTTGTGAAACATCGATCAGCCGACGCGTGAGGTAGCCACTGTCGGCCGTTCGCAGGGCCGTATCGGCCAGACCTTTGCGCGCGCCGTGGGTGGAAATGAAGTACTCCAGGACCGACAGCCCCTCGCGGAAGGAAGAGCGAATCGGCAGCTCAATGATGCGCCCGGAGGGGTCCGACATCAGCCCGCGCATGCCCGCCATCTGCCGCACCTGGGCAATGTTCCCCTTGGCGCCGCTGGAGACCATGATGTTGACCGAGCCGTACTCGTGCATGTGATCCGAGATCGCGTCGCTGACCTCGTTCGTGGCGCCCTGCCAGATGTCCACCGTCTTGCCGTAGCGCTCCTGCTCCGTCATCAGCCCCATCTGGAACTGCTCGCGCACGTCCTCGACAGCCGTCTCGGCCCGATCGATCGTGGCCCGCTTGCTGTCCGGCACGCGCAGCTCATCCACGGCAATGGTCACGCCGGACTGCGTCGCGAAACGGAAGCCAATGTCCTTAATCTTGTCGGCCATCAGCGCCGTCGGGTCCCCCCCGAGCTCCTTATATGAGCGCGAGACCAGCTCCCGCAGTGTCTTCTTGTCCATCAGCGCGTTCTGGAACGGCAACCCGTCGGGCACCACCTGGTCGAAGATGACGCGCCCTACCGTGGAGTCCACCAGCGCGCCCCCAGTGCGCTCATCCCGCACCCGGATCTTCGCGTGCAGGTGCAACTGATTCAGGTCGTACGCCAGCCGCGCTTCCTCGAACGAGGCGTAGACCCCCCGCGCCGGCGGACCGGGCTCGAAGGCGCCCTGCAGGTCATCCTTGGCCAGGGTCAGGTAATAGCAGCCCATGACCATGTCCAGCGTGGGCGCAATCGTGGGCTCACCGGAGGAGGGCAGCAACAGGTTCTTGGTGCTGAGCATGATCTGTCGCGCCTCCGCAACCGCCTCACGGCTCAGCGGCACGTGCACTGCCATCTGGTCGCCATCGAAGTCCGCATTGAACGCGGAGCAGACCAGCGGGTGAATCTGGATGGCGCTGCCATCCACCAACACCGGCTCGAACGCCTCAATCCCCAGCCGGTGCAGGGTGGGCGCGCGGTTCAGCAGCACCGGCCGCTGCCGCACCACATCCTCCAGCACGTCCCAGACCTCCGGACGCGCCCGCTCCACCACGCGCTTGGCGCTCTTGATGTTGTGCGCCAGCCCGCGTGAGACGAGCTCATGCATGATGAACGGCTTGAACAGCTCCAGCGCCATGCGCTTGGGCAACCCACACTCATGCAGCTTCAGCGTGGGGCCCACGACAATCACCGATCGGCCGGCGTAGTCAACGCGCTTGCCCAGCAGGTTCTGCCGGAAGCGGCCCTGCTTGCCCTTGAGCAAGTCTGACAAGCTCTTGAGCTTGTGGCTGCCGCTGCCGGTCACCGCACGACCGCGGCGGCCATTGTCGATCAGGGAATCGACCGCCTCCTGCAGCATGCGCTTCTCGTTGCGAATGATGATCTCCGGCGCACCCAGCTCCAGCAGCCGCTTGAGGCGGTTGTTGCGGTTGATCACGCGGCGGTACAGGTCGTTCAGATCGGAGGTCGCAAAGCGACCGCCGTCCAACTGCACCATGGGCCGCAGATCCGGCGGCAGCACCGGCAGCGCCCGGAAGACCATCCAGACCGGCTTGTTGCCGGACTTGCGGAGCGCCTCCACCACACGCAGCCGCTTCATCGCTCGCTTACGCCGCTGGCCGGACGTCGTCGCTACCTCCACCTGCAATTCTTCGCTCAGCGAGCCCAACTCGATCTTCTCGAGGATGGGGATGATCGCCTCGGCGCCCATCCCCACCTGGACCACGCCGGGGTAGCGCTCCTGCAGCTCCGCGGCGCGCTGCTCGCTAATGATCGCGTCGCTGAAGTCCATCGTGTCAAGGGGGTTGGTGAGCCCCTCGATCTCCTCAACGCGCTCCGCCAGCTCCGCCTCCGCCCGATCTCGCACGGATGCCAGCCGCTCGCGCAGCTGCTCATCCTGCGCGAAGACATCGTCGCGGGTTTGCTTCTCGTCGGACTCGGCCTGGTTGAGAATCTTCTGCTCAGCGCTGGCCGCCGTCTTCGCTGTCTTCGTGAGCTTGCGCTCCAGGGTGGTATTGAGCTTCTTGCCCATCTTGGCCGCGTCCACGGCGTCGCCGCGCTCCGCGATCACCACATCGTCCAGCTTGACGTTGCGACGCGCCTTCTTGCCATCGAACTCCGTCAGCAGCGCCGTGAACTCCGTGTGCGCCGCCGTGAGCGTGCTGACCCGCGCAGCGGCCGCATCCGTGTTCGCCTTCTGCCCGGCCTTAAGCGCCTCGCCGATCGCCTTGAGACGACCATCGCTGGCCGCCTTCAGCTGCGTGAGGGCGTCTTCGATCTCCTTCGTGGACGACTCGATCGCGTCCTCTGCGTCGAGCGTGAGGTGCTCGATGGCCTTGGCCTTCTGCTCCATGTTGACGCCGGTGATCAGGTACTGCGCGAAATAGATCACGCGCTCCAGCGCGCGCGGCGAAATATCGAGCAGCAGCGCAACACGGCTGGGGGTGCCCTTGACGAACCAAATGTGGCTCACCGGCGCGGCCAGCTCGATGTGCGCCATGCGCTCACGGCGCACCTTGCTGCGCGTGACTTCCACGCCGCACTTATCGCAGATGATGCCCTTGTAGCGGACGCGCTTGTACTTGCCGCACATGCACTCAAAGTCCTTCTGCGGCCCGAAGATCTTCTCGCAGAAAAGGCCGTCCTTCTCTGGCTTTAGCGTGCGGTAGTTGATCGTTTCCGGCTTCAGCACCTCGCCGTACGACCAGGAGCGAATCTGCTCCGGTGACGCCAAGGCAATGCGGATCGCGTCGAAATCATTGACCTCAAGCACTAGGTACTTTCCTCTCCCTCGAATCCCTTGAGATTCACGCCGAGCGCCGGCACGTCCTGTCCCGAGGTGTCCTCGATCACAACGCGCTCGTCGGCTTGGTTGAGGACCTCTACGGAGAGGCCCAAACTCTGCAACTCTTTGACCAGCACCTTGAAGGACTCCGGCACACCCGGCTCCAACACGGCCTCGCCCTTGACGATCGCCTCATAGGCTTTGACCCGGCCCACAACGTCGTCGCTCTTCACGGTCAGCAACTCCTGCAGAATGTGCGCCGCGCCGTAGGCCTCCAAGGCCCAGACCTCCATCTCGCCGAAGCGCTGCCCGCCGAACTGCGCCTTGCCGCCCAGGGGCTGCTGCGTGATCAACGAGTAGGGCCCCGTGGAGCGAGCGTGAATCTTGTCCTCCACCATGTGGCTCAGCTTCATCATGTAGATGAATCCCACCGTCACCGGCTGATCGAATCGTTCGCCGGTGCGGCCGTCGTACAGCCACTGCTTGCCGAAGAACGGCGGCGCGCCCCGGCCCGCCTGATAGACAGTGTCCGCGCGGGCCATGAGCTTCTCATCGGTCAGACCGCGCACGCGCTTCTCGCCCAACTCCTCCAGCCAGAGCTCGATCGCGGCCCGCTTGGCCGGGCCCTCCTGCGTCTCGTCGAAGATCGTATCCGGCTCGTAGCCCTGTTTGCGCAGCCATTCATCCGCGCGCTCCCGGTCGAATGAGGGGACAACCGCGTGCTCGTCCGGCACCGCGGAATAGCCATTGGCGCTGGCCGCCCGGACCAGCCAGGCGCGGCCCATCGCATCCGCGATCGCGCCTTCCGTGGCCCCGTCGAACACCGGCGTCACGGCGCGAAAGCCCAGGTTGTGGGCGGCCCAACCGAGCTGCGTCTCCAGCATCTGGCCCAGGTTCATCCGACTCGGCACCCCAATGGGGCTGAGAATGATCTCCACCGGCGTCCCGTCCTCCAGATACGGCATGTCCTCCGACGGCATGATCCGAGAGATGACCCCCTTGTTGCCGTGCCGGCCGGCCATCTTGTCGCCCTCCGAGAGCTTGCGACGCTCGGCGATGGTCACACGCACCATCTGCTCGACGCCGGCGGGCAGCTCGTCATGGTCCTCGCGACGGAAGACGCGCACCTCAACCACGGTGCCGCGCGCTCCGTGCGGGACGCGCAGTGATGTGTCCTTTACCTCGCGCGCCTTCTCACCGAAGATCGCGCGGAGCAGCTTCTCCTCCGCCGTCAGCTCCGTCTCGCCCTTGGGCGTGATCTTGCCCACCAGAATGTCGCCCGGACCCACCTCCGCGCCGATACGGATGATGCCGTGCTCGTCCAGGTCGCGCAGGGACTCCTCGCCCACATTGGGGATGTCGCGCGTGATCTCCTCCGGGCCCAGCTTCGTCTCGCGCGCCTCAACCTCATACTTCGACATGTGGATCGAGGTGAACTTGTCCTCACGGACCAAGTTCTCCGAGAGGATGATCGCGTCCTCGAAGTTGTAGCCCTCCCAGGCCATGAACGCGACGAGGATGCTCTGGCCCAGCGCCAGCTCCCCCTTGTCGGTCGAGGACGAGTCGGCCAGGGCCTGCCCCTCCGCGACTTTGTCGCCCTTGGCCACGATCGGGCGCTGGTTGATGCACGTGCCCTGGTTGGACCGCATGAACTTGAGCAGACGGAACGTCTCCTCCTCGCCGTCGTCGTACTTGACGGCGATCTCCACGCTCGTCGCCTTGCTCACCTCCCCGTGCTTGCGTGCGAACACCACCTGGCCCGAATCGTGTGCGGCCTGCCGCTCCATGCCCGTGCCAACGATCGGCACCTCGGGACGCAGCAGCGGCACCGCTTGGCGTTGCATGTTGGAGCCCATCAGCGCGCGGTTGGCGTCGTCGTGCTCCAGGAACGGAATCAGAGAGGTCGCCACGGAAACGATCTGCCGCGGTGACACATCCATGTAGTCGATCTGGTCCGGCTCGGTCTCCTCGAAGAGCGCGCCATCACGCACCTCCACCCGTGCCTCCACGAAGTGCCCGGCCTCGTCCAGCGGCGCGCTGGCCTGCGCCACGACGAAACGGTCCTCTTCGTCCGCGGTGAGAAGCTGGACCTCGTCCTCCACGTAGGTGCGCACCGGCACCGGTTCGATCCCGGCGGCCGTGAGACGCGCCTGCATCGCGGTCGTGATCTCATCCCCGGCACTGCCGATGGCCCCACCGCGCGGCCCCTCGACATCCTCTGACAGCAGCTGTCCCACCAGGTCCGGCGACCCCACCGGCAGCTCCGAGATCACCCGCCGATAGGGCGTCTGGATGAAGCCGAAATCGTTGATCACCCCGTACGTGGCGAGACTGCCGATCAGGCCGATGTTCGGGCCCTCCGGGGTCTCGATCGGGCAGATACGACCGTAGTGGCTGTGGTGCACATCGCGCACATCGAAACCGGCGCGATCGCGACTGAGCCCGCCCGGCCCCAGAGCGCTGAGCCGACGCTTATGCGTCAGCTCGGCCAGCGGGTTCGTCTGGTCCATGAACTGGCTCAGCTGGCTGCCGCCAAAGAACTCTTTCATCGCCGCGACCACCGGACGGATGTTGATCAGCGCGCTCGGCGTCGCCTGCTCCGGGTCGGTGATCGTCATGCGTTCGCGGATCACCCGCTCCATGCGCAACAGGCCAACGCGGAACTGATTCAGGATCAGCTCGCCCACGGCCCGGATGCGACGGTTGCCCAAGTGATCGATGTCGTCCGGGCGGTCCTCGCTGTTGTTGATCCGAATCTGCTGCTTGACGATCGCCAGCATGTCTTCTTGGCGCAGCGTGCGCTGATCCGTCGCCCCGTCCAGCAGGTGCGCGAGGCGCTTGTTGACCTTGTAGCGACCCACCCGGCCCAGGTCATAGCGGCGCGGGTTGAAGAAGAGGCTGTCCAAGAGGCCGCGAGCGTTGTCCCCCGTGGGCGGATCACCGGGGCGCAGCTTGCGATAGACCTCCAGCAGGGCCCAGGCCTTGGTGCGGTCCTCGCCCTCCGCGGGGGCCGGCTCCTTCGCCAGCGTGGCCTCCAAGTAGGGATGGAGCGGGTTCGTGTCCCACTCCTCCAGCATGGCGCGGACACGCTCGTCCGTACCGAGCAGCGTCTCGTCCTCGATCTCTTCATCGGAGTCGATCGCCCGCAGCAGCGTGGTGATGGGGATCTTGCGCTTGCGGTCCACCTTGACCGTGAGCAGGTCCCGATTGCTGGTCTCGAACTCCAGCCAGGCGCCGCGATTGGGGATCAGCTTCGCGGAGCAAAGCTCGCGCCCGGTATTGGGATCAGTCGTGGTGCTGAAGTACGCCCCCGGGGAACGCACCAACTGCGAGACCACGACGCGCTCCGCGCCGTTGATCACGAAGGTGCCCGTGGACGTCATCAGCGGGAAGTCGCCGAAGAAGAGCTCCTGCTCCTTGATCTCGCCGCTCTCTTTGACGACCAACTGCACCGTGACGCGCAGCGGCGCCGAGTAAGTGAGGTCGCGCTGGCGGCACTCATGCTCCGAGTACGGCGGGTCGCCCAGGCGGTACTCATCGAAGAGCAGCTCCATGCGCTTGCCCGTGAAATCCTGAATCGGCGAGATTTCTTGGAAGAGCTGCTTCAGCCCCTCTTTCAGAAACCAGTCGTACGAGTCCGACTGCACGCGGATCAGATTGGGCAACTCGTGCAGCTCCGGGATCGACGAGTAGACCCGTCGTTCCTCCGGCACCACGGTGCGCCCAATGGGGCTCACGGTTGGCTTCGATCCAGCAGATTGCGGCGAAGTGGTGGTCATGATCGAGGGGCGCTCCTCAGTGGTGAGCCGGACGAATCCAGTCGGGGCGGGCAAGGCGGCGGCGCATCGGGATGAACGTCAGACTCCGAGCCGCTCCAAACTCGGGATCGATAGCCCCTGGACGATCCCGCCCGTGCGCGGGCCGGGATCAAGCGAGTTGGCGTCATTGCGCTTCGCGTCGTTGCACTTGCGGTCGGAACGAAGCGACGCCTCCCCTCCGGGGAGGGCCAGCGTCGAAAACGGCACAAATACAGAAACACCGTGCGCGAAAGACGGCCATTAACGCGAGATCCTGGTGGGTTGAGTAAGTCTGTGGGGCATGCGCAGCCAACATTGATATTACGCACCCCTGGCGCGGCTTTCAAGCACCATGGGACAGGAACACATCGCAAAGCGGCAGAATCCCGTCACTTTCACGCCCCTTCTGTCTCCTAGCTCACGCTGCGCCTGCAAAACCTACCCGTCTTGGTCATCCACACCTGGGGACGAACGGTGGAACGCCTGGTCAGATACGCCACAAATTGGGCCAAATGGGAGACCGGGCTTGCTCGCGGTCCGTCCCCGCGGCCATACTCGCAGAGGTGCCCCAGTGGGCCCCGACTGGCGCATGCGGCCCTGACTGGAGCACTCGGTGACGCTGCCCGGACCCCTGATCTTCACCGGCAACGCCCACCCGGCGTTAGCGAACGCGATCTCCCACTCGCTGGGCATCCCCCCGGGCCGTGCCGAAGTCACCGCCTTCGCCAACGAAAACATCTTCGTGCGTATTTGCGAGAACGTTCGTGAGCGCGATGTCTTCCTCGTGCAGCCCGGCGCCCGGCCGGTGAACAACAGCTTCATGGAGCTGCTGATCATGATCGACGCCGTGCGCCGCGCCAGCGCCGGTCGCATCACCGCCGTCATCCCCTATTTCCCATATGGCCGCTCCGACAAGAAAGACCAGCCGCGCGTCCCGATCACGGCCCGCCTCATCGCCAACCTCCTGGAAACAGCCGGCGCCGATCGCATCCTCACCATGGACCTCCACGCCGGGCAGATTCAGGGCTTCTTCAACATCCCCACCGACGAACTCACCGCGATGCGGTTGCTGGGTGATGTGATCCGGGAGCGAGGATTCAACGGGGTCGTCGTGGCGCCCGATCTTGGCAGCGCCAAGCGCGCGCGCAACATGGCCGAGAACCTCAACACCGGCCTCGCGCTCTGCGAGAAGCGCCGCATCTCCAACAACGACCACGCCCAGGTACTCAATCTGATCGGCGACGTGGACGGGCAAGACACGCTGATCATTGACGACGAAGTCGACACCGCCGGCACGCTTGTGGAAGTTGCCACGCTGCTCAAGGAGCGCGGCGCCACCGCGGTCTCCGCCGCCTGCACCCACGGCGTCCTCTCTGGCCCCGCCATGGAGCGCCTCGACCGCAGCCCGCTCGACTCCCTGCTCATGACGGACACCCTGCCGACCCAGAATCCGGCCAGCGCGAAGATCGAGCTCGTCAGCGTCGCCCCCCTACTGGGCGACACGATCCAACGGATCCACACCGGGAGCTCAGTCGGCGAGCTCTTTCAGTAGGCCGCCGCCTCTGGCGCGCCCCCCCCTCAAGCGCACCAACCGGTGGCGCACCCCTCGGGCCCCATCCAGTCGCCCCCCTCGACGCCCCACACCGCGCGCCGACCGACGCCAACTCAACACACCACCGCACTTAACGAAAGCCGGCTCCGGATCAGCCTCTGGCGGCGCTATTCTGAGATTGACTGCGCGCGCCGAATCAGGCGATAACGCCATGCGCAGCCGGAACGCACCATGAGCATTCTCAAACGGGCCAAGAACATCCTGGGCGACTCCAACAGTCGCGAACTAAAGCGGCTGCAGCACCTGATCGCCGAAGTGGGCGCCTGGGAGGACGAGTTCTCCGCCCTCAGCGACGACCAACTGCGCGCCAAGACGGTGGAGTTCCGCGAGCGCCTGGAAGACGGCGCCGCCCTGGACGACCTCCTCCCCGAGGCCTTCGCCGTCGTGCGGGAGGCCGGCAAGCGCTGGATGGACATGCGCCATTACGACGTGCAGCTGATCGGCGCCGCCGTGCTCCACCAAGGCAAGATCGGGGAAATGCGCACCGGCGAAGGCAAGACCCTCGTCGCAACGCTGTCCATCTACCTCAACGCGCTTGAGGGCGACGGCGTCCACCTCGTCACCGTGAACGACTACCTGGCCAAGCGGGACGCCCGCTGGATGGCCGAGATCTACCACGGCCTGGGGCTCAGCGTCGGCGTCCTCCAGCACCGCGCCTCGTTCGAATACGACCCCGGATACGACCCCACCGTCGTGGGCGAGGACGAAGAGATCGACGCCGATGAGCGTGCCCGTCGGGCCGCGCTGGGCGACCTCAAGCACCTGCAGCCCTGCTCGCGGCAGCACGCCTACGCCTGCGATATCACCTACGCCACCAACAACGAGCTCGGCTTCGACTACCTGCGCGACAACATGGCGACCTCGCTTGAAGAGCGCGTGCAGCGCCCGCTGGCCTACGCGATCGTCGACGAGGTCGACAACATCCTGATCGACGAGGCCCGTACCCCGCTGATCATCAGCGGGCAGGCCGCGGAGCCGCTGGACACTTACCACACCTTCGCCCACATCGTCCGCACCCTTGACGAGGGACCGGACTTCGCCACCGATCCGAAATCCCGCACCGTCGCGCTGACCGAGCCGGGCATCGAGAAAGTGGAACGGGCACTGGGCATCTCCAACCTCTTCGAAGGTGAGGATGCCAGGCTGACCCGGTTCCTGGAGGCCGCCCTGCGCGCCGAGTTCATGTACCAGCGCGACCACGAATACATGGTCCGTGACAACAAAGTGGTCATCGTGGACGAATTCACGGGCCGCGTCATGGAGGGCCGTCGCTACTCCGAAGGCCTGCATCAAGCGATCGAGGCCAAGGAGGGGGTCCAGGTGGAACGGGAGACCGTGACCCTGGCGACCATCACCTATCAGAACTACTTCCGCATGTATCGCAAGCTGGCCGGCATGACCGGCACCGCGGAGACCGAAGCCGAAGAGCTACACAAGATCTACTCGTTGGACGTGGTCGTGATCCCGACAAACGTGGAGATGGTCCGGGACGACCAAAGCGACCTGATCTTCCGTTCGGAAACGTCAAAATTCCGCGCCGCCGTGGAAGAAATCACCGTCGCGCGCACGCGCGGGCAGCCGGTCCTCGTGGGCACCGCCTCCGTCGAATCGTCGGAGCGCCTGTCCGGCATGCTGACCCGCAACGGCGTCCCCCACAACGTCCTCAACGCCAAGAATCATGAGCGGGAAGCCCACGTCGTGGAGAATGCCGGGGAAGCCGGCGCGGTCACCATCGCGACGAACATGGCGGGGCGCGGCACCGACATCAAACTCGGCGAGGGCGTCAAGGAGGCGGGCGGCCTCATGGTGCTCGGCACCGAACGCCACGAGTCCCGTCGGATCGACAACCAGCTGCGGGGGCGCGCGGGCCGCCAAGGCGATCCCGGCGTGTCGCGCTTCTTCGTCTCCTTCGAAGACACGATCATGCGTCGCTTCCCCAGCGAGCGCATCACCGGAATGATGGCGAAGCTGGGCTGGGACGAGGAGACCCCCATGGAGTCCGGCATGGTGGGCTGGGCGATCGAGCAGACCCAGCAGAAAGTCGAGGCCCACCACTTCGACATCCGCAAGCACCTGGTCGAATACGACGACGTGATCAATAAGCAGCGCGAAGTGATCTACGCCGAGCGGGACAAAGTGCTCGCCGGCGACGACGTGCACGGCATCGTGATCGGCATGATCGAGGACGAGATCCGCGCCCAGGTGGACGACTTCAGTGGCGGCGGATCGCTGGCCGCGGGCGACGCGGAGATCTTCTGGGCGGAGCTGGGCGGAGTGATTCCGCTGGACGGCTTCGACACAGACACCGCCTCAGACTGGGAAAATGACGAGGTGATCGAGGCCCTGAGCGAACACGCTCTCGACATCTACGACCAAAAGGCGGAGGAACTCGGCGACCAAGTCATGACAGAAGCTGAGCGGCAGGTCGGCCTGCGGATCATCGACCGCGCCTGGATCGGCCACCTCACCGAGATGGATTCGTTCCGGCACGGCGTGGGCTTGCAGGCCTACGGCCAGCAAGACCCCCTGGTCACCTACAAGCGCGAAGCCTTCGACATGTTTGACCAGCTGACCGCCACCATCCGTCGGGAGGTGGCGCGCGCTGCGCTGCGTATGCAGGTGCGCCCCGCCGCCGACCCGCCGGCCCCAGCCGCCAGCCCGCGCACACCCGTCGCGACTCGCGGCGGGCGGCCCCCGCGTCGCGCGATCACGCCCGCGGCTGTCGCCCAGAGCACCGCCGTCGAGAGCATGGGCGTCCGACAGATGCGCGAGATCTCCAGCGCCGGCAACGAGTCGGCCGCCGCCGCGCCCACGGCCACCAAGGTGGGGCGCAACCAGCCCTGTCCCTGCGGCTCCGGCAAGAAATACAAGCGCTGCCACGGAGTCACATCGTGACGGAACTGCTGCACCACGACCCCGCCTCGCACATCGCCGCCTTTCGCGCCGACCTGGAAATGGGGCGCCCCTGGACGGAGGCGCTGCTGGCCGCAATCGCCATCTGGGATGTTGCCGAAGAGGAGATCGACGGGCGCGAATACGGCTACCTGATCGGCGGCGAAGCCTTCGATTGGCTGATACTCGCAGAACGGCTGCTCGACAGCGTCAAGCCGTCGCTCCTGCCGGCGGCTGACGTCGAAGCCCTGCTCCTGGACGAACGCTGGCCGCAGCCGATGACCGAAGAAGCGTTCGAGCAAGCCCTGGGCGCCAGCAAGTACCGTGCGCATCTGAACTTCATCTACGGCGTCCGCGTCGAAGAGGCGCTCCAACTCACGGTCGAGGAAGAAGTGCGCAAGGAACGCGGCAACGCCGCCTTCCGCCACGACGCCGCCCACGAGGGCGACGCGTTTCAGCGCATCTACGGCGCCACCCGCACCCGCCTGCTGCACGACTTTCGCGTGGCGCGCGGACGCGCCATGCTCGACCGGATTAGCCTGGCGGAGCTGAAAGAGTTCACCTACTGGCTCTTCAAGCGACGGGTGGAGCAGCAGGACCCGGCCCGCGTCGCCAGCGACACCCGACGCGGGCTGCAGCGGCTCAACGCCTTGGAGGAACTCAAGCGCCGCCGTTTGCGCGCCCCGGCCAGCACCTCGGCGGCGGGCGCAATCATCGACTGTGTCGCCGTGCCGGTCGGCTGACCCGCCGACCGGCGCGCCTGCCCCTCCCCCACAACAGCACAGCGGAGTCCCCCGTGAGCGAGACCGACCCCCCCACGCCCCCCCCGCCCGATTCCCGGCCCCAGCTCAGCACGCTCTCCAAGACGTACGACCCAAT
>QGNQ01000019.1 GCA_003228175.2 Chloroflexota bacterium
CCAAATAGGGGAGCAACGGAGCGCCGCACTCCGCTCCCGGGTAGGTTGCTGGCGGCGGCGGGTAACCGTCGTCCTAGAGAGATGGCCACCACCCCCATCCGGAGACGGATGACGGGAACAGAACCCGGCTTACAGGCCACCTGACCGCACACCGGAGGGGCGACGCAAGTCGCCCCTCCCTCTTCTCCTCTGCCACGCCCCGCCCCCACAGCCCCGCACGTCCCGAGCGGAGACGCCTACGCGCGCGACTGCACGCCGTCCCAATACCACCCGAACACGAACGGCGTCCCCCAGCACCCCTCTCCTTCCCCCCCGCACCGATACCCTCCCCCCAATGAAGTCCCTCCCCCACCTCCTCCAAGCCACTACCCCCCTCGCCGTCCACCGCGACCCCGCCCTCCCAATGGACGCAGCCACCGTCACCGCCGTCACCCAAGACTCCCGACGCGTCATCCCCGGCGCATGCTTCGTCGCCCTCCCCGGCCTCACCGTCGACGGCCACGACTTCCTGCCCCAGGCCATCGCCGCCGGCGCCACCACCGTCGCCGTCCAGACCGACAAGCGCGCCCACTGGGAGCCCCTCCTCGCCGACCCCAACCTCACCATCGTCGAACTGCCCGACACCCGCGCCGCCCTGCCCGCACTCGCCGCCGCCTTCCACGACTTCCCCGCCCGCAAACTCACCGTCGTCGGCGTCACCGGCACCGACGGCAAGAGCACCACCTGCTACCTCACCACCGCAATGCTTGACGCCGCCGGCCATACCACCGGCATGATCGGCGGCGTGCAGTTCAAAATCGCCGACGAATGGCGCATGAACACCATCACCGCAACCAGCCCAGAGGCCGACATCACCCAGGCCCTGCTCGCCGAAATGGTCGACGCCGGCTGCACGCACGCCGTCGTCGAATCCACCTCCCACGGCCTCGCCCTGCACCGCCTCGACCAGCTCGAATACGACATCGCCGTCTTCACCGGCCTCAGCGACGACCACCTTGACTTCCACCGCACCCCAGAGGCCTATCTCGACGCCAAGCTCAACCTCTTCCGCTTCCTCGACACCTCCCTGCACAAGGGCGTCGCCAAACACGCCGTCCTGCTCGGCGACGACCCCCATCGCGACGCCATCGCGGCCGCTACCGACGCCAAACTCGTCACCGTCGGCTTCGACACCGGCGGCCACGACATCTCCCTCTCCGACCTCGACATGCAAGCCGCTGGCTCCCGCTTCCGCCTCGCCACCCCCGCCGGAGCCCTCGCCGTCCACCTCGCCCTCCCCGCACGATTCAACATCGCCAACGCCCTCCTCGCCGCCGGCGCCGCCTACGCCCTTGGCCTCGGCCCCGTCCCCATCCAGCGCGGCATCCGCGACCTCACCGGCGTGCCCGGCCGCATGGAGCCCATCGACGCCGGACAGCCCTTCACCGTCGTCGTCGACGCCGCCGCCACCGCCGACGCCTTCCGCGTCGTCCTCAACGCCGTCCGACCCTTGGTTCCCCAACCGGGGCGCCTCATCGTCGTCTTCGGCGTCGCCGGCGAGCGCGACCCCGCCCGTCGCGACGGCATGGGCGCCGCCGCCGCCGAGTTCGCCGACTTCGCCCTCCTCACCAGCGAAAACCCCCGCTCGGAGGACCCCGCCGCCATCGTTCACGACATCGCCGCCGCCATGGAGGCCGCCGGCAAGCGCGCCGGCATCGACTTCGAAGCGCAGCCCGACCGTCGCGTCGCCATCGCCCGCGCCTTCCAACTCGCCACCCCCGGCGACTACGTCCTCATCGCTGGCAAAGGCGCAGAGCAGTCGCTCATCTTCGCCGACCACGAACAGCCCTGGGACGACCGCACCGTCGCCCGCGAACTGCTGGCCTCCCCCTAGTCCGGCCCATCACCCGCTCCGCATGTAGCCCCCGGAATACCCACCTTCATCGAAGTCCGCTATTCTAGGTCTTACAACCGCACTGAGCGGATAGCAAACCGTCCCGGTTCTCCCCTGCACCACCCCCTCGCACGACCCCAAGGAGCCCGCAACCACCCCTATCCATCGCCGATTCCCTGGATCCGCCCTGTGCACACCCCTGCACACCGGTGATCGCCACTGATCCTCCTGGTCGCCTGTGATCGCCCGCGCGTGCAGACCACCGTCACTGTTCGCCATCCTCTTCCGCTGCGAAAACGCCGACCGGACACAGTCCCTGCGCCTGCGCTACCGTCGTCCTCGAGCCGATCCGTCCAACGCAGTGCCAGAGAGAGACGACCCATGGAAGACGCCCGCTACCAGGAACTCGTCCACAAGGACCGCGCGCACTGGGTCCACCCCCTCCACCACCCCGTCGCGCATCAGACCCCCATCCTGGTCGACCGCGGTGAGGGCATCTACCTCATCGGCCACGACGGCAAGCGCTACATCGACGGCCTCTCCGCCCTCTGGAACGTCGCCGTCGGGCACGGGCGCACAGAGCTCGCCCAAGCCGCCGCCGCCCAAATGTCCCTCGCCGCCTTCACCAACAACTACGTCGGCTTCACCAACGAGCCCGCCATCGAACTCGCCGCCAAAGTCGTCGACCTCTGCTACCCCAACATGCAAGCCGCCTTCTTCGGCAACTCCGGCTCAGAGGCCAACGAGACCAACTTCAAAGCCGCCCGCTACTACTGGTCCATCAAAGGCCGCCCCGAGAAGGTCAAGATCATCAGCCGCGCCGAGTCCTACCACGGCAACACCCTCGCCGCGATGTCCATGACCGGCATGAAGGTCTACTACCCAAACTTCGGCCCCCGCGTGAGCGAAGTCATCCCCGCCGCCAGCGTTGAGCCCAAGCTCTCCGGCGGCGGCCGCATCGACCCCGCCAACATCGACATCGATCGCATGATCGAAACCATCGAAGAAGAGGGCCCCAACTCGATCGCGGCCGTCATCGCCGAGCCCGTCCAGGGCGCCGGCGGCATCCACCCCGCGCCCCCCGACTACTTCCCCCGCCTGCGCCACATCTGCGACCAGAACGACATCCTCCTCATCGCCGATGAAGTGATCACCGGCTTCGGTCGCACCGGCAAATGGTTCGCCCTTGAACACTACGACGTCCTCCCAGACATGGTCTCAACCGCCAAAGCCATCAGCAGCGCCTACATCCCCATGAGCGCCTCCATCTGGTCCCAGGACGTGCACGACACCATCATCAGCACGGACCCCGGCACCCGCTTCATGCACGCCTACACCAACTCCGGACACAGCGCCGGGGCGGCCGTCTCGCTTCGCAACCTGCAGATCATGGAAGACGAGCACCTCATCCAGAACGCCGCCGCCCGTGGTGACCAACTGCGCGCCGGCCTCGACAAGCTCGCCGCCGATCACCCCAACCTCGGCAACGTGCGCGGCCTCGGCTTCATGCAGGGCTTCGACCTGCTCCAAGACCCCGCCACGGACACCCCCTTCCCCATGGAAGCCGGCGTCGGCGGCAAGCTCCTCGCCGAGTGCACCAACCGCGGCCTCGTCTCGCGCATCCGCCTCGACAGCTACCTACTCGCCCCGCCCCTCATCACCACCGAGCAGCAGGTCAACGACATCCTCAACATCGTCGACGAGAGCGTTCGGGCCGTGATCGCCGGCCTCTAGGGCGCTCATCGCCTGGCCGTCGACCCCGATCGCAGACCCCGATCGCAGACCCCGATCGTAGAAAAGCGTCGCTCCCCCTGCTACCCTGAACGGGAGAAAGGAGGTGATGCGCGTTGGGACATATAAGTAAGCCCAGCAATGATTCGGTCCGCTCGCACTTTTCGGAGGTGAGCGAGACGTAGCCGTATCATCTCTGGGCTGAGAAAAACGAGGGGTCCCCGGCAGCGGGGGCCCTTCTCTTTGCACGCAGGTGGGGGGGCACACAAGTGGGGGGCATCTGCTCCCCAGCGCTGCCCCCAAGCCCCACAACCCGCCGCCCATCGCCCAGCGCGGTAGCCTTCCCTCATGTCCACCCGGCTCCGACGCAGCATCCTTGAAGCCCGCTCCCCCGCCCGCTGGCTGGGCCGGGACTTCGTCTACAAGCTCCGCACCGGCTCCACCATGGACGACGCACGCGCCCTGGCCCTGGACGGCGCGCCCAGCGGCGTCGTCGTCTTCGCGGAAGAGCAGACCGCCGGTCGTGGCACCAGAGGCCGCACCTGGGTCTCCCCCGCGGGCCAGAACCTCTCCTTCACCATCCTGCTGCGCCCCACGCCCGCTCAAATCCAACGGCTCTCCCTGATCACCCCCGTCGCCATCGCCAACGCCGTCGAGCAGGTGCTTGGCCTCTATCCCCGCATCAAATGGCCCAACGACCTGCACCTCAAGGGCAAGAAGTTCAGCGGCATCCTCATCGAGGGCGAGTGGAACGGCGACAAACCCGCCTTCGCGCTCGTCGGCGTCGGCGTCAACGTCAACTTCGACCCCGCCCCCCACGCCGCCCAGATCGCTCGTCCCGCCACCAGCCTCGCGCTCGAGAAAGGCCGGCCCCTGCCCCGCGAACCGATCCTGGCCGCCATCTTCGCCTCGTTCGAGCGTGCCTACGAAGGCGCAGACCATCCCGCCCTGTTCAACGGCTGGCGCTCCCGACAAGAGCTGCTGGGCCGCCCCGTCACCCTGAGCGGTAGCCCCGCCATTCGTGAGCCCGGCGGCAAGATCGAAGGGGTCGCGGAGGACGTCGATGAGGACGGCTCGCTGCTTGTCCGCCTGCCCAGCGGCGACCTGCGACGCTTCCTCGCCGGCGAAGTCACCCTGCGACACGCCTGAACCAGCCCGCTACACTCCCGCCATGAATGACTGCCCCCCCCATCCAGTACACCCGCGCCGACGACGGTACCTCGATCGCCTACTGGACCCTGGGGGAGGGACCCCTCGCGGTCTTCATCCCACCTCCCGGCATGGCGCATCTCGAGCTCAAATAGGCCGGCCCCGGCTTTCAGCGCATGTTCCGGGGCTTCGCCGCAGAGCTGCGCCTGGTGCAGTACGACCCCCGAGGCTTCGGCCTTTCGGAGGCCGCCGCGGACCTCAGCCTCGACGCCCTCGTCAGCGATACCCGCGCTGTGCTGGCAGCGGTCGGGGGAGGGCCCGCCGCGATCGTCACTCCCGTGACCGCAGCCCCGCTGGGCATCGCCTTCGCGGCGGCACACCCCGATCAGGTCTCCGCCCTTGCCCTGCTGGGGCCGGAGATCGACCCTGACCGTCGCGCCAGCATTGTGCGCGCTCTCAAACGCGCCGACGCCGAGTTGGGACGAACGCGCTCCGTCATCAATCCCACCATGCCGGCCGAGGATGTCGAACCCTCTCGCGCGCTGGCCAACGCAACCCTGCAGCGATGGGAGCGCGAGGGCGTACGTGAGCGGATGCAGCAAGCCCTGCTGGACTGGCAGGTCAACGACCTGCTGCCCCGCGTCGCCTGCCCCACCCTGGTCGTCCACTACCCGGAGCGTGCCACCTCCGACGGCGCATACGTCGCCGGGCGGATCCCGGGCGCTCGTCTCGTCAACCGTGCGGGACCGAACGCCCCGCCCTTCAACCCCGATATCGCGGGCCTCGCGAAGCTCGTCAACGAGTTCGTGATCCAGCACGCCTTCACGCCCCATCAGCCGGACGCCCCCGCGTTCGATGCGCCCCAAGGGTCCCTGGAATCCCCGCGATGAACGACTGCCCCCCCGTCCAATACGTGCGAACCCCGGACGGCGCCTCGATCGCCTACTGGACGCTCGGCAGCGGCCCCAAGACGCTCGCGATCCACCCGCTTTCCTTCTCTCACCTGACGCGCGAACAGGGACACCCGCGCCTTCGCGAGCTGTACGACCTGCTGGCTTCCGATCTGGAGCTTCTGCGCTACGACCCCCGAGCAGCCGGCCTCTCGGGCCCGGCCCAGGACTTCAGCGCTGAGGCGTTCCTCTGCGATATCGAATCCGTCCTCGCGCGCACCGGTGGCGGTCCGGTCGCGCTCCTGGCGTTCGTAGGTGCGGCCCCGCTGGCGGCGCGCTTCGCTGCGGCACACCCGGCGGATGTCTCATCGCTGGTGCTGCTCTGCCCGGAGATCGACGAACAGCGCCGTCGCGTCATCATGCGTGCTCTCCGCAGCGGCACCCCCGAGCACGCGATGCAGCGTTTCAACCGTCTCCTCAACCCCGACGGGACGGGAACCCTCGGCGAGCTAATCGGCGGCATCCGTCGAGCGAATGAGCGGAACTGGGAGCGGCTCGTGGGGAAGGACGGCGCCACCCAGATGATGAGCTGCCCGGAGGAACTGCTCTCCAAGGTCTCCTGCCCCACGCTCGTCGTGCACTACCCCGAGCACGCCTTCTCCGACGGTCCCAACATCGCCGGGCGCATGGCGAACGCCCGTCTCCTTGTCCGCGATGGCGCCAACGCCCCACTCTGGGATCCAGACTTCCCTGGCCTCATGAGCGCGGTGCGCGCGTTCATTCACGACCACGTGGAGACTCCGGTGGACCCCGCGACCGATGCCTGTCCGCCGCCCACGTGCCTCTCCCCCCGCGAGCGCGAGGTCGTCTGCCTGGTCTCTGCCGGCCTCCCAAACCCCGAGATCGCGCAGCGACTCTGCATCAGCCGCTCCACCGTCGCGCGGCATGTCTCCAGCGCGCTGGGCAAGACCGGCCTCATCAACCGCACTGAGCTGGCCGTCTACGCCTCCCGCCACCGCCTCGCCTGACCGCCCTCACGCGCTTTCGCCGCATAGCAAACCCTTGCTATTCCCAGGGCCTGAACGTCGCCGCGAAATGGTCCATCTGAGCGATGCCGCCACTGCGCGCGCTCGGCACCTTGCCCCCCAGCACGTCACGCGGCCACCCCGGGTCGCGGGCGCTGTGCCGGAGGTCCCACATGCTTTCCGCATCCCGTTCCCCGCTCGCGCGGCTTGGACTCGTTCTCCTAGCGAGCTCGCTCGCAGTCCTCTCCATCCTCGTCTGGTCCCATCACTCCAGCGCCCAGGGCGGCGGCGAACTCAGCGTCACTGCCGACCCGGCCCCGATCGCGCCCGACGGCACCGTCGCGGGCGCCAAGACCGACTTCGTCCTCACCTTCATCGACCCCGACCCGGCCGTGCCCGGCTTGCCCCTCACCGTGGGCGGGACCGTGTCCGTTCAACTCCCGACCGCCTTCGTCAACCTGGGCGAGTTGCCCGTGCTCTCGATCGGCTCGCCCGACTGCGGACCGCCCGGCAATCCCTTCGTCTGCAGCACGTCCGTGCTGCTCCAGGGCTGGCCCCAGAGTCTGGAAGTGCCCTTCCCCGGCGTCGCCTGGGATGAAGCGACCAACACCATCACCCTCACGTCGACCGTCGACTGGGGTGCGGTCGACGGCCCCGGTGTGAAGCAGGTTCACCTGCTGCTCTTCGGCTTCCAGAATCCGCGTCCCGGCGATTACGACATCGAAGTCACGATTCAGCCCAATCCGGACAGCGGCGAGACTCTCTCCGGCACGGCGACCGTCCATATCCTCGACAGCGTCCAGCCGGCCATCGGCCCCATCAGCGTCATCAACCCCGGGCCGCCGCCACCCTTCCCCAACTCCCGTTACCAGACGGTGGCGCTTGGGGAGACGCCCTTGCGCTGGGGCTTCTACCTCTGGGACAAGGACGGAAACGGCATCGTCGGCGCCGACATCGTGAGGACGAGTAACACCCACTATCGCCTGGTCGACGCCGCGGGCGGCACGATCGGCGAGGTTCGGATTAGCACGCCGGACGGCGCCGGTAGTCTCAGTCTGGAATCCGTCGAGCCCGCGGTTGCGGCGAATGCGTTCGCCAGCAGGATTCCGACCGCGCTTCTCACTCTCCAATTCACGCCCGACCCGGGCGTCGCGGGAGAGTACGTCGCCACGGTGCAGCTCCGCGACGCTCGCGGGCCCATCCCCCTCGCCCGCGGCCTCAACGAGATCGTCTACCCGGGCCCCACACGCCCGGTCGCAGAGGCGCTCGTGTCCATCGCCGGCGGATTCACAACCGTGTGGCACTGGGATAACGCCTCGCAGCTGTGGTCCGCGTTCCGCCCCGGCTTCGAGTTCCTGAGCGACCTCAAGCAACTCGTACCTGGCGAGGTCTATTGGATCGACGTTGATCGCGCCACGCCGCTGTTCACCGGTTCGAGCACGCGGATGTTCGTAACCGTCACGAACTAGCGGGCCGAGTGGGCGGCCCCACCGGTGGCGTGTCCGGGCCCTGGGACCGGGCACGCCGCCCCGCTGCCCGCCCGCTAGTCCGAGGGCAGCTCGGCGATCGGTGGCGCGTCAAGCAGGGCTTGGTCGGATGCGGGAGCTCCCGGCAACCCCTCCCCCGCCTCCGCCGACACCGGCGCCACGATCATGCAGAACCCCTCCATCCCCGTCACGCGGATCTCCACCCCCTCGGCGATCGGTCCGCCCGTCGAGCGCGCGCTCCACATCTCCGACGCCACCTGCACCGTGCCCTCCGGATCGATCGCGCCCAGCACCACGCCCGTCCGACCAATCATCCGCGCCGTCCGCGTCGGCAGGTCGCGCGCTCGCTTCCGGTCGCGAATCATCACCACCCAGAGGCTGCCCAGCACCGCAATGATCACGCTCGCCACGATCACCAGCACCCAGATCGAGACCTCTCCCCCGCCATCCGGGCTGTCGCTGATCAGCAACAGTCCGCCCAGGATCAGTGACACGATCCCCGCGATCCCAAACACACCAAACCCCGACACGAAAATCTCCGTCGCGAAGAGGATGAACGCCAGCACCAGCAGTACGATCCCGGCCACATTCGTGTCCAGCACATCCAGCGCGAAGAAGCCGAAGACCAGCATGATCACGCCCACCACCCCCGGGCCCACCAGCCCCGGCGAGAACAGCTCGATCAATAGCGCCAGCCCCCCCAGGCTGACCAGAAAAAAGGCGATGTTGGGGTCCGCGATCACATCCAGGATGTTCTCGAACAGGTTCATGTCGGATCGCACGACCTCAGCCCCTGCGGTGTGCAGCACCGTCGTTGGCCCCGCCGCCTCGTCGTTGACGAAGCCCGCCAGCACCACCTCGCGACCGTCCAGCAAGGCCAGCAACTCCCGCAGGTCACGGGCAATGAAGTCGACAACGTTCAGCTCCACCGCCTCCTCGGCCGTCACGGAGACGGCGTTGCGCACCGCGTCCTCCGCCCAATCCGCGTTGCGCTGTCGCAGCCGCGCGATGCCCTGGATGTCGGCCACCGCGTCGTTCGTGATCTTCTGGCCCAGCGATCCCTCAATATCGTCACCGCCGCCCGCGATCGGCGTCGCCGCCCCGATCTGCGTGCTTGGCGCCATCACTGCCACGTGGCCCGACATCGTGATGAACGTCCCCGCCGACGCCGCCCGCGCTCCCGCTGGGCTCACAAAGACCACGACCGGCACCCGCGCCTCGATAATCCGCTGCGTGATGTCGTCCGTGGCGCTGAGCTGCCCCCCCGGCGTGTCCAGCTCTAGAATCCAGAGCACCGCCTCGTTGTCCTCGGCCCGCTCCAGCGCCCGATCGATGAAGTCCACCGTGACCGGTCCGATGTCGTTGTCCACCTCCGACACGTGTACCGCTCCGGGGGCCACCTCGCCGCCGCCGCAGGCCAGCAGCAGCAGCCCGCCCAGCACCAGCAGGCTAAACAGCGACAAGCGCAGCCGTTTGCGACGCCATGATCTGGCAGGATCGCCACGTGGGGTGAACTGATCAGCAGGGAAGCCCATGTGTCGAGTATACGGAGCCCGGCAGCCGTATCCGCTGAGGACTCTCCCCATCGCCCTCCCTTGTTGCCGGGCCTCATACACTGCCCCTACGACGATTCCTCCAGATCGCGATTCGTGGAGTTGAAGTGCCCCCGCTCGTCTCACACATGCTTGCCGCCCGCCGGGCCGCCGAATCCGCCGGCCTTTTCGATCCGGACGCCATCAGCGACCAGGAAACCGGCGCCTTCACGCTGGGCGCCACGACGCCCGACATCCGCGTCATCACACGCTGGGAGCGAGCGCGCACGCACTTCTTCGACCTCGACCAAGAGGCGCACCAAGACAGCGTCGCCGCCTTCCTCAACGCCCATCCGCACCTGCGCGACCCCGCCGCCCTCAGCCCCGAAACCCGCGCTTGGGTTTGCGGCTTCATCGCCCACCTCGTCATGGACGAGAGCTACATCGAGCAGATCTACCGCCCCTACTTCGGTCAACGCTCCGCGCTCGGCGGTGGCGAGCGTGCCAACCTGCTCGACCGCGTCCTGCAGTACGAACTCGACCGTCGTGAGCGCGAGAGCCCCGGCACGATGAGCGACCTGCGCGACGCCCTCTACGGCTGCGCCCTCGACGTCGACTGCGGCTTCATCGACAAATCCACGCTGGAGCAGTGGCGCGACGTCTCGGCCAGCCTGACCGAGCATCCGCCGGACTGGGAGCGCTTCACCTACATCGCCTCGCGTCATCTCAAACGTGCCGGCGTCACCTCGGACGCCGAGTACCGGCAGTTCCTGGAGCAGATCCCAGAGCTGCTGGAGGAGACCCTCCGCAGCGTCGGCACGGCCAAGGTCGAAGCCTTCTTCGAGCTGTCCCAGGAGCGCACCGTCGTGGCCTTGAAGGAGTACCTCGCATGAGCGACCCGGCCGCCGCCTTCGATCCGCTGCCGATCATCGTCGGCGCCCAGGCAGCGCGGGCCACGATCTTTCAGAAGCGCGTCGCCAACGAGGGCGCCCTCAGCGACATCGAACGCGGCCTCATCGCCAAGCTCTACCCGGAGATGGCCGCCGCCCATCCTGAGCTTGTCGAAGGACGCCCCGGCGCCGACGACGCCGTCCGCCGCATCATCGCCGAGGTCCGCCGCGACGGCGACGCCGCCCTGCGTCGCATCTCCGAAGCCCTGGACGGCTTCGCCCCCGACCCCATCCGCGTGGATCCGTCGGAGTTCGCCGCCGCCCGCAAATCGATCGACCCCAAGCTGATTGGCGCGCTCCAGGCCGCCGCCGAACGCGTCCGCGACTACCACGAGCGGCAGCTCGAGCACGCCATGCAATCGTTTGAGCACGACGGTCTGGGACAGATCGTCCGACCCATCGCCCGCGTCGGCCTCTACGTGCCCGGCACCACCGCCGTCTATCCCAGCTCCGTGCTGCACACCGCCATCCCCGCTATCGTCGCCGGCGTCGAGGATGTCTGCATCGCGAGCCCCGTCTCGCCCGACGGGCAGGTCGCCCCCATCAAGCTCGTCGCGGCCGAGATCGCTGGCGTCTCCGCGATCTACAAGATCGGCGGCGCCCAGGCCGTCGCCGCCCTTGCCTACGGCACCGAGTCCGTGCCCGCCGTCGACAAGATCTTCGGGCCCGGCAACCGCTTCGTGACACTCGCCAAGCGCGCCGTCTACGGCGACGTCGGTATCGACGCGCTCTACGGCCCCACCGAGACCGTCGTCGTCACCGACGACTCCGCCGACCCCGAGCTCTGCGCCGCCGACCTCCTCGCCCAAGCCGAGCACGACACCATCGCCGCGCCGCTCCTCATCACCTCCAGCGAGCGTGTCGCGAGAGGCGTCGCTGAGGCCGTCCCCCGACAGGCCGCGCAGCTGCCCCGGGGCGGCATCGCCCTGCAGGCCTTCCACAACCGCGGCGGCCTCATCCTCGCTGAAGACCTCGCGACCGCCATCGAGCTCGCCAACGAATACGCCCCCGAGCACATGGCGCTCGTCGTCGCCGACGAGCAAGCCGCTGTCGACCGTGTCCGCAACGCTGGCGGCCTCTTCGTCGGTGAAGCCTCCCCAGAGGCCCTGGCCGACTACATCGCCGGTCCCTCCCACGTCATGCCCACCGGCGGCAGCGCCCGCTACGCCTCGCCCCTCCACGTCGACGCCTTCCGCAAAGTCACCAGCGTCCTCCGCGCCGGCGACGACCTCCTCCAGCGCGTCGCCGAGGACGCCATCACCATCGCCCACGCGGAAGGCCTCCAGGCCCACGCCCGCTCCCTCGAAATCCGCCGGCCGGACCGGTAGCCAATGCCTCCGGGGCCATTCGTCCTGAGCGATCCCCACTCCCCCCTCCAGCCCCGACATTCGCCGACGCCCCCCGCCCGTGGCAACATGAGCCCATGCCCGACACGACACCCAGGGATCGCCCGGCCCCCCCGCGCGTGCAGCCCCACCTGCTCGCCCTGCCCGGCTACGACCCCGTCACCCCCGTCGACCAACTCGCCGCCCAGGCCGGCATCGACCCCGCCGACGTGCTCAAACTCGACGCCAACGAGAACCCCTTCGGCGCCCATCCCGCCGTCCGCCGCGCCCTCGCCGACTTCGACGCCTGGTCCCTCTACCCCGACCCTCTCCAACTCGATCTGCGCGCCGCCATCGCCGAGTACGTCGGCGTCCCGCCCGACCGCATCGTCGCCGGCGCCGGCTCCGACGAACTGATCGAACTCAGCGTCCGCGCCCTCGTCGGCCCCGGCCAGCGCATCCTCAGCTGCCCGCCCACCTTCGGCATGTACCGCTTCCTCGCCGATGTCGCCGCGATCCCCCTGGACGAAGTCGAGCGTCATGCCGACTTCACTCTCGACCTCGATTCCGTCCTCGCCGCCATCACGCCCGATACCGCGCTCATCATCCTCGCCTCCCCCAACAACCCCAGCGGTACGCCCCTGCCCGACGAGGATCTGGCGGCGCTCCTGGACACCGGCGCGACCGTCGCGATCGATGAGGCTTACGGCGAGTACGCCGGCGTCTCCGCGCTCGACCGCTTCGCCGACCACCCCCGCCTGATCGTCTTCCGTACCTTCAGCAAGTGGGCCGGCCTGGCCGGCCTGCGCGCCGGCTACGGCGTCTTCCCCACCGACCTCGCCCCCGCACTGCTGCGCGTCAAGCAGCCCTACAACGTCAACCTCGCCGCCGACGTCGCCATGCGCGCCGCTCTGGGGGCCAAGGACGAACTGCTGGCGCAGGCGCAACTCGTCGTGCAGGAGCGCGAGCGGCTGGCACGTAACATCGCGGACCTGGGCTGGCTCACCCCCTACCCCTCCGCCGCCAACTTCCTCCTCTGCGAAGTCGCATCCGGCCCACCGAATCGAGAATCCGCACATCCTGAGGCTCTCCCGAGCGAAGTCGAAGGGCGCGTGCCGCCCCAGTCCAACGACTCCGCTCATCCTGAGCCTGTCGAAGGACGCGAACCGGGCGGGGCCGGGCAGGTCCTCCAGGCGGCCCTCGCCGCGCGCGGCGTCTTCGTGCGCGTCTTCAGCACCCCGCGCCTGCAAAACTGCGTCCGCATCTCCTGCCCCCGACCCGACCAGCACCAAGCCCTCATGTCGCGCCTCCGCGACGTCGGCGCCGAACTTGGCTACGGCTAGCGCCCCGACTCGCGCTTGCCACCACGCCCTGCCACGATCAGAGTGTTCGGGGAGCGGCACAATTCAGGACGCGTGAGGGGCCAATGGTCAGAGAAGCCACCGTCGAACGACAGACCAAAGAGACCAAGATCGACGTCGCCCTGCGACTCGAAGGCCGCAGCCGCGTCGATGTCTCCACCGGCATCGGCATGCTCGACCACATGATCGAGCAGCTCGGCCGACACGGCGGCCTCGACCTCAAAGTCCACGCCCAAGGCGACCTCCACGTCGACGCGCACCACACCGTCGAGGACATCGGCCTCGCCCTGGGCAAGGCCCTCAACGACGCCCTCGGCGACCGTGCCGGTATCGCCCGCATGGCCGACCGCACCGTCCCGCTGGACGAATCGCTCGTGCATGCCGCCCTCGACCTCAGCGGCCGCCCCTACACCGCCATCGACCTGCGCTTCAGCGCCGGCATGGCGGGCGAACTGCCCACCCCCCTCGTGCCGCACTTCTTCGAGTCCTTCGCCCAAGAGGGCCGATTCGCCCTGCACCTGCGCCAGCTCGCCGGCGACAACGACCACCACATCATGGAAGCGGCCTTCAAAGCCACTGCCCGTGCCCTCCGCGACGCCGTCCTCATCGTCGACCCGGCCGGCGTCGTCCCCAGCACCAAGGGCACCCTGACGGCCTAGCGGCTCGCGCCGGGCTGGTTTCCGCTCATCCTGAGGATCTCCCGAGCCAAGTCGAGGGGCCTGTCGAAGGACGCTCTCCCTCTCCATCAGGGATGGAAAGGGAGCCAGGGGGTGAGGCTTCGGGCGCCTACGTCGCCGCCGACTCCTCCACCGCGACCTCAAACCGATAATCCTCGATCACCGGATTCGCCAGCAGCTTGTCGCACATCGCGTCCACCAACGACGACGCCTCCGCCTTGTCCCCAGCCTCCAGCCACACCTCGATGTACTTCCCCGCACGCACCGCCTCCACTCCATCGAAGCCCAGCGAGTGCAACCCGCCCTTGATTGTCAGCCCTTGCGGATCGTTCACCGTGCGCTTCAGCGTCACATGGATTTCGGCCTTGTAGCGTGGCATTCGGGCTTCCATTTCCACGACGTGCGGTCGCGCGCCTGGGGGTCTCGACGGCCTGCAGTCGCGCGCCGGCTACGACCCAGGCCGCACCAACGCACGACCGGTGATCCGCTCGAACCCCTGCTGATACCGACCCTGCAGCAGCGTCACCACCTCCGGCGGCATCGCCGGCCCCGGCGGCGTCTTGTCCCAGCCCGTCGACTCCAGCCAGTCCCGCAGCGGCTGCTTGTCGAACGACGGCTGGGCCTTGCCCGGCTCATAGATCGCCACATCCCAAAAGCGCGACGAGTCCGGCGTCAGCGCCTCATCGATCAGAATCGCCTCATCCTCGCCATCCGCGTTCGCGATCATCCCGAACTCGAACTTCGTATCCGCGATGATGAAGCCCCGCTGCTGCGCCCGGGCCATGCCGTACATGTACAGCGACATCGATCGCACCTTGACCGTGTTCGCGACTTCCGCCCCCACGATCTCCACCGCCTGGTCGAACGAGATGTTCTCGTCGTGTCCCTCATCGGCCTTCGTCGACGGCGTGAAGATCGCCTGCGGCAGCGCGTCCGACTCGCGCAGGCCCGCCGGCAGCGGGATGCCGCAGACCTTGCCACTGGCCTGGTAGTCCTTCCAGCCGCTCCCCGACAGGTAGCCCCGCACGATCGCTTCCAGCTTCACCGGCGCCGTCTTGCGCACCAGCATCGTCCGGCCAATGAACTCAGGGCCCAGCGCCACCGGCAGGTCCGGGTTCTCCGTCGAATCGATCACCCGGATCATATGGTTCGGCACCACGCTCTCCGTCTGCTCGAACCAGTACGCCGACATCTGCGTCAGCACCCGCCCCTTGTCCGGGATCCCGTTCGGCAGCACCACGTCAAACGCCGACACCCGGTCCGTCGCCACCAGCAGCAGCCGATCGCCCAAGTCGTAAACGTCGCGCACCTTGCCCTGGAACTTCGGCAGCGCCAGGTCGGTCTGCAGCAGCACGTCGTCGCTAGTCCCGGTTGTCACGAGTCACCATCCATTTCGTAGGTCTGTCCATCCGTCACGCCGGAGACGTGCCGAGAGAGCGAAGCTTGTCGAAGCGGGACGCACCGCCGATCCCCGGCAAACGCTCGCGCATCCGGGCCTGGCGAGCCGCATCGCTAGATCCCCACTCGCTCGAACGTCGGCTCGATATTGCGCAAGTAGTACTCCGGATCGAATAACCCCCGCAGCGCCGACACCGGATCCACCACCGCCGCTCCCTCCGTCCGGCTCATCACCTCCAGGATCGTCTCGTCCGCCGACAGCAGATCAAGAAACGCGCGCCGCTCGTTCCACGCCGTCATCGCGTGCGACTGCACCAGCTTGTACGCCGTCTCCCGCGCCATCCCCCGCTCGATCAGCGACAGCAGCACCCGCTGCGAGTAGACCAGTCCGTACGACCGGTCCATGTTCTCCCGCATGTGCTCGGGGAACACGACCAGGTTCTCCATGATCCAACTGAACATGTCCAGCATGTAGTCCAGCAGGATGCACGCGTCCGGGAACACGATCCGCTCCGTCGACGAGTGCGAGATGTCCCGCTCATGCCACAGCGCCACATTCTCCAGCGCCGTCGTCGCGTAGCCCCGAAGCACACGCGCCAGCCCGCTGATCCGCTCGCACTTCTCTGGGTTGCGCTTGTGCGGCATCGCTGACGACCCGGTCTGCCCGGGCATGAACGGCTCCTCCGCTTCGCGCAGCTCCGTCCGCTGCATGTGCCGGATCTGCACCGAGAACTTCTCGAGCGACGCCCCGATCAGCGCCAGCGTCGAGATGAACTCCGCGTGCCGGTCGCGCTGCAGCACCTGATTCGACACCGGCGCCACCGCCAGCCCCAGCTCCGCGCAGATCCGCTCCTCCGCCGACGCCGGCACCGTCGCGTGCGTGCCCACCGCGCCGCTGATCTTCCCAACCGAGATCGACGCCTTCGCCCGCCCCAACCGCTCCTGCCCCCGGCGTACCTCATCCACCCACAGCGCCAGCACCAGCCCGAACGTCATCGGCTCCGCGTGAATCCCATGCGTCCGACCCACCATCAGCGTGCGCTTATGCTCGCGCGCCTTCGCGACCAGCACCCCCTCCAGCCGGGCCAGCTCAGTCTCCAGCAGCGTCGCCGCGTCGCGCAGTTGCAGCGACGTCGCCGTGTCCCACACATCGGACGACGTTAGCCCCAGGTGCACCCAGCGCCCCTCCTCGCCCAGCGACTCCGTCACGGAGCGCAGGAAGGCGGTCACGTCGTGGTGGGTCTCCTTCTGGTAGCGGTCCACGTCCTCCAGCACGAATGACGCCTTCGCCGACACCGCATCGGCGTCGGCCTGCGGCACCACGCCTTCCGCCGCCCAGGCCTGCACCGCCGCGACCTCCACTTGCAGCCAGCGGTCGAACTTCGCTTGCTCGGTCCAAAGCGCGGCCATTGCGGGCCGGGAATAGCGGGGAATCATACGTTGACGTCGGCCTTCACTTCACTCGTCCCCTTCTCGAATCACGGAGTACGAATCACCAGCGCTCGCATCAGAGCGGGGCGCTCAATCCAAGTAGTCCTCGCGCACCGGCGAGAAAATATCCACCGCGATCGACGGCTCCAGCGCCGTCACTTTGTGGTGCACCTCGCCCGGCACCAGCCAGGAGTCACCCGGCCCCAGTTCAAGCGTCGTGCCCGGCATCTCGAACAGGATCCGCCCCGACACCAGATAGCCCGTCTGCTCGTGTGGGTGCGTGTGGTCGGGAACGATCGCCCCCGCGTCCATGCGGATCTCGTGAATCGACGTGTTCGCGCCGTGGTTCAGCGTCCGCCGCACGATGCCCGGCAGCATCTCCACCGGCTTCGCCTCATCGTTGCGTTGCAGTTTCGGTTCGATCATTCCTGGCTTCCGTTCCCGCGTTCCAGTCGGAGTGCCCCAGTCGCAGCGCCCGAGGCGGAGCGCCGCAGTCGCGGCATTCGGTGCGCACTGGCGCTCACGACAGCTCCCGCGCCGCGATGTCCGTTCGGTAGTGCCGCCCCTCGAACTCGATGCGCGAAGCGTTAGCGTAGGCCCGCTCTCGCGCCGTCGCCAGATCCGCCCCCTGCCCCACGACAATCAGCACACGACCACCACTCGTGACCACGTTTCCCTCCCCATCCAACACCGTTCCCGCGTGGAAGACCAGCACGTCGTCATCCACCGTGTCCAGGCCCCGAATCAACTTTCCGGTCTCGTACGCGCCCGGGTAACCGCCACTCGCCAGCACGACCCCCACCGCCGCCTCGCCCGACCATGCAGCCGTCACCGTCTCCAAGCGACCCTCGGCGCAGGCCACCAGCAACTCCAGCAGATCGGAGCGCAGCTGCGGCAGCAGCACCTGGACTTCGGGATCCCCAAAACGGCAGTTGAACTCGATCACCGCCGCGTCGCCCCCCTGGCCAGATTCGCCGATCGGGACCATCAGCCCCCCGTACAGCACCCCCTGATACGGCCGGCCTGCCGCCTGCATCGCCCGCGCGACCGGCCGGTGCACCGACTCCACCAAGCCCGACCAGGCGTCCGGGTCCATGAAGCCCGGCGGGCTGTACGCCCCCATACCGCCCGTATTCAGGCCCGCGTCGCCGTCCAGGGCGCGTTTGTAGTCGCACGACAGCGGCAGCGGTAGCACCGTCTCGCCATCGACGAGCGCGATCGCACTTGCCTCCAGCCCCGACAGGCGCTCTTCCACGACCACCGTCGCGGACGCCGCCCCGAATTTCCCGCCCAGCAATTCATCGACCGCCGCGTGTGCGTCCGCCATCGTGCCCGGCACGATCACGCCCTTACCCGCCGCGAGCCCGTCGGCCTTGATCACCGGTGGCTGTCCCGACTTCGGGAACGTCCCATCGATGAACCCGTGCGCCCCCCCCGGATCGCTGAACGACGCGCCCGCCGCGTGTCGCACCCCCGCCTCGCGCATGATCTCCTTGGCGAACCACTTCGACGACTCCAGCTCCGCCGCCGCCTGCCTCGGCCCGAAGGCCAGCAACCCCGCCTCCGTCAGCGCATCCACCATGCCCGCCGCCAGCGGGGCCTCCGGCCCCACCACCACGAAGTCGATCGCCTCAGCCCGTGCCGCCCCAATCACCCCGGCGATGTCCTCTGCGTCGACGGGCAGGTTGCCTCCCAGCCCACGCTCCCCCAGCAGCAACGCCGTGCCCGCGTTTCCCGGCGCGCAGAACAGTGCCTCGCAGTTCGGGCTCCGACTGATCCCCCAGACCAGCGCGTGTTCCCGCCCCCCGCCGCCAACGACCAAGACTCTCATCGGCCTCGGTTGCACCCCTCACGCGCCAGGAACAGCCTCACGAGGCCGGATCCGCGGAGGCCGGCGCCTTCTCCGCGCGCAGCGGCACCCTCGACAAATCCCCGTCGATCACGATCGGATCCATCGCGTCCATCTCGCTCTGGTATGGCATCTCCGGCACCGGCTGCATCATGTAAATCGGGAGGGCCAAGATGTGCGCGAAGCCCATCTCCAAGAACGAGTTGCCGCCCACGTAACTGGCGATCCCCTTCACGTCCTCGTTCAGCACCAGGATCGCGTCCGACCTCTGAATCTTGCGCCAGTGCTCTCGGATCAGATCGTGCTCACGTTTCAACTCGGCCCGCTCGTGATCGCTGGCCTCCTGATAGTCGAACTGCTCATTCTCGACGGGGATCAGCACCGTGTGCCCCATCGACTCAAGCTCCGCCTGCACCACCCGGATGCGGTCGGCCAGCGTCATGCTCGAGCAGATCGTGATGATCACTGGCTAGCCACCTCCAACGCCCACATGCGTGCGTACTCCCACTCGCCTATTCCCACTCAATCGTCCCCGGCGGCTTCGATGTGATGTCCAGCACCACCCGGTTCACCTCTTCCACCTCGTTCACAATCCGGTTCGCCATCCGCGCCAGCACGTCGTAGGGCAGGCGCGCCCAATCCGCCGTCATCGCATCCTCCGCCGTCACCGCGCGAATCGCCACCACGTATCCGTACGTCCGCGCGTCCCCCTGCACCCCCACCGATCGCGTGTCGGTCAGAATCGCGAACGACTGCCACAGCTCGCCGTACAGTCCGGCGGCCTTGACCTCATCCATCACTACCCAGTCCGCCGCGCGCAGCGTCTCCAGCTTTTCTCGCGTCACGTCGCCGATAATTCGGATTGCCAGGCCCGGACCGGGGAACGGCTGGCGGTACACCATCTCCTGCGGCAGCCCCAGCGCAATGCCGACCTTGCGCACCTCGTCCTTGAACAAGTACCGCAGCGGCTCCACCAGCGTGAACTGCATCCGCTCCGGCAGCCCGCCCACGTTGTGGTGCGACTTGATCGTCGCCGTCACGCCGCCCGTGCCGCTGCCCGCGCTCTCCACCACGTCCGGGTACGTGGTGCCCTGCACCATGTACCCCACCTCCCCCAAATCCTTCGCCGCCTCCTCGAAGACGGCGATGAACGTCTCCCCGATGCGCTTGCGCTTCGTCTCCGGATCGACGACCTCCGCCAGCTCCTCCAGAAACTGGCTCGTCGCATCAATGTGCCGCAGATCGATCGACAGATGCTTGCGGAACGTTCGCACCACCCGCTCCGGCTCCTCACGCCGCAGCAGCCCATTGTCCACAAAGATGCACGTCAGCTGATCGCCCACCGCCCGGCTCACCAGCGCCGCCGCCACCGCCGAATCCACCCCGCCGCTCAGCGCGCAGATCACCCGGCCCTTGCCCACCCGCGCCCGAATATCCGTAACCGCCTGCTCCACGAAGTTGGTCGGCGTCCAATCCCCGTGGCACCCGCAGATCTCCTGCACGAAGTTGCGAATCAACTGGTCGCCGTCCGGCGTATGCACCACCTCCGGGTGGAACTGGATGCCATACAGCCCGGCGTCGTTCCCCATCGCCGCGACAGGAATCGTTTCGCTCGATGCCAGCACGCGGAATCCCGGCGGCACGTCCGACACCCGATCACCGTGGCTCATCCACACCGGCATCGCTTCCGGCAGATCGGTCAGCAGGCCCTGATCGCGCTCGTGGTGGATCACGGCGTGGCCGAACTCCCGTTCCCGGCCGGCGCTCACGCGTCCGCCCAGCGCCGCCGTCATCGCCTGCATCCCGTAGCAAATGCCCAGCACCGGCAGCCCGCTCTCGTAGACGTACGCCGGCGCCGCCGGCGCGCCTGCATCGTGTACCGACGCCGGACCGCCCGAGAGAATAAAGCCCTTCGGATTCAGCGCCTTGACCCGCTCCCAGTCCGCCGTGTGTGGCAGCAGCTCGCAGTAAACGTCCAACTCCCGCACCCGGCGCGCGATCAACATGCTCGTCTGCGACCCAAAGTCCACGATCACGATCGCTTCCCGCGGCGGTCGCGGCTCTTCCCGCTCCGACCGGTCGCCCTGACGCTCCCGCGCTACCTCCAGGTAGCCCGACACCTCCAGGTCGTCCGTGGCCCGGATGCGATCGACCGCCTCCGCGTCGGCGGGGCGGCCCTCTCCGGCGCTATCCGTTGTCGAGGCGGTGCCTCCGGGCTCGGTCACGCGCTACTCCCGATCAAGAGATCTCGTGGGGCCAATCGAAGCGGTAAATCGCCTGCCAGCCCAGGAACGCCCCCGCGCGACAGGCACGAATGCGGCCTGCGACAGCGGCATAAATCAGGTGTAGCGCACGTGTATACTCGGGTCAAGAACAGTTGTCCTAACGTATTGATGGGCTCGGAACTGCACCCGCCGCGCCAAGCCCTCTCGTCCGTTCCAACGTATCCTCTCAGCAGCCAGGCTGGTCAAGCACCAAACTGGCCATCAGGCGGAACGGGGCGACCAGAGCCGCCGCCCGCGTCGCATCGACGCTCGCGAGGCGAAAGGGGACCATCATGAACGCACCAACTGAGATCGGCGACCTGGTCGAGCGCGCCGTCGACGCCCTCCGCAAGGGGGGCATCATTGGCCTGCCCACGGATACCCAATACGCGCTCTCGACCCTCGCCTCCGACGGCGCCGCCGTCATGCACTGCTACGCCCTCAAACAGCGTCCCGATGACGACGCCATGCCCATCCTCCTGCCCTCCCTGCACTGGCTGGACCGCGTCGCCACCGACATCCCCGCTGGCGCCCGCGCGCTCGCCGCTGAGGTCTGGCCCGGCGCGATCACGCTCATCCTGCCGCGGAACCCCAACTGGCGATCGCTCGCCGTCCCGGGCAAGACCGTCGCCGTCCGCATCCCCAACCACCCCCTGGCCCTGGCCCTGCTGGCCGCCCTCGACGAGCCCCTTACCGGCAGTAGCGCCAATCGCCACGGGGAGCCCCCCGCCCTGCGCGCGAACGACGTGCATGCCTCATTCGCTGACGCCGTCACCGTGCTGCCCGAGCTCGGGGTGCTGCCACAGGGCAGCGCCTCAACTATTCTCGCCTGGAGCGGCGCCGAACCCGAGATCGTGCGGCCCGGCGCTCTCAGCAGCGAGCAGATCGAGGCCCTCCTGCAGCGGCACTGCGCCGTCGGCAGCTGAAGCCCCGCGCCCCGGCCGGGCAGCGACCCGCACCGGCCCCGGCCGGCCAAAGATTCGGGAGTCCACCGTGCGCATCGCCATCGGCAGCGACCACGCCGGGTACCGCCTCAAAGAGTTCTTGCGCGCTGAGCTGGCCCCGCTGGGCCATGAGCTCGCCGACTTCGGCGCGCACGGTCCCGAGTCCGTCGATTACCCGGACATCGCCGCGCCACTGGCGCGCAGCGTCGTCGCCGCGGAGGCCGACCTCGGCATCGTCGTCTGCAGCAACGGCGTCGGCGTCAGCATCGTCGCGAATAAGGTCCCCGGCTGCCGCGCCGCCCTCTGCCACGACGCCTGGTCCGCCGCCCGCGCCCGCGAGCACACCAACGCCAACGTCCTCGCCCTGGGCGCCCTCGCGATCGGCGAACAGGTCGCCCTCGACATCGTCCGCGCCTTCCTCAGCCACAACTTCGAGGGCGGCCGCCACGCCAGACGTGTCGGCAAGATCGAGGCCCTTGATACCCAGTACGCTCGCGACTAGCCGCCGATCCACCCCTCCCGCAGCGGCCTAAGCGCCGCCAGCCGAAAGCGCAAGTCGTGTCGCAAGCCCAATCCCGCGCCCAAACCCAAACCACACCCACCAAAGCCACCCCAAAACGCAGCTCCCCAGCTGCGCAGCGATCGGTCACCAAGCGCGTCATCCGCAAACGATCCGTCCGCGATCTGGACCTGGCCGGCAAGCGCGTTCTGCTCCGTGCCGATTTCAACGTCCCCCTGATCGCCCACATCGACGGCCCCCGTGTCGCCGACGACGCCCGCATCCGCGGCGCCGTTCCTACGATCCAGTACCTGCGTGCCCACGGCGCCGCCGTCATCGTCTGCTCCCATCTTGGCCGCCCCCAGGGCCAGATCCGCGACGACCTCCGACTCGCCCCCGTCGCCCCCGTCTTGGCGGCGCTCATCGGCGCCGGCGTGGGCACCGCCGACGACTGCATCGGCTCCGATGTGCGGGCGGCCGCCAAAGCCTTGAAGCCGGGCCAAGTCCTGCTGCTTGAGAACCTCCGCTTTCACCCCCAGGAAGAAGCCAACAACGCCGCCTTCGCCAAGCGTCTCGCCAAGCTCGCTGACCTCTACGTCAACGACGCGTTCGGCGCCGCCCATCGCGCGCACGCCTCCGTAGAGGCCGTGGCCCACCAACTCCCCAGCGCCGCCGGCCTGCTGCTCGAAGCGGAGATCCTGCGCCTCGCCAACGTCTTCAGCGAGAGCGAATCCGTCGCCGTCGTCAGTGGCGGCGCAAAAGTCAGCGACAAGCTCGGCCTCCTGCACAGCGTCGTCGCGCGCGCACGGGTCCTCTGCATCGGCGGCGCAATGGCCAACACCTTCCTCCTCGCCAACGGCATCGACATCGGCCCCTCCCTGGCCGAGCCGGACATGGTCGAAGAAGCGCGCGCCATCCAGGCCGAGGCCGAAGCGAGCGGCTGCCGCCTCATCCTGCCCGTCGACGCCGTCATCGCCCAGGGCCCCGATCAGCCCCCCCAGGCCCGACCCTTCCTCCTGCAGGAAGAAAAGCTGCCCGCAGGCTGGCGCATCCTCGACATCGGCCCGCGCACCATCGAAAGCTTCGCCGAGGCCCTGCGCGGCATACAAACCATCGTTTGGAACGGGCCCATGGGCCTCTTCGAGCGTGAAGCCTTCGCGGGTGGCACGCGCGCCCTCGCCCTCCTCCTCGCCAAGCTCGATGCAGACGTCATCGTCGCTGGTGGCGAGACCTTGGCTGCCACCACCCAAGCTGGCGTCGCCGACAAAATGGCCCATCGCAGCACCGGCGGCGCCGCGGCCCTTGAACTGCTCGAAGGTCGCGACCTTCCCGGTATCGACGCCCTCCCGGACGCCCCGCCCGACGCACCGCTGCCGAACGACTAGGCGAAATCACCCGTGGACCTAGACCTCGCCCAACGACTCCACCGCCCCGCCCAGAGCAAGATCCTCTGGCTCGTCCTTGACGGGCTCGGTGGCCTGCCGCATCCAGACACTGGCAAGTCCGAGTTGGAGACGGCCCGCACCCCCAACCTGGACGCACTCGCCTCCCAAAGCGCGTTGGGCCTCACCATGCCCGTCGGCTATGGCGTCACGCCCGGCTCCGGCCCCGGCCACCTGGCCCTCTTCGGCTACGACCCCCTCCAGTTCGACATCGGTCGCGGCGTCCTCGAAGCCACCGGCATCGGCTTCCAGCTTGGCCCCAATGACGTCGCCGCGCGCGGAAACTTCTGCACGCTCGATGCGGCCGGTCGGATCAGCGACCGCCGCGCCGCTCGCATCCCCACACAGCAGTCGGCGGCCATCGTCGAGCGACTCCGCGCGATCACCATCGACGGCCTGGATCTCTTCGTCGAGCCGGTCCGCGAGCATCGATTCGTGCTTGTCCTGCGCGCGCCCGGCCTCAGCGACCAGATCACAGAGACCGACCCGCAAGCGGAGGGCGTCGCCCCGCTCCTCAGCCAACCCCAACACCCGGACGCGGCTCGAACCGCCGCCGCCGTCAACGACTTCGTCGCCCAGGCGTCCGCGCTCATCTGCGACGAGGCCCTCGCCAACGGCCTCGTCCTGCGCGGCTTCGCGACTATCCCCAGCCTCCCCCAGATGTCCGACGTCTGGGGCCTCAACGCCGCCAGCTGCGCCATCTATCCCATGTACCGCGGCCTCGCCCGCCTGGCCGGCATGATCGCCATCCCCGCTGGCGACACGATCGACGACCAGATCGCCTCCCTCGGCGAGCACTGGTCCCAGCACGACTACTTCTTCTGCCACTATAAATACACCGACTCCGCCGGCGAAGACGGCGACTTTGACGCCAAGGTCCAGCGCCTGCAGGACTTCGACGCCGCCCTGCCCGCCTTCCGCGCTCTGGACCCCGATGTCCTCGTCATCAGCGGCGATCACTCCACCCCCGCCATCATGGCCGCCCACTCCTGGCACCCCGTCCCCTTCCTGCTCCATTCCGCCACCACCCGCCACCGTCTCGGCGCTGCCTTCACTGAAGCGGACTGCGGCCAGGGGCTGCTGGGCACCTTCCCCGCCAAAGAGTCCCTGCCCATCGCCATGGCCCACGCGGGCCGCCTCGCGAAGTACGGGGCCTGAGTCCCACCACCAGCCTTCACAACAGACGGAGTTCGCATGGCCCCGCGCATCCCCATCAGCGCCGGTAACTGGAAAATGAACCTCGACAACGAGGCCGCCGACGACCTCTGCCACGCGCTGCTCCTGCCCGACGACGACGCCATCCACCAGGTCGAAGGTGTCCAGGTCGTCCTTGCGCCCGGCTTCCTGCAGATCGAGCGCGTCCGTGACCACTTTGCCGGCACCGGCGTCGGCGTCGCTGGGCAAAACATGCACGCGCGCGACTCGGGCGCGTTTACCGGCGAAGTCAGCCCCGCTCAACTCGCCGAGGTCGCCAGCTGGGTGATCCTGGGCCACTCCGAGCGTCGTCAGTACTTCTGCGAGGACGACGGCGCTCTCAACGGCAAGGTGACCGCCGCCCTCGCCCACGGCCTGCGCCCCATCCTCTGCGTTGGTGAGACCACCCAGGAGCGACAGGCCGATCGCACCACGGCCGTTCTCACCCGCCAAGTCCGCCAAGCACTGGACGGTATCGACCTGCCGCACGACTTCGTCATCGCCTACGAGCCCCTCTGGGCTATCGGCAGCGGCCAAGCCGCGACCGCCGAGCAGGCCCAGGCCGCCGCCGCCGTGATCCGCGGCCTCGTCCGGGACGCCGCCGGCAACGACGTCGCCGATGGCTGCCGCATCCTCTACGGCGGCTCCGTCAAACCCGACAACGCGGGCGAGTTCGCTGCCCAGACCGACATTGACGGAGCGCTTGTCGGAGGCGCCGCGCTCGACGATCAGAACTTCCTCGCCATCACCCGCGCCGTTGCCGGGTCGGACCAGGGGCGGTAGCCGGCACATGCCGCCCGCGCAGCTCCAGGAAGCGCCGCTCATCGCAGTCGTCGGCCCCACCGGAAGCGGCAAGACCAACTGGGCGCTCGCGCTCGCCACCCGCTTCGATGGCGAGATCATCGGCGCCGACAGTCGACAGGTCTATCGCGGCCTCAATATCGGCACCGCCAAGCCCACCGCTGCCCAGCGCGACGCGGTCCCGCACCACTGCATCGATCACGTCGACCCCCGCGAGCGATACCACCTCGGCCGCTTCCTGCGCGAGGCACGCGCCGCCATCAGCGCAATTCGCGCCCGAGGACGCCAGCCGATCCTCGCCGGTGGCACCGGACAGTACGTCTGGGCCCTGCTGGAGGGTTGGGACGTGCCCGAAGTCGCGCCCGACCCCGCCTTCCGAGCCGTCCTGGAGCAGCGCGCCGCGGACCAGGGTTCAGAGGTCTTGCACGCGCTGTTGCGTCAGTCCGACCCCGCCGCTGCCGCCGCCATCCTGCCCACCAACACCCGCCGCCTCATTCGCGCCCTGGAGGTGCAGCGCGCCACCGGTCGCCCCATCTCCGCCTGGTGGGCAGTCCGTGATCCCATCCCCGCGGCCATCATTGCCCCCACCATCGATCCGGGCGTTCTCGACATCCGCATCGACGAACGCGTCCACGCCATGTTCGCCGACGGCCTCATCGACGAAACCCAAGCCCTGCTCCAGGCCGGCCTGCCCGCCGATGCCCCCGGCCTGGGCAGCATTGGCTACCGGCAGGTCGTGGCGCATCTCGCCCGCACGCCCATCGATGCGACCGGTCGCGAGACCGCTATCGCCGACACGCAGCAGGCCACCCGCCGCCTCGCCCGACGCCAGCGCGCCTGGTTCCGCGCCGCCGACCCCCGTATCCACTGGGCCGCCACACTCGATACTGCTCTTGCAGAGCTGCCGGTTGCGCCGGGCTTGCCTACAATCCCTTCATGAGCGCCCGCCCCTCCACCCCAAGCGCGCCCTTGGCTGCGATCGATTTCCTCAAGGTGCAAGGCACCGGTAACGACTTCGTGCTCGTCGATGGCCGCGACACGCAGGCTGACTGGGCGGCCCTCGCGCCTAGCCTCTGCGACCGCCACTTCGGCGTCGGCTCCGACGGCCTGCTCGTTGTCCAGGAGTCCGATCACGCCCCCGTGCGCATGGTCATGTTCAACCCCGACGGCTCAGAGGCGGAAATGTGTGGCAACGGCCTGCGCACCTTCGTCAAGTACGCCGTCGAGCGCGGCGGCGTCCCAGCCCCCGACCAGACCCTCAAGGTCGAGACCGGCGCAGGCGTCCTGCGCACCAGCTTCAACGCCGCCAACGGCGCCATCGACCGCGTCCGCATCGATATGGGCCCGCCCATCCTCGACGCGACAGCGATCCCGGTTCGTGCGGAAGGGGACGGCCCCGTCCGCGACCTCATGCTGCGAATCGGCGACGACGCTCTCGCAGTCACCTGCGTCTCCATGGGAAACCCCCACGCCGTCCACTTCACCGACATCCCCGTCGACGAGTTCCCGCTCCATCGGCTGGGCCCCCTCGTCGAGCACGACGCGCACTTCCCCAATCGCGTCAACTTTGAGATCGTCAACACGGTCGCGCCGGACCGGTTGCGCATGCGCGTCTGGGAGCGCGGCGCGGGCGAGACCCTGGGCTGCGGCACCGGCGCCTGCGCAGTACTCGTCGCCGCTCGCCTGCACGACCGCGTCGGCGCGCAAGCCACCGTCAGCCTGACCGGCGGTGATGTCACCGTGAGCTGGGATATGCAAACCGAACCCCCAAGTGCGTTGGCTTCCGTGTTCCTGGAAGGTCCCGCGGAGTACGTCTACGAAGGCCGCTGGCAGCTCTGAGACCTGCCGCCATGAAAGAGTTAAGCGACGAATGGTTACCCCGGACTACTCCGCATTCAATCAAGATCGTGCTGCAGGGCTTGTGCGTGACCTGCACGAAACCATTGCCCAATCCCCGCGCAGCCTGCGCAACCAGCCCACCGCCGACTACGGCGCCCTGCTCCGACTGCCCCGCATGCTGAGCACACAGTCGGAGGACGGCTATCTGCTCGGCATCCCCTACGGCCGCCATCTCAAGCTCTACTACGAGTTCGAAATGTTGGGCGCCTTGCAGAGCCAGCTCCGTAACCTCGTTAGCGACATCGGCGAGCTCGCCCTCAAGCACACCGACTGCCGCATCATGGCCCTAGAGTTCGACGACTTCCCCAGCCGTCACCATGTCGACCACAGCTTCGTCGGCGCAGCCTTCCGCGATCCCCTGCCCTTCATGCTGATGCGCTGTCGCGACATGCGGGAGCAGCATCTCCCCGACGCGCCCGATGGCGTCACCACGCGCGCTGCCACCGACGCCGACGCCGACGCCATCAGTGCCCTGGAAACCAGCGTCTCCGGCGAGGCCGCCCTCGGGCCGCCGCTCCCCGACGGATTCCTCGCCACCGCCAACACTGTCCTCCTCGCTGAGCGCGACGGCGCCGTCGTCGGCTACATCCGACTCGTCGATGCGGAGAAGCGTGGCCTCATGGCGGAGGAGTTCCTCGTCGACGAGGACGGCGGCGAAGATGCCGCCATCGCCCTGCTGCGTACCACCATGGAGAACGGCAAGGCCGCCGACCGCCGCCCCCTGACCATCCGCGTCAGCGCCGACGCAGGCGGCGACGCCGTCTTCAAGTCGTTCGGCTTCAAGCACAGCGGCGACGGCCTCCAGTACTTGCGCCTCGCAGACTCTGAGGCGGCCCAAGCCGAGATTAAGAAACGCCCCACCTACCTCAAGGTGGGCAAGATCTTCGGTCGCTTCTAGACGCACGAGTCCCGCTACTGCCACTCGCCTGCGCTGGCTATGCTGCCCGGCGTCAGGGCGTTGGGACGCACCGCGCCTATGTGATGGCTTCGCCCGTTGCCGTCACCGCCGGATCGGAAGGGACCCGCATGCGAGTCGCCAAGCGCGTCGAGGATCTGCCCGCCTACCTCTTCGTCGAGATCAGCCGTAAAATCGCCGCCAAGCGCGCCCAGGGCATCGACGTCATCACGTTCGGCATCGGTGATCCGGACCTCCCCACGCCCCCAGCCATCCTCCAAGCCCTGCACACCGCCGCCGACGATCCGGCCAACCATCGCTACCCCGAATCCGAGGGCCTGCCGGAGCTCCGCGCCGCGATCGGCGCCTGGATGCAGCGTCGCTTTGGCCAGACCTTCGACCCCGTAACAGAGATCCTGCCCCTCATCGGCGCCAAGGAAGGCATCGCCCACATCCCGCTCTGCTTCATCGAGCCGGGCGACATCGCGCTCGTTCCCGATCCCGGCTACCCCGTCTACGAAATCGGCACCATGTTCGCCGGCGGCGAATCCTTCCGCCTGCCCCTCACCGACGAGAACGGTTGGCTGCCGGACTACTCCCTCGTCCCGCCCGCCATCCTTGAGCGCTCCCGCATGCTCTGGATCAACTACCCCAACAACCCCACCGGTGCGACCGCCACGCCCCAGTTCTTCGACGAAACCGTCGCCTTCGCCAAGCAGCACGACCTTGTCGTCTGCCACGACAACGCCTACAGCGATGTCGCATACGACGGCTACGTCCCGCCCGCCTTCCTGCAAGCGGCCGGCGCCCGTGACGTCGGTGTCGAGTTCTTCTCCTTCAGCAAGACCTTCAACATGACGGGCTGGCGCATCGCCTGGGTGGCCGGCAACCCGGACATCATCAACGCCCTCATGCGCGTCAAGTCCAACATCGACAGCGGTATCCCGCAGGCCATCCAGCGCATGGCCATCGCCGCCCTGGAGGGCGACCAAGCGATGATCGCGCAGAACAACGCCTCCTTGCAGCGCCGCCGCGACCGTGTCGTCGCCGCACTGGAGCAGATCGGACTCCGCGTCCGCGCCCCTCAAGCCAGCCTCTACGTCTGGGCGCGCGTGCCCGACGGCATCACCAGCGCCGACTTCGCCACCCGCCTGCTTGAAGAGCAGGCCGTCGTCGTCACCCCCGGCCGCGGCTACGGCGAGTACGGCGAGGGCTACGTCCGCCTCTCCCTCACCGTCCCCGACGACCAGATCGACGAAGGCGCCCGGCGCATCGCCGCCCTCACCAACGGCTAACCGATCCGTGCATCCTCAGCGCGCCGGCTGCGACGGGAGTGCCGCCGCCGCCGCCTTCCAGAAGCTGCCGTCGGCCGCCGAGAGCATCCCGCTAAACTCGACCGACGACGACACCTAGCGCCCCGCAGGAGCACACGATCCCAAAGTCCGACCGTAAGAAGCCCGGCAAGCGCAGCCACGCCAACCCCACCGTGCCGACGCAGGAACGCGCGATCCTCGTCGCCGTCGATTGGCCCCACGCCGAGCACTGGGACGTCGACGCCTCGCTGGACGAACTCGCCATGCTCACCCAGACCGCCGGCGCAACCCCCATGGAGCGCGTCGTGCAGCGGCTCCGCCACCCTGACCCGCACAGCTACGTAGGCAAGGGCAAGCTCGCCCAGATCGTCGAACTGCGCACCAAACTCAACGCCACCCTCGCCGTCTTCGACGATGAACTCACGCCCGCACAGCAACGCGCGCTGGAGTCCGCCCTCGACCTCAAGGTGATCGACCGCACCGCCCTCATCCTCGACATCTTCGCTCAGCGCGCCCGCACCAACGAGGGCAGCTTGCAAGTCGCCCTCGCGCAGCATGAGTACCTCCTGCCCCGCCTGGCCGGGCAGTGGTCCCACCTCGAACGCATGGAGGGCGCGATCGGATTGCGCGGCCCCGGCGAGACCCAGCTGGAGACCGACCGACGCCTCATCCGCGGCCAGATCAAGAAGCTCAAGCAGCGCATCGAGCAAGTCCGCCGGCACCGCCGCGAGCAGCGACGCCGTCGCGAAGGCATGCCCGTCGTCGCCCTTGTCGGCTACACCAACGCTGGCAAGAGCACCCTCCTCAACGCGCTCACCCATGCCGGCGTCCGTGTCCACGACCGGCTCTTCGAGACCCTGGACCCCACCACTCGCCGCTGGGTCTTCGACGCCGCTGCCCCCGACGGTGCGCCCGGCGGCGCCGTTCTGATCACCGACACCGTTGGCTTCATCCAGAAGCTGCCCACCCAGCTCGTCGCCGCCTTCCGCGCCACCCTGGAGGAGCTGCAAGAGGCCGACGTACTCCTGCACGTCGTCGACATCACCCACCCGGACGCCGCCGAACAGGCCCAGGCCGTTGAGGACACGCTCGCCGAGATCGGCCTGCTCAGCGCCGCCGACCACCCCGACGCGCCCGCGCGCATCACCGTCCTCAACAAGATCGACGGCCTGCTGCCCGCCCCCGACGCCCTCGATGAGGCGGACGCCCTCGCCCAGCTCACGCCGGAGCTGCGACGCGCCCTCGCCGCCGATCGTGACGACGAGATCGTGCTCGTCTCCGCCGTCAAAGGCTGGGGCTTCGAGGCGCTGCGTGCCGCCGTCGGCCGCGCCCTCGGCTCCGGCGTTGAGCTCCTCGAGCCCGCCCCGCACGCTAAGCCAGATCCCGCACGCGACGATGCGGCAACGCGTCTCGCCTCCGCCTCTGCGGCCCACACCCAGAGCGCCGGCTGAGCCCCCCGGACGCATTGCTACGACCGCTCCCCCAACGCCCCCTCTGAGCTGGCCGCTCCGGCGCCCGCTCCGTGAGCAAACGCCTCCTCCGCGAACGCCAGCGCCTCCGCCATCAGCCGCCGCCGGGCGATGAAGATCGACGTGTGGCCATGGTCGAACCAGCTCACCCGCGGATTGCCCCATAGCGTGCGCAACTCCTCAATCCCCTCCGGCCCCGCCAGCATGTCGTGGCGGCCTGCCTGGATCAGGATCTGCGCCGCCGCGATGCGGGACGGCACGCGCCGGTCCAAGGGCGCGAACGCCGCCGCAATGTCGTCGGCCGTAATCCCGCTCTCGCGCAGTTGTTGCGTCCACACCTCCAACAGTGGCGATTCGAACACCGTTCGGCGCCCCACCGGCGGCTGGATCAGCACCGCGAACGCCGGCCGCGCGTCACGCGTCAGCACCAGACTGTGTACCACCGCGCCAAGACTCACCCCCCACACCCCCGCCCGCCCGTACGCCGACTCCAGCCAGCCCAGCGTTGCGCGCACATCGCGCACCGCCTGTCCCACCGCGCGGACGTGCGTGAAAATGTCGCCGTGCAAGAGATCGTGCCCGCTGAGCTCCCGTTGCCCGTCCGCGCGCATCGCCGCGCGCTCCTTGTGCAGCGGCGCTGTCAGCAACACCGCCGCGGTGCCGCGCGACGCGAACCCACGCGCCATGCGCGCATAGAAGCGCTCGAATCCCGAGTTAATCCCCGTGAACGCGCCCGGAAACAGCACCACCGCCCCCCGCGCCGGCCCTACCGGCTCAAACAGCACCCCCTGCACCATGGCGTCGTGCGGCAGCCCGAACGGCGGCGACGACGCGAACTCGAACCGTCGTGGCCCGCTCCCCTCGGCGTCCAGAAACGTGACGGCCGTGGGCGCGCCCGGGTCGTCCAGCGGGACCACCGGCGTATCGCCCGCGCGCAGCCGACGCAACGCCTCCGGGTCCGGCCACAGCGTCCGACGGCGCAACTCCGCCCGGTGCACCGTCAGCCGCAGCAACACCTGATCGATCATCCGCGCCGGCCAACTAAGCACGCGAGTCCACCCCCCCTGCCTGCGACGGTCGTTCCTTCCCGAGCCGCACCGCCACCTCCGCCACCCGACGACCCAGCGCCCGCGCCTGCGCCCGATCCACCGCCCGCACCTCCCCGTGCGCCGTCGCCCCGTAGTACGACCCCGACTCCCGCATCGTCTCCGACCACGGCAACCCCACGAAGACCAGCCCGTGCGCGAGCAGCAGGTGCAGCAACTGCAGCAGCGTCGCCTCCGTCCCGCCCGACCGTGACCACCCCGCCGTGAAGCAGCCGCCCACCTTTCCCGCCAGCTCGCCTGTCTCCCAAAGATCACCCGTGTGGTCCAGCCAGTCCTTCAGCTTGCCCGTGATCCCGCTCCAGTTCGGCGACCCCAGAATCAGCGCGTCGCAGACCAGCAAGTCCTCCTTCTGCGCCTCCTCCAGCGGTCGCTCCCACGGCTCCGCGCCCGCCACCTCCCCGATGCCCGCCAGCACCGCCCGCGCCAACTCCCGCGTCTCGCCGCGGCTGTCGTAGATCACCAGCACACGAATCGGTCTCGGCTGCTCGCTCATCGGGCCGCCTCTCCGCCGCAACGCTCCGACGACCAGGCCACCCCTGTCACACCGTTAGCCCAGCGCCAGAGCAAACCAGGCCGACTGCCCCGGCATCTCCTCCACCGTCACCTTCAGCCGCGTCAGCCCATCGCGTTCCTCACCCCCAGCGTTCTTCGGCCCGCCAGACTCGCCCAGCGCCACTGCCAGCTCCCCCGCGATGTACTCCGACAGGCGCTCCGCCGTGGAATTGTCGATTGGCAGCGCCGCCACATCGTGCTTGGGCAGCCGGTACGACGCCTCCGCCTTGTACTGCACCTCGTAGTGCGACCCCTCATCGCGGATCGTCAGCACGCGCGAGTCCATCTGCAGCAGGAACTTGTGGTCCAGCGTCGCGCAGACCTCGCGCGTAAGCCGCTTCAGCAGCGAAAAATCGATCACCCACGACTCGTCCGTCAGCGGCCCCTCCACCTCCACCATCACGTCGTAATTGTGGCCGTGAATCGGCTCCAGCTCGTCCGCGAACGTCGCGAAGTGCCCCGCCGCGAACCGCAGCCGGTTCCGTTCCACCCGCACCCCATGCGACATAGACACCCCCCAGCCGCCCGTCGTGGCGGGCCCATACCCACAGGCCATCGGATGCTACGCCACGCGCGCAGCCAGTGCTGCCCCGCCCCCCGACGAGCGCGCCCGCTTGGCAACCGTCGCCATCGCCTGTATACATTGGATACCAAGGGATAAGACTCTCCGGTATCGAGACAGGACTCCCTGGTACTGAGGACAAATGCCATGCCCGCCGACCTCACCGACCGCGAACACTGGGAGACCGCCATCGTCCGCAGCGCCGGGCGCTTCTTCATGCTCGCCGTCCTCGCCGAGCAGCCCCGCCACGGCTACGACATCGCCAAGCGCATCACCGAGCTCTGTGGCGGCTGCTGCGCCCCCTCCGACGCCATGATCTACCCCGCCATCCGCGACCTCACAGAGGCCGGACTCGTCCACTGCGAGACCCAATCCAGCGGCGGCCGCCAGCGCAACGTCTGCGCACTCACCGCCCAGGGCGAGCAGGCCCTCAGCGTCGCCGCCCAGGCCTGGGGCGCCCACCTGCCCGCCCTCCAGCGCGTCGTCGAACTCGCCTCCAGCGGCGACGTCGCCGCCTTCGCCGATGGCGCGCTCTGCTGCGCCCCCGAACCGGACCTCATCACGCCCGCCCAGATCACCCGCGCCTAGAGAGCGCATCAGCAACACCGCAGCGGAAGGACCCCACCATGAGCCAGCCCCAGACCCCCGCCCAGACCCACGCCGATCCCCCCAACCCCAGCCAAGTCCGCGAGGCCGTCCGCGAGCGCTACGCCCGCGCTGCCGGCCGCGTTCGCGAAGCCGCCGACGTAACGAATGACCGCCGCCTGCCCGACCCCGCCACCGCCTTCCCCCTCGTCGATCTGACACCCGCGACCGACGACGCCAGCGCCGCTGCCTGCTGCGGCCCTGACTGTTGCGCGCCCGAGAACACCGACGCTGATCAGCTCGGCGCCGTCGCCGCCTTCTACCATGGGACCGCCACCGACGACCTGCCCACCAGCGTCACCGACGCCGCCCTCGGTTGCGGCAACCCCACCGCGATCGCGGAGTTGCGACCCGGCGAGACCGTGCTCGACCTCGGCTCCGGCGGCGGCATCGATTGCTTCCTCGCCGCCAAGCAAGTTGGGCCTGCTGGGCACGTGATCGGCGTCGATATGACCGACGAAATGCTCGCCCTCGCCGCGCGCAATCAGCAGCGCGTCGGCGCCACCAACGTCGAGTTCCGCAAGGGCCAGATCGAGCAGATCCCCGTCGACGACGGCAGTGTCGACGTCATCATCTCCAACTGCGTGATCAACCTCTCCACCGACAAAGACGCCGTCCTGCGCGACGCCTTCCGCGTCCTCAAGCCCGGTGGACGCTTCCGCGTCAGCGACATCGTCCTCACCCGCGAACTCAGCATCGACGAAGAGCAGTACCTGGCCGAGTGGGCTGGCTGCATCGCCGGCGCCCTCCACCGCGACACATTCGCCGCCTCCCTCGGCGCGGCCGGCTTCCAGGATGTCCGGTTGCAGCTCGGCGACGCCTGGCGTGACGGCGTCCACTCCGCCAGCATCACCGCCACCAAACCCGCCTGACCCCTTCCCTCGCTCATCCTGAGCCTGTCGAAGGGGGACGGCTGCCGAGCCATCGCCCATGTCCAGCGCGCCGAACGGGCCCCCCGCCCCCCCGCCCCCCTCCCCCGCTCATCCTGAGCCTGTCGCAAGGGGACGGCTGCCGAGCCATCGCACGTGTCCAGCGCTCCGAACGGGCCCCACGCCCCTCTCCCCCGCTCATCCTGAGCTTGTCGAACGGGGACAACTGCCGAGCCATCGCCCATGTCCAGCGCTCCGAACGCGCCCCCCTCCCCCCTTCCCTCGCTCATCCTGAGCCTGTCGAAGGACCGTCCCCTCCCCTCTCGAGCGCACAAAGCGACCCCCTCACGCCGCTTCCGCCGCCATCCCGATCGTCACCAGCGACCCCAGCGGCGGCAACCCGTGCATCGACCGCAGCCGGTCCTCCCGACGGATCGCCGCCCGCACCGCGGACCGGATCTCATCCAAGTGACCGTCCTGCCGAAAGAAGCGCCGGCACGCGGCCGGCTCCCGGCGCATCCCCGCGATCAGCGCGTCGAAGCCGTCCGCGCAAGCCGCCATCAGCTCCGGCGCCCACAGCTCGAACGACTCCAGTAGCCGCGCCGACCGGGCCGCGCTGAGGAACGGGTTCGGCAACTCATCCTCCGCCGCCGCCCGCTCCGCCAAGTACCCATAGACCGCGAACACCAGCCCGAACTTCACCCAGCCCCGCCACGGCTCCTGGGCCGCCACCGTGCTCTGCGCGCTCTCGATCGCCCACACGGACGCCTGCTCATGTAGTCGCATCGGCAGCAACAACTGCTGCGCCTGCTTCGAGAAGATCTCCCCATAGACCAGATCAGCCGATCTCGCCGCCGCAGACGCCCCCGCCAGAAACGACCCAGTCCGATCCCTTGCCTCGCCCGGGGCCCCGGCTGCCGCCCACGCCGCCTGCGTCAGCCGCAGCGGCCTGATCCGTCGCGACCGACCCCCGACCTCGCTCCGCTCGAAACGGGCCCGCTCCTGCGCGCTGAGCAGATTCCAGGCGCCGCGCTTCGTCTCGTAGAACCAGTGCGGCCGCAGCGCCGCGAACGCCAGGCGCAACCGCTCCTGCTCGGGTCGCGTCCAGAGATCGTCCGTGCGGATCAGCGCCGTCTGCAGGTTCGTCGACGCCGAGATCCGACCGCGCAGCCCGCCCCCCGATCGCGCCCGATCGACCTCCCGGATCGCGATCAGCCGCAGATTCACGTAACTCCCAAGCAACGACGCCGCATCGCGTGACGCCGCCTTCCACAGGCTGCGCGTCGTCTGACAGCCGTTCACCACCTGCAAATCACCGATCCGCAATCGACCCGCACCGGGCCCCTCGGTCCCTTCCAGCGCGAATCCCTCGCAGACCGCCGTCACCCCGTTGTTCAGCAGGTGGAACACTCCCGGCTCCCCCCCGCAGCGTGCCGGCGATGGCTCGGTTCACCCGATTCTCCCCCAGGTCCGACCGTGGATTGAAGCGAAACAGCCGCTCCCCGTGCGTCGCATACGCACTCGTCAGAGTCAGCGCTGGCAAAGTCAGCTCGATCGACGCATGCGGCCGCGGCGGCCCCAGATGCCAATACGCCGGCTCCAGGTCCCACACCACGTTGCAGGGCCGCCCCGCCGTCCCGTCCAGCATCGCCCGGAAGCGCGCCTCCAGCCCCGCGCCGTCAATGATCTCCAGGCGGACCTCGGCGTCGGGAAACTGCACCAACCGCTCGGGCAGCGGCGGATGCTCCAGCCACGCCCGGTTCGACTCCGCCAGCGGCGCGGCCGCCACATAGACCAGCCGCAACGCCAAGCCGCGCCCCAGCGCCTCCCGCACCGGCGCCCTCGCCGCCCACGCACCGGCTCCCGCAAGCAGCTCCTGCGGCAGCCGCCGCAGCCGCGCAACGTCGGCGCACTGCTGCCCCGCCGACGCGGCCCCCGCCTTGGCCTGCGCCAGCACCACCTCCGACTCCCCCACGTAGAACGCATCCAATCCCGGTTCGTCACTCCCGCCACCCCGCCCCGCCGCCGCGAGCTCCTCCATCGACGGCTCGTACGACGCCAGCACCGTCTCCGTC
>QGNQ01000020.1 GCA_003228175.2 Chloroflexota bacterium
CGCGGGCTGGACGGCAGCGACCTGCGCAGCGGTCCCGTCCGGGCGCGCCCCGGCGGCCTGCGTCCTGGCGAGCGCATCGCGACCAGCACGCGCGTCGGCGTGGAGTACGCCGGCCGGGAGGCGGCGGCGCTTCCCTGGCGCTTCTTCATTGCGGGCAACCCGTCCCTCTCACGTGGGCGCCCGACGAACCCGGATCGCGCCGCAGAGTTCCTCGCCCAGCGCATCCGGCGTCGAACGGAGGCGAATCATGACTGAACGTGCTATGTATTCTAGATAACCGACCGAGCGACCGCATGGCCGAACGGCGGTCGTACGCAGGGCGATGCCGGGTTAACATTCGCTGCGGCCCACCCGCGCTACACGCAGGCCACAGCCAGGAGCGGGTCGACCGACCTGCGTGATCCCACGATGACAGTCGTGGGTCAGTGAGTGACAGAGAAGAGGGAACCATTGGCAAAAGCAGAGCCGGCCTCCGCAAAGGCGACCCAAGCATATCAACAGCTGTATCGGACCTTCAGCACCTTGGATCGCTCGCATGAGCGCTGGCTGGCCGGCGTTGGCAGCAATGGAGCCCGCTTCGCGGTCCTCTCCGCGCTGGCCGGCAGCGACCGGGCCCTGACCCCCTCCGACGTTTCCACCTCAACCGGGCGCAGCCCGAACGCGATCTCGCCGCTGCTGCGTGCGCTGCAAGATGAGGGGCTGATCAAGCGGGCCGCGAACAGCGCCGACCGCCGCTCCCACTTCCTCTCCTTGACCGCGCCCGGCCGTCGGCTGGCGCAGAAGTTGGAGAAGGAAGAGACGGCCTTCGTGCGGGCCGCGCTGGGCAAACAATCCGCCGGCGACCTGACAACGTTGAGCAAGACGCTGGCCTCGCTGGAAGAGCAGGTTGGCTCCGTAAAGCGCGCGCGCTAGCCCACCGCCGGGGTACGACGCGGGCCCGCCGTGGATAGCGGCCCGCAGGCAGTCACTCTTCGAGTGGGGCGCCGACGCGGTAAATGATCCCCGCGTCGGCGTCGACGATGTAGACCCCCGCGTTCGGCCCAACCGCAACGTCCACCGGTCGCCGCAGGCCGGTCGCGAAGCTCCGCAGCGTAAGCGTGCCGTCCTCCCCCACCTGCACGAACTGAACGCTCGCCCCAATCGGATCGCTGACCCGAGCCGAGACCGTGCGCGCCGCCGTAGACAGCGCCACAAAGAGGCCGCGTCGGAACTCTTAAGCGAACAGCGGGGAGTCCATCCAAGCGATGCCCGCAGCGCCCGTCTCGGTACCCAGCAGCAGGGCCGCCGGTCCCGCGTCTCCGAAACCCTCACCCTCAGGCGCGCAGTAGGGCCAGCCATAGTGCGCGCCGGGCAGGATCCGATTCAGCTCGTCCGGGCTCAGGCAGGGCGACAGCGAACCCTGGTCCGTCGCCCACAACGCCCCGTCCGGGCTGAATGTGAGGTCCGACACATTGCGCAGACCACTCGCATATAGACGGATTTCGCTACTGATCGGGTCGATCTGGAGGATCGCCGCGGAGAGCCGGCTCGCCTCCACGCAATCGTTACAGGTCGACCCGATAGATACGTAGATCAGGCCGTCCGGCCCCTCCACGATCGCATTGTTGGCGCGCACACGGTCGGGAAGGCCGCGCACGATGGGGGTCACCACGTCCGCGACGCCGTCGCCGTCGCTGTCGGTCAGGCGGCTCACTTGGCCGCGCTGGCTTAGCAGGACGGATCCATCCGCCGCAGCGGCGATGCCGCGCAATTCGCCCAGGCCCTCAGCAACAAGCTGCGGCGGATCAGCACGATGGTCGCCGTTGCCATCCTGAAAACGCCAGACCCGACCGCCACTCTCAGCGACCAGCAACCGGCCCTCAGTATCGAACGCGATTCCCACGGGCTGTTGCAGGCCCTCCGCCCAGCGCACCCCCGCCATCCCCGGCGGCAGGCCCAACTCTTCCGCTAGCGGGGGCGGGCCGGCCGCGACTTCTTCACCCGGGTCGGCGTCGCTGTCGACCTCTTCAACCGCCGCGTCGTCGTGCGCGGCCTCTTCCCCGACCGATTCGGCCGCGGCCGGCGCCTCGCTCGCCGACTGGCACGCCGCCAGTACGAGCAACAGGCCCGGAATCACAAGTGCGAGCAGGACCGCACGACGCTGCATGGCGCTCCCTGGGCCGGATGTCACCTGCTGTGCAACCGATCCGCCCGTTCTCACGTTAAGCAGGAGGAAGAGGCCCGGGCATCCGCCGGGCGTGTAAGGTCGTGCCGTTGCACGCCTAGGGGCGGATCCCTAGGTGTTGGCCCGCGACGGCGCGAGTGACCTGGGCAGGAAGAGTCCCCGCGCCGACGATCGATCGATGACTGCCGCCCCGCGGCGGTCCTGACGATACGCGTGGCGCGAAGGCCAAGGGGGCGACCACACGGTGCGAACATTCCGGCTCTGGCTCGAGAATCACATCTGGGTCGTCGCGACTTTGGGCGTGGCCGCGATCGTCTTCGGCATCACGTTCATCGCCGTCTCCAGCACCACCGACGGCAGTCCTGACATCCCCGACCGGGTCGTCTCTGCGGCGCCCCCAACCCCCGCGGAACAAGACGACGCGCCCGTTGAGACGGATGAACCCGCGCCCCCCGCCGAGGAAGACGACCCGGCGGAAGAGCAAGCCGAGCCGGAGCTGGCGGAGCCAATCGATGCGCAGGGGGACCAGGAGCCCACAGCCGAGGTCCAGTCCGAACAGGCAGAAGCGCAAGCCCAGGCGGAGACAGAAGAGCCCGAGCGTCCTGTCGTCGCGGAGGAGCCAGAGGAGCCGGAGGAGCCGGAGGAGCCCTCCGCCGTTCTGCCCGAGTTCGACGAAGACACACTGGTCTACGGCGGCGTTGGCGTAGACGGCGCGATTCTCGGTGGTGTCGGCATCGTGTCGAGCAGCGGCGTCGCCGCGCGAACACAATGGGAGCTACTGCTGCCATCCGCACAGATCCGCGCGACCGTCGTCCGCGTGGGGCTGACCTTCTCGAACGCACTGGGCGCGCCCGACAATCCCGACGTGATCGGCTGGTGGGAAACGGGACCGGAGCCGGGACAGCCCGGCAACGTGCTCTTCGACGGGCATCGTGATTTTACCGACACGGACGGCAACATTGGCACCGGCGTGTGCTGGTTGCTGCCCAACACCGGGCTCGGCGATTTCCTCATCGTGCGGGCCAACGACGACCAGGTGAACTACGTCTACACCGTCATCGAAACGCTATCCGTGGTCTGGAACGATCCAAACGGCGTCGATTACCTGCGGCCCACCCGGGAGGCGATCCTGACACTCGTCACCTGCGAGGGCTCGTTCGATGAAGCCGCGCACAACTACTCGAACCGGCGCATCGTCGTGGCCGAGCTGACCGACACGATCCCCTTCCTGGAAAACACCACCACAGACTGATCCCACGATCGGCGACGGCTGTCGCGCGACCCGACGAGCCGCGATGATAGCCCCTGCCGGCGGAGACGCTGTCCGGCCAGGGAGGTTCTATGCCGGATCGTGCCTCGCGGTGGTTTACCTCAATCGCAGTCCTGACGATAGTGCTCGCGGCGCTAGTCGTGAGTCTCGCGCCCATAGGCCCGGCCGGGTCCCGCCAAGGCGGACCTGGGCCCGCGGCCAATCCGCTCCTACAGCTCGCGCCCGTCGAGAGCGCCGACGGCGATGTCGCGCTGTCCGACCGCGCGGTCGCAGCCAGTGCCAGCACTACCACCTGGACGCCCCAGTTCGTCTTCACCGACGAACTGGTCACCGTCGAGATGGCTCTGACGGGCGCAGTCACCACGCTGCTCTTCATCGACACCGCGGGCGGCATCCTGCAGCGGGACCCCATCCTGCCCGACATCCTCAACCTCTTCAACCCCCCGTTCGGTCCCGACCTGATCCAGCTGTTCGATGACGGCAGCAACGGCGATCGGATTCCCGGCGACCAAATCTGGAGTCGCTCCAACATCGCGCTGAACGCCGCGGCGCTTCTTCACGACGGTGGCACGCATCAGAGCGTGGTGATCGGGCAGATCGTCTATATCGATGAGCGCGACAACTCCGCCAGGTTTCAGTTTCCTGACCCCGGCGAAAAAGACACCGACCTTCAGGTCGTCAACGCCTCACAACGTGGCATGGCGTTCACGGAGCTGGTTGCGGGCGAGGTCTTCGCGACCTCGACCGCGCTCTTCGTGATCGACGACGGCAACTTCTTCCCCAATCCCGCGAACGCGTTCCGGCTGGAGAGCCTGAACATCTGCAACGCCTGCCGGATCCTGATCGACCAGTTCGGCGACGTGTTCGATTTCGTCCTCCTGGAAGGCGTGGAGCCGTTCGAGGGGGACCTGGTCGGGCAAGCCTCGGCCTTCCACACACGCCGCAAGAACGAAGCGCAGGGCATTGGCAAGAGCGTCTTTGATACCAACGTGGGCCCACTGACGCTGAACGGCGCGCCGGGCAACACGTTCTCAGACGGGCGCTTGTTGGGCATCACGTTCAACAACGACCGCACGGGCTGGGCGCTGCCGCACGAGGTCATGCACCAATGGGCGACTCCCGACGAGGTCGTCTTGAACTTTCTCGAGTCCGGTGGGCACTACAAGCAGTTCAGCGACATCGTTGGCATCATGCGGGCCATCGTGAACGGGGTTCGCGGCGCCAACCGCGTCTCCGGGGACTTCGTCAGCAATGGCAACGGCACCTTCCGCATCGTCGAGCGGCAGGGGCTGAACGCGGACACGTTCTCCGACATCGTGTTGTACCTTGCCGGATTCCTCCCGACCGGCGCCGTGGGACCCATCACGACCTTCACGGGCAACGTCAGCCTGACGGACCCCGACGCGGTGACCGTGGGCGGCACGGTCACGGAGACCATCAACGACGTGCTCGCCGCCTACGGCCCCCGCGTTCCCGACAGCACTGCGGCGCCCCGTGACTTCACCCTGGGCAGTGTCGTCGTGTCGGACCGGCCCGTCACAGAGGCGGAGTACACCTGGATGACGCTGGTCATCCGCTACTTCGGATCGGACAACGCCTACGATGGGTTCGGTCCGACGCCCTGGCGCTCCGCCACCCGCGGTCTCTCAACCCTGACGACGGCCCTGCCACCGCTGCCGCCGGGCGTCGCCCCGCCCGAACCAGAGCCAGAGCCGCAACCAGAGCCAGAGCCGGAACCGGAGCCCGAACCACAGCCCCAGCCACAGGGCGACACGGTCACGATCCCCGTCCGCGCCGGGTTCAATCTGGTCGGCTGGATGGGCGGCACCCCCGTGGAGGACGCGGTGGCGACGCTCCAGGCCAACTTCGACACGCTGTTCGGCTTCGACCCGATCGCCGGCCTGTTCGCGACCTACTCGCCGAACCTGCCCAGCTTCCTCAATGATCTCGAGGAGCTGGAAGCGGGGATGGGTCTCTGGCTGCTCTCGTCCGGCCCGGGCGAATGGGAGATGCCGGTGCCGGATGGCCCGCTCTCGATCGACCTGGTACGAGGCTTCAACCTCGTGGTCTGGAGCGGCGCCGGCGGGATCGACACCGCGGACGCGATCGCGTCGCTGGGCGACGCCGTGGTGACGCTCCTGGTCTGGGACCCGCTGTCGCAGAGCTTCCTGAGCTTCACGCCGGGCGCGCCCTACTTCCTCAATCTGGCGGGCACGTTGTTCTTCGGCGAGGGCGTCTGGATCAACGTCACCCGTTCGATCACCTGGAACCAGGGCGGCTAGGCGCCGCAAAGGCACAGCCTGACATCGCATGAACGGGCGCCGGCCGGCGCCCGTTCTGCGTGCGCTCGCGATCTCGGGCCCTGGACCGGCTCAGCGCAGCGGTCGGAAGAAGTCGCGAATGTCCTGGACCAGCAACTCCGGCTCCTCCAGCGCGGCGAAGTGGCCGCCGCGGTCGAACTCGCTCCAGTGCACCACGTTGCACGCGCGCTCCACCCAAGAGCGCGGCGGCGGATCGATCCCGATCTCGGCGGGGAAGATGGCGAAGCCCATAGGGGTCTCGATGCGCTCGTCTAGCTGCGCTTCCGGGTCGTGTGCGCTGGCCTGATAGCGATGCATGCTGGTGTTGATCGTGCCGCTGAACCAGTAGATGGAGATGTTGGTCAGCAGCTCGTCCTTGCTGAAGCGGGTCTCCACGTCGCCGTGGCAGTCGCTCCAAGAGCGGAACTTCTCCACGATCCAGCCGGCCAATCCGGCCGGTGAGTCGGTGAGCCCGTAGGCGAGCGTCTGCGGCTTGGTGCCCTGGATTTTCTGGTAGCCCGCCTCTTCACGATCCCAGACGCGCCTGCTCTTGAGAAAGGCTTCTTCCTCCGGCGACTGTGGCGTGCGTTCGGCGCGCGGTGGAGCCACGGCGATCATGTTGAGGTGCGCGCCGACGACGTGGTTGCGGTGGCGGTGAGCCAGGCGGGCGCTGATCCCAGCGCCCCAGTCGCCGCCCTGCGCGCCGTAGCGGTCGTAGCCCAGGCCGGCCATGAGCCTGGCCCACAGATCGGCCGTGTGGTTGGCCTTGCCGAAGCCCGGGAAATCGGGCAGCTGCGAGAATCCGTACCCTGGCAGCGACGGCGCGACAACGCTGAACGCATCGGCCGGATCGCCACCGTGAGCGGCGGGGTCCGTCAGGGGTCCCAAGATTTTGCTGACTTCGAAGATGGAGCCGGGCCAGCCGTGGCTGAAGATCAGCGGCAGCGGATCAGGCCCCAGCCCATGCTCGTGCACGTAATGCAACGCATAGCCGTCCAGATCAGTGCTGAATTGGGACATCGCGTTGAGTCGCGCTTCCTGGGCGCGCCAGTCGAAGTCGTTGAGCCAGTAGGAGCAGAGCTCTTGCACATAGGCGAGGTTGGCGCCGTACTCCCAGCCGCTGCCCGCGATCTCACCGGGCCAGCGGGTGCGAGCCAGCCGTTCCTTGAGGTCGGCGATAGCGTCGTCGGGGACATGGATCGTGTAGGGCGCGGGCGGCATGGCGACTCCCAATCTCAGCCCCGACCCTGCAGCCGGGCTGCGCTCACGCGTAGCGTAGGGCGTGCGCGAGAATCGCAGCTGCCTCGACACGCGCCGACGAGCAACGCTCGCCAGCTACCCCTCGACGACGTCCCCCACGATCGGATCGACGCGAACGCCCTCGGCCTGCATCCAGTCGATGCCGCGCTGGATCTCGTCCGCTTCGCCCTCGAGCTCCAGCACCACCCAGCCGAAGTCGTGCTCGACGTCGGCCATGCGGATGTTGCTGACGAGCGCGAACTCCTGGCCCAGGCGGTAGATCAGGGGCTGTCCTACACGCTCGCCCTCAAAGGTGAAGCGCACGCGCTTGCTGGCCATCTGAACCGCCCCTCTAGCCGCCCGCTGCGGCGAACGCTTCCTCGAAGGACTGCAACGAGCCTTCGATCTCGATCGGCTTCGTGATCTCGTTCGCGATGGCGTCTGTCGTCTTCAGGCCACCGCCCGTGATGAAGATGACCGTGCTTGCCTCCCGGTCGATCAGGCCGTCGGCCAGCCCCTTCCGCAGCGATGCCAGGGTGACGCCGCCGGCCGTCTCGGCGAAAACACCCTCCGTCTCGGCGAGCAACTTCATGGAGGCCACGATCTCCGGGTCGGAGACCGCGACAGCGCCGCCGCCGCTCTCCTCCATCACCTTGAGCGCGTAGTAGCCGTCCGCTGGATTGCCGATCGCCAGGCTCTTGGCGATCGTGCTGGGCTTAACCGGTCGGATGTTCGTGGTGCCCGCCTGCCAGGCCGTGGCGATGGGCGAGCAGCCCTGGGCCTGCGCCCCGTACATGCGCACCGGGGAGTCGTCGATCAAGCCCAAATCGGCCAGCTCCGACATGCCCTTATAGATCTTCGTGAAGAGGGCGCCGCTGGCCATCGGCACGATGCACTGGTCCGGCTTGCGCCAGCCCAGCTGCTCGGCGACCTCGTAGCCCAGGGTGCGACTGCCTTCCGCGTAGTAGGGGCGCACGTTGATGTTGACGAAGGCCCAATGCCGCGCGTCGGCCAGCTCCGAGCAAAGCCGATTGACGTCGTCGTAGGAGCCGTTGACTGAGATGATCGTGGGGTCATAGATGGCGGAGCCCAGCACCTTGCCGGCCTCCAGATCGTGCGGAATGAAGACGACGGCGCGCATGCCGCCGCGGGCGGCGTGGGCAGCGACGGAGTTGGCCAGATTGCCGGTCGAGGCGCAGGCCAGCGTCTCGAAGCCGAACTGGCGCGCCCGACTGCTGGCCACAGCGACCACGCGGTCCTTGAAGGACCAGGTGGGATTCATCGTGTCGTTCTTGATCCACAGCTCGCGCATGCCCAGCTCGCGGGCCAGGTTGTCCGCGCGAAGCAGGGGCGTGAAGCCCACTTGCAGGTCGATCCGGTGCTCCGGGTCCACGGGCAGAAGCGCCTCGTAGCGCCAGATGGAGCGCGGCCCGGCTGAGATCGATTCTCGGGTGACCACGCCGCGCATCGCGTCGTAGTCGTAGGTGACCTCCATGGGACCGAAACAGAAGTCGCAGGCGTTGACGGGGTCTAGCGGCGTCTCGTTGCCGCATTCGCGGCACACGAGGGAGGTGGCATACGTCATGGCGGAGCCTTGGGCGGCTAGCCGGCGGTTACCGGCGCGAGGTGCGTCGAGACGGGCTCTTCCACACGGGAAGAACCCCTCGGCATCGCCATGGTGAGCGCCCGAGGACTCGCGTGGGGTCGATTCACCGGCTGCATAACCCATCGAGCGTCCCACGGCCGTTGGGGCCGTGTCAATGCGCTCCAGGTGCAACCCAATGCTCCACGAAAAGGACCCGGGGCTTGGACCCGAGGCCAGCTCCCCGAACCTAGATCACGATGTCTTCCTGCGCGAGCGCATCCATCGCCAGGACCGCGCCGACGCCCATGCACTGGAAGCCGAAATCCAGCGCGACCGTCTGTAGCGTCTCCTCTTCCGGCGCGCCAGCGGCAACGCCGTCGATGGTCTGCGCCAGCATCGTCCGCAGCAGGACATCCCAAACGTCCGCGTCGATCTCCACGTGGCCGCGCAGCGCCTCCACCTGGACGCGGTACTTTTCCGTGAGGGTGTTGTGCCGCTGGATCCGCGATTGTAGTTCGCCAACGTTGACCGACTCCGCCATGATGCGCTCCCAACTCGCCCCCTGTCGGGGCCGGGCTTGGCGCGACCGAGCGCTGAGCCCGTGTGTCTGAAGGTCGGCGGAACTGGCAGGTTTCGTATGCGGGAAACCCCGCGCGCGTAGGGCCGGGAACCCGCAGGCGGGTGGCTGGGCCGCTCCGCTCGGGCCCCACGACCAATGACCGCTCGGGCGGCAGGCCTCGTCAGCGCTGGGGATCGGACCCTGCGGATCTAGCGGGAGCCGGCGTAGAGGCTCAGGTCGCCGGGCTGGAGATCGTCACCGGCGAGCTTCTTGATCGCCTCGAAGCTGTCGTAGTCCCACTCCGACACGAACGTGATGGCGCTGCCTTCGCGCCCGGCCCGTCCCGTACGGCCAACCCGGTGCACATACTCGTCCGCGTTCTGCGGCAGATCGAAGTTGACGACATGGTTCAGGTCCGGAATGTCGAGCCCCCGCGACGCGACATTCGTCGCCACGAGGAATTGCAGCTCGCCGGCGCGGAAACGCTCCATCACCCGATCGCGCTTGCGCTGGTCAAGGTCACCGTGGATGGCTTCGGCCAGGATGTTGCGATCTTGGAGGCGGCTCACCAAGCGGTCGACGGTGACCTTCATGTTGCAGAAAATCAGCGTGCGCCCCTGCATCTCGGGCAGTAGCTCTGAGAGGGCCTTCAGCTTGTCCTGCTCGGCGACTTCGAAGTAGCGCTGGTAGATCTCGCGCGCGGTCGCCTGCTCCGGCTCGATCTGGATGTGCTCTGGCTCGTGCATGTAGCGCCAGATCAGGGTCTTGATCGCGGTCGGAATCGTGGCGGAGAAGAGCGCCGTCTGGCGATTGTCTGGGCACCGACTGAGGATCCGCCGCATGTCCGGCTCGAAGCCGATGTCCAACATGCGGTCCGCCTCGTCCAGCACGGCCACGCGGACCTCGCCCAGGTCCAGGCTGCCGCGGTTGAGGTGATCGATGATCCGGCCCGGCGTCCCAACGACGATCTGCGGGCGCTTCTCCAAATTGTCGAAATCATCGTTCAGCTTGCGTCCGCCGACCAGCGGCATCGCACGCAACCCCATCGCCTCGGCAAGGAACTCCAGCACGCCAAAGACCTGCTGCGCGAGCTCCCGGGTGGGAACCAGCACGATCGCCTGGACCTGGCGCAACTCCGGGTCCAATCGCTCCACGATGAGCAAGCCAAAGGCCAGCGTCTTGCCGGTCCCCGTCTGCGCCTGCCCCACGACGTCATGGCCGTCCAGCATCATCGGGACGGCCTCCTCCTGGATCGGCGTCGGCGCGTCGAAACCAAGCGAGGCCATGACCGCGAGCGCTCGATCGCTCAGGCCGAGCTCGCGAAAGGCGGGCGGGTAATCAGCGGGGTCGATCGCGTCGACGATGTTCAGCGGCGGCAGCTGGTAGCCGCCTGACGTAAGCGCCTTGCGGGCCGCCGCAGAGGAGCGAGAGCCGTTGCGGGGAGAACGGTCCAGGGCAGCGCGTGAATCACTCTGTCGGGTATCGTCCCGGCGTTCATCGCGGCGGGTGTCCTCCCGACGGCCTTCATCGCGGCGGGTGGAATCGCGACCGCTCTCGCCGCGGCCCCGGTCCTCCCGAGGGGAGTCGTCGGAGTCACGGGATCCTGCGCGACGGCGGCGCCTGGGCTCGCGTTCGCCCACGGATTGGGCGTCCTCGCGTGGCCGTTCCTGGTCGCGATCCTGTTGGCGGGGCTGATCTTGATCCAGGTCCCGTGGCGGGCGCTGACTCTCTTCCTGCGACGTGGGAGCGACGGCGTCCGGATTCGCGCTCTGGTCGTCCCGTCGGGCACCCGCGCCACCCCGGCCGCGTCCACGTCCGCCACGACGGCGGCGGCGGCGACGCCCTTCGCCTGAGCCCGCGTCGCCAGTGTCGGACGCGCCGCGGTGTGCAGGACTGGAGTCCTGCGAGGCACGGGTGCTGTCGGTCTTCTGGGGGCGGCGCTCAGGGGAGGCCGGCTCGGAGGGGGTGGGGCTGGAAGCCGCTTTGGCTGGGCTGGGGTCGCTTTTGCGAATCAGTCGGTCGAGTAGTCCCAAGATTCCTGCTCACGGGTTGTGCTGCGGCGTCATCGCTGTTGGCAGCGGCGCGGCAGCGCGATCGGTCTTGCCTGATCGCGGTCATTGTGCCCTCACCGTACCACCTTCGTCCTTCCGGGCGTATCAGCCAGCCCCCGATCTTGCGACCCCCGGGAACCAGCCGGAAATCGGTAGACTCAGCGCATATGCGCTTCAGCCTGGAATCCGTGAGCAGTCTGGCGGACGCGGAAACGCGACTGGCGGCGCTCGTGAGCGCCGGCCGCAGCGACCCGATGGCGCGCGTCAACATCCTGGTCGGGTCCAATCTGCAGCGACTCTCCCTGCGGCGACGCCTGGCCGCGGCGCTCGGCCCCACCGCCAACATCCGTTTCTTCACCCCCGTGGACCTGGCCGCCGCGGCCCGAGACCGCGGCCCCGGTGTCGCACGGCAGCCGCTGCCGGACGGCGCCGACACACTCCTCGTCGAAGGCATCCTGCTGGACCTGCAACGAGAGCGCGCGCTGCGCAGGCTGCGACCAGGCACGGCAGGGGTCGCGGAGGCGGTCGCGTCGTCGTTGACGGACCTGCGGGAGGCGCACCTCTCCAGTGATGATTTCGCGACCCTCGTACGCTCCGGCGACGACCCCAAGCTGCACGATCTGGAGGCCATCTACCGCCGCTTCGAAGCGGTCATCGCACGTTTCCGCGACCGTTCCAGCCTCTATGAGGACGCCCTCGATCCGATCCTGCCCGACGAGGCCTTCCGCGCCGCCTTGGGCGATGGACCACTGCTCGTCGCGGGCATCTATGACGTACCGGTCGTGCAGCTGTCACTCCTGCGCCGTGTCGCCGCCGTCGCAGACGTACACGTAGTCCTCGTGCGAAACCCGGCCGACCCGGCGCTCAGCTTCGCGGAGGAGTTCGCGGCGGCGCTGCGCGCAGCGGGCGCGTCGGAGGCCGACGCGCCCGCCGATACAACGCCAACGCCGGAGCCCGCGCGTCGCTATTTCAGCGCGCCCAGCCGGCAAGCCGAGGCCGAGGAGATCACGCGCCGCGTACTCACCCTCGCGCACGAGCACGGCGTCCCCTTCAACGAGATCGCGATCCTGCACCGCCTCGACCACAGCGCCGACGACACGGTCGCGGCGGCGCTGGGCCGGGCCGGGATCCCTGTCTATCGATCGGCGGGCAGGCCGCTGCGTCACACGGCCATCGGTCGCGCCGCGCTGGTCCTGCTCGATCTCCTCATCCAGACGCCGGCCCGACACCGCCTGTTGGAGTTCTTCGCCAGTCCCGTCGCGGCCCCACGCATTCCCCCCGGCGTCGTCGCCAAGCCGGTGCTGTGGGAGCGGCACTCCAAGCAGGCGGGGATGGTGAGTGGCTGGCAACGCTTCCAGGACCAACTGCCCCGGTACATCGACGGTTTGCACCGCAGCCGGGCGGGAGACTTCGCTGTGGAAACGGCGCAGGAGCTGCGGGACGTCGTCACGGCGCTGGCGCAGCGCCATGCCACGTTGGCCGACTGCCGCTCCTGGCGCGATTTCTGCGACTGGTTCCTGGCCGTGCTCGACGATTACGTCGCCCCGGGTGACGCACAACTCGACCAAGAGGGGCGCGACCCGCTGGCCCTGGCCCGTTCCCAGATCGAGGCGCTGGCCCAGCTCGATGGCGCCGGGTTGAGCGCCAGCGCCGACCGCTTCCGCGCGGCGGCAGCGCGGGCGCTGCGGCGCGCCGTACTGAATGACCGGGATCCGCTGCGTCGGGGGGTCTTCGTCGGCAACGTCTCAGCGGCTCGGTCAGTGCGCTTCCGGGCTGTTTTCTTAGCGGAATGCGCGGAGCGCATCTTCCCGCCCCTGGTGCGTCAAGACCCCCTGCTCCTAGACGGCGAACGCCAGGAGCTGAATCGTCGCTCCGGGGAGGGTCTGAGGCCCGAGCTGGGCCCCCGGCTGGCGGTGAAGCGGAAGCGGGCGCGTGAGGAGCCAATGCTGTTCCGACTCGTGGAGCAATCGGCAGTGGAGTTCCTCACCATCTCCTGGGCGCGGCGCACAAACACGACGGGCGCACCCAAGCTGCCCTCGCCCCTGCTGCTCGCGTCGATCCCCGGCGACGACGTGGGCGAGCTGGCCGCCGTGGAGGAGCTCTACGCGAGCGGCAAGATCGGCAAGCTGCCGGCACGACTCGCCGGGGCCGCCCCATCGCTGGCCGATGCACGAGCGGGGGACTGGTCGCGCACGGTCAGCGCGCTGGACCGCTCCGACTTCACGCTGGCGATCCTGGAGGCGGCCGGGAAGGGAGCGGCGCGCGCGCTGCTGGGCCGCCTCTGGCCCGACTACAAACGCTATGACGCGGCCCGGCGCAGCCGCAACAGTGTCCGCTTCGGCGCCTGGGACGGCATCGTACCGGGCGATGAGCTCACCCCGGCCACACTGCAGCGGCCCGCCTCGCCAACGGCGCTGGAGGACTACGCGACCTGTCCCTATCGCTACTACCTGAAGCAAGTCCTGCACGTGGGCGCGGTGCCGGATCCGGCCGAGGCGCTGCAGATGACGCCGCTGGACCGCGGTTCCATGGTGCACGAGATCCTTGAGCGCTGGGTCAAGGAGGCACAAGAGTCGGACGCCGTCTGGGCGCAGTTCCTGGACGACGGCGAGCGCCTGCTGGCCATCGCGGAGGAAGTCTTCGAGGCGCAGCAGAAGGGCGGCCTGGCCGGTTTGCCGGCCACGTGGACCGTTGTGCGGCAAGAGGTCCTGACCGACCTGCAGGCGCTGATGCGCGAAGAGCGCGCCCGCGCCGCGCAGGGCTACGAGCCGCTGTTCGAGCCGGAATGGGGCTTCAAGGATCTGACGCTGACCCTGCCCAACGAACAGACGCTGACGTTCCAGGGCCGGATCGACCGCGTCGATCGCGGACCGGAGGGCGCGGTCGCCGTTGACTACAAGACCGGCTCCGCATCCAAGAAGGGCGACGACTACCGCAGCGGCGCCGCGCTGCAACTGCCCATCTATCTCCAGGCCGTCGCCAACGAGACCGGTGAACCGGCCGAGAACGTGCGGGCGGAATACTGGTACGCCACACGGAAGGGCAAGTTCGCGCGCTCCGGCGTCACCGGCCACGACGTCCTCAACGACGCGCAGTACTGGGAAGCCCTGTCCGTCATTACGGAGGGCATCCGGGAGGGCCGGTTCTTCCCGCATCCGGGCAGCGGTAACCCGCCGCGGCCCAACTGTCGCTTCTGCGACTACCGCAGCGTCTGCGCGACGGACGTCGACCGGCGATTCACACACAAGGCGCGCCAAGACTTGGCGGTCGTGTCGGACTTCCTCAAGTTGCAGGCGCGTCGATGAGCCCCGCAGCGCGCACCGGAAGCGCCCGGAGCGCCAACGCGCGGCCCCCGGCCGATCAGGCCGTGCGCGACGCCGCGCAGCGGGATCTGGACACGTCGATCTTTCTGCAAGCGGGGGCAGGCACCGGCAAGACATCGGTGCTGGTGGGGCGCGTGGTCCAGGCGGTGCGCACCGGCCGGGCCGAGCTGCGAGAGATCGTCGCGATCACCTTCACCGAGAAGGCGGCCGGGGAGCTCCGCGACCGCGTACGCCGGGAGCTGTACCGCGCCCTGGGCGGCGCGGATACCGTCGAACAGGCGCGCTTCCGCACGGCGATTCAGCAGGTCGACGCGGCGCACATCGAAACGATTCATGCCTTCGCGTCGAGCTTGCTGCGCGAGCGCCCACTTGAGGCCGAGCTGGATCCCGGCTTCGATGTGCTGGACGCCGTCAGCGAACAGCTCACTTTCGACGAGGACTGGCAGAACTGGCTCTGGAGCGAGGAGCAGGGCAGCGCCCGGCCACGCATCGAGCGCTGTCTGCGGCTCGGCTTGCAGCTGGACCACCTGCGCCGGCTGGCGTTCGAGATCTCGGAGTTCCGCGACCTGGAAGCGCGCGAGGCCGCTCCCGCGGTGCCGCTGGCAACGGACGTGCTCCAGGCCCGGCTGCGGCGTGTGCGGGCGATTCGGATGCAGGCCGCGTCGGTGTCGGAGGCGCTGGAGACGCGGGCGGCGCGTCTGCTGGAGACGTTGGAGAAGTTGGAGTCAGTACCGCCGGAGGTGCTGGAGGGCGACCTGGCAGGCTTAGCGATGCGGGCGCCGGCGCTCGGCAAGGGTCGCGGCGAGGATCGGGTGCGGCTCCTGGAGGAGTGGGCGCAACTGGCAGAGGAGCACCAGTCCTACACGGCCACCGTGCGCGGGCAAGCGCTGGCGGACTTCATTGATGTGGCGGTGGACTTCGTGCAGGATGCCGCCGCCGGGCGCCGCCGGCAGGGTCGGCTCTCGTTCCAAGACCTGTTGCTCTACGCACGCGACGTGCTACAGAAAGAGCCCCGCGTCCGACGCTACTTCCGTGATCGCTACCGCTTCCTGCTCGTCGACGAGTTCCAGGACACGGACCCGCTACAGGCGGAAATCGTCATGTTGCTGGCGGCGCGCAACGATCCCGCGGATTGGCGCCAGGCCGATCTCCAGCCGGGGCGCCTGTTCCTGGTCGGTGACCCCAAACAGTCGATCTATCGCTTCCGACGCGCCGACATCGACACGTACGCCGAGATCGAGGACATCTTCCGCGCCGCCGACTCGGCCCAGCCGGGCAGCGCCCGGGTGGACGCGCTACAGACGAACTTCCGCTCGCGCCCGGACCTGGTCGCCTGGCAGAACGATGTCTTCGGGACGGTGATCACGCCGCACCCGGACTTCCCGCATGCCCAGCCCAGCTATCAGCCGCTGCTGGCACACCGCCAAGACGGCGGGCCAAGCGTGATCACGCTGCGGCCCAACACGGGCGCGGGCTGGCGCTCCGTGGGCGACGCGCGGCGCGAGGAAGCGGCAGCGCTGGCGCGCCTGATCCTCTCGATGGTGGAGTCCCAAGACGGATCGGTCCTGGTTCGCGACAAGACCGCGCCCGGCACCCCTCGCAAGCCGCGCTACCGGGACATCTGTCTGCTGGTGCGCAACCGCACGGCGATCGAGCTGTACACGGAGGCGCTCGATGGGGCCGGTATTCCCTACCACTTGGACAGCGGTCGCGGCTTCTTCCAACAACAGGAGATCCGCGACGCGGCCGCGATCCTGACCGCGCTCGACGACCCGTCGGACGAAGTGGCCGTCGTGGCAGCGCTCAAGAGCGCGCCGTTCGCGGCCTCGGATGTGGAGCTGCTCCGACTCGCCAACGCCCAGCGCGAGGCCAGCGGTCGGCCTCGTTTCCAGCTCAGCGCCGCAATGCTGCCGGACGGCTACGACGGCCCGCTGCGCGGCCCCATTGAGCTCCTGCTCCGCCTCGCGACGCGCAAGGCGGCATTGCCCCTGCCGGCCTACGTGGGCCTGGTCCTGCGGGAAACCCACATGCTGGAGATCCAGCTGGCCCGCGGCAGCGCTGCGCGGGCCGCGAATCTGCAAATCATCGTGCAGCGGGCAGCCGACTTCGCCGCCAATGAGGTCGACTCGCTGCGACCCTTCGTGCGCTGGCTGAGCACCCAGTCGCGCACCGACCTGGCGGAGGCGGAGTCGCCCGTCACGGAGGTGGAAGACGATGTCGTGCGGCTGCTGACCATCCACCAAGCGAAGGGGCTGGAGTTCCCCATCGTGATCCTGGCCAAGATGGCCGCGGCCGAGAACCCGCAGCGTCAGATCGCCGTCGTCAACCGCGACGAGGGCCGCATCGACTTCCAGATCGGTCCGCGCGACCAACGTTTCGAGACCCCCGGATACGCCGCCGCCAGCGCCCGCCAGCAGGTCTACGAGAAAGCGGAGGAACGGCGCCTGCTCTACGTCGCGGCGACGCGGGCGCGGGATTGGCTGGTATTGCCGGTCTTCTTCACGGATCGCACGATCGGCTACCACGCCGACCTCGCGGAGGCGCTGCCCGGCTGGCTCGATCAATCGGTCGACGTCAGCGCACCCGGCGCGATCACGATGCGAGTCGAAGAGCTGGCCGCGACGCCGGCCCAGCCCTCGCTGCCGCTGACGCCGGACGTCGAGACACTGCTGACGGAGTGGACCGCCCGGCATGAGGCGGCGCTCATCGGCGGGGAGACGGGACCGGTGTTCGTCGTGCCCTCGCAAGTCGGTCACGACCGGCCGAAGGAGCCGCGCGAGACGGAGCCACCGACGCGCAGCGAGGAGCCGGAGAATCGCGACGCCGTCGCGGAGGACGGCAGCGCCATGGGTGCCGTCGGCGGCGCCGACAGCGTCACCTGGACGCCGGCCGCCGGCGAGGAGGCCCGACGGCGTGGTATCGCCCTGCACGACGGCCTCTTCCTCGCCGACTTCAATGATGCGACCGAAAGCGTCTGGCACGCCAAGCGCTTGCTGGAGGAACGCGGCCTGGCCTTGGTCGCGGAGACGGTGGCGCAGGATCTGCGTCGCACGCTAGCGAGTGATCTGATCGCCCGGGCGCGGGCCGCGTCGAGAGTCGAACGGGAGTTGCCCCTGGTCACCGTGGACGCCAACCGCGTCTCGGAGGGCTACGTGGACCTCGCCTTTCGGGAGGACGCGGGCTGGGTGCTGGTCGACTACAAGAGCGACCGCGACCCGTCGCCGGAGACGGTGGCGGGCTACGAGCGCCAGGTTCAGGCCTACGCGTCGATGTTGCGCGAAACCGGCGAGAACGTGATCGCCGGGTATTTGCTGTTCACGTCCAGCGGTCGCGAGCACACAGTGCCGATCGACGGCTAGCCAGCCTCGGGCGACCGGGAGAACCACCGTCGGACGACGGCCCAGCCGGCCAGCCCCAGCACGGCGGTAGCCGCGAAGCTCGTTGCCAGGAGCGGGGCGTCACCGTGGCTCGCAGCACCGCGACGCTCCAGCGCGGGGGCGTCGCCCCCGGTGTCGGCCAGGCCGCCGCTGCCGACTGATGGCAAGGCTGCCGGCGACATCGCTGGCTCTTCATCGGCGGAGGCCGGCGCAGCCTGCAGCACAAGACCCTGATCGGCGGCGGCCTCTGGCGCCAGCATCAGCAGCAGCCCCACGGCGGCGATGGCCAGCGACATCGCCGCGAAGATCAGGGCGGTCGCCGTGTGTCTGCTCATGCGTAGTGTCCACTCACGAATGGCCAGACGCAGGTGGGAGTCGATCAGTTCCGGGCATCGACGTCCAGCGCAACGCGCCCAAACTGTGGGCCGGGCGCAGCGGGCGGCTAACGACCGGCGGCAGAACGCCCCGCGATGCGCCCGAAGACCGCGCCCGCCATCAGCCCGGAGCCACCCGCGTAGTTGTTGTAGAACAACCCACCAACCAATTCACCGGCCGCATACAGGCCGGGAATTGGTAGCTCCTCCGTATCGAGAACCTGGGCGGAGCGCGCGTCGATCTTGAGGCCACCGAAGGTGAACGTGATGCCGCAGGTCACCGCGTAGCCCACGAAAGGCGGCTCATCGATCGGCCGCGCCCAGTTGGACTTCGGCGGCGTGACGCCGTTGGTGCCCAGGCCGTCCAGCGTGGATGGGTTGAACGGGCCCTGGTGGCACGCCTCGTTGAACTCAGCGACGGTGCGCTGCAGTCCCTCCCGATCGACGCCGAGCATGCTGGCCAGCTCGGTGATGGTGCCCGCCTCCGCCTTCGTCGCGTAGCGCACGCGGTACTCGTCGCGCAGCAGCGGCAAGGCCTTCTGGTCGAAGAGCTGGAAGGCGGCGCGCAGCGGCTGTTGCAGGATGGCGCGGCCGTACTTCGCGTAGGTGTAGTTCCGAAAGTCCGCGCCCTCATCGACGAAGCGTTCGCCGTCGACGTTGACCACGATGCCGTAGGGGTAGGAGTGCTTCTGATACAGGTCGCCAACGCCGCGGTTGCCGGTCGGCGGCGCGTTCAGATCCCAAGCGACAGCGTGCGCGCCGGACCAGTTGCCGAACGGCTGCGCGCCCAGATCGAGCGCGGCGCGAATCGCGTCGCCGGTGTTGAAGCGGGAGCCGCGCACCTTGGCCAGATCCCAGCCCGGTCCCAGGTAGCGCGTGCGCATCTCCGTGTTGCCCTCGAAGCCACCGGCAGCAAGCACGACGGCGTCGGCATCGAGCGTCTGGTCCCCGTCCGGCGTGCGCGCTCGAACACCGGTCACGCGCCCATCAACCGACGCCAGCCCGATCAGCTTGTGCCCATAGCGCACGTCGATCCCCTGGGCCGCGGCAGACTCGAACAGGCGGTCGGAGAGGCCGGCCCCACCGCCCACGGCCTCCACGATCAGCCCGCCGAAGAAGACCAGCGTGCCGTCCACGTCGTGGGCTTGGCGGCCGTACATCAGCACCCAGCGACCGCCCTGTTCGCACAGCCAGCGCATCGTGGGCTCCGCCTCGCGCACCAACGTGTCGGCCAGGGCATCATCCATCAGCCCATCGCTGACCGTCGCCAGGTCGGCGCGAAACTGGGCCCTCGGATAGCTGCCCACATCAATGCGAGCGGTCTCGGCCTCGGAGAGGTCGGGGATCAGCGCGCGGATCGTGTCAAGACCGTCGTAGGGGAAGCGGAAGCCACCGCCAGCGAAGAAGGTGTTGCCGCCGCGTTCGGCCTGCGGCGCCTTTTCCAGCACCGTCACCCGCGCGCCAGACTCGCCAGCGGCGAGGGCGGCGCTCAGAGCGGCGTTGCCTGCCCCAACCACCACAACATGCGGCGCGACCGTCATGAACGGTGCTTCACGCGACCGGCCGACGTCTGGGCAACGTGTACCAGACCGCGTCGCAGGCCTCCAGATCGGCGTCGCTCAGCTCCACCTCCAGTGCCTTCAGCGAATCCTGAATCTGCCCAGCACGACTGGCCCCCACGATGGCGGACGTGACCCCCGGCTGGGCGAGCACCCAGGCAATGGCCGCGTGCGTCAGACCAATGTCGCGCTGGGCGAAGTACTCCTTCAGGCGCGCGACCTGGCGGAAGTCCTCATCGTGCCAATAGCGGTCCTGATACCGCTGCGCCGCGCTGCCCAGCATGAAGCGCGTGCCTTCGCGCAGGTCCGCCGTATCAGTGTACTTCCCGGTCAGAAAGCCACCCGCGAGCGGGTTATAAGCGATGATTCCCAGTCCCTCGGCGCGGGCCAGGGGCAGCAATTCGTCCTCCGCCGCGCGGTAGAGCATGTTGTACCGCGGCTGCTCGCACTCGAAGCGCGACAGGCCCAGCCGGCTGCTGGCGCCGAACGCCATGCCCAACTGCCAAGCCTTAAAGTTCGACGTGCCCACATAGCGCACTTTGCCCCAGCGCACGAGGTCGTCCAGCGCCTGCATCGTCTCTTCGATGGGGGTCCGAGGATCCGGTTGGTGCAGCTGGTAGAGGTCGATGTAATCGGTCCCGAGGCGCCGCAGACTAGCGTCGACGGCGTTGAGGATGTGGGCGCGGGAGTTACCGCGATCGTTCTGGCCGGGCCCCATCGCCGCGTGGCACTTCGTGGCGAGAACAACCGAGTCCCGGGGGCGCTTGGCCATCCACTGGCCAAGAATCTCCTCGCTCGTGCCGACATCCGGCGAGCCCAACGGGTACACATCGGCGCAGTCGTAGAACGTGACGCCGCCCTCCGCCGCCGCGTCAAGAATGCGGTGGGCCTCGTCCGGCTCGGTCTGATAGCCGAACGTCATCGTCCCCATACAGACAGCGGACACGCGCAGTCCGGTCCGTCCCAAGTTGCGGTACTCCATGTGACCTCCGGCGGGAATGCTAACGCCCGTCCCGACTCTTGTCCGGGCCAGGCCGCACTCTGACGATCCGCGAATCGATCCCATCGGTAGCGCTCCGGGGCACCAGACGCATGGTCGCAGGGATATGGAATGGCAAGCATCTGGCCGATGATTCGGAGGAGCAGGGAGCGCTCGATGAGAATTCTCATCTGTGAAGACAACCACCGGTTACGCGAGGAAACGTCGCGGCTGATCGGCGCCTGGGGGCATGACACCCAGGGCGTCACGGACGGCCCGTCGGCATTGCTCGCGATCCAACAGGACCACTGGGACCTGGTGCTCACCGATCTGCGCCTGCCCGGCGGCGTCGACGGGCTCCAGATTCTGCGCACCTTGCGGCAAGCCGACGCCGATTCCGCCTGCGTCATCCTCACCGCCTGGGACAGTGCCGAGACCGCCGTGGAAGCGATGACGGCCGGCGCCTTCGACTACCTCATCAAGCCGGTCACCGTCGATCGACTGTGGAACGTGGTAGAGCGCATCGAGGATCGTGGCAACCTCCTGCAACGCCTGCGCGTGGTTGAGCAAGAGTCGCTCACGGATCAGCTCACCGGGATCGGCAATTACCGCGCCGTGAACGGTGCACTGGACGCCTTGTTGGAGGAGCGCGGCGGCCAGCGCTCGGCCGTGGCGATAGCGGACCTGGACAACTTCCGCCTGCTCAACGACACCCTGGGCCATCTGCGCTGCGACGACATCCTCACGCAGGTGGGCGCGGAGTTGGCCGCGGCGCTCGACTCCGGCGACGTGTGTGGCCGTCTCAGCAGTGACCAATTCATGGTCGTCATGCCGGGCGCCGACGCCGAGCGCGCCCAGGCGACCATGGAGCGAGTCCGCGCCGGCGTGGAGTCGATCGAAGTGCAGGGCAACGGCGGCCTGCCAATCCCGCTCTCCTTGACCAGCGGCGTCGGCCTGTGGCCGGAGGACGGGCCCGGCAAGACGGAACTGCTGCAAGCGATCGAGCTGACCGTGCGGCAGGCGAAGCGGGCCGGGGGCAGTCGCACCGCCGTGCACGGGCCGGATTCAATACCAGCCGTCAGCCTGCGCTCGTTCAGCGCGCTGACGGGGCTGGTCCAAGCATTGGACAGCCGCGACCACTACACCTACTTGCACAGCGAGCACGCCACGAAGCACGCGCTGCGCGTCGCCAAAGTGGCGGGTTGCACACCAGCCGAGCTGCGCGAGATCGAAATCGCCGGGCCGATTCACGACCTGGGCAAAATCGTCGTGCCGGATTCCATTCTGCGAAAGCCCGGGCCCTTGACCCCAGACGAGTGGGAGCAGATGCAGCAGCACTCCTCGATCGGCGCGGTGATCGCCTCCTCCCTGCCGGACGTGAGTAGCATGGTGGACATCATCCGTCACCACCACGAGCGCTGGGATGGTGGGGGCTATCCGGCCGGCATCGCCAAAGACGACATTTCGCGGGTGGTCCGCATCTTCAGCATGGGCGACGCCTTCTCCGCCATGGTGACAACGCGGCCATATCGCAAATCGATGGACCTGGAGATGGCGCTCGACCAGATCAAACGCGGCGCCGGCAGCCAGTTCGACCCGGACCTGGCCGATGCCTTCCTCTCCTTGAGCTGGCAAGACCACAACTTGGCGCTAAGCGCCTGAGCCGGGACCGCGGGGGCGACGCGCGGGGGCCACGGTTCTATCCTCGCCGCATGCACGTCCTCATCATCACTGGCCTGACGCTGTCGGAAGTCCCCGCCGATCACCTGGCGCGCATCGAGTCCGCCTTAGAACCCCACGGCGTCGTCACGATCGCGACGACCCGGGAGGAAGCGCTGGCCGCCGCCCCCCAAGCCGACGTGATCCTGGGATTCGTCGATCCGGAACTCTTCGCCCTCTGCGAGCGACTGCGCTGGGTGCACGCCATCGCCTCCGGCGTGGACGCCTTCATGTTCCCGGAGTTCCTGGCCAGCGACGTGGTGCTCACGGGCGAGAAGGGGCTGGTGGGCGGACACCTCGCCGACCATGCCTTCGCGCTGCTCCTGGCAATCACTCGGCGGCTTGCCGCCGCCGTGCGGCTGGGCCCGGCGGCCTGGGAACAGCGCGCCGCGTTCCGTCGGGAGGAGATCGAGCTGGAAGGCGCCACGATGGGCATCGTGGGCTTCGGGGGGACGGGCCGGGAAGTTGCCAAGCGCGCCGCCGCCTTCGGCATGCGCTGTCGCGCCGTGGACCGCGAGGCCGTGCAGGGCACGCCGGACGCGCCGCTGGTCAATCCCATGGCGCGCCTGCCGCAGATGCTCGCCCAGTCCGATGTCGTCGCGATCTGTTGCCCACTCACCAAAGAGACCCGCAACCTCTTCAACGACGATGCGTTCGCGCAGATGAAGCCCGGCGCGATCCTGATCAACGTCACCCGTGGCGAAATCGTCGATGGGGACGCGCTGGCTCGGGCGATCGAATCGGGCGCAATCGCGGGCGCGGGCTTGGATGTCGCTCCGCAGGAACCGCTGCCCGCGGAGCATCCCCTGTGGGGATTGGAGACCGTCGTGATGACGCCACACACCGCGGGCGCCAGCCAGCTGCGCACGGGTCGCAACCTGGACCGCTTTACCGAGAACCTGCGGCGCTTCCAGCGCGACCGGCCCTTGATCGGACTCGTCGACAAGACGCTCGGCTACTAGCACCAGACTCCCCACGCCGCCCCCCACCAAAGGTCTTCTCCGCGTTGTCTGCCGGCGGCGCTAGCGAACGGCAAGCCACTTGCCCGCAAGGGCAGGTCCACGGTCATACCGCATGCGTATTTTCGTGTACCGGCGCTCGCCGGAATGGGCATGGGTGGTAGGAGTGGGGGTGAGTCATGAGTCTCTTCTCGAAGAAGAAGACACAGTCCACGGAGAACATCGTCTGCCAGCATGACGAGGTGGACGCGCGCTGGGACGCCATGGCGGACGCCGGCATCAAGGACCGGATCGACCACTACATCTGTCGGCGCTGCGCGGTGCGACTGGAGAAACCCCTGCCCGCCTCCGGCGACTGACCGCGAGTGTTAGCCAACACATCCGCGCGCGGTCGCGCAATGTGACTGCGCGCGCCTGCCAAATCGGTTACCTTCGGCCCTGACCAAAAACTGACCGTCGCCCCTGGCGGTTGCGCGGGAAAGGGACCAATGTGGCAGAGCTAAGCGGTGCGGAGATCCTGGCCAAGAGCCTGAAGACCCAGGGCGTCGGCGAGATGTTCGGACTGGTGGGCCTGCCCATTGGGCCGATCACAGCTGCCGTCCAGGCAGAAGGCCTGCGCTACATCGGCGTGCGCCATGAACAGGCGGCGGCATTCGCCGCCCAGGCGGCGGGCTACATGAGCGGTCGCATCGGCGTTGCGGCCGTTGTCTCCGGCCCCGGCATGACCAACGCGATCACCGCTCTGGGCAACGCCGAGGCCAACTGCTGGCCAATGATGCTCATCGGCGGCTCCTCCAGCACGGACTTGATGGAGCGCGGCGACTTCCAGGAGACGCCGCAGCTGCGCGCGGCCGCGCCCTTCGTCAAATGGGCCGGGCAGGCCCAAGACCCGCGGCTCATCCCCCACCTCGTCGCGACAGCCGTCCGCAACGCGATCAGTGGTCGCCCCGGCGCTGTCTACCTCGACATGCCCGGCAACATCATCGACGGAACCGCGGAAGAGGATGAGGTCCGCTGGGCGGAGCGCGTGCCGGACCCGTCCCGTGGCAAGGCGGCCGATGACGATCTGGCGAAGGCGCTGGAGACCCTCAAGAGCGCCAACAACCCACTGGTCGTGGTGGGCAAAGGCGCGGCCTGGGCGCGGGCCGAGAACGAGGTCCGCGAGTTCATCGACAAAACCGGCCTCCCCTTCCTGCCCATGCCAATGGCCAAGGGTGTCGTGCCGGACGACCACTCGCTCAACGTCTCCGCCGCTCGCACAACGGCGCTCAAGAACGCGGACGTCGTCTTCCTCATCGGTGCGCGGATGAATTGGATGCTGCACTTCGGGCTGCCGCCCCGCTGGAACGAGAACATCCGCGTCGTGCAGCTCGACATCGAGCCCGAGGAAATCGGCACCAATGTGCCCACTGAGGCCCCGCTGGTGGGCGACGCGCAGGCGATCATGGGTCAGCTCAACGCCGCCCTGGACGCCGAGCCTTGGCAGTACGAGGACACCAGCGAGTGGAAGGCCTCCCTCAGCGCGGAGGTGGAGAAGAAGCGCAAGCAGAGCGAGGAGTTCTACAAGTCGGACGACATGCCCATGGGCTACTACCGTCCGCTGAAGATCCTCGACGACGCGATGCCGCGGGACGCCATCTTCGTCACCGAGGGCGAGAACACGATGGGCATCGCCCGCACCGTGATCAACTCCTACGAGCCACGAGCGCGCCTCGACGCCGGCACGTGGGGCACCATGGGCGTCGGGCCCGGCTTCGCGCTGGCCGCGCAAGCGCTCAACCCGGGCAAGCGGGTCGTGGCACTGGAGGGCGACGCCGCCTTTGGTTTCGGACCCGCGGAAGTGGAAACCGCCGTCCGCCACGAGCTGCCAATTACCTGGGTGATCTTCAACAACAACGGCATCGGCCAGGGCGTCGAGGAACTGGACCGCAGCAAGCCGCTGCCCCCCGGCGTGATGACGCCCCACTCGCACTACGAACGGATCATGGAAGCGTTTGGCGGCAAGGGCTACTACTGCACCACCCCGGACGAGCTGGAAGCGGCGGTCAAGGACTCCTTCGAGCAGGTGGGATCAACGCTGATCCATGTCGAGATCGCACCGCGGGCGATGCGTCGCAAGCAGGAGTTCGGCTGGCTCACCCGGCACAAGTAGCGCCGCACACAGGCAGGGAGCGCTAGCGCTGGCTCCAGCTCACCGAGATGCCGGAGCGGATGCGGACCCAGACGCCTTCGCCGCTGCGCAACGTCGTGAGGTCGTTGAGGAAGCTGGGCGCGTCCGGCCGGTAGGAACGGAAGCGCTGGGTGTCCGCGTCCCAACTGTGCACCGACTCAACCCACTGGGCGATCGGCGCGATCGCCTCGATCACGGATCGCGACGGGCCCGTCCAGGCGACCAGGTTGAAGCCGCCGCTGAGCCGCGGGGCGAAGCGGCTGGGAGCACCCATCTCCGGCCACTCCAGCGCGACCCCAGACGTGACCGAGAGCCAGACAGCCGCGCCCGGACCAATGCGGTCGAGCGTGTTGGCAGCGTCCGGTAGGAACGCCGAATAGATCCGGTAGCGCTGTCCCACCGCCTCGAAGGCCAGAACGGCCGTGACCGCACCGTTGAAGCCATCGACCGTCTCGCGCAACGACGCCTCAGCGGGCCAGGAGACGAGATTCCAGCCGGGCGTAAGCGCCTGCACGGGCGCCACTTCGATCGGCTGCGGTTCGGGAACCGCCAGGGCCGGCGGCGCACCGGTTGCGGGCGCATCCGGGGGAGACGCCTCCGGCGCTTCGAGCGGCCCGGGATCCTGCGCGGGCGGCGCGTTGGGCGCCGGCGCGCCGATGGGCAGGTTCGAAGACACAAACGTCCGATTCGCGTGCTCGTTCCAGGCGCCACTGTTAAGAAGGTTCACGCCTTCCAGCGCGTAATCCCAACTGAACGGAAGCGTTCGCCCGTTGCTGTCCTGATGCACCGCGTAGTGGATGTGGGCGATGCCGTTGTTGCCGGCGAATCCATCCGGCGCGACAACGCCCAGCCTTTGCCCCGCGACGACCTGCGTCCCGCGCTCAAAGCCCGGGTCCGGAAAGAAATGGCAGAGCAGGTGTGAAAGCCCGGCTCCGTCCTCCACGCTGAGACAGTCACCGCCCGAGTAGCGCACCGCCCCAACGACCGGAGAAAGCACGACGGAGCCCGCCGTCGGCCCGTCGAGGCGGACGATATCCAGCGCGTCTACGTCGTGGCTGGTGTGCGAATAGGTGTTGTAGCCGGCGATCACGACCCACTCGCTGCCGAACTCGGCCGGGAGGGGCACACCGGCCGATGCACGCACCGATCCAGCGCCATCGGCCCCGGCCAGCGTGCCCAGGATCAGCAGCAGCGCCAGGCTCGCGATACGAAGCCGCTGGACGGGCGATTCGCGCAGGCGTCGGGTCGGCACAGTCATGCGTATGATCGTCGGCAGTCGTAGGTGTTCTCCGTAGTGGGGCGCGCCCTAATCCGGGCGAGCGAACCCCTGAGTTGGAGGCAGCGTGGCGATCGCGTGGCCACGAGCGGTAAGCGTGCTTGGCGGTGCAGGGTTGGCTGGGAGCGCCGGCTGGACCGTCTACGCCTGGCGCGCGTCGAAGCGGGTCGATTGTTCCGAGACCGTCGTCACGGTGCCGAGTCTGCCACCCGGGCTGGACGGACTGCGTGTGCTGCACGTGGCCGACACGCATTTTCCAGCCAACGGCGAGTCCCTAGAGCGATTCCTCGCCGCGGCGCGCCGGCAGCGCTACGACATCGTGATTGGGACCGGCGACTACGTGGACACCGCCGCCGGCTGGGACGTTGCCCTGCGTGCGTTCGCGGCGCTCGAGCCGGGCCTGGGGGTCTTCGCGGTGATCGCCGGACACGACCGCGCCGCAGCGTCCCGCCGCGACTCGCTACTGCGCGTCCTGGGGCGCACGCGTCGCGCCCAGATCGACCCAGCGCCGTTCGTGGCGGGCTTGCGGGCGGCTGGGGTCCGCGTGCTGATCAATGAGCACACCGCGGTGGAGATCGGCGGCGAACTGGTGCGCTTTATCGGCGTGGACGACGCCTACCACGGCCTCGACCGCCTGACCGAGGCGCTGCCCGCGGGAGATGCAGACGGTTTCCCCATCCTGCTCAGTCACTCCCCGGACGGGCTCCTGGACCCGGCCGCGCGCGGCCTGCCGCTCGCCTTCAGTGGTCACACCCACGGTGGCCAGATTCGCCTGCCCGGGTACGGGGCGCCCATGCGACACGCACGATCGGTGGGGCGGCGGCAAGCCGCAGGCGTGGTGCGCATCGGCGACGCGCAGGTCGTGATCAGCCGCGGCTTCGGCACGACCAGCGTGCCGCTGCGCTTCGCCTGTTCGCCGGAGCTGGGCGTCGTGGAGATTCGCGCCGCGCCCTGAGACCGGCTCGCGAGTTATCCCCAGTTTCCCTGCGTGAGAAATCGAGCGAAAATCGACGGATCGCGGTCGTTTGAACGAGATATCAACATGCAATCCACAGTGGGCAGCGTCCGTCTGTCGGCAAGTTCCTTGACAGCGTCCGATACCAGAGTCGCGGCCCGCCCAGCCTCTGTTACCCCTGATAAGCTAGCCTCACACAGCCGAGCTCCGTCGGTCGACGGCGGAGGCGGGGGACCCAATCTCAGTGGGGTGAATCCGGCTCGAACGAGCCGGTAGGCGACCCGAGCGCCGAACCCGTCAGCTAACCCCGTAGGCTCCTCAGGGGCCGTCCATCACAGACGATGGCTACCTGTTCAGACCCAGTTCGATCGCGTGGGGGTACCCGCGTGATCGAGAGGAGGAACACGTGACTATCGAACCAGCGGAACACGCGCAGAGCCCGGGCGTCGCCCGCACCAGCCGCACCACATCACGTCCCGACATCGCGCCTCGCTACGAGTCGATCAACGTCCACAACTTTGAGGATGTGCCGCAAGTCCAGGCCCTGAGCGCCGCCCAGCGGCACGACATCCGCGTCGTCGCGCACGTGCTGCCGTTCAAATCGAATCGCTACGTCGTTGACGAGCTGATCGACTGGACCCAAGCGCCCGACGACCCCATCTTTCGACTCACCTTCCCGCATCGCGACATGCTGGAGCCAGAGGCCTTCGCTCGCATCGACGCGCTGTTGGACGCCGGGGCGTCGGCCCCGGAGATCAAGGTCGCCGCGGACGAGATCCGGCTCTCGCTGAACCCGCACCCTGCCGGCCAGCTGGACCACAACGTTCCCAGCGTGCACGGACAGCCACTGCCGGGCATGCAGCACAAGTACCGCGAGACTGTCCTGTTCTTCCCCGCCCAGGGGCAAACCTGCCATGCCTACTGCACGTTCTGCTTCCGCTGGCCGCAATTCGTCGGCCTGGAAGGCAAGAAGTTCGCCATGCGCGAGGGCGAGTTGCTGCGTGACTATGTCTCGGAGCACCCGGAGGTCAGCGACGTCCTCTTCACCGGTGGCGACCCCCTGATTATGCGGACGAAGGTCCTGGAGACCTACCTGGAGCCACTGCTCGACGGGAACGCCGCCGCGAACGTGCGCACCATTCGCATTGGCACCAAGGCCCCGGGCTACTGGCCCCAGCGATTCGTCACGGACGAGGACGCCGAGGACCTCTTGCGCCTGTTCCGACGCGTCGTCGCGTCCGGCCGGCAGCTTGCGCTGATGGCGCACTTCAACCACCCCCGCGAGCTCGAGACCGCCGTGGCCCAGGAAGCGATCGCGCGAATCCGACGCACCGGCGCGCAGATCCGCGCCCAGTCGCCGCTGGTCCGGCACATCAACGACGACTCTGACGCGCTCGCCCGCATGTGGCAGCTGCAGGCGCAGCTCGGCATCGTGCCGTACTACCTGTTCGTGGAGCGCGACACGGGCGCGCATCGCTACTTCGAGCTGCCGCTGGAGCGTGCCTGGCAGATCTTCCGCGGTGCCTACCAACAGGTCAGCGGTGTCGCGCGGACCGTCCGCGGGCCGAGCATGTCGGCGACGCCGGGCAAGGTCCAGATCCTGGGCGTCAGTGAAGCCGCCGGCGAAAAGGTCTTCGTGCTGCGCTTCCTGCAAGCGCGCAACCCGGACTGGGTGGGGCGGCCGTTCTTCGCCGCCTATGACCCCGAGGCACGCTGGCTGGACGATCTGCGCCCCGCCTTTGGCGAGGACGAGTTCTTCTACGAGGCCGAGTTGCGCGAAATGCTGGCCGTCCAAGGAAGTCCCTGGTCGCGCGACACGCAGGTCGTCCCGACGGCCGCTGGCGACTAGCGGATCAGACGCCGCCGGATCGACCAGATCGCGAGCCAGCAGAGCGGCGGCGTCACGACCGCCAGCCAGAGCACGTCGCCCGCGTGGGACCAGCCCACGTCGCCCAACATGAGGCCGCGGAAGATATCCACGACGTGCGCGAGCGGGTTGAACCAGCCCAGCGTCACCGCCCAGCCCGGCAGCTCATTCAGGGGGAAGAACGCCCCGCTGAACCAGAACATCGGGTTGATCACGATCGTGAAGTAGTACATCAGATGATGCATCGAGCGCGCGTAGCCGATGTAGGCAATGGAGATCGCGGAGAACAGCATCCCCATCAAGAAGGCCACCGGCAGCGCCAGGATCACCAGCGGCGACAGAAGGATGTCCCAGGCTGGGGTCAGGACCGCGAGCACGACCAGAACGGCCACGACGGTGATCACCGCGCGCAGCGCGCCCCAGATGATCTCCCCCGCCGCAATGTCCTCGGCCCGAGCCGGGGTCGCCAGCATCGCACCGTACGTATCCTGCTGCGCCAGTCGCAGGTACCCGCCCCAGAGCGTCTCGCCAACCGTCGCGAACATCGCGAACATGGCCATCACGCCGGGCGCCACGAACACGATGTACTCCACGTCGGCGGCCAGCTCCACGAAGCGGCCCAACGCCAGCCCCATCACCAGCAGCGCCAGCGTGGGCTCTGAAACCGCGAGCACGAGATTGAGGAACAGCAATTCGCGGTACACGTCGAGGTGCCGCCGCACGACGGGGAAGGAGCGGTGATCGGGCAACGCGACGCCCAGCCAGGTGCGGACCCCCCAGCCTTCTCCAGCGACGCGTGATCGGCGAGCGGTCAGCGACGTCATGCCTACTCCTGCAATCCGTGGCCGGTGAGGCGGAGGAAGACATCCTCCAGGTTGGCGTGGCGACGGCTGATCCGATACGGATCGTCGATCAGGGCCTCGGCGCGCCCGCTGTCGGCGTCGTTCAGACCGTAGATGTAGAGCAGGTCGCCCACCTCCTCCAACCGCGCGCCGTTGGCCAGCGGTGCGGCGAGCGTGTCCCGCAAGCGCGCGGTATCCCCGTCCAGCGAACGCACCTGCAACACCGGCCCGCCGGCGTGCTGCTCAATAAGGTCCCGCGGTCGTCCATGGTCGATGATCACCCCATTGTCCATGACCGCGATCCGGTCGCAGAGACGCTCGGCCTCCTCCATGTAATGCGTCGTCAGCAGCATCGTGACGCCGCGCTCGCGCAGCTGCTGGAGCTTCCGCCAGACCAGATGCCGCGCCTGCGGATCGAGTCCCGTCGTCGGTTCGTCAAGCACCAGCAAGCGCGGATCGCTCATCAGCGCCCGGGCCAAGACGAGGCGTCGCGCCATGCCGCCGGACAGCTCATCGATACGCGCCGTGGCCCGTTCCTCCAACTGGACCAGTTCCAGCACCTCGCTGGCCCGGCGCTCGGCCTCGCGACGCGGGATGTCGAAGAAACGTGCGTAGGAGATCAGATTGCCGTGTGCGCTGAGGTCCGGGTCCAGGTTGTTGTTCTGGGGCACGACCCCCAGCAGGGACTTGATCTCCCGGTCGTTGCGCTGCACGTCGAGGCCGGCGACATGCAGCGTGCCGGCGCTGACCGGCAAGACGCAGCTGATCATGCCGATCGTTGAGGTCTTGCCGGCCCCGTTCGGTCCCAGCAGTCCGAAGAACTCGCCCGGCGCCACGCGCAGATCGATGCCGGCCACCGCTTCGAAGTCGCCGTAGCGCTTCCGCAGCCCGCTGGCTTCGATCATCGGCGGCGGCGGCGTCCGCAAGGATTCGATCGTCGGTTCGGCGGTCACATCAACTCCAAGATCCGAGCATACGGACGCTCGGGGGGTACGGCAGCGGCCGCAACACGCCTTTGCGACTGGGTAACACGATCGACGCGATGGCGGGCGCCGCGCTCAAAGCCTACGAAGACCGCATGGACGCAGTCATCTGCGCCTACGTCGCCGCGCACGTGTGGCGTTGGGGCGCTCGTCGCAACTGGACGCTGGGGCCGGCGGGCAGCGGCAGCATCGTGCTCCCCGCCCTGCGCCCGGATATCAACCGTTCCGACGGATTGTGAAAGTGAGCGCATTCGCATGCGAGACCAGCGCGACGCTGGCGCGAGCATCCGGGCAGATACATGCGAGCAGCGCAGGGCCGCGCATCGGACCGACGACCCACCGCGAGGGCGGGGCCGCATCGGGTCGTGACCGGATCGCCAAATCGGGCCAGGCGCGCGATCATGGATACAAGAGAGGCCAGGGCGAACAGGACGCCTGCCAGCGACGGAAAGGATCATGAATGCCCAGGCTGCATGTCCTGTACGGCGTATTCATCGTGCAGAGATCAGCGTCCGTCGGTGCGCCAGCCGTGAGCCACGAACCATAGGCCGGACCCGCAGAACTTGCGGCGCATAGCCTGCGCGCGCAGAGCGCGCACTCCGTGGAGCGGCTGCCCGACGACGGCGCAACAGGCAACAATCAAGGAAGGGTCGGTGCGATGCCGGCCCTTCTTTGTGTCCCGCGCCAAAGGCTGCCGGGCCAACGGTGGCGGCCCGGGCCAACAAGGCATCAGCGCGGGGCCATGTCGCGCATCGCCTGCAGGATGAGCGCCTTGCGTGCCGCAGGATCGGGGTTGTTGCTAACAAAGTAGTAGACCGCGACATCGATGCCGCCGTCGTAATAGCGCTGCACGTGCGCGCGGCGCTCCTCCACGGTCCCACGGATAAACACGCCATCCAGGATCGATTGGGGGACGGCCGCCACGGCCGCCTTGCGATCCCCCGCCGCCCAGGCGTCCCACATGGGCTGCAACTCCTCGCCCGCTCCCAGCCAGCGGTGAAAGTTGGCGTAGGCAGGCACATTGAGGTAGCTGGTCACCGTGCGACGGAGGAACGTTTCCTGGGCTTCGCTCGGCTCGTCCAGAATCACCATGACGCGGGCCACGGACTCGTAGGAAGCAGGGTCTTTGCCGCCGGCGCGCACGCCGCCGTGCAAGGCGTTGATGACTTGGGGGACGCCTTCCGGCCCGAACCAATTCGTGATCATGCCGTCGCCCTTTTCGCCGGCGAAATGCAGCATCTTCTCGCGCAGCGCCGCGACGTAGATCGGGATCTCGTTCTCAGGCGGGCGTTCCAAGCGCAGCCCTTTGATCGTGACGGTCTCCCCCTCGAAATCGACGCGCTCGCCGGCGAAGGCGCGCCGCAGGATCTCCAGGTACTCCTCCATGCGCTTCTTGAGATTGCGGTAGGGAACGCCGTTCCAGGCCTCCACCGTGGCGGGGGAGCCCATGCCGATGCCCAGCGTGAACTTGCCTGGGTTGAGCTCGTTGACCGCACAGGCCTGCATCGCCAGCGTGGCCGGCCCACGACTGAAGACGTTGGCGATCGCAATGCCAATCCGCATCTCGGGAACCACCATCGCCGCCTGGGCGAGGGGCGTGAAGCCGTCCACGCCGACGATCTCCATCGACCAAAGATCGCGATAGCCCAGATCGCGCGCCTCGCGCAGGATGTCCGGATGCTCGGACAGGGGGACCCCCTCGATCGGCAGCGTGATCGCGGGACGCTTCTCCGGCATTCGGTTCTCCTCACCGGGCGGTATCGCCGCGGGCGCACCGCTGTCGGCAGGCGCAGCGGCTCCCGCTAGCGGTGAACTCCGATGGAATCGAGGTGAGCCTAGCGCACGACGATCGCTCGCCCCAGTTCGACGAAACGCGTTCCGCGCGCCCGTATACTCCCAAGGAGGGAGCACGGCGTATGGCGGATTTGCCCATCTCCGGCGAGCACGACGGCGACGACTTGGCGGCGCTACGCGCGCAGCGCGCCGACTGGGAAGCGCGCGTCGAAGAATCGGGCCAGGAGCGACCGGGCCCATTCATGACGGTCTCCTCACGGCCGGTCGAGCGACTCTACAGCCCCACCGATTTGGCCGACGACGACTTCGACTACAGCCGCGACCTGGGCAACCCCGGCGAGTACCCGTTCACCCGCGGCGTGCACGCCACCGGCTACCGCGGCCGTCCCTGGACGATCCGGATGTTCTCCGGATTCGGCAGCGCCGAGGAGACCAACCAGCGCTTCAAGCAGCTCCTGAGCGACGGCCAGACCGGCCTCAGCATCGCCTTCGACATGCCCACCCTGATGGGCTACGACCACGACGACCCCTGGGCCCTGGGCGAGTTCGGCAAGTGCGGCGTCGCGATCGACTCGCTGGCGGACATGGAGATCCTGCTGCGCGATCTGCCGTTGGACCGAATCACCACCTCCATGACGATCAACTCCCCGGCGGCGGTGATCTGGGCGCTGTACATCGCGGTGGCGGAGAAGCGCGGCATCGATCGGGCAGCCCTGGGCGGCACCCTCCAGAACGACATCCTCAAAGAGTTCATCGCCCAGAACGAGTTCGTCTTCCCGCCGCGACCGTCGATGCGGCTGGTCACGGACACGGTGGAGTTCGCAACGCAGTCGATGCCGAAGTGGAACAGCGTCAGCATCAGCGGCTACCACATCCGTGAGGCCGGCTCGACGGCGGCGCAGGAGCTGGCCTTCACGCTCGCCGACGGCCTCGAGTACGTGCGCTGGGGGGTAGAGCGCGGCATGGACGTGGACGATTTCGCGCCGCGCTTATCGTTCTTCTTCAACAGCCACAACGACTTCTTCGAGGAGGTCGCGAAGTTCCGCGCCGCGCGTCGGATCTGGGCCCGCGAGATGCGCGAGTCCTTCGGCGCCAAGAATCCACGCTCGCTGTGGCTGCGCTTCCACACCCAGACCGCCGGCGTCTCGCTGACGGACGTACAGCCCGAGGTGAATCTGATGCGCGTCACGATCCAGGCGCTGGCCGGAGCGATGGGCGGCACCCAATCCATGCACACCGACGCGATGGATGAGGCGATGGCCCTCCCCTCCGACAAGGCGGCGCGGCTGGCGGTGCGCACGCAGCAAGTGATCATGCACGAGTCGGGCGTGGTGAATACGCCGGACCCGCTCGCCGGGTCGTACTTCGTGGAATCGCTGACGAACGCCATGGAGCGCGATGCCCGATCGTACTTCGCGCAGATCGAGGCGTTGGGCGGCGTCATCCCCGCGATCGAGGCGGGCTTCTTCCAGCGCGAGATCGCGGACGCCTCCTACCGCTTCGCGCAGGAGGTGTCGAACCGGGAGCGCACGATCGTCGGGGTGAACGACTTCCAGATTGAGGAGCCGATCGAGATCCCGATTCTCAAGATGGACCCACAGGGCGAGGCGCGACATCTGGCCCGCCTGAACGAGACGCGGTCAGAGCGCGACGCCGGCGCCCATCAGCAGGCACTGCTGACGCTGGAGCAGACCTGCCGCGACCCCAACGCCAACGTGATGCCGGCGATCCTCGACGCGGTCAACGCCCAAGCGACCGTCGGCGAAATCATGAACTGCATGCGCGGCGTCTTCGGTGAGCACCGCGAGTACGTGGTGGTCTAAGCGCCCTCAGCGCCGGCCACCGGCCATCTGGCGCGCCTCCGGGAGTGTGCGCAGCTTGAGCATCGCCAGGGTGCCGAGCAGCGGCCCCAGCGCCAGCATCGCGAAGGCCACCCCCCAGCCCGCCTCCGCCTCCACGATCGGCAGCAACCGGATCGAGACGATCGTCAGCGCGAAACCCAGCGCGGTCTGCAAGCTCAGCGCAGAGCCCACGTAGCGCGGGTCGGCCAGCTCCGACATCGCGGTGGAGAACTGGGCCGAGTCGGCGATGACCGCGACCCCCCAGATCAGCAGCAGCACAACGATCAGCTCCTCCGCCCCGGTGGGCACAAAGCCGATGAAGAGCGCGATCGACCCGCTGGCGATCATCGCGGCGGAGGCGGCCGTCGTACGGCCGTAGCGCTCCGAAGCGAGGCCTGCCACGATGCTGCCCGCCGCCCCGACCCCGAATACCGCAAAGGCGATCACGCCAACCAGGCCAAACGTGCCGGAGAGGACGCTGCGCTCACCCACTACCTCCAGGAGGAAGACGGGCGCCCAGGTCCACATCGCGTAGAGCTCCCACATGTGGCCCAAGTAGCCGGCCGTCGCCAGGGCGGTGGGGCGCGCTCGCAGGACATCCAGCGCGAAGCCCGGGCGGAACGGCGCCGGCGGCGCTTGGAACGGCCCGCTGCGGAAGGCCAACCCAACAACGATCCCCCCAAGCAGCGTCGCCGCAGCGGATCCCGCGATCGCGATCTCCCAGTCCTGCTCCACGATCGACCCGAAGAGGTGCGGCAGCCCGGAGCCGAAGGCGAGCCCGCCGATCATCACGCCCAGCGCGAGACCGCGGCCGCCCCGGTACCAGCCGGCCAGCATCTTCATCCCCACCGGGTAGACGGTCGCCAGCGCAACCCCCATCCCAACTCGTGACGCGATCGCGATTCCGGCGGACTGGTCCGGCAGGAGGCTGATCGCGGCCAGCGCCGCGAACGTCGCGCCCAGCAAATACACGCGCTGGGGCCGGAACACATCGGGCAGGTTGCTGATCGCGACGGCCAGCGTTCCCGCGACGAAGCCCGCCTGCACCGCGACAGCCATCCAGGTGAGATCGCCGCTGCTGTACCCCCGCTGCTCCATCAGTGCCGGACCCACGGCGCCGGTGGAGAACCAGGCACTCATCGCGAGCACGGTGGAACCGGCCAGCAGCGCCAACGCCCGATGCCGTCCGGCGGCCAGCCCAGGTTCGTTCGTCGTGCGGAACGGGACCGCTGCGACTGCCGGCGCCTCTGCGCTCATCGCCCCTCCTCCGCCACGCTCCCACGCCTCCCGATCCCCGCACGCAAGCCCGCAAAGGATACGCGCGCGCGCCACCTGCGGGCTGCGCCCAGGCGCGGCGCGACGGGGCGCTCCCCGCGGAGCGCCCCGGTCGGTGTGAGTCGTGCGTGCGAAACGAATCGCCCGCGAAGAGGCGTCGCCCGCTAAGAAATCGTGAAGACGATGCGGACGTGACCTGCCCCCTCAGAACCGGTCCAGATCCTATGAGAGGATCCGGGTCGGACGAGAGGAGTCGGCATGGCCCGCAAGCGGTACACCGCAGAGGAGATCATCGGCAAGCTGCGGCAGGCGGAG
>QGNQ01000021.1 GCA_003228175.2 Chloroflexota bacterium
CGGCGAGGGGGATGGCGTTGCCGAGGAGGAGGTTGTCGACGCCGACGAGGTGGATCCAGTACTGCTGGCCGGGGGCGGTGGCCTGGGCGAAGAAGCGGAGCTCGGAGTACGGGCTGAGGTCAAGGGGGGTATTGGCGTGGAGGTAGAGGCCGCCCCAGGTGACCGTGACCTCGGCGGCGAGTGCGGCGCTGCCCGTGTAGACGGGGCTGGGCGCGGCGAAGTTGACCGTCGTGTTCCAGGACCAATTGGCCCAACCAGGGGCGAGGGCGTCGTCGTAGATCGTGTGGGTGGCGGGGCCCGCGGCGAGGTCGTCGGCGAGGACCGTACAGGTGAGTGCGTCACCGGGGAGAAGCGTGAACGAACCGTCGGTCGCGCAGTCGCCGCCGATCGTGATGGTGTAGCCGAGTAGGGGATCGACGGCGAGCGTGTCCGGCCCCGACGGCAGCGGCTGGGCGATGCCGGCTGGTATTTCGCCGCCGCCGGCTCGGAGCGTCAGATCGGCCGTGGTGGCCGTGCCGCCGTCGTCGTTGAGGATCGTGAGCGCGGCGGTGAGCGTGCTGGGGGGGACCGGGGGGGCGGTGATCATCGCGTTAAGCAAGTTGCGCGTCATCTGCTGGACGCGCGCGTCGGCGCCGAACGCGAGGATCTCGTTGTCATCCAGCTTCCAGGACCAGTAGTTTGTTGCGGCGCTGAAGATGATGGCGCCGCTGGGGCGCTGGAAGAGGACGGCGTTTTGCACGCGATTGATGCCGTTGCGGTCGACGAACGGGGACTCGGAGAGCACGGACAGACCGGGCGGGGTGAAACCGTTGTCCACGACCAGGTCTGGCTCGTAGCCGACCAGGCCGGGGATGCCGTCGCCGTCGATTAGGCCTGTGCCCGCGTACACCCAGTGGGAGGCGTTGCTGACGATCCAGGGGAACGAATCGCCGTAGTTGAACTGATCCAAGTACATCACGCCGAGCACGGCGTTCTCTGGCTGGCTCACGGGAACGTCGCGCCAACGAACGGTCGTGAGGGCCGGCTGAGAGGCGCTGAGGGGATCGAGAGCGGCATCCTTGTAGCCGACGACGACGCGATCGGCGACCCCAGTCGACGAGGGCTCGAAGCGGATCTGCCAGTAGATGTTGTTGGAGTCGAAGAAGGCTTGGTCGACACCGGCGGCCTGCGCGGCGACGAGGTTGTTGCGCATGTTCGCGGACCAGTACTCGTCGTGGAAGTTGGAGAGGAAGACGCCGCCGGCGGAGAACGCCGTGCCGCGCTCGACTTCGACGCTTGTCGAGTAGACGACGTTGTAGCCCTCGCGTTCGAGCCAGCGGACCATGTTGTAGTCGCCGTCGAAGAAGCTGCCGGCGCCGTTCCAGCCGGTGTAGGGACGGTCGAAGGAGACCTTGCGCGCCTGCACACCGTTGGTGGAGTTCCAGTGGTAGAGGCTCTTGCCGCCCCAGTTGTTGTAGGCCTGGTAGGTGGTGAGCGGGAGCTGGAAGACGATATCGGCGGGGGCGGCGTCGTCGCGGAGCACGAAGAGGATGTACTCCGTGGGGCCGGTGCTGGCGATCAGCTTGGCGAGATACACGCCACTGATCCAATCCGCCGCTGGTTGGAGCGTGTGGGTGATCTGCCAGTTCGCTTCGGTCAGGCCGGTGGTGGGGTCCGGGGTGGGGACTGGCTGATCGAGGCCGGGCAGCGCCAGGATGGTCTCCATGAGGCGGGCGCCGGTACCGTCGTACCAGCCCATGCGGTAGACCTCGATGTCGTAGGTGGGGGCCGTGGTGGCGACGCGTAGGTCGACCGGTTCGTCGCGTTTGTAGCTAGCCTGTCCGGTGTAGCCGCGGATCGAGGTGTCGTTCCAGAGGGCGGCGGTGCGGAGTTGGGCGGGCGGGGTGGAGCGGTCACGCGGGCTCTGCGACTGGAGAAAGTCGGCCGTGATCCAATCGCGCGTGCCGGGCTGTGCGTTCTCCTGCGCGATCGGTGTGTCCGGTCCCGAAGCATGCGCGGGCGGCTGAGCGCTCAGCGCCAGCGCCATGAGCCCGCTCAGCGCCAGCGCGACCAGGATGATCGCGCGATGCGTTGACCGAGAATCCCGCATCCATGCGTTCGTTTTCACGCTGACCGCTGCCCCTCATGGACCTGCGTGGCCATGGCACATGCGAATAGGCCGGATGGCCCGCGTGCGCGACCTGATTCCCTTTCAGAATCGGCAGGAGCGGGGAGTTCCGGAGACGCGGGCCCTGGCTGCGGTCGGGGAGCGCGGAGATCGGGCGTGCGGGGCAGGGCGGCGGACGGCGCAGCATTCGCTGTGGGCTCGTGCGGGCATAGGTCTAGCGCGGGGGCAGAGCGGTGGCGACCGCTCAGTCGTCTGCGGCGGACGCGGAGCCGGCGGGGGTGAGCAGCGCGTCGGCCGATTCGGCGAGGCGGTTGAGGCCTTCTTGCAGGGTGGCAGGATCGATCGTGAGTGGAGGCAGCAGTTTGATGACCTCAGCGTGGGGGCCCGCGGTCTCCAGCAGCAGGCCGCGCTCGTAGGCAGCCGTCGCGATCTGGCCGGCCAGGGCCGGGTCGCTGCAGGAGATGCCTTGGATCATGCCGCGGCCGCGGACGGCGTTGAAGATGCCCGGGTAGCGCTCCCGCAGCGCGTCCAGAGCGGCCCGCATGAGCGTCGCGTTTTGGGCGACCCGCTGGCTGAGGTGGTCGTCGCGCCAATAGCGCAGGGCGGCGGTCGCGGTGACGAAGGCGGCGTTGTTGCCACGGAAGGTGCCGTTGTGCTCGCCGGGCTCCCAGATGTCCAAGTCCCGACGCATCAGCGTCAGGGCCAGCGGCTGTCCGACGCCGGAGATCGATTTGGACAAGGTCACGATGTCGGGCGTGATTCCCGCCGGCTCAAAGCTGAAGAATGGTCCGGTGCGGCCACAGCCGGTTTGGATGTCGTCCACGATCAGCAGGACGCTCGTGCGCTTGCAGAGGGCCGCCAATTGCCGCAGCCAGTCGCTGCTGGCGACGTTGACGCCACCCTCGGCCTGGATCGTTTCCACAATGACGGCTGCCGGTGTCTCGGTGTTGGGGTCGTTGAAGGAGGCGGCAAGATGCGCGATCGTGTCGCCGCCGTTGGGCAGGCCGCCCTCGAATGGCATGAACACGGTGTCGTGGAGGGGCACGCCGGCGGCGGCGCGCTTGGATGGATTCGCCGTTACGGACAGCGCCCCGAGCGTCATGCCGTGAAACGCGTTGGTGAAGCTGACGACGGTTCGCCGGCCGGTAACTTTGCGCGCCAGCTTGAGCGCGGCCTCGACGGCGTTCGCGCCGGTGGGACCGGGGAATTGGACTTTGTAGTCGAGACCGCGGGGCGCCAGGATCAGCGCATGGAACTGCGTGAGGAAGTCGATTTTGGCGGTGGTCGCCATGTCGAGGCTGTGGAGGATCCCGCCGCTGCGTAGGTAGTCGATCAGCGAGGCAAGCATCTCGGGATCGTTGTGGCCGTAGTTGAGTGCGCCCGCACCGGCAAAGAAGTCGATAAAGGAGCGGCCGGTCTCGTCCTGGACGGTTGCGCCGCGGGCGGTGGTGAAGACCGACGGCCAGGCGCGGGAGTAGCTGCGCACTTCCGATTCCAGGTCTGCGATCATGTCCACGTCGCTGCTCCAGCCGCCGCACCCGGGTTGAGGATACCGGTGCCTGGCCAGATGGAGGTTGGGGGCCGTTGGCTTAGCCCGGGGACGCGCCTTGCCGGCGTCCGATCAGGCGGGGCGTACTCCAGGGCGTGCCCGGAAATCCCGGGTCGACGGTTCGGGGGGTGCCATGATGCCGCGGGTGCTCCCGGGCCCTGTGCGCACGCGTCGTGGTGCGTTGCGGCCGCTGCTGCCGCAGGAGACGGAAGACGAAGAGCCCAGCGACGGCGGCGACGCTCAGCGCGTAGATGGCGAGGACGATGTCGGCGCCCGTGTCGACGCCGGCGGTGATGCCGTGCGTGACCGCCAAGGCCCAGGCGACGTATCCGGAGCGATGCAGCCAGCGCCAGCGTGTGGGACCGAGTGCGCGTCGCCAGGCGAACGCGATGACCGACAGGATGGTGAGCCACATCGCCGCTGATCCGGCCAGGACGGCGAGCGGGCGGTAGTCGGAAAGTTCCAGGCCGAGGACGGTGGCGACGTTGAAGGGGACGTACTTGTCGGCGAGCAGCGCTGCGATGTGCAGGCCCAGGAAGACGAGGGCCAGCGTGGAGACGCCGCGATGGATGATCGTGGTGCCGGCGCGTCCGGATCCGGGGCTGGGCACGCGCATGGACGCGGCCAGGCCGAGCAGGACCGTGAGGCTGAGCAGCACGTAGCTGACGAGCCCGGCCGAGCGCGCGGCGTACCAAGAGAAAGACTCAGGGCCCTGCGCGAATAGCTGGCGCAGTCCCGCGATTGCGAGCGCGACGAGGGCCGCTCCGGCGACCAGCAGGATCAGGCTGCGCACGATTGCCCCGCGGTCCGAAATGCCGCGTCGGCGTGGAAGGTGCCGTCCGCGTGGGTCCAGGCCAGCGCGACTTCCGGCAGCCATTGGCGCACGAGGGGTGCGAAGCCGGCGCCACGAATGACGAGCGCTTTGGCCGCGACCTCCGCCCAGAGCGTGGACCGGGCCGAGGCGGTTGCTTGGACGATGTCGCTCTGGGCCGGCCGGCCGGTGATTGGATCGATGAGGTGGTGCGCCGCGCCATGCGGGCCGGACCAGGCGCGGCGGGCGCGGGACGAGGTGGCGATGCCGCCGTTGCGAATGCACGCGCGCAGGCGGACGCGGGCCCCCGACGGCCCATCGATAGCGATGTGCCAGGCGCCGGCGTCCGGGCCGCGGCCGACGACGCCGATGTCGCCGCCCGCGTCGATCAGGATGCCGCCGCCGTCGGGTGTGAGTCGTCGCAGGGCCCGGCCTACGGTCCAGCCCTTGCCGACGCCGCCGAAATCCAACTCCGCCCAGAAGTTGCCGGAGCCGCGCCGTCTGGCGGGGCGGTGGTGCGCGCCCGGGGTCGCGAGCGAGGACCGTGTGTCGAAGGAGCGATCGTAGCCCGCATCCTCCAGGGCCGCGCGCACAAACGGGGTGACGACGCCGTCCGTCGCGCGGAAGACCAGCGCGGCCTGGTGGTGCAGCGCGGTGAGGAGGGGCGAGGGGATTCGTGACTCGTCGCGCGCGAGGCGGTTGAGCTCGGAGTGGGGCCGGAAGCGGCTCGCGGCCTGTTCGACCTCCTCAAAGCATGTGCGAACCGTGTCGAGCGTCGCGCGGATGCCCTCGGCCGGGTTCACGAGCACGGTGACGTCCGTTCCCATGGCGCGGAACGTCTCCCGGGCGACGTCGTTCGCGAGGACTGGTGGGTTCTCAGGAACCACGCGTCACCGCCCGCGTCGGCGCCGGGTCGTTCTGTTCTTCGATGTCTTCTTCGGTGACGGGGGGCTCGTCGTCCGGAGTGGATTCGGCGGGCGCGGGCTCAGTGACTCGAACAACCGGTGTGGTGAGGTCTTCGACGACTTCTGCAGCGGGGGCTTCGGCTGTGACGTCCGGGTTGCTCGTGACTGGGCCCGACGGACTGGTTTCGCCCGGCGGATCGGGGCTGGTTCGCAGCTCGATGGTTGGCATCCCGATGCCCGCGGATTCGTCGTCTGGGGTTTGCACAGCTGGCGCTGGGAGGGGGGGCGCTGGATCGTTATCACTGAGAGCGACCGGCTCAACGACGGCTGCGGGCGCAACGGTGAGCGCTGCGTCGTCGGCATCGTCGGTCGCATCTGCGGCGAGCGCCCAGACGATCGCGACGAACGCGACGGCGGAGGTGATGCCTGCCGCGACGATGGGGGTACTTGCCGCCTTGCCCATTGCGCACGTTTCCTCTCCTGCTCCCGACCGATGTTCGGTGGGGGAGGTGAGGGTGGCGTGAAGCGCACGTAAGAATCCCGTGATCTGGCGTCGCGGAAGTTGGACGGGCTGTCCGGCGTGAGTGCGCCGCTTAGACCGGCGGGACGACCCCATGCGGATCGAGGATGTACTTCTTGGCGGCGCCGCCATCGAAGTCCTGGTAGCCGGCGGGGGCGTCGTCCAGGGAGATGACGACGGCGTTGACGGCGTTGGCGATCTGCACCTTGTCGTAGAGGATCGCTTGCATCAGCTGCCGGTGGTACTGCATGACGGGGCACTGCCCGGTGTAGAAGGCGTGGCTCTTGGCCCAGCCGAGGCCGATCCGAATCACGAGTCGCCCTTCCTGGGCGGCCTCTGTGCTGGCGCCGGGGTCGCCGGTGACGTAGAGGCCGGGGATACCCAGCGCGCCGCCCGCGCGCGTGACTTCCATGATGGAGTTGAGGACGGTGGCGGGATGCTCGGCGCCGGCGTCGGCGCCGTGGCCCCGGGCCTCGAAGCCGACGCAGTCGACAGCGCTGTCCACCTCCGGCAGGCCCAGGATCTGCTCGATCTGCTCGGCGAGGGTGGCGGACTGTTTGAGGTCGACGGTCTCGCAGCCGAAGCTGCGCGCCTGGGCGAGCCGCTCATCGATCATGTCGCCGACGATGACGACGGCGGCGCCGAGCAACTGGCAGGAGGCGGCGCTCGCGAGGCCGACGGGCCCGGCGCCAGCGATGTAGACCGTGGAGCCGGGTCCGACGCCGGCTTTGACGGCGCCGTGGAAGCCGGTGGGGAAGATGTCGGAGAGGAGGGTGAGGTCGCGGATCTTGGGCAGGCTGACGTCGAGCGGGGGCAGCTTGAGCAGGTTGAAGTCGGCGTAGGGGACCATGACGTACTCGGCCTGCCCGCCGACCCAACCGCCCATGTCGACGTAGCCATAGGCGGCGCCGGGACGGGCGGGGTTCACGTTGAGACAGATCCCGGTCTGACCTTGCTTGCAATTCCGGCAGCGCCCGCAGGCGATGTTGAACGGCACCGAGACGATGTCGCCGATGCCGAGGAACTCGACATCGCGGCCGGCCTCGACGATTTCGCCGGTGATTTCGTGCCCGAGCACGAGACCGGCCGGGGCGGTGGTTCGGCCGCGGACCATGTGCTGGTCGGAGCCGCAGATATTGGTGGTGAGCACGCGCAGGATGACGCCGTGCTGGCAGGGGCGACCCGCCAGCGCCAGCTCCGGCGCATCGATCGATTGGACTTCGACCTTGCCGGGCTCCAAGTAGACGACGCCGCGATTACCAGCCATGACTCTCCTTACTCGAACGTGCGCCGGCCGCCTACGCGTCGCGTGCGCCGTCGGAGCATCCGTCCGGACACTAGCGGGTGCATCCGTGGGGGCGGAAGGGGGAGGAGGCGCCGCGGGCGAGGGCCAGCGCCGCGGGAGGGACTGCGCTAGTTCTCGGCGCCGGCAGTGGAGACAGGTTTCGGATCGTAGGCGTCGTAGATTTCGACCTGCTCGCGGCGCTGCTTTTCCTGGCGGACCATGTTGATCGCGCCGCCCTCACCGAAGGCGTTACTTTCGGTGAAGTTCACCTCGTTGAGGGCGTAGTCGAACTTGTACTCCTTGGCGACGACCCGATCGGCGTACTCCCGCAGGTGGATGAAGTAGGCGAGGTAGGCGACGGTTTGGTGGATGGTGCCTGGGGATCGGCGCAGGGTGCCCCAGAGCATGCGCGCGGCGAAGCGTCGACGGGGCCAGTCGCCCTGCAGGTAGTAGCGGAAGATCTTCATTGTCTGCACGGCCAGCGCGGGACGCAGGCGGCCAAGCGGCTTCTGGTAGAAGGGGCGCTCCGAACGGCCCCATTGCTCGACGTTGGACAGCCATCGATCGCCGACCGCTTGCCAGGTGTAGATGCGCTGGAAGAGCTCGCGGTATCCGTCGATCAGCTCCTCGTAGGAGAGCTGCATGGGTTCGATGTTGGTGAAACTGAGCGTGTTGTTGCCCTGCGCGGCGGACCGCAACCGGCCGGCCTTCTCGAGACGCTCATAGAGCGGTGTCCGGGGGATCGCTTGGAGGATGCCGAGCATGACGACGGGGGCGCCGGCGAGTTGGAGGAACTCATACTGGTCTTCGAAGATGGCGGCGTCGTCGTTGTCGAAGCCGACGATCATGCCGACGGTGGTGACCATGCCGTAGCTCTGGATGGTCTTGATGTCCTCGACCAGATTGGCCGCGACGTTCTGCATCTTGCGAGTCTCCTTGAGACTCTCGGTGCGCGGCGACTCGATGCCCAGGAATGCCTCCGTGACGTTGGCTTGACGCATCAACTCCAGGAGCTCGGGGTCGCGGACGCAGTCGACGCTCATTTCGACGTAGAGGCTCAAGGGCGCGCGCCGGGCGCGGTTCCAGGCGGCGACGGCGCCCAGCATCTCCTTGCAGTACTTGCGATTGCCGACCAGGTTGTCGTCCGTGATTGTGATGAAGTCCACGCCGGCATCGGCCCAGGACTGGAGCTCGGCGAGGACGTGCTCGATGGGCTTCATGCGAACGACGCGACCGTAGGTGACGATGATGTCGCAGAACTCGCAGTTGAAGGGGCAGCCGCGGGTGGTCTGCACCACGCCGACGCGGTAGGCGTTGACATCCAAGAGGTCGAGCCGGGGAGGGGGACTATCGCGCATGTCGATCTTCTCGACCTGGACGTAGCGGTCTTCGTGGTCGCCCCGTTCCCAGGCCTCCAGGAAGGCCTTCCAGGTGTACTCGCCCTCGCCCTCGAAGAGGACGTCGCAGTGGGGCCGGCAGCGTTCCGGGACGACGTTGCAGATGGGGCCGCCCATGCAGACGGTGTGGCCGCTGGCCCGGAAGCGGTCGGCGATTTCGAAGAGGCGTGCTTCCTGGATGCCCATGGCGGACATGACGATCAGGTCGGCTTCGATGTCGAAATCGATCGGTTCAATGTTTTCGTCGACGATGGTGATGTCGTAGTGGTCGGGCGTGAGGGCGGCGACCGTTGCGAGCCCGAGGGGTGGCATGACGGCTTTGAAGCCGCCGATTTCCTTGACGAATCCGAAGCTCCAGAAGGAGGGGGGGAACTTCGGGTGGACCATGACGATTTTTTTGCGAGTGGTTGGAGCGACGCTCTTCAGATTTCTGATCGCGACCAGCCTTCCAGCGGGTGAGACTTCACGGATGGACGTTCGGCTTGGTCGCCAGTCACAGCACGTGGGTGAGGCACGGAGCGTAGCCCATACGGCGTCAGCGGGAGAAGGGGCGTCGCCACCATGGACGCTGGGCAGGGGCGCGCCGGCCAGGGGGGCGCCGGGCAGGGGGGTGTTGGTTGGGGTGGGCCGGGCCGGGCGCGGGGACAGAGTCGTCAGGCGGGGCGCCGAGGTTGGGCAGGATGCCGCCGACGCGCGTGGCGTCCGGTACGTGCGTGAGGTGTGGATCGCCGATGGTGGTTTGCGCGGCGGGTGGCTCTTCCGCGGCGGCGACGCGGATGCGGCAGGCGCCGACGAGAATTACGTCGCCGGGCAGGATTTCCAGCTCGGTGACCCGCAGTTGCGTTCCCGCGCGCTCCAGGAAGGTCCCGTTGCGGGTGCCCAAGTCCGATAGCACGTACGCGGTTTCGCGACGCTGGATGCGCGCGTGCCGACGACTCATCATCTGATCGTCGGTGAAGGACAGGCTGTTGTCGGGGGCGCGGCCCAGCGAGCATTCGTCGGCGAGACGGAGCTGCGCGCCGCTTGTTTCGACGATCAGGATGAGGTCCGGTGCGGTCATGCGTTCGTCTCCGCCTCCCGATATCGAAGCACGTTGCCCCCCACCACGACAACATCTTTGTCGATCAGGGGCTCCTCAGCGACACGGATCCAACGGCGGTCGCGCCAGATCGTGGTGCCGTTGGTGCTGTGCAGGTCGCGAAGGATGGATCGACCGGCCTGGGGCAGGATTTCGGCGTGGCGGCGGCTGGCGAAGGGATCGCCTTGCAGCCAGAGGCGGTTGTCGGGATTGCGGCCGAGGCTGAGGCGGGCGCCGATGGGCGCGATCTCTGCGACGGCGCCGTAGGAGTCGAGTCGTTCCAGGCGGGCAACCGCGGGCGCGGCCGGTGCGGGTTGCGCGCCGCGTCGTTGCCGGAGGAGTCCCAGGAAGGCGGCCGCGGGCAGCAGGGCGAGCACGCCGAAGGTGAGGGGGGAGGAGTCGGTCGATTCGAAGAGGCTGCTGGCCAGCAGCGAGACGGCGAAGCCGAGGAGTCCACCGGCGGCGCTGATGATGCCGACGCCGGCTCCGACGGTGCTGCCGAAGGATTGCGCGGCCAGCTTCATGACGGCGGAGGTGCCGGCGTCGAAGAGGGCCATCGTGGCGATGAAGGCGGCGAGCGCGAGGCCGAGCGGCACGTTGCCGGCGGCGAGCAGGAGCCCGGTGGTTCCCAGCATGACCCAGAGTAAGACGGTGTTGGAGCCGAAGCGGTCAGCAAGGTTCCCGCCGAGGACGCGAGAGACGGCGCCCGCGAGCGCGCCCATCGCGACGACGAGTGCGGCCTGGGAGGATGTGAGGTCGAAGTTCTCAGCCTGGAGTACGGCCGGGAGGACGGTGTAGAGGCCTGCGAAGACGCCGAAGGTGACGCCGAAGAGGAAGGCGACGGTGCGAATCGGGCGGCTCGCGGCCATGGGCCGCCATGCGCCAGGGGGCGGTGGGGCCCAGGCGCCGCGTGCGCCGTACACGAACACGCCGAGGCCAAGCGTGGCGGGGATGAGGGCGAGCGCGAAGACGTCCTGCCAGGAGAGGGCGTCGGCGAGTGCCGGTCCGGCGAGTGCGGCCAAGACGATGCCCACGCTTCCGGAAGCCATGATCCCGAGTGCCAGGCCGCGTTTATCGGGCGGCGTGCGGCGGCTGACGAGCGGCAAGGAGACCGGTAGTGAGGCCAGTCCGACGCCGAGGATGGCTACGCCGATCCAGACGACGATGACCGATTCGCCGCCCAGGGTGGCGAGCAGGACCAGGGCGGCGAGGCCGACGGCCAGGGCCGTGGTCCCGGAGGCGAGCGGGCCGCGCGCGTCGGTCGCGAAGCCGAAGCCGAGTCGTGCGCCCGCGCCGACCAGGATGGCCGTGGCGGGGAGGATCTTCGCTTCGATGGCGGAGAGTCCATGTGTGGCAGCGATGTCCGTCGCGAGGACGGCGGGGAGGGCCCAGATGAAGAAGCCGACGGCGAAGTGGCTGAAGCCGGCGGCGAGCGTGGCGATGTGGATGCCGTCTCCCCAGGGCTGCCCACCGGTGGGGTCGTTCTGGGCCGGATCGCCAAGGCTGAAGGTCAGCCGCGCGGGCCCCAGCCGTATGATGTCGCCGTTTTGCAGGGGCGTGGCCGGGTCCGCGGTGATCAGATCGTGGCCACGTTCGATCGAGGTGCCGTTGGCGCTGTTGAGGTCCTGGATCGTGACAACGCCGTGGCTCGCGATGATCTGCGCATGCTGGCGGCTGACGCCGGAGGCGGCGATCGTGAGATCGTTTTCGCCGTCGCGGCCGAGCGTCCAGGCGCCGTCCCCGGCGCGGGAGATTGCGGCGTCGGAGTGGGACGCGCGCAGTGACCAGGTCTGGGGGGTGGGGTCCGCCACTACCCTGGGCGCCTGGGTCCAGCGCCCGCCAGGTTGACGGGCCGTCGTTTGGGCGAAGACGATTCGCGAAGAGGAGTGGGACCGTGAGAGCTGCGCTCATTCAGGAGATCGAGGGGGAGTTGACGGTGCTGGCCCTGCCGGAGGGGGGCGCACGCTTGGGCCGTGGGGCGGATGCCGATGTGCGCCTCAGCGGGGAGACGGTGTCGCGTTTGCATGCGGCGATTCGTGCTGACGATGGTGGCTTCATGATTGAGAATGTGAGCCAGACGAACTCGACTCGGGTGAATGATGTGGAGATCGAGCGCCCGGTCCCCCTGGCCGACGGTGATCGCTTGCGGCTGGGAGGCGTCGATCTGACGTTCCATGATCTGGCGGCCGGTGATCGGCTGTCGGGCCCGACGTGCAGTCACTGTTCGCGGGAGAATCGGATCGACGATCACGATTGCTGGTACTGCGGCACCTCGCTGATCAATGCGCCGACGAATGTGCTGGCGCGTCGGGAGGTGATCTGTCGTGTGGTGTCGAGCGAGGGTCAGGCGCATGACGTACTGCCGGGGGAGGTCTTGGCGATGACGGGGGAGAGCACGGTCGCCGTCGCGCGGGAGGAGGCTCTCAGTAGTCCGGGCGGTGGCGGCGATCCGGGTGGTGGGGGCGATCCGGGCGCGCGGGTGCTCGTGCGGCTGTCTGGGGCGGAGGCGCTGATTCCGGATCCGGTCCCGGCCGGTCTGCGTGTGAACGATGGGGATGCGACGCCGGGGCAGCGGCTGCGCGGGGGCGATGCGCTGACGATCGGCGATATGCGTTTTGTGCTGATCACCCGCGCAGACTCCTAAGCCAGGCGCCCGCCGTCGTAGCGCCAGTGCGGCGCGAGCACGCGCATGGGTCCCTGTGTGGCGAGGAAGACGAGCAGCCAGGTGCTGCCGTAATGGGCGCTGAAGATGCCGAGGCCCACGGCGCCTGAGTCGATGCCGGGGAGGCCGGTGTATTCCAGCAGCAGGAAGACCAGGACGCCCTCGATCAGTCCCGCGGCGACTTGGAAGGACGTGGGCCAGTCTCGATCCCAGCGCAGCCGTTGGATGGCGATGTAGAGCACGTCCCAGACGAGGCCGAGCAGCGCGACGGCGGCGAGCACGACGAAGAACGCCTCGTCGCTGCGGGCGGCGGCGAAGATCGCGGCGACGATGGCACCGAGCGTCGCGAGGAGCAGGATGCGGGTCTGCCAGCGGCCGAGGAGGACGGGGGTCATGGCGATACTCCACGCATCCAGCGCTGCCACTGCCAGAGGCTGCGCAGGCCTCGGAGGGGTTTAATTCCGCGCGCGGCGCGTCGCATGTCGTCGACGGAGCGCAGGGCGGCGTATTGGAGGCCGAGGAAGCTATCAACGGCGGCGAAGGGCCCGCCCATGGTGGGCGCGCCGGCGGCGTACATGCGCGCGTCTCCGTTGCGCATTGCTGACACTTCGAAGTCGTCGCTGACGGCGAGGCGGCCGAGGGGGTTGCGGGGCAGATCGTAGGTCGCGGTCAGGTCCGCCAGGAGGGGGCTGCGATCGAGGCCGGCAACGAGGCCGGTGCAATCGATCACGTACTCCACCGAGAGGGACAGTGAGCCGCCACCGCCGAGACGGCTTGAGACGCGGGTCACGACTTTGCCGTCGACGATGTCGACATCTTCGACGGCGCCGTATTCGGCGCGGTACCAGCCCTCGCGGGAGCCGTCGCGGATCATGCCGCGCCAGTCGCTGCGGTTGGCGGTGGTGGTCCCGCCCCAGATATCGAGCAGGCGTTTGCGTTCGGGGCCGTCGGCGGATTCGAGCTGCCTGCGCAGCTCGCCACCCCAGCAGGCCTTGGGCCAGTTGAAGGGCTGCATCTCGAACTGGTCCTCGACGCGGCGGTGGGCGCGGCCAAAGTGGCTGCCGCGCTGCAGGCGGGAGCGGTGCAGGTGGATGATCTGAATGTTGGGGTTGTTGCGCCGTTCTTCGACGAGTCGCTGAATGATCCGCGATGCGACGATGCCGCGACCGCGGATGAGGACGGCGCCGCCGTTCTCGCGCAGGTCGGTGTAGACGTGGTCGTGCTCCTCGTAGGCGTTGATGACCCGTTCGCGGTCGCCGGTGCGCTCACGCAGCGTTCCCAGTTCGGGCAAGAGCTGGATGGCGGGGTAGCCGACGGCGAGGTGCAGGAATCGTGCGGAGACCGCGATGTGGCGGCGCTGGGTGGCGTCGCTGAGCGAGATGATCGCGACAATTCGTCCCTCGTCCGACTTGCGGATGGCGCGGATCCGGCCGGGGAGGCGCATGGACTCCCAACCGATGCGTTCTTCCTCGCGGTCGAGCGAGTTAAACACGTCGCCGCCGCGCGGGGTCCAAGTCTGACCGAGCACGGGCTCTGAGAGGACGCCCCAGATGGGCGCGGTCGCGGCGCGCAGTTTGCCGCGCTTGAACGCTGCCCAGGATTCACGCACGGAATAGCCGGGGAAGCCCCAGACGTTGTCTGGGCAGCTCTCCGAGTGGGAGCGCAAGCGCTCGTGGTCAGGGATCTGTGAGTTGGCGCAAAGGCGGCGGTATCGGTCGATGGCGTGGGCGTCCAGACCGACGACAGTGATTTCGGTGGAGGGGACGCCGCAGACGCGCAGGAGGTCGACCCAGGCGAAGCTGCCGACGCCGCCACCGAGGGCGGCGAACTCGGTCTGGCGGACTTCGACTCCGGCCTGGCGCAGGGCCGCCTCGGAGATCGAGGCGGAGGCGAGCATCTCGGGCGTGACGATGCCGGGGGCAGCCGCGGCGGGCCGGGCGAGGTCCGGCGCAGACGGAGTGGCAGGGGGCGTCGCTTCCACGACGGTGCCGGCCTCCATGGGCGCGATGCGTTCCGCGAAGGGCGCGTCGTCGGGCTCTGGGATGGCGTCGAGCAGGACGGTGCCGGCGTCGACTCCGGCGTCGACCCCGGTCGTGGCCCCGGCCGTAGCCCCGGTGGCAGCGGGGGCGAGTGCTCCGACTTCGAAGGTGGTGCGGCCGAGGCTGATCTGGTCCCCCGGCTGGAGCTCGACTTCGTCGATGCGGTCCCCGTTGACGTAGGTCCCATTGCGGCTGCCGAGGTCGCGGAGGATGGCGGCGCCGGCATCGGCTTGGATGCTGGCATGCTGGCGGGAGACTTGTGGATCGTCGAGAACGATTTGGACCGCGGGATCGCGGCCGAGCAGGGTCTCGCCGGGGCCGATCGTGCGGCGCTGGGGGGCGTCGTTGGGCCCGGCCCAGGTCAACTCCAGGGCGTCCGCGCCAACCATGCCGTCACTCCCCGCTGGTGTCGTGCCGACACGAGCGCTCGACCCGCTACGATTACGCCGATCCCGTGAGGGGACGATAGTGACGCGCCGCGGGCGCGACAACCCCGCCTGTGCCATTGGGGCCAGGGCCAGCCGGACCAGCGTTGGGAGCAGACCGATGGCTGATGGGGGATCCGACACCCCGATCGTGATCTCCCACTACCGGCTGGACTCGGAAATTGGTCGCGGTGGGATGGGCGCCGTTTACCGGGCGACGGATCTGCGCGACAACAGCACGGTGGCGGTGAAACTGCTGCGGGCGGAGTTGGCGCGGGACGCATCGTATCGGGAGCGATTCGAGCGGGAGGCCCACGTTGGGGCGCTGTTGCGCTCCCCGTACACGGTGCATCTGACGGACTACGGATTCGCGAACGACCAGTACTTCCTGGTGATGGACTTCGTGGACGGGCAGTCGCTGGGGGAAGCGATTGCGGATGGGCCGCTGCCGGTGGTGCGGGTGCTGCGGATCGGCGAGAAGGTGGCGCGGGCGCTGGAGGAGGCTGAGGCGCGGGGGGTCGTGCATCGGGACATCAAGCCAGACAACATCATGCTGAGCGAGGGCGAGACTGCCCGGGTCCTGGACTTCGGCATCGCGCGGCAGGCGGGCACGCTGACGCTGACGGTGGCGGGCGGATTTGTGGGATCGTTCCCCTATTCGTCGCCAGAGCACGCAACGGGCAATGTTGACGGTCGGTCTGATATCTACTCGCTCGGCACCACGCTCTACCAAGCGCTGGTGGGCGCGCCGCCGTTCTCCGGCACGGCGATCGAGTTGATCGATCACCACCGGTACACGCCGATGCCGGAGGCCGCGCTGGCCGGTCAGCCGGAGGTTGCGGTGGCGATTCTGCGTCGGTGCCTGGCGAAGGATCCGGTCGATCGGTACCAAAGCGCGACAGTGCTGGCGGCGGCGCTTTCGAACGCGGTGCGGCTGATCGAGGACGGGGCCGCGGCGGAGACGACGCTCTCGGCGCCGGTCCCGGCGGAGACCGTGGCTGCTGGCCCGCTCAGTCCGGCAGCTGCGGCGCCGACTGCTGCCGCGCCGGTCGCGCCGACGGTCGCGGCGGACACCCCGATTCAGCTGCGTATCACGGACGGCCGCCCGATCACGCGGCTTGGCGTGCGTACGGGCCGCTACCGATTCGATCTGCGCCTGCGCAATGAGGGGACGGCGCCCGTGGTGGCGTCGTTGCAGGCATCGGACCCGGATGACGTGTGTCGCTTCCAGCTTCCGGCGCGCGTGGAGACGCAGTCCGGGCAGGAGATGGTGGTGCCGTTGCGGGTGGGGCCGCGGAAGTTCCGCTGGCGCGGCGGGCGCGTACGACGCGAGGTCAGCGTGTCGGCGTCGGGTGGTGAGGGGCCGCCACAAGAGGCCCAGGCCAGCTTCGACGATGTGCCGCCGCGCTGGCCGATGGCGAGCGGGGGCTTTTTCGCGCTGGCGGCGATTGTCGCGGTGCTCGTCGTGGCGATGCTGGGCGGGGGCGGGGCCGGGAGCGAGGCTCCGGGTGCGGAGGAGGCGGTCGCGCAGGTGTCGGAGCAAACGGCGCAGGCTCAGTCGCAGGCAGAAGCGGAGGTGGAGGCGGAGGAGTCGAACGGGCCGGAGGCGCAGGCGGCAGTCGACGAGAGTGAAGAGCCGGACGATAGTTCGGCGGCGCCGGCTGAGGAGGAGCCGGAGGAGCAAGGGGAGACGGCGACGACCGATGACCCGCCAACCACCATCAGCGCTCTGCCCGTGCTCGATCTCAGTGGGTTGCCGGGCGGGCGGATCGCGTTCGTGTCGTTCGATCCGGAGACCGGGCAGGACCGCATCGAGACGATGCTGAGTGACGGGAGCGGGCGGCTCACGATCTTGGAGGGCGAAGGTATCATGGGTCTGGCGGCATCGCCGGACGGCCAGCAGATCGCTTACAGCGCGCCCAGCGGTGGTGAGTTCGACATCTGGATCTTCTCCGCGGGTGGCGGCGATCCGGTCCGCGTGACGAGTCACCCGGACTCGGATACGGGGGCGACGTGGTCACCGGACGGCAGTCAGATCGCGTTTGTGTCGCCTCGGGCGGGGAGCAACGATATTTGGATCATGAACGCTGATGGCTCGAGTCCGGTGGCGCTGACGATGAGTCCCAGCACCGAGTTTGCGCCGGCCTGGTCGCCGGACGGGACGCGCATTGCGTATGCATCCGATCAGGACGGGTCGATCGCCATTTTCGTTCGCTCGGTGGCAGCTGGACCCGGGGGCCAAGCGCCGGCGCAGGGCGCCCCGCCCTTGCGGCTCACCGATGCGACCGCGAACGACGAGCACCCCGCTTGGTCGCCGGACGGCCGCTTTATCGCCTTCCAGTCGGATCGGGATGGCAATCTTGAGATCTACGTGATGAACGCTGATGGGAGCTCGCAGCGCCGCCTGACGGATCAGGCGGAGGCGGACTTTGGCGCGACCTGGTCGCCCGATGGCAGCGTTGTCCTGTTCGGATCGACACGCGACGGGGTGGACAACCTGTACGCGGTCGGGGTTGAGACGGGTGTCGTGACGCAGGTGACGAACGCTCCCGGCTCGGAGTTCGACGCGGTGTGGGACGATGCGCTCGATGCCGAACCGGCGAGCAATTACGAGACGCAGCTCTCTGCGATTGCGTCGCAAGCGTCGGCGGACGCCAAGCCGTTCCTGGACGAGATCGCGGCGGCGGGTTCCATCCCTGCGCAACTCAGCGCGATTGAGAACCTCTGGCCGGAGGTAATCGGGATTCAGTCCGATGCCCTGCGTCAGGTGGCGGAACTGACGCCGCCGGCGCGGTTGCTGGCGGACCACCGCATCTTCGTTGTGGGGCTGCGGGCGTTGCTCACAACGCAGCTGGGGTTGCTCATGGCTGCGCAGACGGGCGACCCGAACCGGGTTGGGCAGGCGAATCAACAGCTGATGAACGAGACGGTCGCTCTGCAGAACCGCCTGTCTCCTGAGTACCGGGCGCTGGTTGCGCCGATCTTGGAGTAGGGGGCACGGGTGAGGGGTCGGGCTGGGGGTTACATGGTGCCCTGCGCCACCATCGCCTCGGCGACCTTGAGATAGCCGGCGATGTTTGCGCCGCGGACGTAGTCGACCTGGGTCGCGTCGCCGCCGAACTCCACGCAGCGCGCGTGGATCTGGTGCATGATGTCGCGCAGGCGGCCGTCGACTTCCTCCGCTGTCCATTGCAGGCGCAGTGCGTTTTGCGATTGTTCCAAGCCCGACACGGCGACCCCACCGGCGTTGGCGGCCTTGCCGGGCGCGTAGAGCACGCCAGCCTGCTGGAAGAGTGCGACGGCATCCGGCGTGGTGGGCATGTTGGCCCCTTCAGCGACGAGGCGGACGCCACCGGCCACGAGGGTGTTCGCGTTGGCCGCTTCGATCTCATTTTGGGTGGCGCAGGGCAATGCGACATCGCAGGGGACGCCCCAGGGCCGCTTGGCTTGGTAGTAGGGAACGCCGAAGCGGTCCGCGTACTCAGCGATTCTGCCACGGCGGGCGTTCTTGAGTTCCATCACCCAGTTGAGCTTCTCCGCGTCGATGCCGTCCGCGTCATGGATGAAGCCGCCGGAGTCGGACAGGGTGACGACGCGGGCGCCGAGTTCCAGCGCCTTGGCGGCGGCGAATTGCGCGACGTTGCCGCAGCCGGAGATGGCGCAGATTTTGCCGTTGAGATCATCGTTCTGCTGGCGCAGCATCTCGCTTGCGAAGTAGACGGCGCCGAAGCCGGTGGCCTCTTGGCGCATCAGGCTGCCGCCGTATTCGATGCCTTTGCCGGTCATGGCGCCGGTGACTTCGTTGCGGAGTCGCTTGAACTGGCCGAAGAGGTAGCCGATCTCACGCGCGCCGACGCCGATATCGCCGGCGGGCACGTCCGTGTCGCTGCCGATATGGTGCTCCAGTTCGGTCATGTAGGCCTGACAGAAGCGCATAATCTCGTGATCGGAGCGGCCCTTGGGGTCGAAGTCGGCGCCCCCCTTGGCGCCGCCCATGGGCAGCGAGGTGAGCGAGTTCTTGAAGGTTTGCTCAAAGCCCAGGAACTTGAGAATGCTGAGGGTGACGGAGGGGTGGAATCGGAGCCCGCCTTTGTAGGGGCCGATGGCGTTGTTGACCTGGACGCGCGCGCCGCGATTGATCTGGACGGCGCCGGTATCGTCCTCCCAGCAGACGCGGAACTGCAAGATCCGGTCCGGTTCTGTGATGCGCTCCAGAATGCGCGCTTGCGCGAAGCGCGGTTGGTCGAGTTCGTAGGGCACGACCGACTCCGCGACCTCGCGGACCGCCTGCAGGAACTCGGGCTCGTGTGGATTGCGCGCGGCGACGCGCTCCATGAAGCGCTCCACGGCGTGGTTCGCTGGGTCGTTCATCCGCAGGTCCTTTCCGACCGGTCGGCCGACTTGTCCCTCCGATTGGCGGGCTAGCGCATGTCCCAGGTGACGGGGCCGGAGGCGTGGAGGAAGACGAAGTCGCCGAGGGCGAGGGCGGTGATGCCGCTGACCCCGGGGGGGGCGCTGGGGAAGAAGCCCAGCCAGGCGCCGACGCTGTCGCGCCAGACCCAGACGGCCTGGGTGCGGGCGAGGACGGCGGGGTCGACGAGGTTGAGGATGCCACCGCCAGCGCCGGTGTAGGCGACGAGGTTGCTGCCGCTGGTGAGCGCGACGCCGCGGCGGACTGGGGCGAGGAGGCCCTGTTGCATCTGGGCGCCGCCGGGGGTGGTGGTGACGAAGAGGGGGTCGTAGAGGCGGTAGGTGGGGTTGGCGAGGCTGGGGACGTCGGGGAAGAAGGCCTCGAAGCCGAAGCCGGTGAAGCGCCAGAGCGCCTCGATGCCGTCACCCCGCCCGGTGCCGCCGGGGAAGGCGCGGTCGGCGGGCATTTGGGGGCCAGTGTAGACGAGCGTATTGAGGCCCGTGCGCAGCTCGGTCTGGGGGGCGGGCAGGTCGAGGATGATGAAGATCAAGTCGAAGGCGAAGCGGGCGCGGAGGGCGCCGTCGAGGGCGGCGGTGTATTCGACGGGCGCCAGCGTGCCGTCCGGGGTCTCGACGAGCCAAAGCAGGAACCGCACGTCGGGCACGGCCAGGGGGGCCAGCTCGACTTCGATCGTGGCGTCGATCTTGGCGCCGGTGTCGGCGTTGAAGAGCAGTACTTCGCCGGCCGTCGCGATGCCGGTCGCCGTCTCCACTAGCGACCGGTCCTGTGGCGCGAGGGTGTCCAGCACGGCTGCGAGCGCCGCATCGCGGAGGGGGGTGAAGAGCAACTGCAGGCGGGTCACTTCGGGAGGCAGATCGCGCACGCGGATGCGCACGGATCCGTCGGGCGTGGAGGCCCGGTAGAAGATACCGTCGCCGTCTTGCTGTGCATCGAGGTTCGCGTCGAGGGTGACGTCGATCTGATCGCCGGGCTGTGGGGGGGGCGGGATCTGCAGCGAGAAGCATTCGCTGGTGGTGTTGGTGTGTGTGGCGGCCTGGTGCGCGTTGTCGCCGCCGTACTCGACGCGCCAGCAGTGGAGCCCGGCGACTGAGACATCGACGCTTGGCGACTCGGCCGTCCCGGCGACGAGCTGAATCGCGGCGCCAATCTGCGTGCCGGCGGGCGCCGGGCAGCCTTGGGCGCCGAGGGCCTGCGCGGGCCCGCAGAGGAAGAAGCGCACAGTCCCGGTTGGTGTTTGCAGCGCGCCGGTCAGCGTGGCGCGGTCCCTGGCGATGACGGACGTCGCGTCTACTGTTCCGGTTGGCGTCGCGGCGGTGACGATCTCGGCGAACACCTTCTGCACGGCGATGCAGGCGGAGGTCGTGTCGGTGAAGTAGGTGGTCGTGTAGATGCTCTTCTCGAGGAGGACGCCGAAGCAGTGGGCGCCGGCTTCGGTCAGGGGTGTTGCGAAGCTGAAATGCAAGCCGGACGCGGAGATCTGCTGTAGTGGTCCGACTTGCGTTCCGGCGCCCTGCGGACAGCCGAGGCCCGGCTGCACGGTGGCGGGTGCGCAATAGAAGAAACTCACTTCGCCGCTGGAGGGGACGCGGAAGACCCCGCCGATGTTCGCGGCGACGCTGGCGGATTCGCCCACCAGGACCGGCCCCGGTGGGAGCAGGCTAGTCGTAATTGTCGCCGGGGCGGGCGCCGCTTGGGCCGCAACGGGGTGATGGTCGCCGAACTGCAGGAGGAGAACGAACGACAGGCCCAGCACGAGGACGGAGGCAACTGCGAGACGCCGTGCGCGCGCACGGTGAGGGGGATGGACGGATGACATGCTGGTCCCACCTTCCGCAGCCCGCGCGCTCCTGGAGAGTATCGTCGCGCGTGCGCCTGGGGGGCAAGGAGCCGTTTGACTGGGGGGTGCCCCTCTAGGGCGAGGGCGACCAGCGGGCGGTCTGTGGGTGGAACTGGCTCCAGGCGAACCAGAAGGCCTGATGGGTGACGATGGGCGTGCCATCGGCGAGGGCAGCGCTGAGCCCGCCGGCCGCCATCATGAGGTGGACGCCGTTCAGCATCACGGTTGCTCCCCGTTCCAGCGCGTCACGCGCTTCTGCGACCGGGAAGGCGAGGGCCTGCCCGTCGGGCGTTTCGATGCCCAGGATGGGCTCTTGCGCGGGGAGGCGTTGGTCGACGCCGCCGATGGGGAAGATGGGGCCGTTGTCGTCGCGACCGAACAGCGGGTTGAGTGGGTAGCTCGCACCGATGCCGCCGTCTTGCGCGACGATGGTGGTGTCCGGGTACGCGGCTTTCCACTCACCCCAGGTGCTCGTGACGACGCTCAGCATCTCCAGGGCGTAGCGCTGGTCCTGCAGCGGTCCGGAGAGGGCGACGCCGCGGAACGTGTCGAAGACGGACGACGTGTGGAAGTCGAACATGACCTTGTTCGATCGGGAGAGCAGGCCGGAGGTGCGCAGCTCGATCGTCTCGAAGCCGGGCGGGACTTGGTCGGTGTAGTAGGCCTGGGCCGAGCCACAGAGGGTGCAATAGGGAATGCCGATGCGCCGGCCGCCCAGGGTGTCGTTGACCATTTCGTGCACTTCCATGATGTGCTTGGGGTAGGCGCGGGCTTCGCCGTTGACGCTGAGGCCGAAGACGAGCCCTGCGTCGGCGTACCAGGCGCCGCCGGACGCGTCGGTCAGCGCCGGGTCGTCCAGGGCGGGGATGCAGCGGGAGCAGGGCACGTGGACTTGGGAGAGCGGGCGGTCATCGATGCGCACGCCCCCCCAGGTGATGAGGCGCCAGTCGATGTCGGCATCCTGGTCGTCGAAGAAGGGGGCCCAGGCCGGCTCGACGCGTTCAAACGGGATACGTTTCCAGTTGACGTAACCAGGCGGCGCGGGCGTGTCCCAGGCGAACAGCCAGTTCGTCATCGTGATCCAGTTGATGCCGGGCGGGACGTGGGTGTCCGTGAGTTGCTCGAACGCCTGCACGACGGCGCTGGCCGTTGGTGGGTCGGGAAAGAAGCGCATGAGGTCCGCGAGCAGCCAGGCGACGCGTGGGTCCTGCGCTGCGCCAATCCGAAAGAATGCCCCCGTGGTGTCGATGCCGAGCCCGTCTCCGAGGAAGGCGCGGTCGAGGTCGGCGATGAGGTCGTCGTTCAGGGGGCCGTCGGGCACGGGTGGGGCGGGTGGGGCGAGGGAGCCGTCGGCGAGCGTGCGGCTGGCGGGGGGCGCGTTGGGCGGTGACGTTCCGGAGCCGCAAGCGGCCGCGGCGAGGCCGACGAGGGCGAAGAGCAACAGTGCGAGGCGGGGCCAGCGATGTCGGATCGGTGAGGCCGCGACTGGGTGTCTTGGAGCGGTGGCGAAGGACATCGGTGGTCTCGCTGCGATCGCGGATCGATCGGGACGGGCGTCGCGATCTGTCCAGAGATACGTCAGGGTACTGCGGGAGGACTTGCCCGCGTCGACATCGAATCCGTCTGCGATAGGATCGGGGCGAGCGGTGACCTGTCGATTCCGGATGGCGGCGGCCGGGCGGGCCGCGGGGACGAATCCATGGCCTTGCGGCAATATCCGCTTGAGCATCTGGAGCGCGATGGCGCTGTGGTGGTGGAGGGTCTGCCGGAATCGGCGCGGGATCTGGAGCCGGTGATGCGTTCCGGTGACGCGCGTTTCGTGCACCGTCGAACGGCGCACAGCGCGCGGTCGAATGTGAGGGGGCGATTCGCTGGCGTATGGACCTGCGCGACCCGCCCGTTGGTCAGCCCAGTGGCCATTCGGTCTTTCCGGGATTCGTGGCCCGCAGCCGTGCGCTGGGCGAGGCCCGCGACCGGCTGGCGGGGGCGGATCCTGCCTTCAACCGCTGGAGCGCAGACGATCCCGTCTGGGCGTCGGGCATGACCGCTACCACCTACGCCAGCGCTGACGCCGCTCTCGCCGATGTGCCCGACGGCGCGACGATCCTGGTGGGGGGATTCGTGTCGGCGGGGTCGCCGTCGAATCTGCTGCTGGCGCTGCAACGACAGGGCGCGCGGGAGCTGACGGCCATCGCGAACAACGTGGGGCTGGGCGACAAGCTGGACGCCCTGGCCGAGTCGCGGCAGTTGGTGCGGGTGATCGCGACCTTCGCGATCCGGGCGTCGGGGTCGCGGCGGAGTCACTTCGAGTCGCAGTATCACGCCGGCGAGGTGGCGCTGGAGTTGTCCCCGCAAGGGACGCTGGTGGAGCGGATCCGGGCGGGCGGCGCCGGCCTGGGCGGCGTGCTGACGCGGACGGGGCTGGGGACGCTGCTGGCCGAGGGCAAGGAGACGGTGCGCGTGGGTGGGGTGGACTACCTGCTGGAGACCCCGTTGCGGGCGGACTTTGCGTTGATTAAGGCGTACCAGGCGGACACGCTGGGGAACCTGACCTACCGGCGGGCGGGGCGGAACTTCAATCCCGTGATGGCGACTGCGGCGGACATCGTGATCGCGGAGGTGGAGGAGATCGTGGAGCCGGGGAGGCTTGATCCGGAGCGCATCGGGACGCAGGCGGTGTTCGTCGATCGGCTGGTGCGCTGCGACCCGATGGAGGTGCGCCGGGATGGCTGAGCCACCGGCAGGGCTGTCGCGGGAACTGATCGCGATGCGTGTGGCGCAGGAGCTGTCGGCGGGCGCTGTCGTGAATCTGGGGATCGGGCTGCCGACGCAGGCGCCCGACTATCTGCCCGAGGGGCACGGGGTGCTGTTTCAAGCAGAGAACGGGATCCTGGGCTACGGCGCGATCTCTGAGGGTGACTTCGATCCAGATTTGATCAACGCGTCGGGTCAGCCGGTGAGGCTGGAGCCGGGCGGCAGTTTCTTCGACACGGCGGCGTCGTTCGGGATGATCCGCGGCGGGCATGTCGACGTTGCGGTGCTGGGCGGGCTGCAGGTCTCGGAGCGGGGCGACCTGGCGAACTGGTATGTCCCGGAACGCGGCGGCGGCAGCGTGGGCGGTGCGATGGATTTGGCGGTGGGTGCGAAGCGCCTGATCGTTGCGATGCAGCACACCACACGCGAGGGATCGCCGCGCATCGTGCGGGAGTGCAGCTACCCGCTGACTGCGAGTGGCTGCGTTGATCTGATCGTGACGAGTTTGGGAACGATTCGGGTCGACGAGGACGGTCTCACTTTGTTGGAGGTCGCGCCGGGCGTGTCGCCAGACGAGGTGCAACGGTTCACTGAGCCACGCTTGCGGATGGCGCCGGACCTGCGCGAGATGTTCGCTTAGGGCGCGGGCGCCTGCGCGCGACCGCCGGACAGGGCGTTGAACAGCACCACGCGGTCGGCGTGGTGCAGGATGCTGTGGAGTTCGGCCTGGTTTCCGTTGATTCCGACGATCACTTCCGCGTGTGCGGGTAGTCCGATCGCGATGCCCAATTGGGCCGCTGTGGATCCGAGCGGGAGAGTCACGTCGAGGACTGCGTCATCGGGGTTCGGCGCCAGGGCGCGGAGCGATCCAAACAGCGAGACGCGCACGCGGATCGATTCCTGGGGCATCGGCTACGCGCCTCCTGACGGTCCACTGAGGGCGGGATCGTTCCGTCACGGTATCGCGGCTACCCTGGTCGGCGGGCATCGGTGGTCGGTGCGTGCGGACGTGAAATGGTGTGCGATGCGGCTCTTCCACGAGATTGATCTCGAGACCCAAGGCGTTACGACTCGGGAGCTGCAGGGCGAGGAGATCGTGAACAGCGGCCGCTATCTGATCGCCAAGACGCTCCTGGAGCGGGGGGCGGCGGAGGTCGATCCGTTGGGGCCGGACAACCCGTTGATCTTTTCGGTGGGCCCGTTCGCCGGAACCGCCTTTTCGAACGCGAACCGGACGAGTGTGGGCTGCAAGAGCCCGTTGACCGGCGGGGTGAAGGAGGCGAACGGGGGGGGCAGCTTCGGCTATGCGCTGGGCCAATTGGGCGTGGCGGGGCTGACACTGAGCGGGGCCTGCGCGGAGTGGTCCGTGATGCGCCTGCACCGCGACGGGCGGGTGGCGTTCGAGGATGCGGCTGCGTACGTCGGCCGGGGAAACTTCGAGGTCGCGCGCCAGCTCTTCGAGACCTACGGCAAGAAGGTGGCGCTGGCGCTGTGCGGGCCCGTGGGCGAGTACCAGGGTCTGCTGGCGGGCGTCGCGTTCACCGACAAGGACGGCCGGCCGGCGCGAGTCGCAGCCCGGGGCGGGGTGGGCGCGGTGATGGGCGCGAAGCGCGTCAAGGCGATCGTCGTGGATTTGGATCGGCCGCCGCCTTTCTCGGACACCAAGAAAGTCAATCAGGCTGTCAGGGCGTACGGCCAGATGGTGCAGAACGACGAGATCATCCAGACGTCGTACCGGCCGATTGGCACGATGGGCATGGCCGATGTGCAGAACTATCTGGGCGGTCTGCCGGTGCGGAACTTCAGCGTGGGGCGCTTGGCGGACACGGAGGCGGGCGAAGAGTTCCGCATGGGTGGCGACTACATCATTCCGCAGGTCACGGCGCGCGGGGGCGAGCCGACGCACTCGTGCATGCCGGGCTGTCTGATTCAGTGCAGCAATGTGTACGTCGATGCGGAGGGCCACGAGATTGTGTCACCGGTGGAGTACGAGACGCTGGGCCTGCTGGGCTCCAATTGTGGGCTGACGGACCCGGACGATCTGGCCCGGCTGAACGAGACGGCCAATGACCTGGGCATCGACACGATCGAGACGGGGGCGATGCTGGCGGTGCTGATGGAGGCGGGCGAGGCGGAGTTTGGCGACACGGCGTTCATGCACGCGTGTCTGGATGAGATCAGGCAGGGCAGCGAGCGAGGACGTCTGCTGGCGCAGGGTACGGCGCGGGTGGGCAAGGCGTTTGGTGTGCAGCGGGTGCCGGTGATCAAGCAGCAGGCGATCAGCGCTTACGATCCGCGCGTGGTGGAAGCGACCGGGGTGGCGATGATGTCCACGGCGCAGGGGGCGGATCATACCGCCGGCAACCTGCCGCGATTGGTGACGCAGGAGATGTCCGTGTCGGAGATCATCAGCCAGAGTTTGGCCCACCAGACGCGCGTGGCGGCTGTGGACTCCCTGGGGCTGTGCGTGTTCGGCGGCAGCGTGACGTATGCGAACCTGGGGTTCCTGGCCGATGCGATCAACGCCGCCCATGGGACGGATCTGGACGAGGGCTTTTTCGAGCGCTTGGGCCGGGGCGCGCTGGTCCAGGAGCACGAGTTCAACCGTCGGGCTGGATTCGAGGCCAGCGACGACGAACTGCCGGCGTTCTTTTACGAGGAGTCGCTGCCGCCGACGGGCCGCGTGGCGCGTATCCGTGGGGCGGACGTGCACGATATGTACAACGGTTTGCCGGCCGTTGGCGGCGAGGGCGCGTAGCACGACCGAAGCGGACGGGCGGGGATGCGTCGCGAGCGCGACGCCAGCGCGGGTTGGCCTCGCGGTTGAGCGCCGTCGGCGCCTCGAACACGAGGCGCGTTCAGATCAGGTCGGTGTTGCGGTGGTTACCGATGATCAGAATCGGCAGACGAGCGTGCCCGGCAGGCGCTGGCTGGGCATTGTGGGCGGAGGATCGCGCTCGATTGCTGGATCCCATTCGCGTCCCGGCGCTCCCGGACCCTCTACGTTGGGGCTGGGGCACGGATGGCGGTGGACTGAGCGACGGGGATGCCGGGCTCCCGTTGCCGACGGGCGGGAGGGAGACAGGGATGGAAGCAGAGCTGAGCCCGAGCGTCTTGGGGATCACGATGCCGGAAAATCTGGCGGTTGGACTGATGATCGCGGAGCATCGTGCGCGATGTGCGTCGCGGGGATGCGACTTTGAGTACGCGGCGTTCGCGCTTGGGCAATCGCCCTTTCCGGTCCCAGACGTGGTGGCAGCGGCGCTCAGGGAGGCCGCGAGTCATGGTGAGTATGTGCCGACTCTTGGGATCCGGCCGTTGCTTGAACAGCTGCCCGGCTTCTGGGCGCGCCACTTCGGAATGCAGCGGACGGCGGATGACTTTGTCGTGGTGCCGGGCGCGAAGGCGGGCATTCATTTGCTTCTCTCGATGCTTCGCGGGCCGCTGCTGATTCCGACGCCGGCCTGGGTGGGGTACGGTCCGCTCGCCACCCTGGTTGGGAAGGCGGTGGAACGGCTACCGACGGACCAGGCGGTCGGCTACAAGCTGGACCCGGAGCGTCTGGAGTCGCACCTGCGTGCGGCCTCTCCCGGGCAGCGGCTGTTGATCTTGAACAGCCCGAATAATCCGACGGGCGCGGTCTATACGCGCGAGGAGCTGGCAGCGATTGCGGCGGTCTGCCGTCGCAATGGCGTGCTTGTGATCTCGGATGAGATCTACGCGTTGTCGACGTACGATCCGACGCAGTTCGTGAGCATGGCTGCGGTGTATCCGGAAGGCACGTTCGTCGTCAGTGGGCTCTCAAAGTTCGCCGCCGCGGGTGGCTATCGGCTGGGGCTCGTCGTGCTCCCTTCGGAGTGCTCGGCGGATCACCGGCAGATCTTTCAGAAGGTTGGGGCGGCAACGTACTCCAACGTGACGACGCTGGTGCAGTTTGCGGCGATCCCGGCGTTCGCCGACAGCCCGGTGATGGTCGAGTATTTGGCGGACACGCGTTCGCTGCACGCACTGATGGCGCGCGAGCTGCAGCGGCGGCTGCGCGCAGTGCCGGGCGCGCGGATATGCACGCCGGATGGGGGGTTCTACTTCATGCTGGACCTCAACGATGTGGCGCCGCGGGCGGCCGCGCGCGGATTGGAGTCGTCGGGTGAGGTGGCAGCGGCCCTGCTGGGGCATCCGATCCACGTGGCGCTGCTCGCCGGGGAGGCCACGGAGCTGCCGGCGGAGGACCTCTCGTTCCGGGTGGCGTTCGTGGACTATGACGGCGCCGCTGCGATGCGGCGCTATCGCGCGGAGCGACCGGCCGGGCCGGTCGCGGAAGCGCAGTTCGTGGAGGCGGCTGCGCCGCGGATGACGGAAGGGGTGGAGCGCTTGAGCCGGTGGATCGAGGCGCTGTAGCGGCTACGCGGTGCGATGGTTGTTGCGCCCGGGTCTCCGGGCGCGGGGATCGGCGGTCGTTCCGGGCCGGCCGGGTGCGGTGGTCAGCCGATGCGGACGCCCTCCTGCGCGTAGTGGTAGGTGGCTCTGGGCCGGTCGGGGACGGTCAAGGCCACCATGAGCGTGCCGATCCGCCCGATGAACATGAGGACGACGATCAGCACGGCACCGGCGTCGGAGAGGGTTGGCGTGACGCCCTGGGACCAGCCGACGTTCGCGAGGCCAGACATGACCTCGAAGACGAGCGGCAGGAACGGGCCGTCTTCCGTGATCTCGATCGCGGCGACGCCAACGGTCAGCGCCACGACGCCGAGCAGCACCACGGTAATCGCCCGCAGCACCACGGCCTGCGGGATCTCGCGTGAGAAGATCTCGGCCTGATGCCGGCCGCGGAGCGCTGACCAGACGACCGCCAGACCGACGATGAATGCCCCCACCTTGATCCCGCCGGCCGTGGAGGTGGAGGCGCCGCCGATGAACATCAACGGCAGGAACAGCACCGCCGTCACATCCTGCAACTGCGCCATGTCCACGGTTGTCATTCCGGTGGATCGATTGACGGCGAGGAAGAAGGCGTTGGCCACCGCCCCGCCTGGGCCTTGGCCGCCGAGCACGTGTCCGTCTTGCAGCTCAGCCAGCGCGACGATGAGCATGCCGACGAGGGTGAATCCGATCATCGTGATGAGGACGATGCGGGTGTCGAGGGACCAGCCGCGGCGGCGGCGGCGTAGGTCGAAAACGGTGACGAAGGAGAGGCTGCCCACGAACGCGGAGATCCCCATCACGGTGATCGGGTACTCGGCGTTGATCTGGCCGGTCAGGCCGTTCGATCCACCCATCAAGTCGAAGCCGGCGTTGTTGAAGGTGGAGACGGAATGAAAGAGGGCCATCCAGACACCACGGGTGCCGTGGAACTCGGAGACGAACCAGGGCAGGAGGAGGAGGAAGGTGAGGCTTTCCATGAGGATGACGAACGTGAGGACGCGTCGCAGCAGCCGGCGCACGTCCCAGTCGCCGGCGCCGGAAAGCTCCATGCCGAAGAGGTTGCTGGCGCGCAGGCCGAGCCGTCGGCCGATCAGGAGCAAGAGCATGCCAGCGTAGACGGTGACGCCCAGGCCTCCGAGTTGGAACAAGGCGAGGATCACGACCTCGCCAAATCCACTCCAGTGCTCGGCGGTGTCGAATCGCACGAGGCCGGTGACGCAGACTGCGGACATCGCCGTGAAGAGGGAGTCGATCCCGTTGGTCCAGTCTCGGGACTCTGAGGCGATCGGCAGGGAGAGCAGGAGCGTCCCGATGGCGATCACGGCGCCAAAGGCGCCGGCGATCCACCAGGGTGTGGGCCGGAAGCGGATGAGGCGCCGGGAGGGGCGGATGGCGAATACTTCCGTCCGCAGCCGGCGTCGTCGGAGGACGACGTTGCCGGGCCGTCGCGCGGCGGTGGGGTCGACAGCGGCGCGGGCTGTGGACGAGCGAAGTGGGCGTGGCGATCCGGCGCGATTGAATCGGGCGCGGAGCCGGCTCAGCATCGTACGCACGGACAGCGGCTGATCATGGGCAGCGGACTCCCGCGGGCGCTGTGGGATGGCTCAGACAGGTGATGCGTGGTCTTGATGGAGGCGGGCCGTCGGTGGGCAGACTGCGGCCAGGGGGCGCCGATACCAGGAAGTGATGACGGAGACGTGGCATGGCATCGACCTTGTCCGACTTATCCGGAGACCGCTATGACAGCAAACACCCCGCCGCCGGATTGCGCCACCCTCGACGGAGGAGGTCGAGATTTTGGGAGCGGGCGAAACGGACGTCCAGCATCAGCGGGACGGGCTGCGAGGTGGTCGGAGTGGAGGATCGCGCGCGATCCGCGCATCCGCGCCCGGACGCCGAGGGCGAGGTGGCTATCCTGCCTGCCGGAGCCGGTGGGATCTGGGCGCGAGTGAGACGGATGTGCGAGGGAAGGCTTGATGGTGAACACGATCAGCGCGGGCTTCGCGAGCCGGTTGGACGCGGCGCATCTGGCGGCACTCCAGGACAAGCCCGGCCCGCCACTTGACCTGTCCGATATCCCCGAGGCGCGCCGGATGGCGGCCGAGCGTGACGCGTTGATGCCGGTTGTGCCGCCGCCACCAGGCGTCACGATTGAGGACCGGGTTGTCCCGGGTCCTGCCGGTGCGCCCGAGGTGCCAGTGCGGCTGTATCGCCCGTTGACGGTGCGGGCGGGTTCGCCGGCACTCTACTGGGTCCATGGCGGTGGGATGGTGCTGGGCGACGTATCGATGGGAGACGCGCGCTGCGCGGACATTGCTGATCGGCTGAACGTGGTGGTGGCGTCGGTTGAGTATCGGCTTGCGCCCGAGCATCCGTTTCCGGCGCCGCTCGACGATTGCTACGCAGGCCTTGTGTGGTTCGCGGGCGCGGCCGACGCGCTCGGTATCGACCGCGGCCGGATCGCGATCGGCGGGGACAGCGCCGGCGGTGGGCTGGCGGCCGGGCTGGCGCTCCTGGCTCGGGATCGAGGCGAGGTGGATGTGTGTTTCCAGATGCTGGTCTATCCGATGCTGGATGACCGCAACCGCACGGCGAGCAGCCGCGCGATTATCGAACCGTTGGTGTGGAACCGCACGATGAACCTGGCGGGCTGGGATGCGTACCTGGCCGGTCAGGGCGGCGCGGAGGATGTGTCGGCGTACGCGGCGCCGGCGCGGGCGACGGATCTGGCCGGGCTCCCTCCCACGTACATCAGCGTGGGCACGCTGGACCTCTTCTTGGACGAAGACATCGCGTACGCGCAGGCGCTGTCCGAGGCGCAGGTGCCGGTGGAGTTGCACGTCTACCCGGGCGCGTTCCATGGCTCGCCCAGGCTGGTTCCCGAAGCGCCGATCTCGAAGCGGTGGGTGGCGGACGAGCTGGCGGCACTGGACGAGGCGCTGAACGGTCCAGGCGCAGGCGCAGGGCTCTAAGCGCGGCGGGACCCATGCTTGGCGGCTAGATGTGCACGATCGTTGCACCGGTGGTTGCGCCGCCGAGCAGATCGACGAACGCTTGCGGGGCGGCGTCGAGCCCGTGGTACTCGCTGAGCTTGAGTGTGATCTGGCCGGCCTCGATCCATTCGCGTAGCTGCGCGCGCGCCTCGGCGTAGCGGTCGGCGTAGTCGAAGACGAGGAAGCCTTCCATGCGCACGCGGTTGTTGACGAGCAGGCCGGGGATGCCGCGCGGTCCCGGGGCGGGGTTGGCGGTGTCGTACTGGCTGACGGCGCCACAGCAGACGATGCGGCCCTTGATGTTCATGCGGAAGATGGCGCTGCCCAGGACATCGCCGCCAGTGTTGTCGAAGTAGACATCGATGCGGTCGGGTGTCGCGGCCTTGAAGGCGGCGCGAAAGTCCGCGTCCTTGTAGTTGACGGCGGTATCGAAGCCCAGCTCGTCGGTAAGCAGGGCGCATTTGGCCGGGGAGCCGGCGACGCCGACGACGCGGCAACCCTGCAACTTCGCGATCTGTCCCACGAGATGGCCGACCGATCCGGCGGCCGCGGAGACGACGACGGTTTCGCCCTCTTTGGGCGCGCCGATGTCGAGCAGGCCGAAGTAGGCGGTGATGCCGTTGACGCCGAGCCCGCCGAGTTGCAGTGCGGGGGCAGTGCCGGCCGGGACTGGCTGCAGGGCGTCGGCGTGGTGGAGGGAGTAGTCCTGCCAGCCGGTGGGCGCCATGACGAGATCGCCGGCGGCGAAGCCCTGGGCCCGGGAGGTCTCGACCTGGGCGACACCGGTGCCGCCCATGACGCCGCCGATCTGTGGGGCGCCGGCGTAACTGGCGCTTCCTTGCAGGCCGGCGCGCTGACCCGCGCCGATGGTGATGGCGAGTGTGCGGCAGAGGACCTGTCCGTCGGCGGGCTCGGGCGCGGGTGTGGTCTGCATCTCGAAGTTGCTGGTCTGGAGGGGGCCGCTGGGCAGGGCAGCGATGAGCATCTGGCGATTGTCAGGCATGGCGTCTCCTGGATGGGCCGCGGTATCGATGCGAACGCGCGTGGGCTTGGCGCGGGCGGCAGGGGTTGGTGGTGTGGCTTCTGCACTCAGCGGCGGGGCCGCCGCGAACGCGAGCCGCATGGTAGCAGTGGCTCGCTAGAGCGCCTCTCGAACGGCGGCCCCGAGATCAGCGGTCGTCGCGGCGCCGCCGAGGTCGGGCGTGCGCGGCGCGCCGCTGGCCGGGTTGAGGACGGTTTCGATGGCGTTGAGGATGGCGTCGTGGGCGGTGCGATGGCCCAGAAAGTCGAGCATCATTGCGCCGCACCAGATTTGGCCGATGGGGTTGGCGATGTTCTGGCCCGCGATGTCGGGGGCGGAGCCATGGACCGGCTCGAATAGGGAGGGGAAGTGCAGGGGCGGGTTGAGGTTCGCGCTGGGCGCGATGCCGATGGTGCCGGTGCAGGCGGGGCCGAGATCGCTGAGGATGTCGCCGAAGAGGTTGCTGGCGACGACGACGTCGAAGAAGTCCGGTCGCTGAACGAAGTGGGCTGTGAGGATGTCGATGTGGAACTTGTCGACGGTGACGTCCGGATAGCCGGTGGCCATCTCTGCGACGCGCTCGTCCCAATAGGGCATGGTGATGGCGATGCCGTTTGACTTGGTGGCGCTCGTGAGGTGCTTTTTGGGGCGCGATCGGGCGAGGTCGAAGGCGTACTTGAGGACGCGGTCGACGCCGACGCGGGACATCACGGTCTCCTGCATGACGATTTCGCGCTCGGTGCCCGCGTAGATGCGCCCGCCGATGCTGGAGTACTCGCCCTCCGTGTTCTCGCGCACGATGTACATGTCGATCTCGCCGGGTTCGCGCGGGGAACCGTCGCGCCGCACGACGGGCGCGATGATGCCGGGCATGAGACGGGCGGGGCGTAGGTTGATGTACTGATCAAATTCGCGACGGAACTGCAGCAGCGATCCCCAGAGCGAGACGTGATCGGGGATTTTTGGGGGCCAACCGACGGCGCCGAAGAAGATGGCGTCGTGGCCGCCGATCTGGTCCTTCCAGTCGTCGGGGAGCATTTGCTGGTGTCGCTCGTAGTAGTCCCAGGAGGCGAAGTCGAAGTAATCGAACTGGAGGTCGATCTCGAACCGGAGCGCGGCGGCCTCAAGAACGCGAACGCCCTGCGGCACCACTTCCTTGCCGATGCCGTCTCCGGCGATGACCGCGATTCGTTTTGGGCTCATGGTCCTTGGTCCCTTCGCTGTGGTTGTCGTGACACGGCCGGTGGGTGCTATGCGCCACCGTCGGCGCGCAAGAAGTCGAAGTCGCAGCCGTGCTCGGCCTGGAGGACGTGGTCCATGTACAGGCGCGCGTAGCCACGGGCGGGAGGCGTCTGGGGCGGTGTCCAGGCGGCGCGGCGCCGGGCGAGCTCGGCGTCGTCGACGAGCAGGTCGATGCGCCGATCGAGGTGAGGCCGCGGGCAAATCCGTGAGCGGCGTCAGGGTTCGAGGTCATGGCGGGATGTTATCGGGTCGGGACGGGGGCAGCCGGGGCAGCCGGCCAGGAGCTGTCTGCGTCGGCGAAGGAAGGATCTGGGTGGGGTCTTGATCGAACAGTGCCCCAGCAGCCGACGCTGCTGGGGCACTGTTGTTGTCGCACCGTGGCCGGTGCGATCTCTCGTCGCAGCTTCTACGTTGCGAAGTGGGTGCCCGGCGCGTACGGCCAGGAGTTCGCATCGCGGGTGAGGTCCTGGACGACGCTCTTGCTCTCGAAGTTGACGCCGTAGGAGCGCCAGAGGGCGTAGCCCCAGGCGACATCCAACAGCTTCTCGTTCCAGGCCTGCCAGTCGGTCCAGGTGCCGTCGATGCCACCCTGGATCATGTCGAGCCACTCGGGCTCGTCGCTGATTCCGGGGCGCTCGGCCAGCGGCACGTTCTCGTCGAAGGGGGCGCTGAAGCGACCGGTGTACTCATCCGAGAAGAGGATCGTGTAGGCGGGGGATCCGGGACGGATCCAGGCGCCGGCGCCGAGGAAGAAGTGCTCGAAGGTGCCGCTGGTGAGCAGCGTCACGGCCTCGGTGTACTCCCGCGGGTTGATCTCAGTCTCGATGTTGAAGGCGCTCAGTTCCTGCTGCAAGAGCTGCGCCAAGGCGGGCGCGTCGACGCGCTCGTTGATGGTGTCGATCTTGAAGGTTTCGCCGCCGGTGAATCCGGCCGCGTCGAACAGTCGCCCAGCCTCGGCCCGAACGGCGTCCTGGTCACCCGAGAGGGGGTGCGGGTCGAGTTCGGGGACGAAGGCCGCGGAGCCGGGCTGCCAGGGCAGCCGTCCGGCGATGTCGTAGGTGCCACCGAAGTCGCGCCGGACGCGATCGCCGTCGACCAGCATCATCACGGCCTGGCGGGCGAGCTTGTTGCGGAAGGGCTCGAGGTCGGCGCGGAAGCGCAGGACGCGGCCGCCGACGCCCCAGCCGGTGTAGCCGGTGAAGTTCTCATCGTCGAGCAGACGCGCCTCGACCTCGGGAACGACGAGGGGGACGCCCTGGTGGGAGTCGACTTCGCCGGCTTCGATCGCGAGCCCCATCGCGGCGGTGTCCGCGAAGATGGTGTGCTGGATCTTGTCGAACTGCGGCTGACCGCCGGAGTAGATGGGGTGGTTGTTGGTGCTGGCGAAGTCCGCGTGCGGGAGTTGGTCCCAGCCGCGGTTGGGGTCGTAGTTGGTGAAGGTGTAGGGGCCGGTGCCGATGATCTCGGACGTCTCATCGCGGTCCTCGTAGGTCTCGCGGTCAACGAGGTTGGCCTGCTCCAGCAGCGTCTCGATGTAGCCGGTGGGCTTGGTCAGCCCCAGACGGTAGGTGGACGCGTCAACGGCCTCGCCGAGGCCGAAGTTGACCGTCATGCGGGAGACGGGCGCGCCGCCGCCAGCCACGGTCTCATCGCGGATCGACTCGAACATGTAGTGCACGTCGTCGACATCGAAGGGCCGGCCGGTGTGCCAGACGGGGTCGGTGCGGACATCGAAGACCCAGGTCAGCTCGTCCGGGGTCTCGAAGCTGTTGGCGAGCACGGGCTCGATTGTGAAGTCCTGGCTGACCGCCCGCTGCAGGTTTGGATCGCGAAAGGAACGCGAAAAGCCTCCGACATGCCGGAACTACAGAACTCTACCCGGTGGGGAGCCAGCAACGCTGTTCCTTGGGGATCATCCGTTCTTCGTCGTCACGCCTCTGCGGCGCATGGTGGCGGGATCCCTAAGGGTCGGTGCACCAGCGAGGGTTGCGGTGTACCGGCTGGCCGGCGCCTGGCCCAGGTGCGTCGGCGCCTTCATTCTTCGCGCCGCCCGGGGTACCGTTGCTCCCTGCCAACCGATTGGGGAGCCCATGGTTCGACTATCTGACCTCCACCCTGAAGAAGCGGAAAACCTGCTCAATTGGCCGCCCTGCGAGATTGAGCCAGGCGAGTGGATCACGCCGAAGCCGCTGGCGGAGTCGACGATCGCGCTGATTACGACCGCAGGCTTGCACAGGCGGGACGATCCGCCGTTCGGGCCCGGCGCGGTGGACTATCGGTTGATCCCGGGCGATGTCGACTTCGGGGAGCTGGTCTGCTCGCATCTCAGCGTCAATTGGGACCGATCGGCGTTGGAGCAGGATCCGAACGTCGTTCTGCCGCTGGAACGGCTGCGCGAGCTGGCCGAGGCGGGCGAGATCGGCGGCGTGGCGCGCTGGCACTATTCGTTCATGGGGGGTGTGCCGAAGCCGGAGAAGCTGGAGCCACACGGGCGCGAGGTGGGCCGACTGCTGAAGCGCGATGGTGTGGACGCGGTGGTGCTCGCTCCCGTTTGACCGGCCTGCACGCGCGCCGTGGGCGCGCTGAGCCACTTCATTGAGCGGGAAGGCGTTGCGACGACGAGCATTTCGCTGATCCGCGAGCACAGCGAGTACATGAAGCCGCCGCGCGCGCTATGGGTGTCGTTCTACCTGGGACGCCCTTTCGGGGTGCCGGATGATGCGGACTTCCAGCGTGACGTGCTGCGGGCGGCGCTGCACTTGCTGCCAACGATGACGGAGCACGGCATCGTCGATTATCCGATCGACGCGCCGGCGGCGTCGTTCGACGATGCCTGGGCGTGCCCGATCAGCTTCGAGGCGGCGGACGCGGACACGCTGGGCGGGCGGCTGCGTGCGGAGGTGCAGCGACTGGCTCCCTGGTGGGAGGAGACGAACCGTGCGCGTGGGCGCACTCTGATTGGCGGGAGTGGCGGGGCTCCGGGGCAGATTGAGACGATGGCGGGGACGGTGGTGGCGGGCGCGGAGGGCGCGCCGCGGGATGCGGTTCCGAAGAGCTC
>QGNQ01000022.1 GCA_003228175.2 Chloroflexota bacterium
CCGCCGCCGCCCGAAACGCCGTCGGCAGCCCGTACGCGCCCCGCTCAACCGTCAGGCCCGCCCTCGCCGCCGCCGCCGATAGGACATCGTGCGCCTGGTGCTCCTCGAAGTTCAACTCCGGGCACGCGTGAATCGCCCGATTAACCGCCCGCAGATCGTCCCCCGCCGCATCGATCGCCGCCACCGCCCGGGCGCTCAGGCTTGCGCGATCGGCGGTCGAAAGAGACGGTGTTGACATGAGACCTCCGTGCGGAATCGGCAATAGATTTGGCGCAGGATAGGGGCTTCCCCAGCCCCCGTTGCGGAACTCGCGGGGGCTCCCCAACGTAACCCCTACGTAACGCGGAGTACGCGTCCTCGGAAGGCAGTGACCGCTCGATTCCCACTGCTACGATTGCCCCTAGGCGCGCCTAGCGGCGAGCCCGTAGGGCGGGCGCACCCGGAACCCTCCGACCGTCCGGTCCGGTCCTCGACCGGCTGGCGAAGCGCCTCAAACCTGCGACGATTAAGCACTGGATACGGCATGGAAGGCCGACACGATGGTTGAGTCCCCCACGCTCGGATCGTCAGCCAAGAAAAGCGTCGTGCAGCGCGAGCGCGCCACCATTCGCTTCGCCGGCGACTCCGGTGACGGCATGCAACTCGCCGGCAACCGCTTCACGGATGCCACCGCCGTCTTCGGCAACGACTTCAGCACCCTGCCAGACTTCCCCGCCGAGATCCGCGCCCCCGCCGGATCCCTCGCGGGCGTCAGCTCCTTCCAAATCAGCTTCTCCGCCCGCACCATCCACACCCCCGGCGACGCCCCGGACGCCCTCGTCGCCATGAACCCCGCCGCGCTCAAGGTGCACGCCAAGGAACTGATCCGTGGCGGCCTGCTGATCGTCAACAAAGACGCCTTCACCAGCGCCAATCTCAAAAAAGCCGGCTACACCAGCAACCCCCTCGACGATGGTTCGCTTGCGGACTATCGCCTCATCGAAGTGCCCATCACCCAGCTCGCATCCGCCGCCGCCGCCGAGTCCGGCGTCTCCAAGCAAGACGCCGAACGCACCAAGAACCTCTTCGCCCTCGGCGTCGTCTACTGGCTCTTCGACCGCGACCTCGGCCCCAGCATCGCCTGGATCGAAGAAAAGTTCGCCAAACTGCCCGCCGTCGTCGAAGCCAACAAAGCCGCCCTCAAGGCCGGCCACGCCTACGGTGAAACCGCCGAACTCGCCGATGCGCACGTCAGCGTTCCCCCCGCCTCCCTCCTCCCCGGCACCTACCGCACCATCACCGGCAACGAAGCCACCGCCATCGGCCTCGTCGCCGCCAAGGAACTCAGCGGCCTCCAACTCTTCTACGGCAGCTACCCCATCACCCCCGCCAGCGACATCCTCCACTCCCTCGCCTCCTACCGAAACTTCGGCGTCAAGACCTTCCAGGCGGAGGACGAAATCGCCGCCGTCGGCGCCGCCATCGGCGCCGCCTTCGGCGGCTCCATCGGCGTCACCGGCACCAGCGGCCCCGGCGTCGCCCTCAAAAGCGAATCCATCGGCTTGGCCGTCATGACCGAGCTCCCCCTCATCGTCCTCAACGTCCAGCGCGGCGGCCCCAGCACCGGCCTGCCCACCAAGACCGAGCAGGGCGATCTGCTCCAGGCGCTCTACGGCCGCAACGGCGAGAGCCCCGTCTGCGTCATCGCCCCCCGCAGCCCCGGCGACTGCTTCTACATGGTCATCGAAGCCGTGCGGCTCGCCTTCCACGCCATGACCCCGGTCATCTTCCTCTCCGATGGCTACCTCGCCAACACCGCCGAACCCTGGCCCCTGCCGGACATCAGCCAGCTGCCCAAGATCGACGTCACCTTCCACCAGGACCCACAGACCTTCGAGCCCTACCGCCGCAACCCGGACACCCTCGCCCGGCAGTACGCCATCCCCGGCACCCCCGCCCTGCAACACCGCATCGGTGGCCTCGAAAAGGCCGACGGCTCCGGCAACGTCTCCTACGACCCGGACAACCACCAGCACATGATCGACACCCGCGCCGACAAAATCGCCCGCATCGCCAACGTCATCCCCGCCCTCGAAATCGAAGGCCCGGACACCGGCGACGTCCTCGTCCTCTCCTGGGGCAGCACCTACGGCGCCGCCATCACCGCCGTCGAGCAAGCGCGCGCGGACGGCGCAGGCGTCTCGCTCGCACACCTCCGCCACCTCAACCCGTTCCCCGCCAACCTCGCCGACGTCCTCAGCCGCTTCCAAACCGTCCTCATCCCCGAGACCAACAGCGGGCAACTCCGCCTGCTCGTGCGGGCCAAGTTCCTCGTTGACGCGCAAGGTCTTAACAAGGTCAACGGCCAGCCCTTCAACTCGAGCGAAATCGTCGACGCCATCATGGCCCTGCGCAGTACGCAGGTCCCCACCCACGCGTAATACGCGCAGGCGTAACGTGTACGAGCAACGCCTGGTTCAGAGCGACGAGGGCAGCAATTCAGGAGGCGCGGAGATGGTCGTCACAGACCGCGACGTAAGTGCTGACGAGGCCCCCCGCCTCAGCAAGAAAGATTTCGCCTCAGACCAGGACACCCGCTGGTGCCCCGGCTGCGGCGACTACTCCATCCTCTCCCAGATGCAACGCATGCTGCCCAACCTCGGGCGCAAACGCGAAGACATCGTCTTCGTCTCGGGCATCGGCTGCTCCAGCCGCTTCCCCTACTACATGAACACCTACGGCTTCCACACCATCCACGGGCGCGCGCCCACCCTGGCCACCGGCCTCAAACTCGCCCGGCCAGAACTCCTCATCTTCGTCGTCACCGGCGACGGCGACGGCCTCAGCATCGGTGGCAACCACCTCCTGCACGCCCTCCGCCGCAACCTGGACATCAACATCCTCCTCTTCAACAACCGCATCTACGGCCTCACCAAAGGCCAGTACTCCCCCACCTCGGAAGTCGGCAAGGTCACCAAGTCCTCCCCCATGGGATCGATTGAGAATCCGCTCAACCCCATCGCCGTCGCCCTCACCGCCGAAGCCACCTTCGTCGCCCGCACCTTCGACACCGACCCCGTCCACCTCAGCGCCACCCTCGAAGCCGCCGCCCACCACAAGGGCGCCTCCTTCGTCGAGATCTACCAAAACTGCAACATCTTCAACGACGGCACCTTCCGCGACTTCACCGACAAGCCCGTCCGTGGCGAGCGCCTCCTCTACCTCGAACCCGGCAAGCCCATGCTCTTCGGCGACGACCACCAGCGCGGCCTCGCCCTCAGCGGCGCAACCCCGCGCATCGTCCAGGCCGACGACCAAGACGTCATCATCCATAACCCCGCTGAAGACGCCCCCACCGTGGGCAACATGCTCGCCCGCTTCCAATACCCGGACATGCCCGTCCCCATGGGAATCTTCCGCCAGGTACACAAACCCAGCTACGGCGACATGCTCGGCCAGCAAATCACCGACGCCACCGAGCAACGCGGCCCCGGTGACCTCGCGGCCCTCATCGCCGGAGACAACACCTGGCACGTGGACTAAGCCGGGACTGGCGCCACGCCGCACCGCCCCTCCCCAGCCAGACCCCGGGGACCGGCGCCGCTTCACCACCCATCATCCCCCCTGACTCCGGGCGCCTCCCGATAGACCCGGCTGCCCCCCCCCTCCCACTAAGCTCAGATCGACGGGCACAACAAGAACCATCGCGACAGCGCGACCGGGCTGAGGATCACGTGGACGACGTCGCGCGCCTGCAGGACTGGTTCCGGCGAGGCCGGCTCCTGCCCCCCACGCCCGCCGCCCCCCCCATAGCGCCCCCCTCCAGCGTCGACCTCGCCCAGGCCCTCGCCCACTGGGCCCAAGCCTGCACCCCGCCCCTCACCCACCGCGCCCAAGCGCTGCGCGCGCTCCTCGGCGCCCCTCGCCAAATCGTCTTCGTCCTGATCGATGGCCTCGGCTGCAACCTGCTCGCCACCCTGCCCCCCTCCGCCTTCCTGCGCCGCAGCCCCCTCGCAGAACTGCGCGCCGTCTTCCCCTCCACCACCGCCGCCGCCGTCACCTCCCTCGCCACCGGCGCCTGGCCCGCCCAGCACGCCGCCCCGGGCTGGTTCACCTACCTGCCCGAGCACGACCTCACCGCCACCATCCTGCCCTTCGTCGACCGCATGCAAGGCGAGCCGCTGGAAGCCCGCGGCATCACCGCCGCCGCCGTCTTCCCCGTCCCCCCCCTTGCACACTCTATGCGCGCCGCCTTCCGACCGCTGCACCCGGCCTCCATCGCCGACAGCGTCTACACCCGGCATCATTGGGGCGACCACGCCGAGGCCTACCCTGATTTGCACGCCGGCGTCACCCACCTCAATCGCGCCGTCGCTGACGCCAGCCAGCCAACCCTGCACATGCTCTACATCCCCAGCATCGATACGGCGGAGCACCACCATGGCCTCGAATCGGTCGAAGCCATGGTGGCCCTCACCACCGTCGACAGGGAGCTGGCACGGCTTGCCGAGGCGCTCCCCCCCAACGTCCGCCTCGTCGTCAGCAGCGACCACGGCATGCTCACCGTCCCAGACAGCGCCCGGCATCTGATTCCCGCCACCGACCCCCTCCTGGCGCACCTGCGCGTGCCCCCGTCCGGCGAGCCCCGCGTCCCCTTCTTCCACACCCGGGATGGCCACGCGGCGGCCTTCGCCCACGACTTCCGCGCCCGCTTCGGCGAACGATTCGCCCTGCTCTCCACCCAGCAGACCGACGACCTCCACCTCTGGGGCCCCGAACCGCTCAGCCAGACCGCGCGCGACCGCATCGGCGACTTCATCGCGCTCAGCGACGGTCCCGACGTATTCCTCTGCGAGTCCCCCCGCCTCACCCAACCGCAAACGGACGCCGCCGCCATCGACCGCCACCACACGACGGCCGGCGACGCTGATCCCCCAGCCCCATACGCCAACGTGCGCGGGTTCCACGCCGGCCTCACGCCCAGCGAAATGCGCATCCCACTCATCGTCGCCTAGCGCCATCCCCCGCCACCGCAGCCCGATCGTCAAGAACACACCACGCCGCACGGCGCGAGCCAGGCCATGCTTCAGCCCCGCTCACGCACGGAAGATCGGCAGCGTCTCGAACTTCCCCAGCAGTACCGGCTCAGACTCGCTGCCCAGCCAGCCCTCCAGCACCGACGCGTACACCGACCGGAAGTCCACGCTGTAGCGCAGATCCCCATCATCCAGATTGCGCAAGTCGGGCGCCTCGCCGTACAGCCCACCGTTCAGACCAGAACCGAACAGGAAGACCGGGCCCGCCTTCCCGTGATCCGTCCCACCACTGCCATTCTCGCCAGCCCGGCGCCCGAACTCTGAGAACGCCATCACCGCCACCTGGTCCAACCGGCCGTGCGCCGCCAAGTCGTCCAGGAACGCGTTCAGGCCCGACGCGACATTCGCCAGCAACGGCCCGTGGTCATCGCCCTCCTCCGCATGCGTGTCGAAGCCGCCCATCGTCACATACGCAATATTTGTCCCCAGATCGGCATCGATCAGCTGCGCCACCGTCTGCAAGGCCGCGGCCAGCGGATTGCCCGACGGGTACGCCACCATCGGCGCGTAATCGCCCGCCACCGCCTGCAGCGACTCCATGCTCTCGAACGCCTCGAGTCCCGTCCGGCTCAGCAGCGGCAACGACCCCGTCCGCGCGCCCGCCGCCGTATGCAGCGCCTGCCAAGCAACCAGCCGCGACGACTGGTCGCGCGGATACACCGGATCGGCCTGCAGCGTGTACCCATCAATGCTCTCCACCGCCGGCACAAACGGCCCGCCCCGGAACGCCGGAGACGGCCCCGGATCGACACCAACCGCCCGCCACTGGTCACCCCCCGTCTCTGCGCGGAAGTCCAAATAGCGCCCAATCCACCCCTCCTCGATCGCCTCCGCGGGCTGCGCTGTCTGCCACACCGCCATCGACCGAAAGTGCGACCGGTCCGGCTCCGGGTAGCCCACGTTCTGCACGATCGCCATCTCACCGCGCTCCCAGCGCGGGACCAACGACGCCAGCGAGGGGTGCAGGCCCAGACCCTCCGCGATCGGCGCCACCCCATCGCTCTCATCCAGACCCAGCTGCGGGCGCAGATCGTGATAGGCGCCGCTGGTAAACGGCGGCAGCGCGTTCAGCCCATCGTTGCCGCCACCCAGCTGCAGCACCACCAACGTCCGCGGCCCACCGGCCGGCGCGCCCTGCAACGCCGGCCCGGGGGCCGCGTTGGCCGCATAGAGCGACCGCACCATCACGGAGGGCATCGTCGCCCCCATCGTGCCCAGCGCCGCCACTGCCAAGCCGCCCTTGAGAAACCGTCGTCGAGTCATCGGCATGAGAGGAACCTTTCGGAAATGCCTGCGAGTCAAGCAGTCGGCCGGGGCAGGGCCATCGCCCCGCCCGGCGCTAAGCCAGCGCGAACGCTGGTGAGGAGAGCAGCAGGTACACCAGACCGCGCCCCTTCTCATCCACAGCCGCCTCGTCCGGGACGAAGCCGCCGCCCAAGTAGTCGATCAGAATCTCCCGGTCATGGAAGTCGATCTCGCCGTCCAGCAGCACATCCGCGAACGCGTCCACCGTCGACCCCGCATCCGTCGCCCCACGGGCCTCCAGCACCTCCATCGGCTCGAACGACACCGCCGGCAGATCACCGCCCCGCTCCCGGAACCGCTCCCGGCTCGCCACCATCAACGCATTCGCGAAGTTGCTCCGCGCCAGCACCGAATTGCCGTTCACCCAGGCGGCCCCCGCGGGCCAGCCAGCCGGCGTCGGCGGATTCAGCGGAATCAGCCCCATCGTGTGCGCCGTGAAAAGGACCAGCCGCGGCGCAACCGTCGCGCCGAGATTGCGCGTCGCCGACACTGTGAACTCCAGCGGATTCTTGATCAGCGCCCGGTAGCTGCCCGCGCGGAACTCCGCACTGAGAAAGATCGCGCGCAACAGCGGCCGCAACTCGAAATCGGCCGCCACCCACTCGTCCGCCAGACGAATGATGTACGCGTCGGAGACATCCGGCGCAACGAAGTAGCGTGCCAGTTTCGCCACCATGAACGTCGGGAAATCAGGATGCGCCATGATCAGATCCGCGACATCCTCCAGGTCGAAGTTCCCCGACGCCCCAAAGATCGTCTTCACCCCCGTGTCGTGCCGGTTCGTCCGAAAGCGGCTCCCCTGGGCCCGCCGATCCACCCCCCAGCCCGTCAGCGCGCGCGCCGTCTCCTGAATGTCGGACTCCGTGTAGTTACCCCGCCCCAGCGTGTGCAACTCGTACAGCTCCCGCGCGTAATTCTCGTTCGGGTTGCCCACCACATTCGTATTGCCGTCCAGGTAGACCAGCATCGCCGGGTCCGTCGCGACGGCCACCAGCAAGTCCCGGAAGTTTCCCAGCGCCTGCCGCCGCAGCGTCACCACCTGATTCGCCATCAGCGGCGGCGGCGCCTTCGTGATCGCCGTCGCGAAATGGTCGTGCCAAAAGAAGACCAGCTTCTCCTCAAACGACCGCTCCGAAACGATGATCCGCTCCAGCCACCAGCCAATCACGTCGATCGCCCCAAGGCGCAATTCGTCCGAGTCCGGCCGCTGCTGCGTTGGCGTCGGCGTCGCCGCCAGAGCATCGGGCAGGACCGCATAGTCCAGCACCCGATCGACGGCTGCTTCCCAGCTCAGCCCCGCGTAGTCCTCAAAATCGCTCGGCCGCGCGCCAAAGCCGGCCCGGCGCAGCAGATGCCCCGTCTCGCGTCGTGTCGTCACCCTCGCTCCCCTTCCGACGGAAGCGACCACGGAAGCCCCGGAGGCCCCGCCCGCACTGCCCGTCAGACCCCACCCTGGGGGGGCAACGAAACGTCCACTACATGGCTGTGTAAGACTTGCGTAAGCTTCGCCGCTTGCGCGCGACCGTCTTAGGGCGCCGGCGCGGCCACCCGGCCGTGCACCACCGGCACCACCTCTTCGATCAGCCGTTGCGTCTGCGCCATAATCTCGTCCTCGCCCTCCGCGATCGGGCGCAGCACAAACTTCGACGCCCCCGCCGCCACGTACTCCGCCACCCGTGCCTGAATCGTCGCCGCGTCCCCCACAACGAAGTAGTCCGCCGGATCGACATCCGGCAAGCGCCGCCGAAATCCGGCCGCCACCCGCTCCACCACCGCATCATCACGGCTGCCGAAGCGATACGCGAACGCCGCCCCATAGTGGTCCGCATCAATCGTGCGCCCCGCCTCCACCGCCGCCTCCTGGATCCCCCGCACCACCCGGGCCACCTGCGACGGGTTGTGCAGACCACCCAGCCAGCCGGTCCCGATCGTCGCCGTGCGACGAATCGCCGCCTTGCTGTCGCCGCCGATCCACAGCGGCAGCGGGCGCTGCACCGGCAGCGGCGCGATCCGCGCCTCCGCATACCGGTAGTGCGCGCCCTCATACGACACCGACTCGCCCGCCCACAGCCGCACCATCAGCGACAACGCCTCGTCCGCCAGCGCCCCCCGGCGCGCCATCGGCCGTGACGTGGCCCGAAACTCCGGCGCCAGCGCCCCCCCCACCCCGAACGCCGGCAACAGGCGCCCACCGCTGAGGAAATCGATCGTCGCGCACTCCTTCGCCAGCACCAACGGGTCCCGAAACGGCACCACCACCACATTCATCCCGAATTTCAGCCGCTCCGTCCCGCCCGCCAGCGCCGCCATCGTCGTCATCGACTCCAAGAACGGCTGCGACCCCACCAGCCGGTCGGTCTGCCAGATCGAATCGATGTCGCCGTCCTCGCAACGCTCGATCCAGCGCCAAAAGCCCCGCCGATCCTCGAACGGGAAGTTCGCCAACCCCAAGCCAATCTTCACGCTCATCCGCGCCTCCTCATCCCGATCTCAGACTCCGTACGACGATACAACCCAGACCGCCCAGTTTCGTGCACCGGATTGGGGCCTTCCCGCGCGCAGTTTGGGACTCCCCCCACCACCAACCGGCCTACGCCTTTTCGATACTCAGAACACGGTGGCGTCACTGGCTACCGCAAGGGAGTCTCGCATGACCCGTCCTATCGCTCGCCCTGCATTCGTCCTCGCACTACTCGTCGCGCTCGTGACGATCCTCGCCGCCGCCTGCGCCGCCGACGACGCCCCCCAGCGCCTCACGCTCAACATCAAAGTCGACCCCGCCAGCCTCGATCCCGCCCACGCCGTCGGCACCGAGGCCGTCTCCGTCCAGCGCCAACTCTTCCGCGGCCTCGTCCGCTTCGACGCGGCCCTCTCCATCATCCCCGACGTCGCCCTGGACGTTCCCTCGCATGAGAACGGCGGACTCAGCGACAACGGTCGCATCTACACCTTCGCCATCCGCGACGGCGCACGCTGGAGCGACGGCCGCCCCGTCACCGCCAACGACTTCGTCTTCGCCCTCCGGCGCGTCCTGGACCCGGGCGAAGCCAGCGAACAGGCCGCCGCCTTCCACGCGATCGCGGGCGCCGCCGCCTACAACACCGCCCTCCTTGACGACGACGGCGAGCCCCGCTCCCGTCCCCAGGCCGAACTCGACGCGCTGCGGGACGCCGTCGCCATCACCGCGCTCGATGCCAACCGTCTGCAGATCACGCTGACCCAGCCCAACCCGGCCTTCCTCCAGGTGCTCACGCTCACCGCCGCCTTCCCCGTGCGCGCCGACGTGATCCAGGCCCACGGCCCCGCCTGGACCCGCCCCGGCGCACTCGTGGGCAACGGGCCCTTCACGCTGTCCGCCTGGGAACGCGATGTCCGCATCGTGCTTTCCGCCGTCGACGATTGGTGGGGCGGCGACGTCGGCGTCGACAGCCTCGAGTTCCGCATGACGCCGGACGACAACGCCGCCTACGCCGCCTACCTGGCCGGTGAGCTCGACGTCGTCGAAGTCCCCACCGCCCTCGTCCCCGACGTCCTCGCGAACGAGGTCCTCGCCGGGCAACTGACCCGCACCACCGATCTCACCACCGTCACCTTCGTCTTCAATACCCAACGCGCGCCCTTCAACGACCCGGACGTCCGGCGCGCCTTCGCCGCCGCTCTGGACCGCGCCACCTTCGTGAACGCCATCAACGGCGGCATCGGCCAGGCCGCTCAGGGCTGGCTGCCGCCCGGCTTGCCCGGCGCGGAATTGCCCGCCAACCCCGTCACCTTCGACCCGGACCTCGCCCGCACCCTCCTCGCCCAAGCCGGCTACGACGGGCCCGCCTTCCCCAGCGTCGAACTCGCCTTCGCCAACGTCGGCGCAAGCCCCCTCCAGGCAGAGTTCGCGCAGGAGCAGTTCCGCCGTCACCTCGGCGTCGACGTCGCCCTCACCGGCCTCGACCCCAGCGCCTACGGCCCCAGACTCTTCAGCGGCGACTTCGACATCGGCCTCTTCTTCTGGACCGCCGATTTCCCCCACCCCGAAAACTGGCTGCCCGACCTCTTCACCAGCGACGGCCCCTTCAACTTCGGCGGCTGGAGCAACGCCGCCTTCGACGCCGCCGTCGCCGCCGCGCGCAGCGCAAACGACCCCGACGCCCGCCTCAGCGCCTGGCGCGATGCGCACGCCATCCTCATGGCCGACGGCCCGCTCGCCGTCCTCCTCCACCGAGAGCGAGTCCGACTCGTCAGCCCCAGGGTCAAGAATCTGATCCTCACCCCCCTCGACGGCCAGGCCGCCGGCGACAACTTCCTCTTCCAAACCACCCGCACCGACAAACTCGTCGCCGCCCGCTAGGGCCCGCGCGAGACCGGCCTGAACCACCACCGTGCTCCGCTACACCGTCCAACGTCTCCTCCTCGGCGGTCTGCCCCTGCTCTTCCTCATCGCAACAATCACCTTCCTGCTCATGCGCGCCACCCCTGGCGGCCCCTGGGACGGCGGGCGCCCACTCCCCGCCGCCACAATCGAGAATCTGGACCGCCGCGCCGGGCTCCAAGCGCCCCTCCCGGCGCAGTACGGCCGCTTCCTCCTGGGCCTCATCCAGGGCGACCTGGGAGCCTCACTCACCCGCCCCGGCCAGTCGGTGGCCGGGCTCGTCCGCGCCCGCGCCGGCGCATCGGCGCTCTTGGCGGGACTCGCCCTGGCGATCGCCGTCCCCGCCGGACTCGCCCTGGGCGCCGCCGCCGCACGACGGCCGGGCGGGCGCTTGGACCGGCTCAGCCTCCTCCTCGGCGTCCTGGGAAGCGCCATCCCGGCCTTCGTCCTGGCCATCGGAGCGATCCTGCTGTTCTCGCTCTGGCTGGATCTGCTGCCCCCCGGTGGCTGGGGACGGCCGCAGCACCTGATCCTCCCCACGCTCGTGCTCGCCATCCTGCCCGGCGCGATCCTCACGCGCCTCACCCGCACGGTCGTCGCCGACGCGCTCAGCGCGGGCTACGTTCGCACCGCCGCCGCCAAAGGCCTCTCCCCGCGCCTCGTGCTCGTCCGGCACGTCCTCCCCAACGTTGCGCCCGCGCCGCTGATGCTCCTCGGCGTCCTCGTCGCCGACCTCGCCGCGGGCGCCTTCCTCGTCGAGTACGTCTTCGGCATCCCCGGCCTCGGCCGCCTTTTCGTCGACGCGGTCTTCCAGCGCGACTACGGCGTCATCATGGGCGTCGCCCTCTTCTTCGCCGCCCTCGTGATCGTCACGACGCTCGCCGCTGACCTACTCCACGCAGCACTCGACCCTCGCGTCCGCCGCCGCCTCACAGAACCCCAACCGTCATCCAGCCGGCCATCATGCTGACTCCCCACGCCGCGCCGCGGCTCCTCCACACCCAAGCGCCACACATCACCGGCCACCACACCCCGCCCCGCCTCCGCCTGCGCCGCATCACCCGCGGGAATCGCGCCCTGCAGGTCGGACTCCTCCTCCTCATAACGCTGCTCCTCCTCGCCCTCGCCCTACCGCCACTCCTCGTTGCGCCCGCCTTCCAGCACTACGACGCCGTCCTCCAGGCTCCCACCGTCGCGCATCCTCTCGGCACGGATGCCCTGGGACGAGACCTCCTCAGCCGGCTCGCGCAGGGCGCGCGCATCTCCCTGCTCGCAGCCTTCGGATCGCAAACGCTCGCACTGCTCCTCGGCGCCAGCGTCGGCGGCGTCGCCGCCATGCGCGGCGGGCGCTGGGACGGCCTGCTCATGCGCCTCGCTGACGCCACGCTCGCCTTCCCGGCCCTCCTGCTCGTCGTCGTCCTGCAATCCGCCCTCAGCGGCGGAGTCGCCATGCTCCTCCTCGTCATCGCCCTGACCACATGGCCGCTCTACGCCCGCCTGGCGCGCGCCCAGATCCTCGTCACGCGAAGCGCCGAATACGTCCTCGCCGCCCGCGCCACCGGCGCCGCCCCCGCACGACTGCTCTGGTCGCATCTCCTGCCATCCGCTCGACCCGCCCTGCTCGTCGCGGCCGCCTTCGCCGTCCCCCAAGCGGTCTTCCTGGAAGCGTCCCTGGGATTCCTGGGGCTCGGCGCCGCCCCGCCCACCGCCACCTGGGGCGGGCTCATCCGCGACGCCTATGACGTGATCCTCGTGCGGCCGCAACTCATCGTCGCTCCCGTCCTGGCCGTCACCGTGCTCACCCTCGCCGCCGCCCTCCTCGCTGCTGGCCTCACCCCGCCCAGTCGGACCCAGCCCATCCGGCCCCCCTCGCGCCAGCCCCGCTAGCCAGCCTTCGAAAGCTGCCCGCGATTCAGTGCCCGCACCGCCTCCGGGATCGCCGCCGCCGCAAGCGGCCGCGCGAACAGGAAGCCCTGCCCGCTCTCGCAGCCCACCCGCGTCAGGAACGACAGTTGCTCGCGCTCCTCAATCCCCTCCGCGATCACCACCATCCCCAGCGCCCGTGCCATACGCACCACCGCCTCAATGATCGATGCTTGGCGCGGATCGCGCCCCAAATCCGCCACAAACGACCGATCGATCTTCAGCGCGTCCACGGGCATCCGCTTCAGGTAGCTGAGCGAGGAATAGCCCGTCCCGAAATCGTCGATCGCCATTTGCACGCCCAGCTGCTTCAGATTCGCCAGCAGCGCATGCAGCGCCGGATCATCGTCCATCAGCACACTCTCCGTCAGCTCCAGACGCAGCCGACCCGCCGGCAAATCCCAGCGCTCGATCGTCTCCGCGACGCGGATCAACAGGTCCGGCTCGCGGAACTCCGGCGCCGAAAGATTCACACTCATCGACAACGGATCGTCGCCCAGCACCCCCTGCCAGGCCGTCGCCTGGCGGCACGCCTCTTCCAGCACCCACTGGCCGATCGGCACAATCTCCCCGCTCACCTCCGCCAGCGGAATAAAGTCCGCCGGCGAAATCAGCCCCCGTCGCGGATGTGCCCAGCGCACCAGCGCCTCAAAGCCGCACACCCGGCCGCTCTGCAGATCCATTTCCGGCTGATAGAACACTCGCAGCTCGTCCCGCTGTAGCGCCTGATGCAAGTCGGATTCCAAGTCCAGCCGGTCGACCGGGTAGTGATCGCGCGAATCGTCGAAGATCGCGTACCGCGCCCGGCCTCGCGCTTTGGCGCGGTACAACGCCGCGTCCGCCTCCTTAATTAGATCCTGTCCGTCCCGACTCCCCATCCCGAACGCGATCCCAATGCTGGCCGTCACCACATGGCTGCGACCATGCAGCGCCACCGGCTCGCGAATCGCCGTCAGGATGCGGTCGGCCACGCTCACCGCCTCCCCCACTGAGCCAATGTCCTCCACCAGCACCACAAACTCGTCCCCGCCGAAACGCGCCACCGTGTCCGCGCTGCGTGCCGCCTCCGGCATCCGCCGGCCGATCTCGCGCAGCAAGTCGTCGCCCACTTCGTGGCCCAAGCTGTCATTGATGTACTTGAACCGATCCAGGTCCAGGAACAGCACCCCCAGCCCTTGCTGGCTGCGCTTCGCGCGGGCCACCGCCTGCCCCAGTCGATCCGTAAACAACACCCGGTTGGGCAGCCCCGTCAGCGCGTCATGGAACGCCTCATAGCGGAGCTGATCCTCCAGCCCCTTACGTTCCGTCACATCGTGCGCGTTCAGCACAATGCCGCCCACCGCCTCATTGTCGAGCAGATTCGAGACGATCGCCTCGAACTCCCGCCAGGCCCCGTCCGCCCGGCGCATGCGCAGCTCAAGCCGCATCTCCCCCTGCGGACACGTCGCCGCCTCCGCGATCACCGACAGCACACGCGGCAGATCGTCCGGGTGCACCACATCCGCCATCCGACACGGCCCCCCCTCCTCAATCGGCCCCTCGCCCTCTAGATCCGGCGCGCTCGCATAGTGAAACGCCCCACTCGGATCGACCACTGCCACCACGCCGGGCGCGTTCTGCACCAGCGACCGGAAGCGCTCCTCACTCGCGCGAATCACCCGATACGCGTCCCGCAACCGCTCCACCGAAACGCGCGTGCGCTCCGTGTATTGCCGCACCACCAGCCGCTGCATCAGCACCGGCACGAAGAACACCCCCATCCCAATGAACCCCAGCAGCGCGTATGAGACCGCCAGCGCGAAGCCAATCACCCCCAACGTCAGGTAATGCGGGAACAGCCAGCGATACTTCTCCGTCCACACCTCCGCAAAGCGCTGGCCCGTCGCAATCGCCACCACCCCCCCCCACCAACCCCGCGTTCCCCGCGTACGCCACCAGGCTCGCCGCCAGGCCCGGCAGCATCTGCGCCTCCACGCCCGTCCCATCGATCGGCGAGGCCAGCAGGTGGAACGTCCAGGCCGCAGCCACCACCGCCCAGGCCACCGCGGCCGCGTTGAACAGCAGCTTGAACCAGGGATCCCGCGCGACGGCGTGCGCAATCCCGATCGAGATCAGCGCCGCGACCCCCGCCATCAGCGGTCCCAGCAACAGACCGATCGCGAACAACGGCACGAAATTCAACGAGACGAAGCTGTCCCCGAACAGATCGGAGCGCGTGCTCTGCCCCAGCACCGCCGCCACCGTCAACGCGCCCCACAGCACCCAGTCCCGGGACACCATCGGCCCCAGTTGCAGCGGGTCCAAGGACGTCAGCGCCAAACTCACGCCCGAGCCCAGGATCACCAACACCACGTACGCGACGAGCCGCGGCTTCGGAATTCGCAGCGCTGACCGCGCCGCGCGCGGGCGTCTGCCCGGCAGCCCTGCCATCGTCCGCCGATCCTCCTCCGCGCCGACCAGACGGATCGATCGGCTACGTCGTGATCATCGGCGAACGGCGCGATTTCCAGATAGCGGACGTGCTCACGCCCGTCGACACCGCGGCCCGGGCCTCAGCCCCCAAGACCCGGATGGGCCCATCCGGATCGACCGGTCGCACGGGCTTTCTGATGTTCGCTGCCGAACAGACACGCCCGCTAGATTACGGGCTGCAGTGGGGGTGCAGGGCCAGGCACGAAGCGAAGATGCTCAGTGGCCATCCCTAGTACGGCCCCACCCCCCACTGCAGCCCGTAATCCCATGGAGCATCCGCGAGAAAAATGGCCTGGGCCCCGCGCCATCGCGCGAAGCCGCAGGCCTGTGTCCTCGTTCCGGCCGGGAGCTAGCCCCAGCCGATGCTCGCCGCGGCAAACCCCGGCACAACAGCGGCCACAGCCACCGCCACGCTCAGCCCGAGAACCCACATCTTCTTCCGCATTGCGATTCCTTTCGCAAAGCCCGGAACATCCCTAGTGCCCAGACGCTAGGCCCCCGGCGCATCACATGTCAAAGCGCGCGTTCGCACTATGCCCGCGCCCACCCAGTTCGCGCGTCCGCTCCGCTACGAATCCCCGCCCAACCCCGCCTCCGCACCGAACGTTGTCTCCGCTCCGTAGTACCGACGGTGCCAGATCCCGCTCCGCGGTTCGTCCGCCACCGGCATCCGCCAGCTGCGCACTCGCGCCTCCGCCAGCGTCAGCGCGCACAGCGCCCGCGGCTGATCGATCGTGTTCCGGATATACGCCAACGCCCCCGCCGGCTCCACATAGCGCTCCGCGATGCGCCGGTACCGATCACGCCATACCTCATCCTCCCCCACCTCGTGCACGATCTCCGCCTCCCCCTCAATCACCAGCTTCCGATAGGGCTGCGCCGTCTCATCGATCACGCAGGCGAAGCGCGGATGCGCCCGCAAATGCCGCAGCCAGTCCGAGCCGGCGCGTGGCGTGAACCACAGCCGATCTTCTTCGTAGATGAACCAGATCGGCGTCACATGCGGATCGCCATCCGCATCCACCGTCGCGATACGCATCAGCACGCCCGCTGTGCGCAGCAAGTCGTCACGCTCTTCGGCCGTCAGGGGCGGCATCGCCACCTCACTCCCGGAGCCCTCCCAGCCAGTCGACCAGGATCTGATTCAGCTCCTCCGGGCGCTCCTGCTGCGTCCAGTGCCCGCATTCTTCAATGTGCCCCCGCTGCAACTGGGGAATCACCTGCTCCATCCCCTCCGACAGTGACGGCTTCAGCACCGGGTCCTTCCCCGCCGTCACCATCAGCGCCGGGCACCCAATCCGCGCCGTCTTCGTCGCCTCGCCCCACTCCCAGTTCGCCCGGTCGTTGCGATACCAATTCAGCGGCCCGCGAAATCCCGACGCGCCAAACGCCTCCGCGAACACGCGCAGATCCTCCGCCGTCAGCATCACACTGCGTGGCGCGTCGTCCGGCAGCCCCACCAAAATCCCGCCGCGCTCCCGCACACTGCTCGTGCCCCCCAGCGCGTCCAACCGATCCACCGGATCACTGCTGCGCAGCATCAGCCGCAGCGTGCGCTCCGCATCCGCCTCCAGCTCCGCCTCCGCGACGCCCGGCTCCTGGAAATAGAACTGGTAGTCCCAAGCGCCCGGCCGGTCCTTCACCATCTCCAGCAGCGGCGCCGGCGGCTGCCCCCGATACGGCGTATTGATCCCCGCCACCGCCCGCACCCGACTCGGGTGGTGCAACGCCATCGCCCACACGATCGCGCCGCCCCAGTCGTGGCCCACGAACACCGCCTCCGCCAGGCCTTCCGCATCCAGCAGCGACACCAAATCGTCGCAGATCAGCCGGTGCTGATAATCCTCCACCCGGGGCGGCGCCGTCGTCTTCCCGTAGCCGCGCATATCCGGCGCAATCGCACGCATCCCCGCCAACGATACCGCCGGCAGCTGATGCCGCCACGAATAACCCAACTCCGGGAAGCCGTGCACGAACACCACCGCCGGCCCTGCCCCCTCCTCCCAGACGTGCATCGATATCCCCGTCGCCAGCTCCACCTGCCGCTGTTCAGTCGTCATCCAGCGCCCCTCCAGACAACCCCACGCTCGCCCGCGAGACTAGGGCAGGGCCAAGCCTAGCTGTCTCGCCGCCGGCGGACCCGGCCGCGGCGGCTGCGGCCGATCGACGATCCCCGCTTCCTGCCGCAGCTCGTCTACCCGCGCCGCCACCCGCTCCCGATACCGCTTCGGCGCGTACTTCTCCCCATACAGCCGCCGGTAGCCGTCCAGCAACTCCGGGTACTCCGCCCGCAGGAATCCGAAATAGTACCCCCGAAGCTCCGCGCTGAGATTGAGCACGTTCGATCCCACAAAGCAGGCCCCATGCTCGGCCGCCGCCTGCACCGTCCGCTCCACTTGCGCCCGGTCCGCCGACAGCCCCGGCAGCAGCGGCGCCATCAGCACCCCCGCGTTGATCCCCGCATCGACCAGGCGCCGCATCGCCGCCAATCGCTGCAAAGGGGGCGCCGTCCCCGGCTCCGTCCGGCGCCAAATCTCTTCGTCCACCGTCGGCGTGCTGAAGCACACGCTGAGCCCCGCCCGCGCCTCCACCTCCTGCAGCAGATCGATGTCCCGCACGATCATCGGATTCTTCGTCAGCAGCGAGACTGGCGTGCGGAATCGGGCCAACTGCTCCAGCGCCGCCCGTGTCAGCCGGTACCGCCCCTCCGCCGGCTGATACGGATCCGTCGCCGTGCCCAGCGCCACCTGCTCGCGCGCCCACTTCGGCCGCGCCAGCTCACCCGCCAGCACCGCCGCCAGGTTCCGCTTCACATACACAATGCCCGTGAAGTCCTCGCCAATGCCCAGATCGAAGAACCGATGCGTCGGCCGCGCAAAGCAGTAGTGACACCCGTGCGCGCAGCCCCGATACGGATTCAGCGACCAACTGAACGGCATCCCACGCACCCGGTTCAGCGCCGACTTACACTCGATCTCGCGATACTCGACCACCGGCCCGGCCCTCCCTCGTAGGACCGGATCAGAACACATGTTCGACCGTCCGTCAAGCGCAGCGGACGGCCATGCACCCCGCCGTCCAGCCCAACGACCGCTCAGCCCAGCGTGCCGTCCGCTTCCTTCGCCGCCACCTCGTCCGCCGCCATACCGAGCCAATCCAGAAGCACCGCCGTCGTGTCCTCGCCCAACATGCGAGTGCGCGGGTAGCCCTCAATCGGCGTCGCCGAAAAGTGCAGCGGCAGTCGATCGACCGGCTGCACCCCCACCGCCGGATGCTCCCCCTCCGCCGTCGTGAAGTACCCGCTTGCGCGCAGCTGCGGATCGCGACGCGTCAGATCGATCCCAGTCTGCACCACGCCCGCCGGCACCCCCGCCGCCTGGCAGCGCTCCATCACATCCACCGCCGCCTGCGCGGCCGTCCACACCGACACCGCCCGATCGATCGTCTCCATCGCCGCCACCCGCCCCGCCGCCGTCTCGTAGGCCGGCGCCCGCGCCCACGCCGGCTCCCCCATCACCTCCCGCAACGACCGCCACTGCGCGTCCGACATCACCGCAATCGCCACCCAGTGCTCCTCCTCGCCGCCCTCCGCGTCGGGCAGCGGCAGGCACGGGTAGCAGCCGTGCGGCGCCGCCACGTCGTACGGCAACCGATTCCCCGACGCCTCCGCCTTGCCGCCGTTCACGACCAAGTCCAGCAGCGTCGGGCCCAGGAAGCTCACCCCTGTCTCGAACTGAGCCACCTCAACGCGCTGGCCCACCCCCTCCCGCCGTCGCGCCTCCAAGGCCGCCAGTACCGCCACCGCCGCATGCATCCCCGCCGCGTGATCGTTGTAGGAGAAGCCAATCCCAATGTCGTCGCGGCCCGGCACCCCGGTCAGTGCCGTCAGTCCCGACAGGGCGTGGATCGTCGGCGCGAACGTCACGAAGTTCGACCACGGCCCGCCCACACCCATCCCCGACATGCTCACAACGATCACGCCAGGATTCGCCCCCCGCAGCACCGGCTCGCTCAGCCCCCAGCGGTCCAGCACGCCCGGCGAGAAGTTCTCAATCACCACGTCCGCCCGGGCGCACAGCTCCAGCCCAATCGACCGCCCCCCGTCCGTCTCCATATTCAGCGCCAGCGATCGCTTACTCCGATTCCAGGCGATGTAATACGGCTCGTTCGGGTCCGCCCCCGCCCCCATCGCCCGCTCCGCCGTCGCCACCTTGACCACGTCCGCGCCCAGGTCCCCCAGGATTCGCGTCCCGAACGGCCCCGCCAGCACGTGCGTGAAGTCCAGCACCCGGATCCCGTCCAGAGGGCGCGCGCCCATCAGTCCGTCCACCCGATCGCAGACAAAACCCCGGCCAGATCCTTCGGCCCCTCGGCTACCGGATCAGCGCCCGCCTCCACCGACGGCGCCTCCGCCCTCACCCGCCACGGCGTCCCCTCCAACCGATACGGCCCCCCCGGTCCCTGCACAGCCTCGCCACCAACCCGGTACGACTGCCACCACCCCCGCGCCGCCAGCTGCGGGTTCTCCAGCAGCAACTCCGGCGGCAGAACACGTCCGTACGGCGCATGCCGCTCCTGCGCCTCCGTAAACAACCCCTGCACCTCCCGCGTCGGCACCCAGGCCCGCATCGCCTCCATCATCCGACGCGCGTACTCCATTCGCAGCTCCGGGTCCTCCCACTTCGGGTCCAGCAGCTCCTCCGCGAACCCCTCGCCAACCAGCCACGCCAGCTGCGCCTCCATATCCGGCGTGGGCGTCACCATGACCCCGCCGCCCTGCGCCTGCAGCACCTCGTACAGCGTCGTCCAGTGCAACGACCCCTGCCTCGGCAGCACGGGCGCCTCTGCCGGGCCCACCAACTCCCAATACCACGCGTACATCAGCACCTGCTCCAGCGCCGACGGAATCGCCTCGTGCACCGCCGCATCCACAATCTGGCCCTCGCCCGTCTCCCGCGCGTGCCGCAGCGCCGCCAGCGCCCCAATCGCCACGTACGTCCCCGACAACAGGAACGCCAGCTCACCGAACAGCTTCAGCGGCGGCGTATCCACGTCGCCCGTCGTCGCGCAAATCCCGCCCAGCGCCGACGCCACCAGATCCGGCGCAAGGTAGTCGCGCCACGGCCCCTCCCGCCCGAAGGAGCTGGACCGCACGACCACCAAGCCCGCCCGCTCCCCCACCAACGACTCCGCATCCAGCCCGCACGCCTCCAGCCGGCCGTTGTCCAACACCACATCCGCCGCGCAGGCCAGCGCCCGCAGCGTCGCCACATCCTTGTCCGACTCCGAATCGAGCGTCAGCCCTCCACGGCTGGAGCCAAAATGCGCGTACCACAACGACTCACCACCCGCCGCCCCGCCCGCAAACGGCCCTCGCCTGCGCAGCGGATCCCCGCCCGGCGGCTCCGGGCGCAGCACCGCCGCGCCCAGATCGGCCAGCAGCTTCGCCCCGTAGATCGCGCGCTCGTCCGTCAGATCCAGCACCCGCACGCCATCCAGCGCCCCAACCGGTCCCGCATCGTTGCTCATAGCTTGGCAGTCTAGCCATGCGCTCCCGCATCCCGCTCGACACTCTCCTCGGCCCAACCGCGATACGGTGAAGATCGTGCTCTACACCAACCGCATCTCGCAACGCTTCAAAGGCGTCACCGTCCTCGACGACGTCAGCTTCAACGTCGGCGGCGGCGAACGCGTCGGCCTCATCGGCCCCAACGGCGCCGGTAAATCCACCCTCCTTCGCATCATCGCCGGCGATTACCCGCCCGACGAAGGCAGCGCCGGCCACCGCGCCGGCAGCCTCGGCTTCCTACAACAGGACGCCGAACTCAACAGCCGCCTGCCCCTGCTCGAAGAGATGTGGCAGGCCTTCCCCGAAGCCCGCCGGGTCGAGGAAGAACTGCAGGAGGTCGCCGCCGCCTTCGAGGACCCCACCGCCGACATCGACGCCCTCATCGCCCGCCAGGCCCAGCTCTTCGACGAGTTCGACCGCCTCGACGGCTATCGCATCGACAAGCGCATCGGCCAAGTGCTCAACGGCCTCGGCTTCGCCCCCACCGACCGCTTCAAGGCCTGTGGCGCATTCTCCGGCGGCTGGCGCATGCGCGTCGCCCTGGCCCAAGTCCTCGTCCGGCGGCCCGACCACCTCCTCCTCGACGAACCCACCAACCACCTGGACGCCGCCGCCCGCGCCTGGATGATCGAACACATCCGCGAATACAAAGGCACCGTGCTCATCGTCTCGCACGAGACCGAATTCCTCGACGCCACCGTCAACCGCATCATCGATCTCCGCGACGGCGACGCCACCTCCTACACCGGCAACCACACCGACTACCGGCGCCAGCGTTCCGACCAGATGGCCCAGCAGCACGTCATCGCCGGACGCCAGCAGCGGGAGATCGAACGCCAAACCCACTTCATCGATCGCTTCCGCAGCCAAGCCACCAAGGCCCGCGCCGTGCAAAGCCGGATTAAAGCCGTCGACAAGATCGAGCGCGTCCACGCCCCCACCGCCGAACGCGCCGTCCACTTCCAAATCAACGCCATTGGCCGCCCCGAGCGGGCCGTCCTCACCGTCCAGAACCTCAGCCACGCCTACGACGAACAGATCGTCCTGGTCGGCGCAAACCTGGAGATCGAACGCGGCGACAAAGTCGTCCTCGTCGGCCCCAACGGCAGCGGCAAAAGCACGCTCCTGCGCGCCCTCGCCGGCCGCATCACCCCCACTGAAGGCGACGTCGCCTGGTCTGAGCGCGCCCGCTTCGGCTACTACGACCAGCACCAGGACGAAGAACTCGACCCCACCCGCACCGTCCTCGACGAAGTCGCCGCCGTCGCCGAGAACCATTCCGACGGCGATCTGCGCAGCGTCCTCGGCCGCTTCCTCTTCCGCGGCGACGACGTCTTCAAGCCCGTCTCAGTCCTCTCCGGCGGCGAACGCTCGCGCGTCGCGCTGGCCAAGTTCCTGATCCAGCCCTCCAACGTCCTCCTTCTCGACGAACCCACCAACCACCTCGACGGCGCCACCCGCGCCCGCCTCGTCAAAGCCCTCGCCGACTACGACGGCACCATCGTCTGCGCCTCCCACGACCCCCAAATCCTGCGCCGCGTCGCCACCCGCGCCTTCGAGATCCACCAAGGCGAGTGCCACCCGCTCATGCACTGGCGCGACTGGACCCCGCCGGCGAACTAGAGCACGTCGGCCGCCCCGCCCCCCGCAACGCCACCCACGACCGCAGACCCTCCCCGCCGCGACCCTTACTCCGGCAGCACGAACTCCGGCAACGACAACGACGTCGCCCGCTCCGTGAGCACGAAGAACACGTCGTATGGCTTGATCGTCTCCAGGTCGTTCAGGAACGATGGTCCCGCCGCGCGGAACGTGCGGTAGCCGCCCCCACCGGCGTTGAGGGCGTTGTCCCAGGCGAAGATCACCGTCACCGCGCCCGCGTTGCGGAATTGCGCCACCAGCGCCTCCGGCGTGATCGGGTTCAGCCCCGTATAGGTCACGGCCGTAAAGCCCGACGCGACGACGACGTCGTGGTCGCCCAAGTAGAGCACCGGCCCCGCCCAGCGCGTCGCCCGCGACAAGGACAGGAACAGCGGCGCGTGCGCGTCGATGCGGGTGAGGCTGTTGAGGAGCGCCAGGCCGCCCGGGCGGAACGTCTCCCAGGCCCCGTTCTTGAACTGGAACATCGCCTGCAGCGCATCCGGGTGATCCAACTGCCCCTGGATCAACGCGGGCGGCGTGCCCGGCGCGCCGTGGAAGCCCAGCGCCGCAATGCCCGCCGGCAGCGGGATGTCGCGCACCAATGCCGTCACGAGAATGTACTCGCCCAGCTGGTCGACGGTCGCCGACACCGTGCCGGCCTCGTAGTCGACCTCCGTGGGCACGGGCACCAGGCCCTCCGGGGTCACCTGGAAGTACTGCAGCCCTGCGGGGTCGCTGCCCGGCGGTCCCGGCTCACTGGTGATGCGCACGGGGCTGTCGAGGGTCTGCGAACCGGTCTGCGCGGTCCCCAGACCGGACCCCAGTCCGTTCGGGGGCGGGCCAATCCGGATCACGACGAGCACTTTGACCTGCGCGCCCGGTCCGGTGGCCTTCGGGAAGATCGACGGCGGCGGCAAGCCGGGGGCCGTCACCTGGGTGCCGTCGGGAAGGGTGCAGGTCGCGTTCGCCGCGACGCCCCCCGCGCAGGACGGCGGCGTGACGACCTCGATCGTCGGCGGCGGCGTGGGCTCCTCCCAGGTGATCGTCGGCACGCCCTCTTTCCAGGTCACGACCGGCCGCCGGGTCTCCGGGTTCAGGTCCAGCGGCACGTTCGTGGGCACGCCGGCGACGACGGGGAACGACGCGGTCTTCCGCGAGTGCGCGATCCGGAATTGGACGGTCTCCGCCATCGCGGGCGTGATCGTCATCGTCCATTCGCCGCCCTGGATCTGGGTGCTCCCAACCGGATTCCCGTCCTGGTTCGTCGCGATCACGAGCGCCCCATTGGGCGCGGGCGCGCCGTCGAACCGGGCCCCCGTGCCGCTGAACACAGAGGGCGGGAAGAACGGCGGGAAGAACGGCGGCAGCGGCGGCGTTGGCGCCGCCAGCGCCGTCTCCACCGTGCTCGTGTTGTCGTCGGGATTGAGGTCGTCCCCGGACGCGAAGTCTCCCTCCGTGGGCACCGAAGCCGTGTTGCTGATCGGCACCTCACGGGGGTGGTCGGCATCGATCCGTACCACAAAATTGACGGAGACCCCCCCTGGCACGCGGGACCCATCGCCGAAGATGTCTACGGAGACGGTGGGATCCAACCCCAGGAGCAGCGTGCATGTGCTGCCGGGCCCGCCGTCGCCGGCACAAACCCAGTCCAGATCCGACTGCCCCTCAAAGGGGAGCGCCAGATCGAACGGAATGAACGTCGTTCCGACCGGGACGGTCGTGGTCAGCGTTGTCTCCAGGAAGAACTCAGGGCCAGTGGTGGCAAACAGCGCATATCGGTAAAGCAGGCTCTCCCCCGGCGTCGGCGCCCCCTCGGCAACCAGCTCGGCAAACAGCCGGAGGTCGAATTGGCGAGCAGTGACCTGCTGAGTGAGGGTGACGGTATTGTTCACGGGATTCCCATCGCCGGACAGCGACGCAGTCACAAACACGGGACCACTAGGGTGGTTCCCATCGATCGTCACCGCGAAAATGGGGAATTGTAGCTCGCCCGGACCAACGGTCAGAGGAAGCGTGCAGACGCTGCCCGCGAGCGCACCGTGAGGGCAACTCCAAACGGCAGAACCAAACCCGCTGTGAGAGAATGTGGCGTTGAACGTCGTCCCCGGCGGTACAGTGCGGTCACCGTCGTGGGGACTAGCACAAGCCCGGCAGTAGCTATCTGGAACTGCACCTCAAGCACGCTGCCAGTGAAAATCGGGGGCCGGTTGGGGAACGGCACACTGATGTCTGCATCGCCAACCGGGATGTCCACTTGGAGGTTGGGATTGCCCAGAACCTCCAAGAAGGCCGACAGCACGTTGTCCGCCGGAATCGCGTTCACCAGGAGCACCAACGGAAGCACCACCGTGCCCCCAGCCGGAACGACAGGAACCAACGCCTGCAGGGCGGGCGCATTGAGTACCCAGACCGGGTCGGACCCCGCCTGGGGGGCGGAGAGGATTTCGGCATCGGGGAAGACAAAGATGGAGACGCCCACCTTATCCGCCGCGTCGGGATTGGTCAGGGTCACCGTGTACGTGATCAGCGCCCCGGGCGCGAGCGACGTATGGCTCTCCGTCATGCTCCGGGTCAGCGGCAGCGGCTGCGCCGACGCGCCCCCCGTCACGGTCAGCAGCGCCGCGACGATCGTCGCGGCGAGCAGCAGCAGGCCGGTCAGGCCGCCCAGGAGACGCGAACGGAATCGGTGGGGCCCTTGGCCCGTATTTCCTGACAGGCTACTTGCCCCCGCCCCACACCACAATCACCCCGCCCCCCGCGAACAGCCCCGCCACCAGCGCCCCCAGCAGAGCCAGCGGACGCAATCCGGTGATCGGGCGGCGGGATCGAACCGGCGACGTGCGTAGCATTCGGCCTCCATGATCGCCGGGCCCCTGCCCGGCGCTGGGGGTAGCCAGCCGCCGCCAGCACTCGATGCCCACACCAACGCTCGCGCCAACCGTCCCGGCCCCGTCCCCCACCATGTGAGGTGACTATCCGCCAGACCACGATACCTTGCCATCACCGAGTCAACTCGGTCCGGAGGCGCCCGCCGCCACACGCTGGCCTCCAGCCCCTCTCGGTCACCCGCACGCGCACCACGAACTCGGCATTACCGCAGGAGGCACCATGACTTGGGAACCGGAGTTGAAGCGACTCGAACTCGTCCGCGAGCTCGGCAAGCACATGGGCGGACCGGCCGGCATCCAACGCCAACAGGCCCAGGGCCGCCTCACCGTGCGCGAACGCATCGACCGCCTCGTCGATCCGCAGTCCTTCGAAGAAACCGGTACCACCGAAGGCGTCGTCAAGTGGGACGACGACGACAACCTCATCTCCTTCCGCCCCGGCTCCACCATCCGCGGCTTCGGCAAAATCGACGGGCGCCCCATCGTCCTCGAAGGCCAGGACTTCACCATCCGCGGCGGCGCATCGGACGGCTCCGTGCCCAGCTACGGCCGCAGCGTCACCGGCATGGTGCAGGACATGCGACTGCCCCTCGTCCGCCTCCTCGACGGCGCCGGCGGCAGCGTCCGCAACTACGACACCGAAGTCCAGATCGGCGCCGCCGCTTCCATCGTTCATCACACCCTCAGCGATCTCGCCCAGCGCCCCGTCCCCCTCACCGACACCGGCGTCCCCGGCAGCTTCAACCTGCCCCAGCACTTCGACGACTCCCACATCATCCCCGGCCCCCGCGACGACCTCCTCAGCTCCCTCGTCCACGGCAAGCTGCTTGCCCAAGTCCCCGTCGTCTCCGCCGTGCTCGGGTCCGTCGCCGGCGGACCCGCCGTCGCCGCCGGCGACTGCCACTTCAGCGTCATGACCAAAAACAGCGAGACGTTCGTCGGCGGACCGCCCATGGTCAAGCAAGCCCTCGGCGTTGAGATGACCAAACACCAACTCGGCAACTGGCAGGTCCAGGCCAAAACCTCCGGCGCAGTCCACAACGTCGCCGAGGACGAGCAGGACGCCTGCGACCAGATCCGTCGCTTCCTCTCCTATCTCCCCGCCAACGTCTGGCAGCTGCCCCCCCGCATCGAGCCCGAAGACGACCCCAACCGTCGCGACGAAGCCCTGCTCAACTTCATGCCCCGCGACCGCCGCCGCCCCCACAACGTCCGCAAGCTCATCGGCATGGTCATGGACGCAGACAGCACCTTCGAGATCAGCGCGCTCTACGGGCGCGAAGTCGTCACCATGCTCGCCCGCATCGACGGCTTCCCCGTCGCCGTCATGGCCAACGACTGCCGCCACAGCGGCGGCGCAATGACCGTGGAGGCCTGCATCAAGCTCGAGCGCTGGGTTGACTTCGCCAACACCTTCCACCTGCCCATCGTCTACTTCTGCGACGTACCCGGCTTCATGGTCGGCGTCGAATCAGAGAAGGACGGCATCATTCGCTTCGCCAACAAGGCCATGTACGCAGTCCGCGAATCCACCATCCCCTACATCACCATCCTCACCCGGCGGTTATACGGCGTCGCCGGATGGAGCGCCAAGACCAGCCACCTCGGGACGAAATACGCCTGGCCCTCCGCCGAGTCCGGCTCCCTCGTCGCCGAAGGCGGCGTCATGGCCGCCTTCAAGCGGGAAATCCTCGCCGCGCCCGATCCTCAGGCCAAGCAAAAGGAGCTCGAGCAGCGCTATATCAAGATGGCCTCAGTGCTCCGCCAGCCGGGCCAAGCCGCACCCATGGAAATCATCGACCCCCGGCACACGCGCCCCGCCATCATCGACTACATCCGCAAGACCCACGCCGTCAACGCCACCCAACTCGGCCCCAAGATTCGCGTCGGCATGCGGCCCTAGCGACCGATCGCGCATCTGGCTAGCGGGCGCACCACGACCCGATCCTCACCCCCACCGGTCCCCTCCGCATCGCACGGGGCGCAGTCCCACCCAGCGCGCCGATGGCGAAGCCGACGCCCCCGCGCCACGTCTCGACGCCCCCGCTCCAGCCCGCGCTACGTCGCCGCGTCCTGCAACCGCCGCGACGCCTCCGCGTACGCATCCGCGCTCAGCGGTCCCTTGGCCGCCGCCGCGACGTTCGCCGCCAGGTGCACCGGGTTCATCGTCCCCACGATCGTCGTGTGCATCCCGGGATGGGAGATCGTGTAGCGCAGCAGGAACTCCATCCGCGAGCTCCCGTCCAGCAGCGCATCCAGCTCCGCAACCTCCCACAGAGATCGGCGCTCCGCATTGACCTGCTCCCGCCCGGCCATCACCTCCGGGTCCTGGTCCGGCGCCGGCGCCCCTCGCGCGACGCCGCCACGGATGATCGTCCCCGCCCCTGCGGAGGCCGCGCTCCCAATCGCAACATCGTGCTCCGGCTCCAACGCCGAATAGGGGATCTGGAACGCATCGAACGCCCCCATCGCAACGTGATCCGTCAGATGCGGCAGCGTGCCGGACATCCCCAGGAAGCGCACCTTCCCCTCCCGCTGCAGGTCGCGCAGCGCCTCCAAAGCGCCCCCCTCCAGTACCGCCTGCGACGGGATGGCATGGAACTGCACCAGGTCCAGATGATCCGTCTGCATGCGACGCAAGCTTTGCTCCACCCCGGCCCGCACATTCTCGGGCGTGAACACATGCAGCGACACCTCGCCCGCTGGCGCCGGCGGCTGCCCAATCGCGCAGCCGCACTTGCTGGCCAGGAAATACTCCTCGCGACGATGCGAAATCGCCCGGCCAATCTGCTCCTCGCTCACCCCATAGTCGGGCGACGTATCAATCAGATTGATGCCGGAATCCAGTACCGCGTTGAGCATCGTCGCCGCCTGCGCATCGCTCACCGGCCGCCCACGCGGCGCCCCGCGCAACTCCATCGCCCCATAGCTGAGCCGCGTCACCTCGAACCCCGTCCGACCGAGTTGCGTCGTCGGTAGCTCCACCATCTTTGGCCTCCCGCCTGGTCTGAGTCACCCGCTCCGGATCACCGATTCGGGTGTGATACCACAACCGAGCGATGGCACGGGTCAATATCAGCCACCTGCGCCCGCCGCACCGCGGCCATTCCCTGGGCCTCCGGTCCCACCCCTGCCATCGGGCCGCGACCGGGCAAGCAGCGCCCCCTCGCATCGCGAGCGCAGTCTAGGCCCATCCCGCCCCCGGATCACCCGTGCACCACCAGCCACCACCTCGGGCAACCTCGCACGCCCCCAGTCGACCGCGAGCCCGCAATCGACCCTCGCGTTGTCGAGTCCGACCACCAGATCCGCCGCTCGGATCAGCGAGAGACCAAATCCAGGAGCAACAATCTCTAGCGAGCCTTCGGAGCCCGTTCGTGAGCTCCTTCTTCTCCCGGGGCGCCGCCGTGTTGTGGGATCTCGATGCAGGCTCAGCGACGAAAAAGTCAGGCGTGCCGGGCACAGCGCTCGCTCCAGCCGGACACCGATCGCCCGGTAGCCAACCGCGATGACGGACCCCGCCCCGTACTCCAACCGCAGGGCAGAGAGTTGATTGGCGCGCCCGGAGGGACTCGAACCCCCGACCCTCAGATTCGAAGTCTGATGCTCTATCCGCTGAGCTACGGGCGCCAACCGCCGCCGAAGCATCACGCCCCGGCGCCATCATCCTAAACCGGCCCACCCCACCCAACCATGCCCACCCAACCACGCCAGCCAAACCAGGCGCGGGCGAAGAGACCACACCGCCTCCCCGCCCGCCATCCCACCTACCGCCTCGCCACGAACGTCGCCAGCACCCTCTCCAGCGCCTCCAGATCGCGTGGCTCCACCAGCACCGCCTCCACGATCACCAGGAACGACCCATCCGCCGGCAGCGCCGACACCGCGATGAACGTCGACCCCTCCGGGCCACAATCGATCCACACGTCCTGCGAGCCCACGTACAGCGGATCCTCGTAGCTCTCCCGGCCCACGTACGTGCAGTCCGTGAAGTTATAGGCATCCAGCCAGGCGTTCGGGTCCAACCCAACCTCGCTCGATGCGGCAATGTACACACCCGGCGCTCCCCAGCCCGCCTGCCACGCCGCCACGTCCGTCGACGCGTTCATCTGCACGCCGATCACGTCGCCGTCCGCGTTCTCCCACGCCGGCGACGTCACATCCGCCCAGGCCGTTGGCACCACCACCGTGATGCTGCCCGTCGCGTCCGTGATCTCCCCGAAGTCCGCGTATGACGCCGTCTCGTCCACCGGCGGCGGCGCCGGGCCGCTCGCGCCGCCCGGCGGGGTCACCAAGAACGTATCCAGCACCCGGTCCAGCGCCTCGAAGTCCGCCGCCGTCACCACTTGTACCTGCACATTGATCACGAACGCCTGGTCCTCCGGCATCGCGATCAGCGATATGTACAGCACGTCCTCGCCGCCGCAGTTCTGCCACGTATCGAACAGCCCCGTGTACAGCGGATCCGCGTACGACTCGCGCCCCACGTACTCACACCCCGTATCGAACGGGAACTGCGTGCGGAACTCGTCCAACAGCCCATCCGGGTCCGGCGGCAGCTGCGTCGACGCACCCACGAACACCCCCGGCTCCGTCCACACGCCGAAGAACTGCTGAATGTCCGCGGATGCCGTCACCGAGATCCCGATCTCGTCACCGTCCAGCACCCACGGACCGCCCTCCACATCCGACCACTCCACCGGCACATGGACAACCAAGTTGCCCGTCTCGTCCTCGATCTCCACGAACCCGCTGTAACTCTCGCCCGTGCCGATCCCGCCAACCTCGCCCCCCACCGCACCGAACGAGAACGACTCCGACAGCGTCTCCCCCGTGTTCAACCGGCCCTCCAGAACCTGACCGGTCGAAGCCCGCAGCACCTCAATCGCCAGCACGTCGTCCGCCCCGCGTGTGCGCAGAATGTCGCAGTACGACCCCATCGTCCCGTCCTGCGCCAACAGCAGCCCTTCCAGCCGCGTAATGATGTCCCCGGACTGCAAACCCACGTCATCCGCCGGCGACCCAGACGCCACCGACGCCACCCACACCCCGGAGATCAGATCACCGTCGAGCAGCGTCTGAATCGCCTGGCCGTTCACCCCCAGAGACGTCACATCCTCCCCGGCGATCAGCCGATCCAGGATACGCTGCGCCTCATCGGCACGGATCGCAAAGTTCTGGCCTGCGTCATTGCCGGCATAATTGATCCCAATGATCCGGGCGCCCTCCGTCACCAACGGACCGCCCGAATTCCCCGGCAAAATCGCCGCGTCGTGCTCCAGCACCCGGTCCACGGAGGCCCAGCTGCTCTCGCCATCCGCGTCCGCCTTGCCCACAATTCCGGAAGTCAGCGTGAACTCCGGGTCGCCCAACGGGAAGCCCGCCGCGAACGCCGAAAGCCCCACCGTGATCACACCCTCGTGCCAGCCCAGGAACGGATACCCGTCCCCCTCCAAGTCGATCACCGCCAGGTCGGAACATTCGGACACGCCCAAAATACGCGCGTTGATCGGATTACTCTCGTCGCCACCAAAGAAGACCTGTAGCAGCGCCGCCCCCGTCACCACGTGGTTATTCGTCACCACCAGCCCCGACTCGGAAATGATGAAGCCCGAGCCGCTCCCCGCCACGTTCAGCAACTCGCCCACGTCCGGGTCGCGGAAGCTCCCCTCCGCCACGATCCGCACCACAGCCTGCTCCACGTCCGCCAGCGTCCTGATCACCCCATCATCCACGGCGGCCGCTTTATTGCCGTCGCCACCACCGCGCCCACTGTCGGCCACCGCCGTGTCACCATCCTGCGCCTGCACCTGCTCTTCCGCCTGTTCGGCCTGCGCCTCCGGCTCTTCCTCGGCCTGCACCGACGGTTCCTCCGCCTGCGCATCACTCGCGGCCGGCTCTTCCGGATCGTCGCTGCTGCCCCCGCAGGCGACCAGCGCAAAGCCCGTCAGGATCAACAGCACCAGCCCCAACCCCAGCCGCAGACGAAATCGTGTGTCGAACATGTGCGATCCCCTTCGCGCCTGGCACGCCACAGCCAAGCCCCGTCGACGAAACCCCGGTACGAGACAGCCAGGGGGCCGGATCAGCGCGGATCCTCGTCAATCACTGAACGCGCTCAAGAGCAGGACTCTGTCCGTTCGGGAGCATACTGCCTAATGGCCCCGAAACGTTGTCCAGAGTTCGCTACTCAACCTCTCGCCGTTGGCCCGGCGCGGCTGTAGCGTCGAAAACAGCCAGCGACACAGGGGCGGAGCAGCGCAGGCGAGACGCGGTCCGCGGACAGCTCTGGGAAGTCTCCGGGCGCCTCGACGCCGGCGACCACCCCGGCGCCGCCCAGCTCCTGATCTCACTCCACCCCGCCGACCCAGCCGACATCCTCGCGGAACTCGACGACGAAGAACGCCGCGTGCTCCTCGACGGCCTCGCGCCCGACCAACTCGCCCCCCTGCTTGAGCACCTCACCCCCACCGAACTGGACCACGTCGCACCCCAACTCGCCGTCGACGAGATGGCCGCCGCCCTCGACGAGGCCCCCGCCGACGCCGCCGCCGACATCCTCCACCACCTCGACGACGACGACGCCCAGGCCGTGCTCGAGGCCATGGACGAGAGCGACCAACTGACGTCCCTCCTCCTCCACGAAGACGAGTCCGCCGGCGGCATCATGTCGCCCCAGGTCGCCGCCCTACGTGGGCAGATGACCGCGGACAACGCCATCGACTACCTGCGCACGCTGGGCCGCAGCGCCGCCGAGCCCTACTACCTCTACGTCCTCGAGCCCGACCACCACCTGGAAGGCGTCGTCGGCCTGCGCGACCTCGTCGTCGCCCGGCCCGACCGCCGCATGCGGGAGCTCATGAATCCCGACGTCATCTCCGTCAACACCCAGACCGACCAGGAAGTCGTGCTGCCCGTCGTCGATGCCGACAGCCGCTTCGCCGGCGTCACCACCGCTGACGACCTCCTCGATGTCGCCCAGCAAGAAGCCACAGAGGACATGTTCCGCATGGTCGGGCTCGGCGCCGCTGAGGAAGTCGGCGGGCCCGTCGCCGCCTCCGTCGGCCGCCGCCTGCCCTGGCTCCTGGTCAACCTGCTCACCGTCTTCGCCGCCGCCGCAACGGTCAGCGTCTTCGAAGACACCTTGGAGCGCGCCGCCGTCCTCGCGATCTTCCTCCCCGTCGTCGTCGGGATCAGCGCCAACGCTGGCGGACAGACGCTCGCCTTAGTGGTTCGCGGAATCGCACTGGGCACCTTCGGCCGCGAGGCATGGCGCGTCGCCATCCCCCGCGAGGCCCTCATCGCCACGATCAACGGCCTCGTCGTCGCACTCGTCGCCTGGCTCTGGAAAGGCAACCCCTACGTCGGCCTCGCCATGCTGGCCAAACTCATCGTCGCCGGACTCGCCGGCGTGCTCATCCCCGCCACCCTCCGACGTCTCCGCGCCGACCCCGCCCTCGCCAGCTCGATCTTCGTCACCTCGATCACCGACATCATGGGCTACTTCTTCTACCTCGGCACCGCCGTCCTGCTCATCGACCGCATCGACTGACCCCCGCGCCCCCCTAGGAGTCGCTCGAGTCGTTCGCCCCTAGATCCACGTCCGCGATCAGAATGATCACCGTCCGGTTCTCCTGATTGATCCGCAACTCCCCCGCGAAGCCGGGATTGTCCGCGTCCACAAAGCGGATGAAGTCAATTCCCCGCACCCGCGGATCCGCCACGATCGACCAAGGATCGTCCCGCAACGCGTCGTTGAAAAACTCGAACAGCGCATCCGCGTCCGAGTCTGACTCCCACCCCACGATCAGCCGCCGCGAATCCCCCGTATCGGTGAAGGCGGAGCCCAGCAGGTCCATTTCCAGATCTGCTGGCAGGGGGAAGTCCGGCGGCAGCTCGTCCACCAGACCCTCAATCCGCACGTCCGCCTCCGCCGTCGCGTCCTGCGAGATCAGCACATTGCGGAACAGTCGCTGCGCCGCCAGCCGCTCCGAATTGTCCGAGGAATCGCACGCCGCCGCGATCAATACAAACACCGGAGTCAGGGCCAAAAGCACCCCCAGACGAGAGAGACGCGGCGCTCGCAACATGGGACCCCCGGCGGACTCGCGCCACCGCCACTACCGTGGACGGTCCACGCTGGTTAATCAACGTATGGGGTGGACGGTGGGATTCGAACCCACGAATACCAGGGCCACAACCTGGCGCCCTAGGCCACTAGGCGACGCCCACCACGCATCCCACTCCCAGGGCCAAATCACGATGATTCCCGGGCAGACGGGGCGAAGGTTAGGCTACCGACGCTCATCCCGACGCGTCAACGCGTCCTCCGTCGCCGGATCAGGCGTCGGCGCCGGTTCGGGCCCCACCTCCGGGTCCACCTCCCCCTCCGGATCGACCGCTGGCAGCACAAACGTGCGCGGTTGCGGCCACTCCACGCCCCCGCTGACGCGCAGCCACAACAGCTCCCCGCGCTGCAGCGGCGCCGGCGCAAGCCCCGGGATCACCGGAAAAACCGCCTCATATCGTCGCTCCCCAGGCAGCCACCGGAACGCCGACTCCAAGGCCGGCGCAATCGGCCCCAGCCCCACCCCCATCAGGACCGGATCGCCACCCCAGCGTACGAAGTTCAGCCCCGCCAGCAGTCCCGCCCCACCCTCGCTGGCGGACAACGACGGCTGCTCCCAAAGCAACTCCGGCCCCGGGCTCGTCAGCACCCACAGCGCATCGCCCGGCTGCAGCGTCTCCAGATCCGACAGCACGGGCACACCAGGCCGAAAGATCGACCAGCCCTGACGACCCGCATCGAAGCGGAAGACCGCCAACAATCGCTCCCCAATCGACTCCGTCGCCTCCGCCACCGACGACTCCGGCCCCAACCACGCCACCGCCCGGAACCCCGGGCCCAGCACCGCCGGCGGATCGCTCACCCAGTTGCGCGCGAACTCAGACGTGTTCCCCCCCCCGTCCACCGCCACCGCCGTGATCACCGCCCCCGGCGCAACCCGCACCCGCGTCTCGAACACCCCCTCCACATCGGCCCGCACGAAGATCAGCAACGCAGCCCCCGGGCCATGGCCACTCGCATGCGGCAGCAAATACGCCCCTCCCCCCCCACCAACGCCAATGCCACCGCCAGCGTCGGCGTCGGCGCCAACGCGATACACCGCCACCCGCTGTAGCGATCCCGCCCGACCGCGAATCGTCGCCTCATCCCCATCGTGCACCACCGCCTCAATGACCGGAGCGTTGAGTAGCCCATGGGGGCCCTCGTCCACGTCGTCCGCATCGTTGGGGCTCACCCCGTCGCCGCCCAGATCGATCCCCAGCCCGCCGTTCTCCAGGAACGTGTTGTCGTGCAGATCGTTCCGCAGCGTCGTCGCCCCCTCCACCACGATGCCCGCGCCCACATTGCCGCCAATGCGGTTGTCCTGCACCCGGTTCTCGCGCGCCCCGTCTCGCAGCACCAGCCCCACCGCGTTGCC
>QGNQ01000024.1 GCA_003228175.2 Chloroflexota bacterium
CGTCTCCGCTGCGGGCGTCTCCGCTGCGGGCGTCTCATCCTGCTTGCCGCGGCGGAACCGGAAGATCTTCACCATGACGCGATCGTGCCTTGCCTATCTCGAGTCTCGCCCTCTGCCAGGCGGTCGAGTCCGCCCTCAGAGTAGCCCCCGTACAACGCTGCTCGTCTGGATAGTAGGTGCAGTTAGTCGTCCAGATCGAGATCGGAGAGGCGCACCGAGAGCACCCGGCTGACGGAGTCCTCACCCATTGTGATCCCGTAGATGTTGTCAGCCTGCTCGATGGTGCGGCGGTTGTGTGTGATCACGACGAACTGCGAGTCGCCGGCCAGCTCCTTCAGCCCATCCACGAAGCGCACGACATTGGCTTCGTCCAGCGCCGCATCCACCTCATCCAAGACGGAGAACGGCGCCGGGTTGACCTCCAGCATCGCGAAGAGCAGCGCCATCGCCGTCAATGACCGCTCCCCGCCCGAGAGCATCTGCAGGTTGTCGACCCGTTTGCCGGGCGGACGTGCCACGATCTCCACGCCGCTGGCCTCGAAGTCGTCCTCGTCGGTCAGCACCAAGCGGCCGGTTCCGCCGCGGAACATAGTTTGGAAATAGCGGCGGAAATGCCGGTCGACTGCCTCAAATGTGGTCGTGAATCGATCCCGCACCAGCTGGCCGAGGTCCGCCTCGGCTTGCAGCATGCGCTGCTCCGCCCCCTCCAGATCCTCGATCTGCCCACTCAGGAACTCGTGGCGCTCCTCGATCTCGCGGTACTCGGCGGCGGCATCCGGGTTGACGTTGCCCAGCCAGCGCAGCCGCCCCCGCAGCGCGTCGATCCCTTCGCGGACCTCGGCCAGGGGTTCGCTCTCATCGAGTTCGTCATCCTGCTCAGGCTCGAGCGCGGAGTCCAGCTCCTGCTCGGAGCCGCCAATCGCCCCGTTTCCGTGTCCGGCAGCCGCCAGGCCCGACGCCGGACTGCCGCCGCGAGTGGCCTCCGTGTCCTCGTCGCCGGAGATCGGATTCGCCGCCTCTTTGCGAAGACCAGCCGTCGCCAGCGTCGCGACCGCCGTTCCCCCCTCAACCTCCCCTACCGCCCCAGTCTCTGAGCCGATCGCGTCCTCGTCGTCGCTCGCCCCGCCGCTCTCGCCTTCCGCCGAAACGCCTTCCACGGAAGCGCTCTCCGCGGAAGCGGTGTCCATGATCTCGCGGCCCAGCGGCGAGATCCGTCCGCGCGCATTGATCCGCAGTTCGTCGCTGACGAGCTGTTCGTCCAAGTGCGCCGTGGCGGCGGCCGTCTCATGCACGGCGCCTTCGGCCTGGACCAAGCTGCGTTCCGCCTCGATTAGTAACTTTTGCCTGCTCCGCAGAGCGCTCTGCAACCCCGGTTCTTCCTCCTGCAGCACTGCAACCGCCTTCGCCTCCTCACCGTCCTCGGCGGAGACGGCCGTGCTGGCGCGGCGCGCCTCAAGCAACTCTTGCTCTCGGTTCGCGATCGCGACGGTCAGCGTCTCCAACTCTTGTTCCAGCGAGGTCAGTTGCTGCTGACGCTGTGCGGCCTGCGCGCGGGCCCGGGCAATGGTCGCTTCGCGGGCGCGGATCGCCGACTGCAGCGCTTCCTGTTCGCCCTCCGCTGCCCGCATCGTGCTGGTGGCCGAGGCGGCGACGGCCGCCGCTTCCAGCCGTGCCGTTTCCGTCTCCGCAATCGACTCACTGCTGGGGCGGTCTCGATCGATCCGGCCGCGTTCGCCGCTGCGATCGTCTCGCGCCTTGGCGAGGACGCTGCTCTCTTCTGCCAGCTCCTGCGATCGGCGTTGATTGCGTTCCAACTCGGCTTCGGCGGCCTCCAGTTGGGCCAGAGTGCGCGTCATGTCGGCGCGGCGTGATCCCGCCTCATCTTGCGCTTGGAGCCTGACGGCGGCGGCGGCTTCGCTGGCTTGCTCCGCGGCGCGCAGTTCCCGCTCCATCGCTTCCAAGTCAGCCTTGCGCCCCTCGATGTTGGCGCTCTCCGCCAGGGACCGTTCGAGTTGCTCAATCTCCTCGGGCAGTGCCTGCAGCTCGCTCTCGCGGCTGAACGTGCCCTGCTCCGAGGCCCGTCCGCCAGCCATGGCGCCGTTGGCGCGGAAGAGATTGCCATCGCGCGTCACCGCCGCGCCCAGCCCGCGGGCCGCCATCATCCGCGCCGCGTTCTCGTCTTCGACCACGATCGTGCGGCCCAGCAAAGTGTCGATCAGAGGCCGGTGCTCACTCTCGCACTTGACCAAGGCGGAGGCGATGCCGATCACGCCACGCTCCTCCTGGATCGCGAGCGGCGAACGATGCTTGAGCCGGTCCAGCGGTAGCGTCACGATGCGCCCGGCGCGTTCACTGAGCAAGACCCGGATCGTCTGCATCGCTTCGTCCGTCGTCTCATACACCACCGCGTCGACGTAGTCCTCCAGCGCCGCCTCAATCGCGTGCTCCAGCCCGCTCGGCGCGCGCACCAGATGCCGCACGATCCCGATCACACCGGGGATGCCGGTCTCCTCGCCATCCCGCGGTACGCCGCGGCTGCCGAACAACGCGCGCAAGCCCTGGTTGATCCCTTCGCTCTCGGCTTGCAGTTCGCCCAGCATTTGCAGACGATCCCGCGCCCGCGTCAGCCGCCGCTCGCGGTCGGAGCGGGATGCTTCGAGGCCGCGCAGATGGGCGCTGGCCGCATAAAACTTGCGGCCCAGGTCCTCGCGCGCCGCGTGCGTCTGGGTCGCTTCCGCCCCCGCCTGGGCGGCGAGCCGCGCTGACTCAGCGGATTGCCGGTCGGCCTGCTCTTGGCTCTGCCGCAGCGTACCGATCCGGGCGCCCGTCTCTTCCTCTGCCTGATCCAGGGCTTCACGTTCGGCGCCGATCCGAAGCAGGCGCTGCTCCGACTCCTGTTCGGCGCGGTCGTAGTCGGCCAGCCGCTGTTCCGCCTCAAGCGCCCGACGCCGCAGCTCGTCCAGCTCGGCGCCACGCGCGGCCAGGGCCTTATCGGCGTCGCGCAACTCCTCGCGGGCGGTTTCGACCTCATGCGCGAGCGTCGCCGCTTCGTCAAAGGGCGGCGACGTCGGAGCGCCAGCCGCCGCTCGAGCCTCGATAGATCCCTCCCCAGCGCTCTCGTCGCTTGCCCCGGACCCGGAGCCGCGAGTAGCTTCGTTCAGCGTCTCGTCTAACGATTGCAGATCCGCCCGCAGCTCCTCTCGACGCTGGCGCAACAAGCCCTGCCGCTGCCCCCCCATCTCCTGTTCGTGTTCCAACTCCAAGACCCGCGCCGCGCGACGGCGTTGCTCACTGCTCGCTTGCTCCAACGCCTCCCGCGCCTGCCGCATCGTCTCGCCCCAACGCTGCATCGCCGCGTCGGCGGTTCCCACGGCGCGGCGGCTGTTGGCCTGTTCCGCGCGGCGTTGGTCGTGCGTCGCCTGCCGCCCGGCCAGCTCGTTGCGCAGGCGACGCCATTCGCGACGGTAGTAGCGGCGCAGCGCCGCCTGCAGTTCCGCTTGCAGTTCGGCGTGCTGCAGGGCGCGCTTGGCCTGGCGTTCTAACCTGCGCAAGCGCGGCTCGATCTCCTCCACCAGGAGCCGGGCGCGGGCCAAGTTTTCGTGTGCCTGCTCGCGCTTGCGCCGCGCGTCGAGCATTTTCACGCGATGCCGCCGAACGTCGGCAACCTCCTCAATCATGCCCCGACGGTCCTCCGGCTTCAGCCGCAGCACCTCCTCCACCAAGCCCTGCCCCATCAACGCGTACGACTCCTGACCCAAGCCACTGCTGGTGAACAGCTCTTGGATGTCGCGCAGGCGCACCCGGTTGTCGTTGATCAAAAACTCGGAGTCGCCGCTTCGGTGGACGCGCCGCGTCACGACCACCTCGTTGAAGTCGATCGGCAGCCAATGGCTGCTGTTATCGAGCGTCAGCTTGACCTCTGCCAGGCCCGCCGGAGCGCGGGTCTCGGAACCGGAGAAGATCACGTCTTCCAGCTTCTTCGCGCGCATCTGCTTGTTGGCGGTCTCACCCATCACCCAACGCAGCGCATCCATGATGTTCGATTTGCCGGACCCGTTCGGCCCCACGATGGCGGTCACCCCAGAATCGAATTGGAAGACGGTCTTCGTCGCGAACGACTTGTAGCCTTGGATATCGAGTCGCTTTAGTCGCATCGTTCCCTCTTCTGGAGCCTCTTTACTGAGAATGGCCTCTTCCTGAACTGGGCCTCGACATGAGGATCGGCCTCGTTCTGCGGATGGCCTTCGCCATAGGAGGGCGTCATGAGATGGCGTCCACGGGCAAGCCGCTCAGCGCCAGCTCCGCCGCCACCTTCTCCGCCGCCTGTTTGCTCTTGCCTTCGCCGCTGGCCAGCACTCGGCCGTCCAGCCGCACCTCCACCGTGAATTCGCGATCGTGCGCCGGGCCGCGCTCGTCGACGGTGCGATAACTGGGCGCCATCCGCCACTGCGCCTGGCAGGCCTGTTGCAAGACGCTCTTCGGGTCGCGCTGGAGCCCCGCGATCCCGATCGCCTCCATCTGCGCCGCCAGCGCACGGAAGATGAATCGTTGCGCCGCGCGCTGGCCGCCGTCCAGGTAGATCGCCCCAATGATCGCTTCGCAGGTCCGGCCCAGGATCGCCGGTCGCTCACGCCCTTTTTGCGCCTCCACCCCCCGGCCCATGACCAGGTAGCGTCCCAAATCGAACTCCGTCGCCACGTGGGCCAGCGTCTCATTGCGAACCAGCAGCGATCGCACCTCTGTCAGCCAGCCCTCGTTCGCGTGCGGGTATTCGTCGTACAGCCGCCGCGCGATCACCGATCCCAAGATCGAATCGCCCAAGAACTCCAGACGCTCGTTGGACTCCACGCGCTGGTCCGGGTTCTCATTGAGATAGGAGCGATGGACCAAGGCCGAGCGCAGCAGCGCCGGATCTTTGAAGCTATGTCCGAGGCGTTTCGCAAGCAGGTCGTAGCGACGACTGGCGGCGCCCTTGCCTCTCGCCGCCGCCGTGCTGCTTGTCTGCGCTTCGCTCGCGGTCACGCCTACCACCTAACCTGTAGCGGTGCGGCGCCGAACGCCTCGCACACCAGCAGCGCTTCTCGCCCAACCCGGGCGCGAGATCGGATGACGGCTTGGGGGCGGCGAGAACAATTCAAAACGACTAACCGCCTATTCACCTACGCAGTTTAGGATGGTCAGCCCCTCACGTCGCGCCAGGTTTTGTATCCCTGTCGCTTATGATCCGCATCTCATGGACTCCTCGCCCACGCCTTATGCCTCACATTATGACTAATTCTGAGCTCCTCGTGATGTTCCATCGAATAGTCGAGGCATCCCCATCGCGTCGAACCCTATTCGAAGCCACCTTGGTCGAGGCGAATGCGCGGCGCCTGCACTGCTACTTGGTCGGCGGCGCGGTCCGGGACCTGATCCGGGGCCACTGGTCGGACTCGCACTCCAACGCCGCCGCCGACCACGACATCGATATCGACATCGCCTGTGAAGGCGATGCCATCGCCCTGGCGCGTGCCGTCACCGACAGGCTCGGCGCGACTCTTCACACGCATTCAAATTTTGGCACCGCGACCCTGGAACTCGGCGATTCCCGCATCGATCTGGCTCGCACGCGACGCGAGCACTATCTCCGTGCTGGGGCTTTGCCTGAAGTGGAGCCCGCGGGCATTGACGCGGATCTTGCCCGCCGCGACTTCACCGTCAACGCCATGGCCCTGAGCCTGACGACTGAGCTTGGCGAGGACGGCGAGACTGAGCCTCAGGCCGGGACCGTGGTCGACCACTTCGGCGGCGTCCGCGATCTGGAGCGCGGACTGATCCGCATCCTCCACGACAGCTCCTTCCAGGACGACCCCACCCGTCTCATCCGTGCCTGCCGCTACGCGGCGCGTCTGAAGGGCCGTTTCGCTCCCGCCACGTCCCGCGCCGCCCGCCGCGACATTGAATTCCTCGGCCGGTTGTCGAACGGACGCTTCGGCGATGCCTGGCGGCTGTTGATCGCCGATCCGGCGGCCTCCGGCGCGCTGGTCCAGGCCCGCCGTCTGCGGATCAGCCAGACCTGGCTACCGGGCTGGCAGGTGACTCGCATCCTGGCGGCCCACCAGAACCCAGCGCTCGCCCGTCATTGGAATGTGGAGCCCGCGCAGTTCTATTGGGCACTGACCGGTCTCAGCGCCGCCGGCGCCGCGCCGCTGGACGAGATCCCGCAGCGATGTGCTCTGACCAAAGCAGAGCGGCGGGCACTGGACGCTGGAGGCGCACTGCGCGCGGCGAAATCTGGTCTCGGGCGGCGCTCCGCGCCGCTCTCGCGAATCGTCGCGACGCTGCGCCGGGAGCCTGCCGCCGCCACGGCCGCCGCCAGCGTTCTCTGGCGCGGCGTGGCCGGCCATCGCAGCGAGGCCTTCGTCGATACCTGGCAATACGTCAGATCGCCGCTGTCCGCGCCGCGCTTGATCGAGCTGGGGGTCGTGCCGGGCCCCGCGCTCGGTGGCTGGTTGGACGCCCTCCGCAACGCCGTCTTGGACGGCAACCTGCCGCCGGATGGCAGCGCTGAAGCGGAGCGTTGGATACAATCGCGTCGTCGCCTACCGCCCTCCCCACGGGGGTCCAGAGCGAAGCCAGAGAAAGAGACTGAGCCGTGACGCAACCGCTACCGGATGTCGAAGACGGCCCCTGCACTGTCTGTGGAGAGCAAACGGAGGCCGGCGCCGCCGCGATTTGCAATGGCTGCGGCAAGACCTATCACCTCGTGCTCACCCAGAACACGGAAGGCAAGGACTGCGGCGAGGTCTGGCTCAACGAGGAGTTCCTCGCCCTGGAGTTTGGCTGCGCCCGCTGCCTCGCCGAACAGCGTGGCGAACAAGGCGGCCAGTTAGACCCACCACCTGCGGCTCCACCACCTGCCCCCCCCGATCCGGGACCGCCACAACGAATCCGCGTCAAGCACCAAGGAATCAGCGCCCGCGACATCGTGCGACGGAAGCGGCGCTAGCCATGCCCCGTCAGCGCCGCCGCCGCCGTCGTCAGGCTGCCACTGCTCAAGCCGGCGCTTCACCGACACAGGCCAACGCTGCCTCCGCCCGCGAACGTCGCCGTCCCCTGTCCACTGCGTCATCCAAATCAAACGGGCCCACTGCGGCCGGTCGCTCTCGCTGGCTCCCGACTCTCGGGGTGGCCTTCGCTTTTTCGCTCGGGCTCTGGCTGGGCGGCCTGCTCTCCGTCACCGACACCGCCAGCGCGGTGGCGCTGTTGGGCGGCGTCGTCGGCCTGGGGCTGACTACGGCCAGGATGCTGCGTCACTGGATCGTGCGGCGTCGCATCCAGGCCATCCGCCAACACCGCGACCGCCAAGACCAACTCGCCGATCAAGAAGAGCGGCGACAGCGCTACAGCGTCCCCGCCACTACGCCGGGCTCGGCCAGACCGGCGGACTAGGGCGCCGGCTAGCTACGCCTCAGTTGGCTCGCCCTCAGTTGGCCAACGGGTCAGTTGGCTAGCGCGTCAGTTGGATAGCCATCCGCGCCCACGCCCGCGACCGAATCCAATTGCACGACGATCGCCGTGCCGCCGCGCTCCGGGTCGCGCTCCTGCTCCCCCGCCACCATGCCGTCGTAGACAGCGCTGCGGCGCGGCTCGCTTGACTCGATCCACGCTCGGCCACTGCACATGAAGAAGTTCCGCGTACTGAAGTCGCCGTAGGTCAGCACGACCTTCGGCTGCAACGCGATCGACTTCGCCAAACTGCCCTCGGGGTTCCTCGTCCACAGCACCAGCTCATCGGATCCGTCCGACTGCACACTGCCGCGGAAACTGACGTTGGGTTCGCCCCCGGGCGTCACGGCTGAGATGGTGATGCACTGACCGCTCATCAGTGCCCCGTTGATCGCTTCCTGCATCGCCTCGGAAATCTCGATCGCCATCGCATCCTCTCCGGCGCTTCTCTTACCTGTTTCCGGCTCTCCCTAGAGTTGGTCCCGGACCATCCAGGTACCTTCGCTCGCCCCTTCGACTGAGGGAAGAGGCTCACCCGGCTCGGGGCCCTGAGCGACGGGCCGGTAGCCCAACCGCAACCAAAAGTACAACGCCACACCGTTTGATCCAGGCACCCGCACTCGCGCCGACGTCGCTCCCAGCTTCGCCGCCGCCCGCTCCACCACCGGCACGGCCGCCCCGCCGTAGCCAAAGGCCCGCCATCTCGCCCCCACCGCCAGCCAGCGCCAGACCAGCGCTGCTCCTTCCGGTCCATCCTCGATCGATGCAGCAACCGCGCCGACCGCTTGCTCCTCACCCTCGTGCTCGACCCGAATCCAGTAACCCACCCGCTCCCCCGCCCTCGTCTCGGAATCCGTCGCAAGCAACGACGCCAGGGCACAGCCGGGCGCTTTACCGAGGACGGCTTGCTCAGCCTCGGCCAGCCACTCAGGTGGCGAGTTCTTCAGCCCAGTGAGATCAGCGACGGCGCGTAGGGTGAGGGGCTTCGACCGCAGGGTCGCCGGCCAACGCCCACCCGAGCCACCACCAGGGGTCACTTTTGCAGCCAGTCAGCGGTCGCCGCGCCGATGTCGCGCAGCGGCACCTCCATCACCTCGACGGGCGGCAACGAGCGCACGAAGGCCTTGCCGTAGCCCTTCGACGTGATCCGGCCATCCAGCACCGCCACCACTCCCCGGTCGTCCTTACGCCGGATCAGGCGCCCGAATCCTTGCCGGAACCTCACGATCGCCTGTGGCACCGCGTAGGAGAAGAAGGGGTCTTCGTAGAGTTCGGAGCGCGCCGCGTAGACAGGGTCGCTGGGCACGGGGAACGGTAACCGCGCGATCGCGACCAATGAGATCGCCTCGCCCGGTACATCGACGCCCTCCCACAGCGACGCCACGCCCAACGCTACGGTGCGCGGGCTGCTGGCCAGCTCCCGCATGATCCGCCGCGGCGACCCATCCATCCCTTGCGCCACCACCGTGATCTGATCGGCCTCGAGCGGCTCACGGATCAGGTCCGCCGTGCGTCGCAGCGCTCCGATCGCCGTGAACAGAATCAGCGCCCGGCCCTCGCTCGCCCGGACCAATTCCACGATGGCGTCGGCCAAGGCTTGCGGGTATTCGCTGTCGTTCGGCTGGGGCATGTCCGGCGGCAGGATCAGGCGCACGGCCTTGCGGTAGTCGAAGGGTGAGCCGAACTGCTCCTCCTCTGCCTCCTCCAGGCCTACCCGCTCGCGCAGGTAGTCGTAGTTGCCCTCCGTCGTCAGCGTGGCGCCGGTCAGCACGACGCTGCGCTTCTGCTCGAAGAAGCGCTCCGCCAGCAGCGTCGCGACTCGCAACGGTGCGGAATTGATCGTCGCCGTATCGGAACGGCGCATCGTCGACAACCAGACGATGGTCGCCGGGTCGTGGCGCGTCAGAAGGTCCCCGCAAAGCTCGGCGCGCTGCGTCAGCATCTCCCGTAGCGACGCCGCCTCACCCACCAACGACTCCCAGTCGTCATTGGGCTTGCCGCCCGCCGCTGGGCCGTCCGGCTCGTCTTCGCTCAGCTCCTCCGCGATTGATTCCAGCATCGCTTGCAGCTCACCGATCGCCGACTCAATCCCCCGCAGCGCTTCGAAGGCACGCTCCCACTCGATCTCGATCTGGCTCCACTCCGGCTGGGCTCGAACTCCCTGGGTCAGGCGCAACCGGGCGCTGTTGCCGAAGCGATCGTCCGCCGAATCGTTGGCGAAGGTCCGTAATCGCCGGAACAGTGCCTCCGTCTCCGACCGTACCTGTGAGACCTGCGCTGGCAACCCAGCCATCCGCGCGCGCAGATCCGATCGCGTCCGCTCGTCGATCCGTGGGTCGCGGGCCAGGAGCTCTGTCCCAGCCACGATCCCCGCCTCGCTGCCTCGCGCGCTGACGCGATAGACGCCATCGAGCACATCCGCCAGCGAACGGAACGAAACCGAGGCGCCCAGATGCGATGTGGCGGAGTCCTCCAGATGATGCGCTTCATCGATGATCACCGTGTCGGCGCTGGGGAGTACTGAACCGCCCGCCGCCAGATCGCTCAGCAGCAGCGCGTGATTGACGATGACGATGTGTGCCGCCTCCGCTGCCCGCTTCGCGCGTAGCAGAAAGCAGGTGCCGTCGCGCACGTAGGCGCAGTGACCGCCGGAAAGGCAGTCCTCGCCCTCGGCGCTGTAGCGCTCCCAGAGCTGCTCTTCCTGACTGTTCAGGATCAACTCGCCCCGATCACCGGAATCGGTCCGTCCCAGCCAGACCAAGAGTCGGGCCAACAGCGACGCCTCCCCGTCCGAGGCCGGTCCGGAAACCCGTTCCTGTGCCACGCGTCGCAGACAGAGATAGTTGCGCCGTCCCTTCAGCGTCACGACGCGCAGACTCTCGGCCGCTTCCTCACCGATGGTGTCCGCCAACAGCGCTCGCAGCGCCGGGGCATCCTTCTGGATTAACTGCTCCTGGAGGTTGATCGTGTTGGTGCTGACGATGACCCGCTCGCCCGTCTTCAACGCCCACAGCCCCGCTGGAATCAGATAGGCCAGTGACTTCCCCGTGCCGGTCCCCGCCTCCACCAGAAGTTGCCCACCGGCCTCGATGATTTGCGCCACGGCGCGGGTCATCCCCATCTGCTCCGCACGCTGCTCGAACGCGCCAAAGAGATCCGGGTGCGACTCGCCCGCCGCCAACGCGGCCAGGGCCTGTTCGGGAAGCTCCGCTTCATTGTCGCGAAGAGACGCCACGATCGGCGGTCGCGACGGTTGCGCCCGCGGCGCATCGAGCCGCAACCGGTCGACGCGCAGCCGATCGCTGATCGGCGTCATCGGCACGGGTGGGACCGGCGGCTCAACCGCCGTCTTCGGCGCGGCAGTCTCCGCCGCGAACTGGTCCAAGCTGCGTTGCGGGGAAGGAGGCGCGGGCCGCGCCCTGCCTTGCGGCGACGGCGGTGCGGCCGCCACCCGTCGCGGCGCCAGGCTGATGCCGCGCTCCCGCGCAAGATCTCGCAGCAATGTTGCCAACGCCCAGCTCGGAGCCTCGTCACCTGGAACAGCGCTGTCCTCGGATCCACCAAGAATCTCGGGTGTATCGAGTGCCACCAAGTCGGCGAGCAAGCCTTCCGGCAACTCTCGCGCCCGATCCACCAGGGCCAGAAAGACGGACCGCGTCGCGTCGGCGTCGGCTAGCGCTCGATGCGCGACGGGCATCTCCACTTCGAAGTGCGCGGCCAGCGCTCCCAGCGAGCGGTCGCGCAGTTGCGGCTCCAGAATCGCGGCCATGTCCAGCGTGTCGAGCACGGCGCCGCGCGGCTCCACCCCCTCCTCGCTGAGGAAACGCAGGTCGAAGCCCACATTCTGCCCCACGATCGTGGCGTCGCCGATGAACTCCTCAATCTCCAAGCGCATCGCGTTGAAGTGCAGCGCATCGTGTACATCCTCATCTTGGATGCCCGTGATCTGCTGGATGCGGATCGGGATCGGTTTGCCTGGGTTCACCATCGACTGGAACGTGTCGAGAACGCCGTCCAGCGTGAACCGCACCATGCCGATCTCGGTGATGCGGTCTTGGCCGGCATTCAACCCCGTCGTTTCAAGGTCGATGGCGAGGAAGGTGCGGAGCGGCACCGAGTTTCCTTTCAGTGCAGGGGTCTTCTAGGTGCTGGGCGTTCTAGGCGCGGGCGGGGTTGGGTAGAGGGGACACACCAGCGGAGCGCGCGCAGCGTATCGCAGGCCTCCCTCGCTCACCACGAAGCGGCATGAGTCGAGCGGTACGTTATGGCCCACGTCTATGACGATGCACTGAACAGGGACGGGATTGGAGCGCGAACTAGGCCTCGTTGTCGGGCGCGAAGAGCTTGAACTCGCCCACGTTGAGTCCCTCGTAGACGACGGTCTTGCCAGAGTGCAGCAGCTCCACTGTCTGCTCGCGGCTCTCCAGCTTCTCGGGGAAGACCGTCGTGTACGTACCGATGCCGCTGGTCGAGTGGGCATCGGAGCCGCCCGTGATCGGCTTGTTGAGAATCTGGGCCACCTTGTAGGCAAAGACGTTCTCGCGATGGGTGTTGCCCCCGTTGCCCGCCTCAATGCCATGCACCACCTGGAAGACGCGCATCTTCTCCGCCGCCTCATCCGGATCCATATCGAAGGGCTCCTTGCCCTGGCGCAGGAACGTCACGGGGTCGAAGAAGTGCCGGAAGGGGTGCGCCACGGTGATGAAGGCGCCGATCTCATCGGCGATCACACGCAGCTTCTCGGCGGAGCGCATGCCCTGCATGTACTGATCGACGCCAAAGACGATCACGTGCCCCATGTCCGTCGAGACTTCCATCCCCCGCGACATGTAGATCGGGGCCGCCTGATCAGCGAACTCTTTCCAGTCGTAGCCTTCCCAGACCCGATCGTGCTCGCTGATGTTGAGGCCCGTCAGCCCAATGCGACGCGCCTCGTCCAGCAGTTCCTCCGGCTTAAGGCTGCTGTCGGCGGCGCCGCGAACGGTGTGGATGTGCGCGTCGAGAACGGTGCCTGGGGCGTCAAGAATCCGGCCTGGAGCGTCGCTCACATGGTCCCCCTGGTTCCGCGAAAGAGCCTGCTCAACGATGGAGCCACTGCTCCCCGGAAAAAGTATACGGAGCCCCCTGCTTAGGCACCTGCCACCCGCGACACCCACCCGGCCCCTGCCGGCTCCTGCCACGTCTTGCAGAATCAGGCCTCAGCTAAATGCGGCAACATCCAGCCGAATGCCAACGCGAAGAGAACCGCCGAGAAGAGCCCGCGTCGCCACCAACTGGGATTGATCAGGACGACGCTCGCCAGGCCCATCACCGCCACGATGACGAAGACCAACGTGAAACCCCAGGCAGGGCTGCCCAGCCCGTCCTGCGCGTTGGACTGGATCGCGGAATAGGCTGCGCCCACTACCATCCCCACCGCCCCCCAGCCCGCCTGCACCGACACCGCCATCCCCGCCATCAGTTGCGGCAACGACGTCCCCTTCGGAAAGCGGCCGTGGAACTGCTCGATCGCCTTGGGGTGCCGGACGATCTCCGCCCCCATCAGCGCCATCGCCAGAATCCCCATCGCCAATCCGGCCACGAAGCCCGCCAGCATTGCTTCCACTAGGACAGGCCGTCCCTTGGCAGGTCGTCCGGATCGATCGACTCATCTGGAGCGAGCGTCTCGACACGCGTCGCCGGATCCCGCCCCATCGGCCGCACCAGCCAGGCGCGGTTGCCATGACCACGCACTCCCGGATCGTGGCCGTCGTTCAGCGCCGCCGCCGCCGTCGCGAGACCTTGCTCCTCACCCACGATGAACAGGCTCGGTCCCGCCCCCGCCAACACCGGCACGACCCGGGTCAGCTCCGCCAGCCGACGCCGTGCCGGGCGCAGCCCCGTCAGCACCTCATCGGCCACCGCATCAAACGTGTTGTACACGTCGTCCATCGTCGGCGGCACCCCTCTCTCCAGCGTTGCGCGTAGATTCGCAGCCCGGGCACCATCGCCGAAGTGGGTCGGCCGCAGCGCCCCATACATCGTCGCGGTCTTCGCCTCCGGCGTGGGGATCTCCGGGCTGTAGAGCAGAGCGGCCCATTCGTTGCCGCCAGATTTCGCCGCGGAGACGGACGTCAAAGGCTCGACGCGCTCGCCCCGCCCCTCCATCAGCACCGCCCCCCCGCGCAGAAAGAGCGAGACGTCCGATCCCACTTCCGCAGCGACCTCCGCCAGCACCGTCTCTGGCAGCCCCCACCACTTCCTCGCCAGCCGCAAGAACGCGGCCGCGTCGCTCGACCCACCACCCAGCCCCGCCGCAATCGGGATCCGCTTCACGACCTCGACCCGCCCACCGTCGTCCATCCCATAGCGACGCTCCAGCAGGTCCCAGGCCTTCCCGACCAGTTCCTCACCGAACGGCACCGGCACCGGGCGTCCCGCAGTATCGACAAGCGTCACGGAACGCTCGTCCGCCGCCGCGATCGAAACGTCGTCGTAGAGATCCACGGTCTGGGCGATGGAGACGAGATCGTGGAAGCCGTCCTCACGGCGTCCCAGAATCTCCAAGCTGAGATTGATTTTGGCGGGCGCGCGGGTCCACAGGCTGGGTCGCGCGCCTTGGCGGTACCAATGGTCCGGGGGCAGGGGCGGGCCACTCATTCCGTCACGCCCTCTTCCGCCATCTCATCTTCGGCGATCCGATCCTCATCCAGTCGATCTTCCACCAACCGACCCTTCAGGCGAGCATGCCTGGGCGCTTCAGGCGCCCCGCTGCGCTCCCGCGACCACGCCAGCCGCGCCCACTCCTCCAACGTCAACGTTGCCGCCCGGCGCGATGAATCGATTTCGCACGACTCCAGCCACTCTTTCGCCGCGCCGGGCTCCAGCCACAGCCCCATCGCCAGCGTGTTGTGGAGCTGCTTTCGGGGCGCACGGAATCCCGCCCGCACCACCTCAAAGAAGCGATCCTCGCTGGGCACGTCCACGGCGGGCTGAGGCCGACGCTTGATCAAGATCACCGCCGACCGCACGCGTGGCGGCGGGTCGAAGGCCTCGCGGTCCACGTAGAAGAGCAACTCAGGGTCCGCGTAGAACTGTACCGATACGCTCAGCAGCGAGCGCTTGCCCGGAGTTGCCACCACCTGCTGCGCCACCTCGCGCTGCACCATGACCAGCAGCCAGGCCGGAGGATGGGGCTCCTCACTGAGGAATTTGCGGAACAGCAGCGCCGTGATCGCGTAGGGCAGATTGCCCACGAGTCCGTACGGGGGCGCAGCGCCAACCGCCGCCAGCACCTCCGCCGGATCGACATCGAGGATGTCCTGGTTCAGCACCATCAGGTCCCGGCGGTCCGCAAGTTCGCGGCGCAGCAGCGTCACGAGGTTGGCATCGATGTCCACCGCGACCACGGGCCTTCCCATCTCCGCCAGGTCGCGCGTCAGCACGCCCCGCCCAGGACCGATCTCCAGAATCGGCAAGCCGTCGTCTGGCACGGCGTCCAGGATCTCGTTGACCACATCGGGATTGCGAAGGAAATGTTGGCCCAGGGCGGGCTTAGAGGGTCGCGACTTGGCGGATCGTGACTTCGAAGATCGTGACCTGGAAGATCGATGTTTAGCCATCGCTCAGCCTGCCACCCTCGTTGTTCGACCCAATATCTGCGTCCGCTCAGCTCATCTGCCTGAGCGTAGTGCGAACCCTGCACCGGATCGACGCACAGCAAGCCTCCCGGCGTGTGCCATCCGAAGACGACACACGCAGGAGATGGGAGGACTCCCCGGCATACGTGGCGCCACCGCACGACCGGTGGCGAATACCAAACGCTGACCTCATGGCTGCGATCAGCGCCGAAGCACTGATCCGCTGCAACCAAGAGTGATCGTGCACCCGTCGTCGAATATCCACATGAGCTTTTCCGCACCAGCCAGCTCAACCCCGGCAAACCCGTGGCGCCCGAGACCAACTACTTACGGCTGCTTCCTCTCGGATCTGACCGGGTTCATAGCGGCTCGCCGCACGGGACCAAAGCTTCAGTACCGCTTAGCGCGAACAGTCCCCATGATGCATACCCTCGGACGGGGATTCGACCCCGCTAAAGCGGATTGCGGGTACAGGGCACCGCTAGTTCCCCGTCTAGCACGACCAAATCCACTCTATTCAGACCGTGGCCCGCTGGTCAATCACGCGGGCTAACCTTGGTGCAGGCCATAACCGAAGCGTTAAACCCTGCATTGGCCCCGGCTGCTTGGTCCGCCACGCGGGGCCAGCGCTGACGACCCATCGCTAGCGCTGGCCCGCGGCACCGCCCTACAGTAGATCCATGCAAATCGTCTCGCTTGGCTTCCCTCTGCCAAACCCACAAGTCGACAACCACTCGCTGGCCAACGCGCCGTCGTTATTCGAGTACGACGCCTGCATCATCGATCCGCGCGTCGTCTCCACGCAGATCGAAGAGATTGTTTCCGGCTCAGGCGCCTTCAAATCGCCGGACGGGGTTCCCCTCCAAGCGGGCGCCACCGGGGCCTTTCACTACGGACTCGGGGAGTTGCTGCAACAGCGCCACGAAGAACTGGTCCGCCTCCTCGGGCGGGGCGGCACGGTTGCGGTCATGGCCTATCCCAACGTGCCCCACTCCCGTGTCACAACGCTTCCCGGTGCCGATCGCTATTCGATTCTGCCCGCCGCGCCCGGCGTTGTGTACCGCGCCCCACAACTGGTGCCCGGTGACGGCCGAACCATCCAAGCGCTCGACCCGACCCACCCCTGGTCGGTCTACCTCAACGACCTTCGCGGCAAGCTCCGCTACCGCGCCTACTGGAATCTCGATGCCATCCCGCAGACGGAGGCGGACGCCACGGTGTTCGCCCGTAGCGACGGTGGCGCCGCCGTCGGCGTGGAGTTCAAAGTCGGTGCCGGGCGCCTCGTCTTCCTGCCGCCGCCCGGGAGTGACATGCCCGGCAAGGCACGCAAGCCACTCACGGACGCCATCGTCGAAAGCGTGCAGCGCACGCTCGAAGACCGCGGCGACGAGAAATCGCCCGGCTGGCTACGGTCGTTTAGTCTTCCAGGCCTATCGGAAGCACAAAAGATACTACGTTCCAGCCAACAAGAGTTTGCTGAGGCGGAGAGCCGCTTGGTCGAAGCACAGGCCCACGTCACCGACGCCTCGAAATATCACGGGCTCCTCTGGAGCGCCGGGCACTACAGCTTCGAACCGCTCGTCCGCGGCGCCTTCCGTGAACTTGGCTTCACCGTCTCACCCAATCTCAATCAGGCCGTGGACATCCGCGAAGGCAACGAGACGGCCTTGGTGGAGCTCGACGCCTCATCGCAGACGGTCGGCGAGGGCGCCTACCTCGCGCTGCAACGACGCGTGGAGGCGGAGTTCCTTCGCTCCGGCGTACGCCGCAAGGGGATTGTCGTCGTCAACGGGGAACGAATGACAGAGCCGGACAAGCGCCGGACCCCTCACACGGACGCGCTGCTCAATGCCTGCGACAACTTTGGCTACGCCCTGATCACGGGCGATGTTCTCTTCTCGCTCGTCACCTACGCCCTGGAAGGCGCCAACTCCGACACGCTGGAGGCCATCCGCGAAACGATCCTGGAGACGGACGGCCTGCTGCAGGTTGAAGAGTCGGACGCGGACGATACGCCGGATGACGATGCGACCGATGAACCTGCCGCGCGAGACGAAGCGGTCGGCGACGACATCGCGGAGCCCGCCAGCGACAATGGCACCGACCCGCCCACCGCGAGCGATCCCGAGGCGAGCGATCCCGTCTCCGCGGACGAATCCGTCGAGACCGAAGCCGCCGAAGCGGTCCCCTCCACCACCGATGCGGAGTCGGGCGACTAGCTACACTCCCCGTCCCTCTCCAACTTGGGCACGCGAGGCCGTTGATGTCGCCGTCTCCACCACGCTCATCCGAACCTAAGGCCCCCCGCCGCATCGTCGTCTCCGGCAACACCGGCGTCGGTAAGAGCACCCTGGCCGAGGAGATCGCGCGACGCCTGGACGTCCCCTTTGTCGAACTCGACGCCCTTTTCTGGAAGCCCGATTGGCAAGAGCCCGATCCCGATCAGTTCCGCGCCGACGTCCAGGAGGCCACGTCGGGTCCGGCCTGGGTCGTCGCCGGCAACTACAACTCCCGCGTCGAGGACATCCTCCGGGATCGCACCGACCTCGTGGTTTGGCTCGACTACCGGATTCCGCTCACCTTCTGGCGGCTCTGGCGGCGCACCTGGCGCCGTTGGCGCGACAAGGAACTCCTCTGGGGCACGAACCGAGAGCGCATGCGGGATCACTTCCTCACCCGCGACTCGCTCTTTCACTTCCTCCTCCGCTCCCACCGCCGCCGACGTCGCTACATGGAGAAGGCGATGGCGGATTCCGCCCGACCAAACCTCCGCTTCATCCGCCTCCGTACGCCGCAGGCCACGGAACGCTGGCTCAAGGCATCGTTTCCCCTGCAGCCACCGGCCGCCCGCCAGGGCGCGGCTCCACCGTCGAAGGCATAGTCCCAGCGCGGCTGCCAGGGCCGTGGGTCGGCGACGGCCTCCGCCAGCGGAATCCCCGCGCACAGATGTTGCAATGCCACATAGGTCGCTCGGTGCCCGATCACCAGCACCCGTGACTGGCCCGCCGCCAGATCAGCCAGCAGGTCCCCATGCCGCGTCACGGCGGCGTGCCAGCTCTCCCCCTGCGGAAACGGAATCTCCACATGATCCAAGCGCACCGCATCGATCGCCGCCGTCGGATGCCGCGCCAGCGTCCCGTAGTCGACCTCCCGCAGCCGACCCTCTCGCACGATATCCAGCCGGCCTCGGAATCCGATCGTCGCCGTCTGCCAGGAACGCCTCAAATCCGAACAGACCACCAGGTCGAAGCGCTCGCCCGCGAACCGCGCCGACAGCTCAGCTGCCTGCCTCATCCCCAGCCGGGAAAGGCCAGGATCGGTCTGGCCCGATGCCACGCCCGCCTCATTGTCGAGGCTGGTGGCGTGCGTGACGCAAACGATGTCCAAGACCATGAGCATTCCGGGCAGGCCTGAGTACCGGCCGCGCGCATACTCGCAGACCGTCAACCGCCGCCACGGCCCGGGATGTGCTGAATTGGAGACAGAAAGATGGCGCAGCCACTCGTTCCAGACTCAACGACAGTCGCGGATGCCTGGCGCGCCATGCACGACGCCAATACAGCGCAAGCGACGCGTCTGTCTGGCCCGAACCCTGACGACTACTGGGCGCCGCTCGTGCCTCGCTTCTCCGTCGGCGATGAGCCCCGTGAACTGCCAACCGTCGCTCCACTGCTTCAGCCAGACGACACCGTCCTCGACGTGGGGGCGGGTGCCGCTCGCTTCTCCGCGCACAGCGCTCCGCTGGTCGGCAGCGTCACCGCCTGCGATGGATCCCCGGCCATGAGCGAGGGGCTCCGCCGGGCCGCCGATTCCATCCCCAACCTCAGCGCCCTGCCAACCACGTCATGGCCGCCGGCTGAGCCCGTCGACCTGGCGGATGTCGTCTTCTGCTCCCACGTTGTCTACTACGTCCCTGACATCGCCCCGTTCCTCGCTGCCTTCGAAGCGCACGCGCGGCGGCTCTGCATCATCGTCGCCGGCGACCGTGCTGGCGCCGCTCCGCCCCCTGACGTCTTCAACGCGGTACACGGCGAGCCATACGCCGAGCTACCCGCCCTCAACGAACTCGTGCAGCTGCTGACCTCTCGTGGCACGCATTATGAAGTCCGGCGCGTCCCCGGTGGATCTGCTCAGGGGCAGGTACAAGGGGGCATGGACCCGCTGATGTTGTACCGGCGTCGATGCCTGGTCCAGGAAGGGACTCCCGCCGACGATCGTTTGCGCCAAATCCTAGCCTCGCGTGATCCAGATGACATGGCGAGCTACAGCGCCTTCACGTCGATAGCCGTCGTCTCCTGGGAACCGCGCTCCTCGCTGGACAGTTAGCGCTTCGCGGCCTCAGCCGCCTTGCTCACGTCGAGCACCGCCATGAAGGCCTCTTGTGGGATCTCCACATTGCCCACCCGCTTCATCCGCTTCTTGCCCGCCGCCTGCTTCGACAGCAGCTTCCGCTTGCGGCTCACGTCTCCGCCGTAGCACTTGGAGAGCACGTTCTTGCGCAGCGCGCGCACCGTCTCCCGGGCAATGATCTTGCCGCCGATCGCCGCCTGAATCGGCACATCGAACATCTGCCGCGGAATCAACGACCGCAGCCGCTCCACCAACAGCCGCCCCTGCGTCTGTGCCTTGGCCCGATGCACAATCATCGACAGCGCATCCACTGGTTCACCGTTGACCAGGATGTCCAAGCGCGCCAGATTCGCGGCCTCATAGCCCATCAACTGGTAGTCCAAGCTGGCGTAGCCCTGTGTGCGAGACTTCAGCTCGTCGTAGAAGTCGGTCAGGATCTCGGCCAAGGGCACGTCGTACTCCAGCAGGACACGCAGCCGATCGCTGTCCGCCTCCACCTTGCCCCGCTCTAGGTACTCCTGCCGCGAGAACCGGCCCCGACGTCCCGTCACGATCTCCATCACCGCTCCTACGTAGCGGTTCGGGGTGATCACGCTGATGTGGACCCAGGGCTCGCGGACCTCCGCGATCCGAGTCGGATCGGGCAGCGCCGCCGGGTTATCGATGATCTGCACCCGGCCGTCGGTGATCTCCAACTCGTACGCGACCGATGGCGCCGTGAAGATCAACGCCAACCCGTATTCGCGCTCCAGACGCTCTTGCACAATCTCCATGTGCAGCAAGCCCAGGAATCCCATTCGATAACCGAACCCCAGCGCCGCCGAACTCTCCGGCTCATAGTGCAGCGATGAATCACTCAACTTCAACTTCTGCAGGGCATCGGTCAACTCCGGATAGTCGGCGGAGTTCGTGGGATAGAGCCCCGCGAACACCATCGACTTCGGCTCCTCATAGCCCGATAGCCGCTCCGTCGCGGGACTGGCCCACGTCGTGATCGTGTCCCCCACCCGGACGTCGTCCACCTCCTTCAGCCCCGTCGCGATGTAGCCCACCGATCCCGCTTCAATCCGCGGCCGCTCCGAGGGCAGGGGGCGGAAGACGCCGCACTCCATCGGCTCCAGGCGCCGCTCGCCCGCCATGAGGCGCAGCGACTTGCCTACCTCGAACGCCCCATCTATGACGCGGACGTACGCGATCACGCCTTTATAGGAGTCGTACTCGGAGTCGAAGATCATCGCGCGCGCTGCCGCCTCAGGGTCGCCGCTCGGTGCCGGAATCCGCTCCACGATCGCCTCGAGCAACTCGGGGATCCCTTCGCCGCTCTTCGCCGATACCCGCAGCACTTCGGCGGGGTCGAACCCGATCACCTCGGCCAGTTCGCGGGCCACCTCTTCGGGCCGTGCCACGGGTAAATCGATCTTGTTGATCACCGGCAGGATCGTCAGGTCTTGCTCCAACGCCAAATACACATTCGCCAGCGTCTGTGCCTGGATCCCCTCCGCCGCGTCGACGATCAGCAGTGCCCCTTCAGCCGCCGCCAATGATCGCGACACCTCATAGGAAAAATCCACGTGGCCGGGCGTGTCGATCAGATTCAGCTCGTAGTCACGACCGTCGGAGGCGGTGTAGTCCATGTGGACGGCCCGCGCCTTGATCGTGATCCCCTTCTCCCGTTCCAAGTCCATGGAGTCCAGCAACTGCGCCGACATCTGACGTGGATCGACGGTCTTCGTCGCCTCCAGTAGACGATCGGACAAGGTCGACTTGCCATGGTCGATGTGGGCGATGATCGCGAAGTTACGGATCTGGTCTTGGCTCATCGCGATCGATCGTATCACCGCCGCAGGGATGGCCTATCAACTAGCCGTATGCGGTTCGACTCGCCGCACGGAGCTGCACGGGGCCGCCAAGCCAAACACCCGCCCTTGGCGGGTGTTTGAAATCGTTCGGCTCAAGACCAACCTAGATGCGATGGCACTTCGAGAAGTGATCGGGGCTGATTTCGCGCCACTCCGGGTCTTCCTCGCGGCAGACATCGATCGCAATGGGGCAACGCGTGTGGAAGTTGCAGCCTGGCGGCGGCGCCAGCGGGCTGGGCACGTCACCGGTCAGCACGATGCGTTCCCGCTTGCGCTCAATCGTCGGGTCCGGAATCGGCACCGCCGAGATCAGCGCCTGCGTGTAGGGATGCAGGGGGTTCTCGTAGAGCTCGTCGCTGTCCGCCAACTCCACGATCTTGCCCAAGTACATCACCGCGATGCGGTGGCTAATGTGCCGCACCACGGACAAGTCATGCGCGATGAAGAGGTACGTCAGACCGAAGTCGGCCTGCAAGTCCTCCATCAAGTTGATGATCTGCGCCTGAATCGACACATCCAGCGCCGACACCGGCTCATCGGCCACGATGAAGGCCGGCTCCACCGCGAGCGCCCGGGCGATGCCGATGCGCTGGCGCTGGCCGCCGGAGAACTCGTGCGGGTAGCGGCTCGCGAAGAATGGATTGAGACCAACGGTCTCCAGAATCTCGCGCACCCGCTCCTTGCGGCGACCCTTGTGCAACCCATGAATCGCCATGGGCTCACCCACGATCGAGCCGACGCTCATACGCGGGTTCAAGGAGGCGTAAGGGTCCTGGAAAATCATCTGCATCTGACGCCGGTAGCGACGCAGCGTGCGCCCCTTCAACGTCGTCAGGTTGACGCGGTCACCCTCAAGCTTGACCCCGGCGGCAGCCGCTATGTCGTCCCTGACCCTTGCCCTGTCGGCTTGCCTCGTCTCGGGCGCTCCCACAGGTTGGGCGTGCTGGGGGGTGTGCATCCACACCTCGCCACCCGTCGGCTCATAGAGCTGGAGGATGGCGCGGCCCGTCGTCGACTTGCCACAGCCGGACTCACCCACCAGGCCCAGCGTCTCGCCTTCCTTCACCTCGAAGGAGATGCCATCGACAGCCTTGATGTCCGCCACCTTGCGCTGCACGAACAGCCCCGAGGTGACGGGGAAATACATCTTCAGATCTTTGACTTCGACAAGCGTGTTCTCGAACGGCTTGTTCCGCCCCATCCCGCCGCTTGGCGCGGTCGCCACCGCCGCGGAATCCGCTGCCGAGGCCGCCGCCCGTCGCATATCTTCTGGTGTCAGTGAGCCAACGGCCGCCTCTGGGCTGACGCTCTCCGCCGCTCCGCCCTGATCATCGCCGTCACTGCCGCCGTTTTCGGTAACCATGCCTACTCCTCGCTTACCGCTGCACTGAGGACCTTCGCACGGGCTTCGGCGAGCACCGCCTCACTTTCCCAACAGGCCACCTTGTGGCCTTCCGTCACTTCGATCAGGTCGGGACGCTCTTCCCGGCACTGGTCCGTCGCGAACCGGCAACGCGGCGCGAACGAGCACCCCGGTGGCAGGTTCGTCAGATCCGGCGGCGACCCCTCAATCGGCAGGAGTCGCCCCTCACGTTCATCTAGCCGTGGCACGGACTCCAGGAGCCCCAACGTGTAGGCGTGCTGCGGGGCGTGATAGATCTCGTCCGCCGGTCCCATCTCCACGATGCGGCCGCCGTACATGACGTTGACGCGGTCCGCGTATCGCGCCACCACGCCCAAGTTATGCGTAATCACCACCACAGCGGTTCCCAGCTCGCGGCTGAGGCGCGCCATCACTTCCAAAACCTGCGCCTGAATCGTCACATCCAGAGCCGTCGTCGGCTCATCTGCCAGGAGCAGTTTCGGGTCGCACGAGAGCGCCATCGCGATCATCACGCGTTGCCGCATCCCGCCCGAGAATTGGTGGGGATAGTCGAACAAGCGCTCGTCCGCGGCGGGGATGCCGACCATGTGAAGCAGTTCCACCGCGCGCGCGTTAGCCTGCTTTATGTTCATCTTCAGGTGCAACTGCAGCGCCTCGGTGAGCTGACGGCCAATCGTCAGCACCGGGTTGAGCGAGGTCATGGGTTCCTGGAAGACCATCGCGATCTCGTTGCCGCGGATCTCCCGGATCCGCTGATCGCTCACTTCCAGAATGTTTTCGCCACCAAACCACACCTCGCCGGCCACGATCTTCCCGGGGGGGTTCGGAATCAAGCGCATCAGGGAGAGCGCACTCACGGACTTCCCGCTGCCACTCTCGCCCACGAGCCCCATCGTCTCACCCGGTTGGATGTCGTAGGTGACATCGTTGACCGCCCGCACCACCCCTTGGGACGTGAAGAAGTGGGTGCTCAGGTCTTCAACTCTCAGCAGCGGCTCAGCCATCTACGTGCTCCTGCACTCCATGCGGGCTTTTCCGGGCGACCCGGGGGGGCACCACTCTTCGACACGATCTCTTCATCCGGCATCATCCCACTTGGTGGGGAAGAGGAGACTCGAACTCCTACGCCTTGCGGCACATGATCCTAAATCATGCTCGTCTACCAATTCCGACACTTCCCCTTGTGATGCAGGCCCCTGAGGGACGGACCCCTTGGGCCTCAGCCCGAAGGATCAGCCACATCTGTCCGGGATGGGCGGATGTCTGGTGAGCCGCCAGGGACTCGAACCCCGAACCGGCTGATTAAGAGTCAGCTGCTCTGCCAATTGAGCTAGCGGCCCCACCTATCTGATTGTGTGCGCCGAAGGAGCCTCACCAAAAGGATCCTAGGCAACACCTCATCTGCATGATTACACGCAGAGCGTACACGTCCGCTCGCGAGGGGCAACGTTACCGACTGCCTCGCTCGCGGTCAATGAGACTCGCCCGCGGTCACCGACGTTCGCTCGCGGTCAACGAGGCCTGGTCCCGCTCAATGCGCCCTGCTCGCGGTCAACCACCGCTGTCAACGCCCCTCTCGCTCCTGCCCAACTCCCGAGCGATCCCAGCCCCACGCTGCGCACCGCGTCGAAGGGCTTGATCACTCAGGCCAGGCGCGAGACAGCGCCAGATACAGAGGGGATCGACCTAAACAGATCGGACTTCGCAAATCGCATAGGATGGTGACTTGAGCGCCGGGGCGGTTAGCTCAGTTGGCTAGAGCGCTACGTTGACATCGTAGAGGTCACTGGTTCGAGTCCAGTATCGCCCACCATTTGTGTCTGGTCCGGAGCCAACACCCCCGGAACAGCCCCAGCGCAACAAGACCGAGCACCACAATCGAGCGATCGATTGACGAAAGCTACGACGAGGACAGCCCCGACGGATTGCCGGATTCCAGAGAGCGGGCGGCTGCTGCAAGCCCGTACCGGCCCGCAACGCGGACCCCCTCCGAGCGATGATCCCAACGGCCCGCCTCCCTTCGTTATGAGGCATCGGCTCAGTAGGAATTCCGGCCCGGCCCCGTTATCGGCCGCCACGAGCGCTTCGTCGCCCCGATGTTGGCCAACCCATGGCCCAACATTGGGTCTGACGGGGAAATTGGGTGGAACCGCGGGTCATGCCCCGTCCCAGTAGGGATTGGGGCTCTTGTGTTTAAGCGTGTCTATGCGTCTTGAGGTGCTGCCAAGCCGGGGACTTCCCGGCGCAGCCAGATGAGAGGGGCGAACGATGGCAGAACTACCGAACGACGAACAACCACAGGTCGACGCGGCAACCGCCGTCGCCGCGCGGGACACCGTCGAACCAGACGAGTGGCTGCGCCGCCAGCGCCACTCCGCCGCGCACGTCCTCGCCCAGGTCATGCTGCAAATCTTCCCGGACGCCAAGCTGGCCATCGGCCCCCCCATCGACACCGGCTTCTACTACGACTTTCTCCTCCCTCGTCCCCTCACCCCTGGGGATCTCAAGGATCTTGAGAAGCGCATGAAGAAGGAGGCCAAACGCGGTCACAAGTTTGTCTGGGAAGAGGTCCCAGGCGACGCCGCCCGTCAGCAATTCGCCGACCAGCCCTTCAAGCTGGAGCTGATCGAGCAGTTCACGGAGGAGAGCGATACCGTCGGCATCTGCACCCACGCCGACTTCACCGACCTCTGCCGCGGCGGCCACGTCCAACACACCAAGCAGCTCGGCTACTTCAAGCTCATGAGTACGGCCGGTGCCTACTGGCGTGGCGACGAGAACAAGCCCCAGCTGCAGCGCGTCTACGGCGCACTCTTCTCGCAGAAGGACGAACTCGCCGCGCACCTGGAGCGGCTGGAAGAGGCTGCCCGCCGCGACCATCGTCGTCTCGGCCGAGAACTCGGCCTCTTCACCTTCTCCGAAGACATCGGCGCCGGCATCCCCCTCTTTCTGCCCAAGGGCGAGATCATCCGCCACGAGATCGAGTCCTACACCCGCGATGTCCAAACCCGCAAAGGCTTCGATCACGTCTGGACCGGGCACATCGCCAAACGCCAGCTCTACGAGAAGTCCGGCCATATCGACAACTACGACAGCGACATGTTCCCGCCCATGGTCGACGGCGACAACGAGTACTTCCTCAAGCCCATGAATTGCCCCTCGCACATGACGCTGTTCAAGGCGGAACTGCACTCCTATCGCGAGCTGCCGATCCGCTACTCGGAGTTCGCGACCCTCTATCGCTACGAGCGCTCCGGTGTGCTCAGTGGCCTCACCCGCGTCCGCTCCCTCACCCAGGACGACTGTCACATCTTCTGCATGGAAGCGCAGATCACCAGCGAATTCCTCCTCTGTCTGGAGATCGTGCAAGAAGAGATGGCAACCTTCGGCCTCGACCTCCGCGTCGCGCTGTCGCTGCCAGGCGAGGAGGAAGAGGGCAAATACGTCGCCGCGCCCGAGAAGTGGGACGCCGCCGTCGAAGCCCTCCGTACCGCCATGAAGGCCTCAGGCCTCGAGTACACCGAAGAGGTAGGCGAAGCCGCCTTCTACGGCCCCAAGGCCGACTTCTTCGCCCTCGACGCCCTGGGCCGCGAATGGCAGCTCTCCACCATCCAGGTCGACCTGATCCAGCCCGAGCGCATCGGCTGCGAATACATTGGAGAAGACGGCGACAAGCACACCCCCGTCGTGCTCCATCGCGCCGTCGTCGGTTCCACCGAGCGCTTCATGGGCGTCCTCATCGAGCACTGGGCCGGCAACTTCCCGGCCTGGCTCGCCCCGGTCCAGGCCCGCCTCGTCCCTATCGCTGATCGCCATCTGGATTATGCAAACAAAGTCGCGGCCCAAGCCAAGGCCCTCGGCCTCCGCGTCGACGTCGACGCCGGCGGCGAACGCATGCAGGCCAAGATCCGCAACGGCCAGCTCCAGAAAATCCCCTACCTCCTCGTCGTTGGCGACACGGAGGAGGAGGCCAACTCCGTCGCCGTCCGCAAGCGCGGCGGCGAAGACCTTGGCGTGCAAGACGTCGAAGCGTTCCTGGCGGAGCTATCGCAGGAGATCGAGGAGCGCCGAAGGGACGACTAATGTGCTCCCGTCCGTGCTGAGCCCGTCGAAGCGTGAGCGGGATCCGGTGCGCCCACCCCGTTCCTGCCGAGCCTGTCGAAGCGCGAGCGGGATCCGGTGCCTAGCCTCTGAGCAAGGAAGCCGTCAGCCCACCGCCACGACAAACAACCGCATCGCCTCCGCAAACCCCTTCAACGACGCCTCCCCCCGGTCGACGAACCGGAACGCCTTGCCCCGGCACAAGTCCCGCACCACCTGTGAAGCCAACACCTGCCCGGGCTCCGCCTCCGCACAGACTCGGGCCGCCAACTGCACGGCGCTGCCGAAGTAGTCGTCGTTCTCCGCGATCGGCTCGCCCGCGTTCATCCCGATCCGCACGGGCACTTCCGCCGCGTTGAGCACTGCTTGCATCTGCAGCGCCGCCTCCACCGCCGCCGCCGACCCAAACGACGCCATGATTCCGTCCCCCGTGTGCTTCACCTCTTCCCCGTCATGCGCCGACAGCGCATCCCGCACGGCCTCGTCGTGAACCCGCAGCACCTCCTGCGCCCTCGCATCCCCCACGCTCTGCGTCAGCGCCGTCGACGCTGCCAAGTCCGTGAACAGGATCGTCCGCACTGACCCAGCAGGGGCTGCTGCCACCCGCGTGTCGACCTCTGGCGTCCGCCCCTCCGACAGATATTCCGCGATCGCCTCGCGCGCTTCCGCCTGGTGTCGGTAGATCACCGTGGTCGCATTCGGCAACCCCGCCGCCACCTCGCGCGATGCATTCGCGGGGCTGCCCGCGCGCCACAAGACCAAGGCGGGCGCCTCAATCTCGCCCAATTCATCGGCGAGTTCGATCGAATGCACCGCCTGGCGCAACAGCAAGGCCACTTCCGCCTCCGTGGTTCGCCGTAGATACTCGGTCAGCGCATCCATCGCGCTGACCTCTCGCAAGCCCGCCTGTAGCCGCGCCGTCACCCGCAGATACAGGTCCCAGTCGGTCTCGGCGATCTGCCGCATCGCCCGGTCCTCCGACGATTGCCCGTCCCAACGATGACTCGCCCTGGGATCGACCAGCAACAGTCGCTCCACGAGTTCGGGCCGCCTCAACGCCATCAGCAGCGCCAGTTCCGAGGCCTCCGTGTGCCCGTAGACCAAGACGCGCTCGACGCGCGTCGCCGCCAGCACGGCGTCCACGTCGAGCAGCAGGTCCTCGGCGGACATCTTCGCGATCTGGCGGTCGGACTGCCCGGAACCACGATTGTCGTATTGAATCACTCGATGGTGACGTGCGAAGAACAGCAGTTCCTCGCGGAACCCCGGCATCAGCCAGATCTCCGCGCTGTTCATGAACGGGATGCGGGGCATCACCAGAAGCGGCGGGCCTTCGCCCACCTCCGTATAGGCGATATTCACCCCGTCGGTGCTGCGCGTGTACTGGATCGATGGTGCGTCCATGTCGCCGATTCTAGCTCGCCCGCAAGGCCACACGTCGTCAGGACACAGACCGAACCACTCCCGCCCCATAAGCTGGCTACACGATAGAACGTACGACCGACCCTCATCACACACCCCTCAGGACCACACTATGCCCAGCCGCGACGATCTGCGGAACGTGGCGATCATCGCCCACGTCGACCACGGCAAAACCACCCTCGTCGACGCCATGCTGCGTCAGTCCGGCTCCTTCGCCGAGCATCAGCACGTCGACGATCGCGTCATGGACTCCATGGACCTGGAGCGCGAGAAGGGCATCACCATTCTCGCCAAGAACACGGCCATCCACGTCCCCGACGCCGACGGCAACGACGTCAAGATCAACATCATCGACACCCCCGGCCACGCCGATTTCGGCGGCGAAGTCGAGCGCGGCATCACCATGGTCGACGGCGTCCTTCTGCTCGTCGATTCCAGCGAAGGCCCCTTGCCTCAGACCCGTTTCGTCCTCCGCAAAGCGCTGGAGGCCAAGCTCACCATCGTCCTCGTCATCAACAAGATCGACCGCCCCGATGCCCGCATCCAAGAGGTTGTCGATGAGGTCTACGAGCTCTTCTTCGACCTCGATGCCGACGAATCCCAGATCAACTTCCCGATCGTCTACTGCAACGCCCGCGCCGGCACCGCCACCCTCGATCTGGAGCGGCCCGGCGCGGACCTGCAAGCGCTCTTCACCACCCTGCTGCAGGCCATCCCCGCGCCGACCTACGAAGAGGGCCACCCCCTGCAAGCGCTCGTCACCAACCTCGATGCCTCGTCCTATGTCGGCCGCATCGCACTCTGCCGCGTCATCCAAGGCACGATTAGTAAGGGCGCCATGCTCACCCGCTGCCGCCTCGACGGTGGACAGGAGCGAGTCCGCATCACCGAGCTGTACGTCACCGAAGCCCTGGAACGCGTCGACGCCGACAGCGCCGGCCCCGGCGAGATCATCGGCATCGCTGGCCTCCCCGACGTCACCATCGGCGAAACCCTCACCGACATTGACGACCCCCGTCCGCTGCCCGTGATCACCATTGACGAGCCCAGTCTCTCCATGACGATCGGCATCAACACCTCACCCCTCTCGGGCCTGGACGGCAAGCAACTCACGGGCCGCCTCGTCAAGAATCGCCTCGACGCCGAAGCCGTCGGCAACGTCTCGATCCGCATCGCCGACGCCGACCGCTCCGACACCTGGGTCGTCCAAGGGCGCGGTGAACTCCAGCTTGCCGTCCTCGTTGAGACGATGCGACGCGAAGGCTTCGAAATCACCGTCGGTAAGCCCGAAGTCGTCATCCGCGAGGTCGAAGGCAAGCGGCACGAGCCCGTCGAGCGCCTCTCCATCGACATCCCTGAGGAATACATGGGCGCCGTCACCCAAATCATTGCCCCGCGCAAGGGGCGCCTTGAGCAAATGGTCAACCACGGCAGCGGACGCGTCCGCATGGACTACGTCATCCCAGCCCGCGGCCTGATCGGCTTCCACACCGCCTTCCTCACCGAGACGCGCGGCACCGGCATCCTCCACCACGTCTTCGAGGGCTACGAACCCTGGCACGGCGACCTGCGCATTCGCCCCACCGGCAGTCTCGTCGCCGACCGTCGTGGCGCCAGCAACTCCTATGCCCTGCTCAACCTGCAAGAGCGCGGCGTCCTCTTCGTCGGCCCCGGCGTTGAGGTCTACGAAGGCATGATCGTTGGCGAGAACCCCCGCACCGAAGATATGAACGTCAATCCCACCAAGCCCAAAAAGCAGTCCAACGTCCGGTCCTCCACCAAGGACGAGACCGAGAAACTGATCCCGCACCGGCTGCTCTCCCTCGAACAGTCGCTGGAGTTCATCCGCGAAGACGAGTGCCTGGAAGTCACCCCCAGCCACGTTCGCCTCCGCAAGCTCACCCTCGATCAGCACACCCGCAACCGCCAACAAAGCCGCGCCGCCGCCGGAAAATGAGCGGCCCTTAGCCCTCCGACCGCCCGACCTCAAACAGCCGCACCGGCTCTTCGAACCCCTTCATCGTCGACTCCCCCAGATCGTCGAACCGGAACCCCTTGCCTCGACAGAGGTCTCGCACGACCGACGGCGCCAACACCTGCCCCGGCTCCGCTCGATCGCAGACCCGCAGGGCAAGCGGTACGACGCTAACCTTCGTCGATTGCCGCTTCCGTTATGTCCCGCTGCACTTATCGACAACGTCGATAACCCCATACGCCACCGCCCGCCTATGATGCTCCGCAGCAACCTGACGGCTCCTCTTCAGGAGACCGCCGCCCGAAGGAGCGTCCCCCGGATGGCGACACCTGCCTCCAGTTCCCAACCTCCCTTCAAGAAGCTCCTCATCGCCAATCGCGGAGAAATTGCCGTCCGCGTCATTCGCGGCGCCCGCGACATCGGCATCGCCACTGTCGCCGTCCACTCCGATGTCGACGCCAACCTCCCCCACGTCCGCCTCGCGGACGAGGCCTACTGCATTGGCCCCGCCCCCTCCGCCAAGTCCTATCTCAACACGGAGCGCATCCTCGAAGTTGCCAAAGAAACGGGCGTCGACGCCATACACCCCGGCTACGGCTTCCTCTCCGAAAACGCCGCTTTCGTCGACGCCTGCGAAGCCGCTGGCATTACCTTCGTCGGTCCGTCCGGCGACGCCATGCGCCAGATGGGCGACAAGATCGAATCACGGCGCACCATGAAGGCCGCGGGCGTTCCCATCGTCCCCGGTACCATCGACCCCGTTGCCGATCCCGAAGAAGCGATCAAGATCGCGAACGGAATCGGCTACCCCGTCGCCATCAAGGCCTCCGCCGGTGGCGGTGGCAGAGGCATCCGCATCGTCGAAAGCGAAGGTGAAATGGCCCGGGCCATGGCCAACGCCCAAGACGAAGCCCGGGCCTCCTTCGGCGACGACGCCGTCTTCATCGAGAAGTACATCAGCCCGGCCCGCCACATTGAGATTCAGCTCATCGCCGACAAGCACGGCAACGTGGTCACCCTCGGCGAGCGCGAATGCTCCATTCAGCGCCGCCGCCAGAAGCTGATCGAGGAAGCCCCCTCCACCGCCGTTTCCCCGCAGCTGCGCGCGCAGATGGAAGAAGCCGCGGCCAACGTGGCCCGCGCCGTCAATTACTACAGCGCCGGAACCGTGGAGTTCCTCGTCTACGGCGAGGACGAGTTCGCCTTCTTGGAGATGAACACGCGGCTCCAGGTCGAACACCCGGTCACGGAAATGACTCGCGGCGTAGATCTCGTCGGCGATCAACTCCGCATCGCCGCCGGGGAACCGCTCACCTACACCGCCGACGATCGCCCTCTGCATGGCTGGTCCATGGAGTGCCGCATCATCGCTGAGGACCCCTTCAACGGCTATCTGCCCAGCACCGGCAAGATCCCCTATTACCGCGAACCCGCCGGCCCTGGCGTCCGCGTCGAGAGCATGCTCCACGCCGGCATGGAAGTCAGCATCCATTACGACTCCCTGCTCGCCAAACTGGTCACCTGGGGCGAAGACCGCGAGCAGTGCCGTCAGCGCATGAAGCGGGCGCTCTCCGAATTCCAGATCCTCGGCGTCTCCACCAGCATCCCCTTCCACCTCGCCATGCTCGACGACGCCAACTTCATCGCCGGCGACATCACCACCGACTACGTGGAGTCATCCTTCCAAATCGGCGACGACCGACCCGATACCTCTACCCATGCCGCCCTCGCGGCCGCCGCCTTCCTCACCAAAGACGGCGAATCCGCCCCCGCCGAACCTCGCCTCAACGGCGATGGCAGTCGTAGCCGTGCCTGGGGCATGTATGCCCGGGGCAAGCGCACCCCACTGGAGATCGGATGGCGAAGAAGCTATCTCTAGCCGTTGGCTCCGCGCTCCACGATCTCGAGATCGTCGAGCGTGAGGACGGATCCTTCACGATGCGAATCGGGGAGGACGAGCACCAAGTCAGTATGCGCCGCGTGGGCCACGGCGCACTGCACCGACTCATCGTCGATGGCGAGACATCCGAAGTCTGGGTCACCCGCGGCGAGGCTGGCCTCGATGTCTTCGTCGGACCCGATTCGCACAATGTGCGCATTCACCGGGCCAGCGGCGCCGCGGGAGGACCTGAGGTCGCCGAAGGCGAGCTCGCCATCGTCTCGCCAATGACCGGCGCCGTGGTCGAAGTCCTCGTTTCCGCGGGCGACACCGTCCAGAAGGGCGACCCGCTCGTCGTCGTCGTCGCCATGAAGATGAACAACGAGATCAAAGCTCCTGTCGACGCCGTGGTGCAGGCCGTCAACGTCACCGCTGCCGACGCCGTCGAACAAGGTGACGTCCTCATCGTCCTCGAAGTCGCCTCGTAGCAGCAGAGCAATCCACCACGATTCACGCCTTTGCAGGAGGCAGGCTGCGCGCCTTCGCGGCAGGCCTGATCTTCGGCCCACCAACCTGGTGCACCAACCGCCACCGCCGCGATTGCTCGCCCAATCCTGGATTGCTAGCATCGAGGGGTATCTGAATTGTCCCATCAGCGACAGATACTGAGTGGAGGCCGTCTCTGGCATCGCGTGAACTTCGCATCAACGATCGAATCCGGGTCCGTGAAGTCCGTCTTATCGACGAGGCTGGCGAACAGATGGGCGTACTGCCCACTGACCAAGCCTGGCGTCTCGCGCAGGATCGCGGCCTAGATCTGGTCGAGGTCGCCCCGAGTGCTGCGCCGCCTGTCTGTCGCATCTTGGACTACGGCAAGTTCAAGTACGAGCAGGCCAAGAAGGAAAATGAGGGACGCAAGAAGCAGAAAAACGCAGGCCTGCGCGAAGTCAAAGTGCGCCCCAACATCGGCAAGCACGACCGCGACTTCAAGATCCGGAGCGCGGCCAAACTTCTGCGTGAAGGCGACAAGGTCAAAATCACCGTCCAATTCCGGGGCCGAGAAATCACGCACCCTCAAATTGGCCGCGAACGCATCAAAGAGATCATGGCCGCCCTGGAAGACGATGGCATCCCGCTCAGCATCGAGAAATCAGTCTCGATGGAGGGGCGCTTCATGAACGTCATCGTCGCCGAGGACAAGGTCAGAGCCGCGTCGATGGCCAAGGAAGCGAAGCGGGCGGAGGCGGAAGCGGCCGCGCAACCGGACACCGCACCGTCCCCGATCGCTGATCCAGCCATCGAGGCACCCGCCGCTGAGGCACCCGCCGCCGCTGAGGCACCCGCCGCCGCTGAGGCACCCGCCGCCGCTGAGGCACCCGCCGCCGCTGAGGC
>QGNQ01000025.1 GCA_003228175.2 Chloroflexota bacterium
GCCCCCCCCGCCCCGCGCGCCCGCGCCGCCCCCCCCCCCCGCGCGCCCGCCGCCCCCGCGCCCCCTCCCACGGCCGCGCCCGTCAGCCCCATGGAGGCCGCCCTGCAAAAGGCGGGCCTCTCCGAGGAAGACCTGCGCAGCCGCACCGCAGACGAATAGCGCCCCGATACCTCGCCTCATGGTCGGTTCTGTCTCTAACGAGTCGGACCGTTTCGCCCGCAATCGGGATCGCGGAGCCGTGCACAGCCCATCGCTGCGGACCGCACGGTCGTATCCCTCTTGAAGATCCCACCCCTCCCGGCCTACCGCGCCCCCGCGGCGCAGCCACGCTCGGGGTCACCGGGCAGGATCAGCGGGTCTCCCTCTAAGGGACGCCACGCAGCGGATTGCGGCCCGTCGCCCCCCAGCGACAGGCCCCTCGCATAGACGGTCTCTTAGGCCGTTGATACGCTCGAAATCACTGGAGGGACGCCATGGCAGACCGCTTCGACAAGTTCACCGAGCGAGCCAGGCGCGTTCTCACCCTCGCCCAGGAAGAAGCCCAGCGCTTCAACCACAACTACATCGGGACTGAGCATCTGCTGCTTGGCCTCGTGCGTGAGGGCGACGGCGTGGCCGCGAAAGTACTCGCCAACCTCGGCGTGGAGCTCAGCAAAGTGCGCTCCGCGGTGGAATTCATCATCGGTCGCGGCGACCGCGCCGTCCTCGGCGAGATCGGCCTGACACCGCGGGCCAAAAAAGTCATCGAACTCGCCGTCGACGAAGCGCGCCGCCTCAACCACCACTACATCGGCACGGAGCACCTCCTGCTCGGCCTCGTGCGTGAGGGTGAAGGCATCGCCGCCGGCGTCCTGGAGAGCCTCGGCGTCAACCTGGAGCGCGTCCGCGCTGAAACCACCCGCATCCTCTCCCAGAGCTCCCCCGCCACCAGCGGCGCCCCCAGCGGCTCCGGCAGCAGCCAGGGCAGCAGCCGACAGTCCACCCGCACCCCCACCATCGACCAGCTCGGCATCGACCTCACCGCCGCCGCCCGCAGCGAGCAACTCGACCCCGTCATCGGTCGCGAGAAAGAGATTCAGCGCGTCGTCCAGATCCTCTCCCGGCGCACCAAGAACAACCCCGTCCTCATCGGCGAGCCCGGCGTCGGCAAAACCGCCGTCGTCGAAGGCCTCGCCCAGCGCATCGTCAGCGGCGACGTGCCCGAGACCCTCCAGGGCAAACGCCTGCTTACCCTCGACGTCGGATCCCTCGTCGCCGGCACCAAGTACCGCGGCGAATTCGAAGAGCGCCTCAAGAAAGTCATCGAAGAGATCAAGAACGCCGGCAACTGCGTCCTCTTCATCGACGAAATGCACATGCTCGTTGGCGCCGGCGCCGCCGAAGGCGCCGTCGACGCCGCCAACATCCTCAAGCCCTCCCTCGCCCGCGGCGAACTGCAGACCATCGGCGCCACTACCCTCGACGACTACCGCAAGCACATCGAGCGCGACGCCGCCCTCGAACGGCGCTTCCAGCCCGTCGTCGTCGAAGAGCCCAGCGTTGAGGAGACCATCGAAATCCTCAAAGGCATCAAGGGCCAGTACGAAGCGCACCACAAACTCGACATCAGCGACGACGCCGTCGTCGCCGCCGCCGAAATGTCCGCGCGCTACATCTCCGACCGCGCCCTGCCCGACAAAGCCATCGACCTAATCGATGAGTCCGCCTCCCGCGTTCGCATCCGCCGCTCCTACACCCCGCCCAGCCTCAAAGAGGCCATGGTCGGCCTGGAGAGCATCCGCAAAGAGAAAGAAACGGCCATCAACTCGCAGCAGTACGAGCACGCCGCTGAACTGCGCGACCGCGAACTCAAACTGCAGGAGCGCATCGAAACGCTCGAAAAAGACCTCGATCAAGAACGCGGGAACGACGACCCCGTCGTCGGAAGCGAAGACATCGCCGAAGTCGTCTCCATGTGGACCGGCATCCCCCTCGTCCAAATCGCCACCGAAGAATCGCAGCGCCTCCTGCACATGGAAGAAGCGCTCCACGACCGCGTCATCGGACAAGACGAGCCCATCAAAGCGCTCGCCAAAGCCGTCCGGCGCGCCCGCGCCGGCCTCAAGGACCCCCGACGCCCCATTGGCGTCTTCATGTTCCTGGGGCCCACAGGCGTCGGCAAAACCGAACTCGCCCGCGCCCTCTCCGAGTTCATGTTCGGATCCGACGAGAGCATGATCCGGCTCGACATGTCCGAATTCATGGAGCGCCACAGCGTCGCCCGCCTTGTCGGAGCGCCTCCCGGCTACGTCGGCTACGACGATGGTGGCCAGCTCACCGACACGGTGCGTCGCAAGAACTACTGCCTCATCCTCCTGGACGAAGTCGAAAAGGCGCACCCCGAAGTCTTCAACATGCTCCTGCAAGTCTTTGACGACGGCCACCTGACCGACGCCAAGGGCCGCAAAGTCAGCTTCCGCAACACCATCGTCATCATGACCTCCAACGTCGGGTCAGACCTGATCCGCAAAGAGTCCGCCCTCGGATTCAGCGTCAAGTCAGACGAGGCCAAGACCGAGGTCCAGCAGTACGAGCGCATGAAGGGCAAAGTCCTCACGGAGATGAAGCGCGTCTTCCGGCCCGAGTTCCTCAACCGGATCGACTCCACACTCGTCTTCCACACCCTCAACCAAGAGCAGATCCGTGAAATCGTCGACCTCATGCTCAAGGAGGTCGACAAGCAGGTGATGCTCAAGGGCATTCACCTCGATGTCACCCTCGCCGCCCGCGACTGGCTCGGCGAAAAGGGCTACGACCCCGTCTTCGGGGCGCGCCCCCTGCGCCGCGTCATCCAAGAGCGCATGGAGGACTCCCTCTCTGAGGCCCTCCTGCGCGGCGAGTTCGAGCCCGGGGACACCATCAAAGTGGATGTCGTCACCGAGACCAACGACGAAGGCAAGGAAGACACCAAGCTGGACTACACCCGCATCCCGGGTGAGCTCAGCATCGAGGCCGCGCGCCTCAAAGACGCTGGCGACGACACCCCACTCGACGAAGGTCCCAGCGGCGATACCGACGGCGGTGGCACCGATGGCGGCACCGGCGGGGGCCCCAGCGGCGATACCGACGGCGGCTCCGGCGGCGGCTCCGGCAATGGCGACGGCGGCGGCGGCCTCGACAAGATTCCCGACGGCCCCGAAGGCTCCGCCCCCACCGAAGAAGAGCCCGTCACCGCCACCAACTAGGAGCGGACCGAAATCGAATCACAGAGGGGGCGGCCAAACGGCCGTCCCCTCTTCGCGCTCGCGTGCGCGCGGACGTACTCGTAGGGATTGGCGTCCCTGAGGATGAGAAGGGGCAGAGTGATCGCCCGTGCCCCTAGGGTCGCCGCGACACCCACCGCCTGCCACCGCAACAAGTGGGCGGCCTCGATAGTATCTCGTCGCGCGTGCTGGAAAGCAGACTCGTCGTGGTTCACGCCGGAGCCAGGATCCCCGGCTGGTCGAGCGCCCCTACGTATCCCGATGCAGCAGCACCGACTGCGTCAGCCCCAGCGCCGCGAACATCACCAGAATCGACGCATTCCCCACACTGATGAACGGCAGCGGGATCCCCGTCACCGGCATTAACCGAATATTCACCGCCACCGCGATGAACGTCTGCACCACGATCAGCGTCACAATCCCCGCGATCAACAACTGCCCGAACGAATCCGGCGCCTTCATGATCGCGCGCAATAAGCGCAGAATTAAGATCAGGAACAGCGCGAACAGCACCATCGCGCCCGCGAAGCCCAGCTCCTCCGCCAGCACACTGAAAATGAAGTCGGTCGTCTGCGTGCGCAGGAAGTCCAGCTGGGTCTGCGTGCCCTCCGTGAAGCCCTTGCCCGTCACCCCGCCGGACCCCACCGCCAGCTCCGCCTGCAACACATTGAATCCCGACCCTTGCGGATCGGCTTCCGGATCGAAAAACGACTCAATCCGGCTCCGTTGGTAGTCCTGCACCCCCACCACCAACACCGCCGGCACCAGCGCCACCGTCACCACCCCCAGCGCCAGAAAATGCTTCGCCGACGCACCCGCGAACGCCGCCATCACCGCCCACAGCACCAAGAAGACCGCCGAGCTGCCCGCGTCCGGCTCCAAGAAGACCAAGAACCCCGGCACCACCGCCACCGACAGCGACAGCAGGAAGATCCGCGGCTCATGCAGCCGGTCGCGATAGTCCGTCAGGAACTTCGCCAACCCCACGATCGTCAACAGCTTGCCGATCTCCGACGCCTGCACCAGCGTGAACCCCAGGTCGAACCAGCGCCGCGACCCGAACTGCTCTACGCCCACCGCCAGCACCGCCAGCAGGAGCAGCAGCCCGAAGCCGTACGCGAACCAGCCCAGCACATCCAGCACCCGGTAGTTGACCCGCGCCGCCACGAACATCGCCACCACCCCCGCCGCCGCCGACGCGATGTGCCGCACCACCGGCTCGCTGATCACCACGCCGGTCGCCTCGCGCGGCAGCGCCGCGCTGTAAATCATCAGCGCGCCGTAGCCCGTCAGCGCCAGCGCCGCCACCAGCAGAATCGGGTCGAAGTACCCCCACCGCGGCGCCCCCACGTTGTAGCCCGCCGCGCGCGCGCTCGCCCGGTCTCGCGACCGCTGGTGGTGCGGGCTCGCCCCCGAGCGTGCGGCCATCAGCGGCGCCCATTCGCGAGGAAGCGCATCACCCAGTCCCGTCCGGCAGCTGAGCGGCGATCGCGTTGAACGCCTCGATGGTGCGCACCGGCAACTGCCCCAGCGCTGGCATCACCGTGCCAAAGACGCCGTTGATCTCCCCCCAGGCCCGCATGATCTGTCCCCCCGCCTCCGCCGTCAGGAATCCTGAGCCAAGCTGGTGGAAGATCACCATCGCAATCTGCGGGTCGTCATAGGGCGCAAAGCCCAGGAACCAGCCGTGCGTCGGGAAGAGATCGCGGAACAGTCGCTCAGCCCCGAACTCCGCCGTCCCCGTCTTCCCGGCCACCTGCATCTCCGGGAACCAGGCGTTGCCCGCCGTGCCGCCCAGCACCGCCATCGCCATGCCCCGCCGCACCGTCTCCAGCGTCTCCGCCGACGCGTCCAGCTCGCGGATCACCCGCGGCGTGAACGGCTCCACCACGGTGCCCTCCGAGTCCACAATGTCCCCCACCACCCGCGGCTCCAGCACCCGCCCCCCGTTCGCGATCGCCGCCGTCACCATCGCCATCTGTAGCGGCGTCACCGACACAAACCCCTGCCCGATACCGAAGTTGTACGAGTCCCCCTGCCCCCAGGGCTCCCCAAACGTCCGCAGCTTCCACGCCGCCGTTGGAATGAAGCCCGACGCCTCCCCCACCAGGTCGATCCCGGTCTGGGAGTCCAAGCCGAACTGGCGCGCCCACTTCGAAAGGTTGTCCACGCCCAGCCCCAGGAAATCCTGCGAGCCCCCAATGACGCCTTGGGCTTCCAGACGACGCTGCTCCGCAAGATCCTCGGGCGTCAGCAGCTCGTCCGGCACCGGCACCTGGAACGGCGACCCGCCCGACAGGTACCAGAAGTACACGTTCGACGACTCCGCCAGCCCCCGCACGAAGTCAAAGTTTCCGCTCGTCGTATCCCGGAACGTGTAGACAATGCGCGGGTCGATCTCGTTCTGCACCTCGATCACCCCGGGCGAAAAGATCACCTCCGCCGGCGCGATCACCGCTTCGCTCAGCGCCGCCGTGCCCGTCACTACCTTGAAAATCGAGCCCGACGCGAACTGGTCGGCGATCGCGTGGTTCACCAGCGGGCGGCCCTCATCGGCCAGCAGTGCCGTCAGCGCGACCTCATCGATCTCGCCCGTGAAGATGTTCGGGTCGTAGTCCGGCACCGAAACCATTGAGAGGATCTCGCCCGTCCGCACATCAACCACCACCGCCGTCGCGAACAGCGACCCGCCCATCGAGTCCAGCAAGATCTCGCGCACCGCCGCCTGCAACTCCAAGTCGATCGTGAGCTGGATGCCGTTGCCGGGGGTCGGCTCCTCCAGCCGCAACGTGCGCAGCTCGCGCCCCGCCGAGTTGACCTCGAACTGCCGCTGCCCGGGCGTCCCGCGCAGCACCGACTCGTAATACGCCTCCACCCCCGTCTGGCCCAGCCGGTCCGAAATGCGATACCGGTCCGCTTCCAGGACCGCGAAGTCCTCCAACGAGATCGGGCCCACGTATCCCAAGATGTGACCCAGCAATTGCCCCTCGTGGTACAGCCGGTTCGCCGACGCTTCAATCTCCACGCCCGGCAACGACGCGCCCAGCGCCGACAGCTCGAACGCCAACTCCTGGCTGGCGTTCGCCTCCAGCAAGCGTGGGAAGAACGGATCAATACTGCGCTTGCCCTCCAGAATCTGCGCTTCGATCGAGAACGTCGTCGTCCCCAGCGCCTGCGCCAGAAGGGCCGCAATGCGCGACTCCTCCCCGTCCGGCACATCGGCCGGAATCACGGAGATCGCGAAGGCGGGTACATTCTCCACCAGCGGGTTGCCGTTCCGATCGAAGATCAGCCCCCGCTCGGCCGGGGTGGTGATGTTGCGGATTCGGTTGATCGTCGCGCGCGCCTCGAACTCCTCGTGCCGAAAGACCTGCAGTCGCACGAGTTGCACCGTCAGCGCCGCGAACAGCACCACAGTGAACAGACCCAGCAGCCACACGCGGATGCGCAGCCCATCGTCCTCCTCGGCCGTCGGCGCGATTAGAACCGGGTGGCGGCGGTCGCTGAAAAGCCCCATTAGTTTTCGCGCCTCAATGCATCCCCGCTAAAACCGGCGCGCGGCGTCGGCAGCCGCACCAGCCAATAGACGATCGCCCCAATCGCCAGGTTCGTGAGCACGCTGGGCACCCCTACATCCGTCATCGCCGCCACCCAATCCACGCTCGCCCCGTCGATCTGGAGCGCCGCCGCGACCGCGAAAAAGTGCAGCACCGTCGCAACAATGATCACCGCCAGCGCCCAGGCGTACTCGTTCGGCGGGCGAATCTGGTCGTGCAGCCCCGCTACCACGATTAACGGCACGTAGGCCGCCACGGATTCCGCCATCCCCTGATGCGAGAGTAGACCCAGCCAGACGCCCGCCAGCGGCACCATCAGCAACGCTTCGCGCTGATCCCGAACCACCGCCCAGCAGCACAGCGTCACCAGCAGCAGATTCGGCGCAACGCCCAGCAACTCGAACGCCGGAATCGCCGACGTCTGCAGCAACGTCAGCCCCAGCGTGCCAATGATCAGGGGTGGCCACTTCACGGCGCCGCCTCCGCACCCTCCGCCTGCGCATCAGCGTCCTCCGGGAACGGCTCCTCCTCAGACGCGTCGGTGCCCGGGAACGGCAAGATCTCCGGGCGGAACGTGACCTGGATCAACACCAGCTCCACCTCGTCCAGCGGCGCAAGCGGTTCCAGGCGAACGCTCCGGAACACATCCTGCGGCGACCCCTCCGCCGACGCCACCCGGCCGATCGGAATGCCCTTCGGCATCAGGCCGCCCAGGCCCGACGTCAGGAACACGTGCCCCGGCTGCACATCCGCCGTGCGCGGCACGAAGTCCACCCGCAGATTGCCGCCCGTGTCCCCCCGCACCACCCCCTCGCTGCGACTCAACTGGTGCAGCGCCCGCACGCTCGCGTCCGGGTCCGTCACCAGCCGCACGAACGAGGACCCTGGGCGCACCTCGGAGATCACCCCCACCAGGCTGCCGCCTTCCGCCAAGACCGGCATGCCAACCTCAACGCCGTCATTGCTGCCGCGGCTCAGGCCAATCACATCCTGCAGGCCGGTCAGATCCCGCGTGATCACCTCCGCCAGCAAGAAGATCTCGTTTTGCGCGTCCTGCACCGCCAGCAGCGCCTCGCGGCCGCGGAACTCAATCTGTTCCTCGCGCACGCGCGCCAGCTCCGCCTCTAGCTGCTCAATACGATTCCGCAGCGAGCGATTCTCGTCGTCCACGCGGTCAAAATCGTCCACGTTCCGCACCAGGTTCGCGACCGGTTCCGCCGCCTGCCGCAGGCCGCGCTGCACCGGCCCGAACACTGTCGACGCCGCCTCCTCCACCGGCTCCGCCACCCCCACCGCCGCCAACGTGCCCAGTACGGCGATGAGCAGCACCATCCCCAGCAGCCACTGGCCCAGCCGGGACTGGAGCAGCACCATCGCGATGTCCTATCGGCGCCCGCGCACGGCCGCCATCGAGGCGTGCACCCGCTCCAGCATCTCCGCCTCTTCCAGCACCTCCGCGCAGCCCCGCACGACACAGGTCAGCGGGTCATCGGCCACATACACAGGGAACTTCGTGTCCTGCGAGATGCGCCGGTCGATACCCGCCAGCAGCGCCCCGCCCCCGGCGATCACGATCCCCTGGTTCATCAGATCCGCCACCAGCTCCGGTGGCGTGATCTCAATCGCCTGGCGCACCGCGTCTGAGATCGCGTTCACAGAAGCGCTCATCGCGTCGCGCAGCTCCACGCTGCTGATCTCCACGCTCTTCGGCAGCCCCGTCGAAAGGTCGCGGCCGCGCAAGACCACCTGGTGCTCGCGCTGGAGCGGGAAGGCGGAACCGCCCTCGATCTTAATCTCCTCCGCCGACCGTTCCCCGATCAGCATGTTATGCACCTGACGGGCGTAGTTGACGATGTCCTGATCGACTTCGTCACCCGCCACCCGGATCGACGAACTCACCACAATCCCGCCTAGCGCCAGCACCGCCACCTCCGTCGTGCCGCCGCCAATATCCACGATCATCGACCCGTTCGCCTCCATGATCGGCAGGCCGGACCCAATCGCCGCCGCCAGCGGCTCCTCAATAAGGAATGCTTCCCGCGCGCCCGCATTGATCGTCGCGTCATAGATCGCGCGCTTCTCAACCTCCGTGACCCCGGACGGCATCCCCACCACCACCCGCGGCCGCGGCATCCCCCAGCCGAACCGGTCGTGCACCGCCCGGATGAAGTACTGCAGCATCTTCTCCGTGACGTCGAAGTCGGAGATGACCCCATCCTTGAGCGGGCGCACCGCAACGATGTTCGCCGGCGTGCGGCCCACCATGCGCTTCGCCTCCGCGCCGATCGCCAAGACCGTCTTCGTGTTGCGATCGATAGCGACAACGGAGGGCTCGTCGATAACGATGCCGCGCCCGCGGACCGTAACCAGCGTGTTCGCTGTGCCCAGATCAATGCCGATGTCTTGCGAAAACCGGCCGAAGATCCAGGCCAGTGGATTGAACCCCATGGGAACCTTCTGTAGACGCGTGGTGGGCGGATTGCGGTCTGCGCCGCTGCCCGCGCCACTATATAAGGCGTCCAGTTGGGACGAAAACGCAAGATCGTGAAGTTGCATGCACGCACGATCGGCCTAACGACGATCTCGCGCCCCGTGTTCCCCCCGCGCCGGTCCGACTGTCGCCTGCACCTCCCCCAACGCCGCGTGCGGCGCGAGCGCCCTAGCGTCCCCGGAAGACCGGCTCTCGCTTCTCCAAGAACGATTGCCGCCCCTCCGCCAGATCCTCCGTCCCGTGCGTGATGCCCTGCAAGTACTCTTCCAGCTCCGCATGTCGCGCCAAGGAGGTCTCGCCGCTCTCCCGCACCAGCCGCTTCATGATCTCGATCGCCACCGACGGCCCCCGCGCGATCTCGCCCGCCAGCTCCAGCGCCCGCTCCACCACGTCCTCCGTCGGCACCACTTCGCTCACCAGGCCGATCGCCAGCGCCTTCTCCGCCGGCACCATCTCCCCCGTGAAGAACATCCGCATCGCCTGCTCACGACCAACCAAGCGCGGCAGCAGCCACGACGAACCCGTGTCGGCGCTCAGCGCCCGCTTCACGAAGATCGCGCTGAACCGCGCCGCCTGCGCCGCGATGCGGATGTCGCAGGCCATCGCCAGGCTCAGCCCCGCCCCCACGCAGACCCCATTGACCGCCGCGATCGTCGGCTTCTGCAGATCGTAGAGCTGCTGCGTTCCCAGATGCCGCGTGCGCAGCATCTCGTTGCGGCCCGACATCGGACGCGGGTGCGCCGCGTCGCCGCCGGAGTTCGTCAGATCGGTCCCCGCCGAAAAGCCCCGCCCCGCGCCCGTGATCACTACCACCTTCGTCGCATCGTCCCGCTGGGCTTCCTCCCACACCGTCTCCAGCTCGGCCCACGTGCTCCACGACATCGCATTCAGCTTGTCGGGCTTGTTCAATGTCAGCCGGCCAACGCCGTCCTCTACCTCGTAAGTGATGTCCGCGTACGTCACTGGCCTGTCCTCTCGATTCCCACCCGTATCGATGCCCACCCGTTGCCTGGTCCTTGCTGGCGCAGACTAAGCGTTGCCCCCATCGCGATCGAGTGGCCTGCACCTCCGGCCCTGCCACCTCTGCGACCCGGGCGCCCGCGCCGACGACTCAGTCCGCCCCGTGCAACTCCAGCAGCGCGACCAACTGCGCCTCGTCCCACACCGGCGTGCCCAACTTCTCCGCCTTCTCGCGCTTGCCGCCGCCGCCCTCGCCCGCGATCAGCGCCGCCGTCTTCTTCGTCACCGCACCGCTCACCGACGCCCCCAGCCCTTTCAGCGCCGCCGCCGCCGCGTCGCGCGTCCACGACTCCAGCCGCCCCGTGATCACGAACTGCTGTCCCGCCAACGGTCCCTCGCGAGCGCCGCCACCCGCTTCCGACATCCGCACTCCCGCCTGCGCCAGCTTGCCGACGATCTCTTGGTTGCGCGGCGTCGCCATCCAACTCGCGACGCTCTCCGCAATGATCGGCCCCACCCCGCCGACCGCCGCGATCTCCTCCTCCGACGCCCCCTGCAACGCCTCGATGCTGCCGAAGTGCTGCGCCAGCAGCGCTGCGTTCTCACCTCCCACATGTCGGACGCCCAGCCCGAAGATCAACGCACTCAGTGGACGAGACTTGCTCCGCTTGATCGATGCCAGCAGATTGTCGACGCTCTTCTCCGCCATCCTCGGCAGCGCCAGCAAGGCGTCGCGCTGGTCCGCCAGGCGGTAGATGTCCCCGGCGTCCTCAATCAGCTCCTCGTCGAAGAACTCATTCACCCGCCGCTCCCCCAGTCCGTCGATGTCCATCCCCCCGCGGCTCACGAAGTGCTCCACCGTCCGCCGCACCACCGCCGGGCAGACCGGGTTCGAGCAGTAGGCCATCACCTCGTTCTCCGGCCGCACCACAGGGTCCCCGGAAACCGGGCAGCGATCGGGCATCTTGAATCGACGCGCGCCCCGCTTGCGGCGGCTCAGCACCGGCCCCACGACCTGCGGGATCACCTCGCCCGCCCGCCGTACGATGACCGTGTCGCCCACACGCACATCCTTGCGATGAATGTCCTCCTCGTTGTGCAGCGTCGCCATACGCACCGTCGCGCCGCCCACCACCACCGGCTCCAGCATGGCGAAGGGATTCAGCCGCCCCGTGCGCCCCACGTTGATCGCGATCTTCAGCAGCCTCGTCGTCGCCTCCGCCGGCGGGAACTTGTAAGCGATCGCCCAGCGCGGCTCCCGTCCCACGATGCCCAACTGCCGCTGCACCGCGAAGTCGTCGATCTTGACGACCACCCCATCCATGTCCATCGGCAGCGTGTCCCGCCGGGGCAACCAGCCTCCGCACGCCGCCACCGTCGCATCGAGACCCGCATGGCGTTCGCAGTCCGGCGTCGTCGGGAAGCCCAGCGCCCGCAGCCAGCCCAGCGTCTCCCAGTGCGTCTCGGGCGTCGGCCCGTCCGCCCAGCCCAGCTGGTAGACCGCGATGCTCAACGGACGCGACGCGGTCACCTGCGGATCCTTCTGTCGCACCCCGCCCGCGGCCGCGTTTCGCGGATTGGCGAACAGGCGCTGCGGCTTCTTGCCCGCCTCCACCAGCGCCACGTTCCCCTCCTCGATGCGGGCGTTCATCGCCTCGAAGCCGGCCTTCGGCATGTACACCTCGCCCCGCACCTCAAAGCGCTCCGGCAGCGCCCGCGGCGTCGACGCACGGTCCAACCGCTGCGGCACGTCCGGGATCTGGCGGATATTCTCCGTCACGTTCTCCCCCCGACGCCCGTCGCCGCGGGTCGCCGCCTGCACCAGCCGACCGTGCTCATAGACCAGCGCCATCGCTAGCCCATCGATCTTCGGCTCCGTCACCATCGCGAAGTCGTCCCGCTCCGCCAGCTCCGACGCCCGACGGTGCCAATCGCGCAAGCCCGTCTCATCAAACACGTTGCCCAGGCTCAACAATCGTTCGCGGTGCTCCACCACCGCGAACGTCTCCAGCGGCCCCGCGCCCACCTGCTGCGTTGGCGAGTCCTCCGTCACGAACTCCGGATGCGCCTCCTCCAGCGCGCGCAGCTCATGGAACAGCGCATCCCAGTCGGCGTCGCTGACCTCGGGGTCATCCAGCACGTAGTAGCGGTTGTTGTGGTACCGAATCTGGTCGCGCAGCTCCTCCGCGCGGTTCCGGGCGTCGTAGTGCTCGCCGCTCACAGCGGCGTCCTCAGGGCGCGCCGAGTCCTGCTCGATGGGCGCGGCGTCCGGGGTGGGGTTCTCTGCCATCTTCCGAGTATATTTTGCGCCCCGCACAACAGGCCTCCCGCCGCGCCGCTGATAATCTGAGCCTCTGATGCCAGCCTCCTCCCACAACGCCGGTCCGGTCATCATCCTCGACTACGGAGCCGGCAACCTGCGCTCCGTCGTACGAGCCGTCGAACGCGTCGGCTTTCGCCCCGATGTCGCCGACGTGCCCGCCGCGCTCGACTCGGCAGCCGCGCTGATCCTGCCGGGCGTCGGCGCCGCCGCTGACACCATGGCGAACCTCAAGCAGCGAGGCCTCGTGCAGCCCGTCCGTGACTACATCGCCGCCGGTCGCCCCTTCCTGGGCGTCTGCATGGGCCTCCAGGCGCTCATGACCGTCTCCGAGGAAGGGGGTAAACACCCCTGCCTCGACATCTTGCCGGGCCGCGTCGTGCGACTCAGCGCCGGCCCCACCATCCCGCACATGGGCTGGAACGCCGTCCACCCCCTGCGCGAAAGCCCGCTCTTCGACGAAATCCCCGACGGCAGCCACTTCTACTTCGTGCACAGCTATCACTGCCTCCCGGACGACCCCGCCGCCGTCCTCGCCACCACCGACTACGACGAGCCCATCGTCGCCGTCGTCGAGCGCGGCAACGTCGTCGCCACCCAGTTCCACCCGGAGAAAAGCGGCGCAAACGGGCTGCGCCTCTATCGCAACTTCCTGCGCAGCGCGCTGTGCACCAACGACGATTCGGGCGAGTGATGCAGATCATCCCCGCCATCGACATTCGCGGCGGCCGTTGCGTGCGGTTGCACCAGGGCCGCTACGACCGCGAGACCATCTTCGACGCCGACCCTGTCGACGCCGCCCAGCGCTGGGTCGACGCCGGCGCCACGCGCCTGCACGTCGTCGATCTCGACGGCGCTCGCGACGGCGATCCGGTCAACCTGCCCCACGTACAGCGCATCGCCCGTCTCGGGCCGCCCGTCCAATGCGGCGGCGGCATCCGCGACGCCGAACGCGCCGCCCGCTTGCTGGATGCCGGTGTCGATCGGGTGATCTTGGGTACCGCCGCGGTCGAGAGCGCCGCCTTCGTCGAGCAACTTTGCCAAGCGCACCCCGGCGCCGTCGTCGTCTCGCTCGACGCCCGCGACGGCCGCGTCGCGACCGACGGTTGGACGCAGACCAGCGACGTGCTGGCGATCGACCTGGCTCGGCAGCTCGAAGCCCTCGGCGTTGCCCGTTTCGTCTACACCGACATCAGCCGCGACGGCACCATGACGGAGCCGAACGTCGCCGCACTGCGCGATCTGATCGACGCCCTCAGCCTGCCAGTCATCGCCTCCGGCGGCGTCGCCACCGTGGAGCACATCGCGCCGCTCGCCTCCGCCGGCGCGGAGGCCGCCATCATCGGTCGCGCCCTCTACGACGGGGGTCTCACCCTCCAAGCCGCGATGGATGCCGCCCGCGCCGTCGGCGCCGGAGGCCCATCGTGACGCTGACCAAGCGCGTCATCGCCTGCTTCGACGTCGACTGCGGCCGCGTCGTCAAGGGCATCTCCTTCGTCGAGCTGCGCGACGCGGGCGACCCCGTGGAGCTCGCCGCCGCCTACGACCGCGAGGGCGTGGACGAGCTCGTCTTCCTCGACATCACGGCCTCCCACGAGGAGCGCCAAACCGTCGTCGACATGGTGCGCCACACCGCCGACCAAGTCTTCATCCCCTTCACCGTCGGTGGCGGCATCCGCACGACTGACGACATGCGTCTCATGCTCGAGTCGGGCGCGGACAAGGTCTCGATCAACTCCGCCGCCCTCGCCGATCCCAGCCTGATCAGCGCCGGCGCGCAGCGCTTCGGCAGCCAGTGCATCGTCGTCGCGATCGACGCCAAGGCGCGGGGCGATGGGGGGTTCGATGTCCATACCCATGGGGGCCGCCGTCCCACCGGCCGCGATGCCGGGGCCTGGGCGCAGGAAGCCGTCGAGCGCGGGGCGGGCGAGATCCTGCTTACCTCAATGGACACCGATGGGCATCAGGACGGCTTCGACATCGCCATGCTGCGCGCGATCACCGATGTCGTCTCGGTGCCGGTCATCGCCAGTGGTGGCGCCGGCAACGCCGCCCATATGATCGATGCGGTTCGCCAAGGCGGCGCTGACGCCGTCCTCGCCGCGAGCATCTTCCACTTCGGTACCTGTCGCATCATGGACGTGAAGCACGCCATGGCCCAGGCTGGTCTGCCCATGCGCTTGGAGCACCCCCAGTTCGACCAGCCCCAACCGCTCTCCCAAGCCCCGACTCCCAGCACCAAGAACGGTGACCACAATGCCTGATATTCCCGCGCTCAAGTACGACGACAACGGTCTCATCCCCGCCATCGTCCAAGACGACGCCGATGGCGCCGTGCTCATGCTCGCCTACATGAACGAGGAATCAGTCCGCCAGACCATCGAGAAGGGGCTCGTCACCTTCTGGAGTCGCAGCCGCCAGGAGTACTGGACCAAAGGCGAGACCAGCGGCAACGTCCTCCACCTCAAGTCCATCCGCAAGGACTGCGACGTCGACGCCCTGCTCGTTCGGGCCGAGCCCGCCGGTCCCAGCTGCCACACCGGTGAGCGCAGCTGCTTCTACCGCGACCTACACGACGACTAACGCCCTCTGCATCCTGACCTTGTCGAGAGGGCCTATCATCGGCCCGGCCCATACTCGGCGGCGGCCCCGTCTGCCCGCCACGTAGTGCCCGCCCTCTAGTGAAAGAGACGCAAATGAAATTCGGCGCACAAGTCAGCGCGTACCGCACCTCTTGGGACGACATCCGTCCCGTCGTCGAGACCATGGATGCCGGACGCTGGAGCAGCGTCTGGTTCGCCGATCACTTCGTCCCCCCGAATCGACCGCGCAGCATGGAGCCCCAGCCCGCCTACGAGGCGTTCGCCCTGGCGGCCGCCGTCGCCTCCATCACCGAGACGCTGCGCATCGGCCATCTCGTGCTCGGCAACACCTACCGCAACCCCGCCCTCGTCGCCAAGATCGCCGGCAGCATCGACCACATCTCGCACGGTCGCTTCGTCCTCGGCATCGGGGCCGCCTGGTTCGAGCGCGAGCATCAAGCCTACGGCTGGGACTTCCCCTCCATGAAGGAGCGCCAGGACCGCTTCCAGGAGGCGATGCAGCTTCTCCGCGCGCTCTTCCACGCGCAGGAGCCTGTCGACTTCCGAGGCGAGTACTACCAACTCGATCAGGCGTCGCTCTCGCCCGGCTCCTACGACACGCCCATCCCCATCCTCGTCGGCGGCACCGGCGAGAAGCGCACACTGCGCACGCTCGCCATGCACGGCGACATGCTCAACCTGGACGGTTGGGCCGGGCAGGGCGTCTCCGGCGAACTCCTCAGGCACAAGATGAGCGTCGTCGAGAAGCACTGCGCCGACGTCGGTCGCGATCCGGCCGAGATCACGCCGACGGTGATGGTGCCGGTCCGCCTCACCGACGACGAGGCCTCCGCAAAGCGATTCGTCGACGCGGTCGGGCCCAACACCGTCGCCGGCTCCAAGGACTACGTCATCGAACGGGTCGGCGAACTCATCGACGCCGGCGCACAGGAGATCATGTTCGGGTTGCTCTACAACACGCCCGAAGACTTCCAGGCGCTCGACGAAGACGTGCTCGCCCACTTCGACTAGCCAGCCAGCGACTAACCAGCCAGTCGATTCGCCAGCCAGCGGACTAGCCAGTCGGCTGGCCCGTCGGAGCAACCCCCGTCGCCGCCGCCCCCGTCGCTGTCACCGTCTCCGCCGCCGCCGGCGCGTCCGCCAACTCTTGCGCCACCGCCGCCTCCATCGCCGCGATCGCGATCTCGATCTGATCGTCCTTCGGCACGCGCGTCGTCAAGGCCTGCAGCCAGAGGTTGGGCGCGAACAGCCAATTCACCAGGCGGATGTGGCGGTGCGTGCCGCCAAAGCGGATCGCCTCGTAGGCGATCGCCGCGATCACCGGGATGAACACGATCCGACTCGTGAGGTGCCACCACAGCGGCGGAGTCCCCAGCGACGTGAACACCAAGATCGCCACCACCGCCACGACCAGCAGAAACGACGTCCCGCAGCGCGGGTGTGCCCGGCTGTGCTGCCGCACGTTCTCGATCTTCAGCTCCCGATCCGACTCCCACGTCGCGATCGTCATGTGCTCTGCCCCGTGGTACTCGAAGACGCGTTTGATCTCGCCCATCCGCCCGATCAAGAGCAGGTAGCCCAGCAGCAGCACCAACCGCAGCACCCCCTCCAACACGATCGCCACAATGTCCGGGTCAATCTGATTGACCAGCCAGCGCGTGCCGAAGATCGGTGCCAAGAAGAAAATCCCAATCGCAATACTGAACGCGATCAGCAGGGTCAGCGCGTTCACCACGCCCATCCCCTTGTCCTCGTCCGAGCGCTCCTCCGCCAGCGCCACATTCTGCGAGAACAACAGCGCCCACATCCCCAGATGCAGCGTCTCGCCCAGGATGATCACCCCACGCAGGAACGGAATCTTCGACGCCCAGCCCGTGTACGACTTCTGCAGCGTCCGGCTCCGACGCGAAATCGTGCCGTCCGGCCGCCGGCACACCACCGTCGCGTGTCGCGGCCCGCGAATCATCACGCCCTCAATCACGGCCTGACCGCCGTAGCCCTGCCGCACCACCTTGTGCTGATTGCGCAAGCTCATGCCAGCCAGGATAGATGGGGACCGGTCTTGCCGGGCGGCGCGTTCCAGCCTGGCGACGGAGGCCAGCCACGAAAGCCAGAAACGAAAAACGACCGGCCAAGCCGGTCGTTTCGCAGATCAGGAGGCGCAATCCGTTAGGGTGTCGCCTCTTCGGACACAGCCTCCTCAGCCGGCGTTTCAGATTCCTCGCCCGCATCCGAATCCGCCGCCGCGCCCTGCTCCGACAACAGCCCGAAGCGACGCCGGTAGCGCTCAACCCGCCCCGCCGTATCAACGATCCGCTGCTCGCCCGTGAAGAACGGGTGACACGCGCTGCAGACCTCAATCCGCATCTCGGACTTCGTCGATCGGGTTTCCCAGGAGTTGCCGCAACCGCAGCGAATCGTCGCCGTCTCGTACTGCGGATGGATATCTTTTTTCATGAGAGCTCTCGTACCCCCACCGCCATTGGCTGCACGCTGACTTGCTTGCGGCGCCCCTTGGCGAACGGGGAAAACTTGATCTTGCCGTCGGACAAAGCGAACAGCGTGTGGTCCCGGCCCACACCCACGTTCTCGCCCGCGTGGATCCGCGTGCCGCGCTGCCGAACAATGATGCCGCCGGTGCGGACCAGTTGACCGTCGAACAGCTTCACTCCCAGTCGCTGGGCGTTGCTATCGCGACCGTTGCGGGACGAGCCAACGCCCTTCTTGTGAGCCATTAGTCCGCCCCATCCTTGTCAGCACCGGTCTTCTTGGCAGCCTTCTTCGCGGCCGGAGCCTTCTTGGCAGCCGCCTTCTTCGCGGCTGGCGCTTTCTTGGCCGCGGCCTTCTTCGCCGCCGGCGCTTTCTTGGCGGCCGCCTTCTTCGCGGCTGGCGCATTCTTGGCTGCTGGCGCCTTCTTGGCAGCGGCCTTCTTCGTCGCAGGAGCTCGCTTCGTGGCAGCCTTCTCGGCCGCCCCGTCATCAGAGGCGGCCTCGGCGGCGCTCTCGTCAGTCGGGGTCTCGTCGGTTGGCGCCGGCGTCTCCGCGCTCACGTCCACGTCGCTCACATCCGCGTCCGCTGGCTCCACGACCGCCACCGGGTGCCGCAACTCGTACGTCGCGGCCGTGCCGTCAGGCCCCTGAATCTCCGTGATCGCCAGCACCGTCTGCTGCTGTCGATGCCCCAGCTTGCGCTTGTAGCGCGTCTTGTTCTTGTATTTGAAGGCCGTCACCTTACGGCTACGCCCCTGCTCGATGATCTCACCAACCACCTTCGCGTTGGCCACCATCGGCGCGCCCACGGCGACATCCCCGTTGCCGCCGATCATCAGCACCTCGGGGAATTCCACGCGATCGCCGGCCGCGCCGGGCAGCTTCTCCACCCGGAGCTGCTGGCCCGCCTCAACGCGATATTGCTTCCCGCCCGTGCGGATGACGGCGTACATCGTCAAATAACCTCACCTGTCAGGGGTACTTCGACAGCCTACGAGTCCCCCATCGACGGGGCAAGCGACCACCCGCCCTCACGCGCAACACTCGGCCGCCGCGGCCCGCGGGCGTGCTTTCTGGCTTACTCCCCAGGCCCGGAGGCGGCGTTCCCGCCCCAGATCAGACCAGGCTTGGGCGGCATCACCGGTCCAGCGGGCTCCTCGTCGCCAGTGCTTGGCGGCGTGCTTGCCGGCGGCGGTGGCGGCGCCTTCGGCGTCAACACCGGCCCTGGCAAGCCCTGACCCGGCTCGGAATGGAGGATCGCTTGCAGCTCGTCGCCCTCCAGCGTCTCCACATCGATCAGCCGCGCCGCAATTCGGTCCAATCTGTCTCGGTTCTCCGCCAGAATCGACCGCGCCCGATCCCGCGCCCGGTCCAGCAATTCCCGCACTTCGTCATCGATCTCCTCCGCGACGCGCTCCGAATAGTCGCGCTGCTCGTTGAGGTCGCGGCCCAAGAAGACCAGCGATTCCTTCTTGCCGAAGGTCCGCGGGCCCATCTTGTCGCTCATCCCCCACTGCGTCACCATATTGCGCGCAATCGACGTTGCCTTCGAGAGATCGTCATGGGCCCCGGTCGTCATCTCGCCGAAAACGATCGTCTCCGCCGAGTGCCCGCCCAGCGCCGACGCCAGGAAGCCCTCGTAGTACGACTTGCTCGCCAGGCGGTGCTCGTTCGCCGGGAGGTACCGCGTGTACCCGCCCGCCATACCGCGCGGCACGATCGTCACCTTGTGGACCGGATCGTGTCCCGGAATCATCGCCGCCACCAGCGCGTGTCCGCCCTCGTGATACGCAACGATTTCCTTCTCCCTGCCCGTCAGCACACGACTCTTGCGCTCCGGGCCCGCCATCACCCGGTCCACGGCCTCTTCCAGCTCCGCGTTCGTGATCTTCTTCTTCTGTCGTCGCGCCGCCAGAATCGCGGCCTCATTGAGCAGGTTCGCCAAGTCGGCGCCGGAGAACCCCGGCGTCTCCTTCGCCACGATGCCCAAGTTCACATCGGCAGCGAACGGCTTCCCATTCGAATGCACCACCAAGATCGCCTCGCGACCCTTCACGTCCGGCGCGTCCAGCACCACCTGTCGGTCGAACCGGCCCGGGCGCATCAGCGCCGGGTCCAGGATGTCGGGACGGTTCGTCGCCGCGATCACGATCACGTTCGTGTTCGTATCGAAACCGTCCATCTCCACCAGGATCTGGTTCAGCGTCTGCTCACGCTCATCGTGGCTGCCGCCCAGCCCCGCCCCCCGCTGGCGACCCACCGCGTCAATTTCATCAATGAAGACGATGCAGGGCGCGTTCTTCTTGGCTTGCTCAAACAAGTCCCGGACCCGGCTCGCGCCCACGCCAACGAACATCTCCACGAACTCGGAGCCACTGATGCTAAAGAACGGCACCCCGGCTTCGCCCGCCACCGCCCGCGAGATCAGGGTCTTCCCCGTGCCCGGAGGTCCCACCAGCAGCACCCCCGACGGGATCCGCGCGCCCAGCGCCGCGAACCGCTCCGGGAACTTGAGAAACTCCACGACCTCCTGGAGCTCCTCCTTCGCCTCTACCGCCCCCGCGACATCATTGAAGGTCACGCTGGGACGGTTCGCCGTAACGACCCGTGCCTTGCTCTTCCCGAACGACATCGCCTGGCTGTTGGAGCCCTGCGCCTGTCGCATAATGAAAATCACGACGCCAACAATGATGATCAGCGGCAGCAAGCCCACGAAGATGCTCAGCACGCTGCTGAAGCCCCCGCCGCCGCTCACCGCCGTGTTGGGGAAACTATCGCTGCTAACGTCGATGTCTTCTCGGTCCAAGAACTCGAAGAAATCGGTGCCCACGGGCAACCGCGACTCGAAGTTGCTACCGTTCTGCATCACCAGCGTGATCAGACCGTCGTCGACTTCAATGCTCTCGATGCCGGCCGGGTCCTGCAACCGTCCGATCAGCGACTCGCTCCCGCCGACGACAGCGATGTCCTCGGATCCGCCCCCACGAGGGATGACGGTGAACAGCGTGATCACCAGGATCACCAGGATCAGCAGGTAGACAAACGAATTTCGCGCCCAGCGAGACCCGCCCATGGCGCCCCCTCTTCAAGACCGCGCCCCGCCGGGCAGCAGTGCAGCTCATTAGGCAATATAGCAGGGCAGCGCGCGGAAATCGGCTGGGACTGAACCCTGCGTTTCCCCCGCAACTTCCCGCAAATCCGACCGATTCGGCGCCCGCGCCCGCGCGCAGCAGCCCTCGAAACGATACGACCCGGCCGCCCTGCCGGATGCGCGTTCGGCAGTCGGCGCTGTCGCCTTCCCGGAGCTCCGACTACGATCCACTTAGCGACGAACGCTCGTCGACCCTGGCGAGCCACGGGAGGTGCCCGCATCGTGCCCACACCTCCCTCCCCACCGGCCCCCTTCCAGCCCCCCCTGACGCGGACAGCACAACCCGCGTCGCCGGACACGCGGGCGCGCGCCTCGCGTTCCCGCCCTGCCAAGCGGGTATCGGCTCCCCCCCGCGCCCGACGCCCGAGCCGCAGCCGCGAACTCCAACTCTGGGCCGATGGCCACTCCATCGTTGCCGGAGTCGATGAAGTCGGGCGCGGCCCTCTCGCCGGCCCCGTGGTCGCCGGGGCCGTCTCCCTCCACCCGCACAAACGACCCGCCTGGCTCCGCCACGTCCGCGACAGCAAGCAGCTCAGCGCCCCCGTCCGACGCGACATCGCCGACACGATCAAGCACACGGTGCCGGCCTGGGGCGTGGGCTGGGCGGCCGTCCAAGAGATCGATAGCGTCGGCATCTTGCAGGCGACTCGCCTCGCCATGCGGCGCGCCCTCGCCGATCTGGCCGCTCGCGCCGGCGCCCCCCCCGACTACGCCCTGATCGACGGCCGCGACGCCCACCAGTTCAATTGCCCCTTCGAGACGATCGTCCGCGGCGACGCCTCCTGCACCAGCATCGCCGCCGCCTCCGTCGTCGCCAAGGTCGCGCGTGACGCCTGGATGGAGACCCGCAGCGCCGCCTACCCCGGCTACGGCTTCGCCAGCAACAAGGGCTACGGCACACCCCAGCACCTCGCCGCACTCAAACGCCTGGGGCCCTGTGCGGAGCACCGCTATAGCTTTGCGCCCGTGCGCGCCAATGATCGCGCCGCCCTTCGCCCGGCGCCCCTGCCGCTTGGTTTCTGAACAGGGCTTCTGAACAGGGCTTCTCAGCCGGCGCTCCTGAAGAGTGCCCGCGGAACGGGGCACACCGCATGTCGGATCCACGACAAGGCCTGGGTCGTGCTGGAGAGACGGTCGCGGCGCAGTACCTCCAGGACGCCGGCTACACCGTGCTTGAACGCAACCGACGCAGCGAGGGCGGCGAGATCGACATCGTCGCCCGCGACACCAGCGGCGCAATCGTCTTCGTCGAGGTGCGCACCCGTCGCGGGCCGGGAGGAGCCGTCTCCGCGCTCGAATCGGTCGACGCGGCCAAGCAGGAACGGTTGCTCTCCGGCGCCGCCGCCTATCTGGCCGATCACGTCGACCCCAGCGGGGCCGATCTCCCCGCCCGCATCGACGTCATCGCGGTTGCGACCAACCGGCGCGGCGGGCTGGCCGTCGCCCGGCACGTCCGCAACGCCGTCGAGGCCTGAGTCAACGCTCACCGTCACTTGCTCGCGCTGGCGGTCGTTGTCCGGCGACCGGTGATACGATCCCGCCCAGGAGCAATCGTGCCCATCTACGAGTACCAATGCGCCGCCTGCGGCAAGCGCACCGAAGCCTTCCACCGCTCCTTGGGAAGCGCCAAGCGGCCCCCATGTGAGCACTGCGGCAGCGCCAAGACCGCACGCGCGCTGTCCCGCTTCGCCACCCCCAAGTCCGACGCGCAAGTCATGGAGCAATACGGCACACCGGATCCCGGCGCCGGCCCCGACGCCTACAAGGACCCCCGCCAGATCGGCCGCTGGGCCGAGCAGCGCTTCGACGAAATGGGCGTCGAAATGCCCGCCGAAGCCAAGCAAATGATCGACGCCGCCCGCTCCGGCGAACTGCCCGATCCCGTCAAGGACCTCTAGGCAACCGAACCGCCCTCGGCTCCGAGCGCCCCAGCGAGCGCGACCGATCCCAAGCGCTCCTCCGCGCCCTCACCGACCGCACGCGGGGCGACGCACCTCGTCGCGGTCCAGCTGCCGCCGGGAGTCCGCATCGAAGCGCACCACGCCCGCCTCGACAGCACCCCGGATCGAGCCCAATAGGCCCCGGATTGCTCGCCTTGCTTGATCGCCTGCTCGATCACCTAGTTGATTGGTTGATCCCGCCGCGATACATTCGGGCCCGTCTCGCGGCGCATCCGGGCAAACGCGCCGCCCCCGGCACACCTGCCCTGACGGAGGCTTCATGGTTGCACTGGTATTCGCCATTCTCGTCGGGCTCGCCGCGCTTGGCTTCGCCGCGCTCCGCGCCCGCGACGTTCTGGCGGAGGACGACGGCAACGACACCATGCGCGGCATCGCCGCGTCGATTCAGGATGGCGCCGCCGCGTTCCTCAAACGCGAGTACACCTTCATCGGCGTCTTCGTCGGGGTCGTCTTCTTCGTGCTCATCATCTTCGTTGATTACGACGTGCTCGATAAGTTCGGCCGCAGCCCGGACCTGCCGGAGACCGCGATCAGCTATCTCCTTGGCGCCATCCTCTCCGCGACCGCCGGGTACGCCGGCATGACCATCGCGGTGCGGGCCAACGTTCGCACCGCCGCCAGCGCCCAGCGCGGTCTCAACCCCGCCCTGCGCACCGCCTTCAACTCTGGCACCGTCATGGGCATGACCGTCGTCGGGCTGGGCCTCATCGGCGTCACGCTGCTCTACATCATCTGGGAGAGCGTGATTCCGCTCACCGGCTTCGCCTTCGGGGCCAGCTCTATCGCCCTCTTCGCGCGCGTCGGCGGTGGCATCTTCACCAAGGCCGCCGACGTCGGCGCAGACCTCGTCGGCAAAGTCGAGGCCGGCATCCCGGAAGACGACCCCCGCAACCCCGCCACCATCGCCGACAACGTCGGCGACAACGTTGGCGACGTCGCCGGCATGGGCGCAGACCTCTTCGAGTCCTACGTCGGGTCCATCGTCGCCACCATCGCCCTCGGCACCCTCGCCTTCGGCAGTACCGCCATCGGCGCCGCCGCGGTCTTCGACGCCGGCTCCGTCACCGACTTCGATTCAGACCCCTTCATCCTGCCCATCCTGGTGGCCACCATCGGCATCATCTCGGCCGTCATCGGCACCTTCCTGGTCCGCACCGGCGAAGAAGCCGATCAGGGCCAACTGCTCTGGGCCCTCCGCGCTGGCGTCTTTGGCGCAAGCGGCTTGGTGCTCCTGGGATCCGGCATCGCCATCGCCGTCATGGGCCTGGACGACAACCTCTTCTGGGCGATTCTCGTCGGCCTCGTCGCCGGCCAGATCATTGGCACCATCACCGAGGGCTTCACCTCCACCGAAGGCTTTGCCATCGGCCCCTTCAAGTACAACCCCACCGTGGAACTCTCCGAGCAGGCCGAATCTGGCGCCGGCCCCGTCATTATCGGCGGCCTCAGCCTGGGCATGCTCTCCACCGCCGTGCCCATGATCACCATCGTGATCGCCATCTTCCTGGCGCAGGAATTCGCCGGCTTCTACGGCATCGCCTTGGCCGCCGTCGGTATGTTGGCCCCGCTCGGCGTCACCCTCGCCACGGACGCCTACGGCCCCGTCGCCGACAACGCCGGTGGCATCGCCGAGCAGGCCGGCCTCCCGCCTGAGGTGCGCCAGCGCACCGACGCCCTGGACCAACTGGGCAACACCACCGCCGCCACCGGCAAAGGCTTCGCGATCGGCTCCGCCACCCTCACCTCGCTGGCCCTGCTCGCTACCTACGCCACGATCACCCAGGTCACCGTCTTCAATCTGCTCGATTGGGAGGTCATGATCGGCATCCTGCTCGGCGCGCTGATGCCCTTCATCTTCAGCGCCCTCAGCATGGGCGCCGTCGGGCGGGCCGCCCAAGCCATGGTCGATGAAGTCCGACGCCAGTTCCGCGAGCACCCCGGCATCATGGACGGCACCGAGCAGCCCGATCACACCCGCGCCATCGCCATCTCCACCGACGGCGCCCTCCGCGAAATGATCGTCCCCGGTCTGCTCGCCGTCACGGTCCCCATCTTCGTCGGGGCCGTCATCAGTGCGGAGGCGCTGGGCGGACTGCTGATCGGGTCCATCGCCGCCGGCTCCATGATGGCCATCATGATGGCCAACGCCGGCGGCGCCTGGGATAACGCCAAGAAGTACATCGAGGAGGGCCACTCCGGCGGCAAGGGCTCAGAGGCCCACAAAGCGGCCGTCGTCGGCGACACGGTTGGCGACCCCTTCAAGGACACCTCCGGCCCCTCGCTCAACATCCTGCTCAAGCTGATGTCGATCGTGGCCGTGGTGTTCGGGCCGATCTTCCTCTAACCCGCATCCCCCTGCGACCGCCCCGCAAAGCCGGTCGCCAGACGCATCCGTACGGCGGGGCCCCTACGGGCCCCGCCGTCGCTTCCCCTACGGTTCCCTGCCCCGGCTGCGCTGTTCCCGATCCCCGGTCGATAACTCCTCTGTGGGGAGCTGGCGCGGCGCTGCCGTCGCGATGGACCCCCGCACACCAGGGGATTCGCTCAGGGGGAACGTGCATGTCCGACTATCTGGCTCAGCATTCAGGCCGTGACGCGGCCGCCGCGCTCAGCGCATCGCTACCGGAACTGGTGGCCGCGCTGTCGATTGGGCTCGACGCGGCAGAAGGACAGGATCCGGGGCACGCAGCCCGGGTCGCCTACGTCGCCACGCGTATCGCCGACCATCTGGCCTTGGGCGAAGAGGTGCGGCGCTCCGCCTTCTACGCCGGCATCCTGCACGACATCGGCGTCCCGCTCGCCGCCGCCCGGGCCGGACTGCAGCCCGTCGTCGATGAGGACGTCGTCTTTGGACCCGCGATGGACCAGGCCGGCGACGGGCATGCTCCCCGGCTCACCCTCGACCAGCGCACCCAAGCCACCATGCTGCAGGCCGCCCACCTGCGGGCCGGCTCAGACTTCCTCGAACAGCCCTGGTTCCCCCAGGACATCAGCGAAGCCGTCGCCGCCAGTCACGAGAACTGGGCCGGCGATGGCGCACCCGGCGAACGTCAAGGCGAGGAGATCCCCATCGTCGCCCGCCTGCTGCGCGCCGCCGACCTCTTCGACGCCGTCGTCGCCCAGGTCGCCAATCCGCTCACCGCCCGCGCCCGCGCGCGGGCGGAAGTCGCCGGTTGGTCCGGCCAGGCCCTGCAGCCGGAGATCGCCGAAGCCCTCAGCGAAGTCGCCGGTCATGACGACTTCTGGCTCGGTCTCTACGACGGCGAGATCACGCAAGGCATCATCGACGAAGCCCCCACCAGCGGCGTCGCCGCAAGCCCGGCACTGCTCCGTGCCTTCAGCGAGGCCGTCTCCGAAATCATCGACATCAAGTCCGGACACCTGGCCGGCCGCGGCCAGCGCGTCGCCGCCTACGCGCGCGCCATCGCGTCCACCTTGGGCGTCAATCCACTTCGCGTCGAGCTCATCGGACTGGCCGCGCTCTGGAACGACATCGGCACGCTCGGCGTGCCCAACCGCATCCTCGCCAAGCCCAGCCTGCTCTCCGTGGAGGAGATGGAGCGCATGCGCGGCCATCCCAGCTTCTCGGGGCGCATTCTGGAGCGCGTCCCCGTGCTGGATAACGCTGCCGTCTGGGTCTCCGGCCACCACGAGCGCATCGACGGCAAGGGCTATCCGGAGATGCTGTCCGGCTCCGAGATTGGCAGCGAAGCCGGCATCCTCTCCCTCGCCGACGCCTACGTTGCCATGATCTCGCCCCGTCCCTACCGCGGCCCGCTGCCGGTCGAAGACGCGCGCGCCATCATCGACGCCGGGGCTGGCACCCAGTGGGACCCATTCCTCGTCAAGGTCTTGCTGGAACTCGTCCGCCACGAAGCGCCGGAGAGCGTCGCAACGTCCGCCTCCTAGCGACCGGGGGCGGAGCGGCGTGCAGCCGCCACAAGCTCTACGGCTCGATCGGAGCGCTTCCGCCGGCGCTGCCACGCCGGGCGCGCACCTGAGCGATCGCCGCCGAACCGGAATCGCCCGTCACAATCGCCACAACCACGAAGCCCAGCGTCACACCAAACGCCAAGCCCATCAGGAATCGCATCACCCCTCGCTCCTCTCGATCGCCTGCCGCCCCGCGCGGTGCAGCGCATACCACTGGCGCATCTCAATGGCGCATCTCACCGGCGTATCGGCACCGTATCCAGCCCGCCGGATTCACGTCAACGCATTCTGTGCCGCAGCGCGATCCGGGCTCCTGGGTGTTGGCTGGCGCGTTGAGCGCATTCCGGCCCGGCGATAGCGTGCTGATGAGGCGCCGGCCCACCGGCCGGGGCCGATCGTAAACCCCGCCAGCCCGCGAATCGCCCCGAGAGAGCCCATGCCCGACGCCGCCCCAGACCCCGCCACCCCGCCCACCCCCGACCAACCCAGCCTCGACGTCATCGTCTCGCTCGCCAAGCGACGCGGCTTCGTCTTCCCCAGCAGCGAGATCTACGGCGGCTTCGCCTCCACCTGGGACTACGGCCCCTACGGCGTCGAGCTCAAGCGCAACGTTAAAGAACAATGGTGGCGGGCCATGGTGCGGGAGCGACCCGACATCGTCGGGCTAGACGCCGCCATCCTCATGGCCCCCAAAGTCTGGGAGGCCAGCGGCCACATCCAGAACTTCACCGACCCCCTGGTCGACTGCAAAGCCTGCAAGCAACGCTTCCGCGAGGACCAACTCCCCAACGACGGCCGCTGCCCCAACTGTGCCGCCGAGCACTCCATGACCGAGTCCCGACAGTTCAACCTCATGTTCGGCACCCACGTGGGCCCCGTCCAGGAAGACGCCGCCCGCGCCTTCCTGCGCCCCGAGACCGCCCAGGGCATCTTCGTCAACTTTGAGAACGTGCTCACCTCCACCCGCCGTCGCCTGCCCTTCGGCATCGCCCAGATCGGCAAGTCGTTCCGCAACGAAATCACCCCCGGCAACTTCACCTTCCGCACCCGCGAGTTCGAGCAGATGGAGATGGAGTTCTTCGTCCAGCCCGACTCCGCGCCTGAGTGGCACGAGCGCTGGATCGACCTGCGCGAGCAGTGGTACCTGGACCTCGGCATCGACCCCAACAACCTCCGCCGCGACGTCCACCCGCCGGAGAAGCTCTCCCACTACTCCGCCGGCACCACAGACCTCCAGTACCGATTCCCCTGGGGGTGGGACGAGCTCGAAGGCATCGCCAACCGCACCGACTTCGATCTCAAAACCCACGCCGAGCACAGCGGCAAGCGCCTCAGCTACTTCGACAACGACACCAACGAGCACATCGTGCCCTACGTCATCGAACCCGCCGCCGGCGTCGATCGCGCCGCCCTCGCCTTCCTCATCGACGCCTACACCGTCGAGCCCGACGAGAAAGGCAACGACCGCACCCTGCTCAAGTTCCACCCCCGCATCGCCCCCACACAGGTCGCCGTCCTGCCACTCAGCCGCAACGAAAAGCTCTCCCCGCTGGCGCAGGACGTCTGGACCGCCCTGCGGCCCCATTGGATCACCCAGTACGACGAGACCCAGAGCATCGGCCGTCGCTACCGCCGCCAGGATGAGGTCGGGACGCCGCTCTGCGTTACGGTCGACTTCGACAGCCTCGACGACCAAGCCGTCACCATTCGTGAGCGCGACTCACAAGAGCAAGTGCGCGTCCCCATCGCTGGCCTCGTGGACGCCGTCCGAGACAAGCTCGGCTTCTAACCCGGCGCCCAAGGGGCCCGGCGCCCAGGCGCGCGACCGCACGCCGACCTGGACAACCACGGGGGACCGCCCGCGAGCTTCCGCGACACACGCAAGACGCCCGGCCGAACGCCGGGCGTCTTTGCGTCTGCTGTCGCGAGAAACTACGGCGCTAGCGCGGCGACCTTCGTTCGCGCCGCGGCCTTGTCCTCGAACCAGAGGGCGTTCACCTCAGTGAAGCCCGACCACTCATCCGGGACATCGTCCTCGGAGAAGATCGCCGTCACCGGGCAGGCCGGCTCGCAAGCGCCACAGTCGATGCACTCGTCCGGACTGATGAAGAGGATGCGGTCTTCCTCATCCGCGTGGATGCAGTCCACCGGGCAGACTTCCACGCAGGACTGGTCCTTCACGTCGATGCAGGGCTCCGCGATTACGTACGTCATATCGATTGCCTCCCCAATGCGGCCTGACAGATTTTGCTGCGCCGCCGACCCAACCGAATCTCTTATACCGGCGAGTCCCCCTCGGAGCAACACCCGCGCGCACGCCCAGACCGCGCCCGGCCACTTAACGTCATAACGATCCGCACGACGCTCGTCCTGTCCGATTAGCCGGTAGAGGCCACTTTCCGCGACCGCGGCCGTTTGGCGCTCGCCTTTGCCCGGCCCCGCTTCCCGGGTCCCTTCGACGCTTGCCGCCCCTTCCGACCGGCCGGCGTCGTCGCCGTGCCGTTCGTAGGGGGGCTCGCCGCCGGCGTCGCGTCGAGCGCAACCACCCGGTCGTGGCGCGCCAGCGTCTCCCGCAGGAATCGACCCGTATGGCTGGCCGGATGCGCGGCGATCTCCTCCGGCGTCCCCGTCGCCACCAGCTCGCCACCACGGTCCCCGCCCAACGGGCCCAGATCGATCACGTGGTCGGCGTTCTTGATCACGTCCAAGTGATGCTCGATCACCAGCACCGTGTTGCCCCCATCCACCAAGCGCTGCAGGACGCGCAGCAGCGCCGCCACATCGGTGAAGGACAGCCCCGTCGTCGGTTCGTCCAGCAGGTACAGCGTCCGACCGGTGCTGCGCTTGGAGAGCTCCGTAGAGAGCTTGACCCGCTGTGCCTCGCCTCCGGAGAGCGTCGTTGCCGGTTGCCCCAGCTTGATGTAGCCCAGCCCCACCGCCTGGATCGTCTCCAACTTCCGCCGCAGCGACGGATTGGCGCTGAACACCTCCGCCGCATCGTCCACAGTCAGGTCCAGGATCTCGGCGATCGTCTTGCCCTTGTAGTGGATCTCCAACGCCTCCCGGTTGTAGCGCGCTCCCCGACAGATCTCGCAGGGCACCGTCACGTCGGGCAGGAACTGCATCTCAATCTCGTTGTAGCCGTCCCCCTTGCACGCCTCGCAGCGGCCACCCTTCACGTTGAACGAAAACCGACCCGGCTTGTAGCCCCGCAGTCGCGACTCCGGCACCGCCGCGAACAGCTCCCGGATCGGCGTGAACGTGCCCGTGTAGGTGGCCGGGTTCGAGCGCGGCGTCCGCCCGATCGGCGACTGATCGATGTTGATCACCTTGTCGATCTGCTCCAGCCCCTCGATCGCGTCGAGCTTCCCCGGGCGAACCTTGGCGTTATGCAGTTGCTGGGCCACCTTCGCGTAGAGAATCTCGTTGATCAGCGTGCTCTTCCCGGAGCCGCTCACCCCCGTCACACAGATCAGCTTGCCCAGCGGGAACTCCACATCAATCCCCCGCAGATTGTGCTCTGCCGCCCCCCGCACCCAGATCGATTCCCCGCTCCCCGGCCGGCGGCCCTGCGGGATCGGAATCTGCTTGCGACCCGAAAGATACGCCCCCGTCAGCGAGGCCCGTTTCTTCTCCAGCTGCTTCGGCGTCCCCGCCGCAACGATCTCCCCACCGTGTTCGCCCGCCCCAGGTCCCATATCGATAATGTGGTCGGCGGACCGCATCGTGGCTTCGTCGTGCTCCACGATCAGCACCGTGTTGCCCAGGTCCCGCAGGCGCTTCAGCGTGCGGATCAGGCGGTCGTCGTCCAGCGGATGCAGCCCGATCGAGGGCTCGTCGCAGACGTACAGCACCCCCATCAGCGACGACCCGATCTGCGTCGCCAGGCGAATCCGCTGCCCCTCCCCGCCTGACAGCGTCGATGCGCCCCGATCCAGCGTCAGGTAGTCCAGCCCCACGTCCACCAGGAACGTCAGCCGATCCCGAATCTCCTTCATGATCTGCACCGCGATCAAGCGCTCCCGCTCGTTCAGCGGCGAATCGTCGGCCGCCAGCCGATCCGCCCACGCGTGCGCCGCCGAGACCGACAGCTCCGTCACGTCCACAATCGTCCGACCGTCCACCAGCACCGACAGCGACTGCGGTCGCAGGCGCTTCCCGCCGCACTCCGGGCAGGGCACCGCCGCCATGTACCGCTCAATGTCCTGCCGCATCCACTCCGAGTCGGTCTCCTTGTGTCGGCGCGTGAGGTTGTTGATCACGCCCTCGTACTCGGTCGAGTACCGCCGCTGCCGCCCCCGATGGTTGCGATAGCTGATCGTCACCGCCTCGCTGGACCCGTACAGCACCGTCTCCAGAACCTCCGCCGGCAGCTCCGCCACCGGCGTGTCCACGTCACTGCCCATCGCGTCCAGCACGCCCTGCAGAATCTTGAAGTACCAACTGCCGTTGGTCGTCGCCTTCTGCCAGGGCGCGATCGCCCCCTCCCCCACGCTCTTCGACGTGTCCGGGATCACCAGCGTCGGATCCACCTCCATCCGCACGCCCAAGCCCGTGCACGCCGGGCAGGCCCCGTGCGGGCTGTTGAACGAGAAGTTGCGGGGCTCAATCTCGCCGAACGCGATCAGGTCGTCCGGGCAGGCCAGCTCCTCCGAGAAGATCAGGTCCGTCTCCGGGTCACCGGGAGCCTCGTCGCTGGGGATCTGCGCGATGCGCATCAGTCCTCCCCCCAAGCTCAGCGCCTGCTCCGCCGACTCCGCCAGCCGCCCCGCGATCACCCGCTGCTCTTCCGCATCGTCCGACTCCGGCAGCACCACGCGATCCACCACCACATCAACGCTGTGGCGCTTCGTCTTCGCCAGCGCGATCTCCTCGTCCAGCGACCGCACCTCCCCATCGATCCGCGCCCGTACGAAGCCCCCCCGGCGTGCGTCCTCCAGAACCTGCACATGCTCGCCCTTGCGGTCCTTCACCACCGGCGCAAGCACCATCAGCCGGCTGCCGCCGGGCAACGTCAGAATCCCATCGACCATTTGCTGCACCGTCTGCCGGGAGATCGGCTTGCCGCACTTCGGGCAGTGCGGCCGCCCCGCCCGCGCGAACAGCAAGCGCAGGTAGTCGTAGATCTCGGTCACAGTGCCCACCGTCGATCGTGGGTTCCGACTGCCAGTCTTCTGATCGATCGAGATCGCCGGCGACAGCCCCTCGATGTGATCGACGTCCGGCTTCTCCATCTGGCCCAAGAACTGCCGCGCATACGCCGACAACGACTCGACGTAACGACGCTGCCCCTCCGCGTAGATCGTGTCGAAGGCCAGCGATGACTTACCCGAGCCCGAGATGCCGGTAATCACCACCAGCTTGTCGCGGGGGATCGTGACATCGATATTCTTGAGGTTGTGCTCGCGGGCGCCGCGCACCACGATGCGATCCAGGGGCACGCTGACTCCTCGGTCGCCGGGATTCCTCCGCCTGGGGGCCTCCGGTGATTGGACGTGGAGGCGCTGATTCTATCAGGGGTCTTCCAGAGAGAACAGGTGTTCGATGCTCCGATCGGTCGCGGATCCGTCCCGACGCTCGCTCCTAGCGATCTCGATCATCGCCACTCTCCTCGGCGTCCTGACGGCCCTCTGGATCGACCAGACGCGTCCCAGCGCTGCCCAAGGCCTCGAGAGCGAGCCCGCCTTCGTCACCCTGCTCAATCTGACCCCGCGCGTCCTGGTCGTGAACATCACCCAGGACGACGCGAACGTCTCCCGCAGCCACACCGTGCCCGCCCAAGAGACCGCTACCTTCCTCGTCGACGCCGGCCCCGACCTCCTCCCGATGACCGCACGTTGTAGCGGCTGCCGCAGCGTCAACTTCGCCATCGCGGCAGGGCAGCGACTCATCGTGCTGCTCGCCGGCACGGAGCAGCCGGCCATCTTGCGCAGCGACCTGCACGTCATCAACGAGGGCCCCGCCCGGCGGACGGGCGTCGTCCGCACCGGGCCCACCCCCGGCGCCGGTCGCTCCCTGCTCCCCTTCGATCTGCGGCCCGGTGAAAGCGCCCGACTCGGCCTGCGCGCGCGCGGCGACGCGATCGACCTCAACCTCACCTGCGGCGGCTGCGACGCCCAGCGCCTCCGCGTCACCAACGGCATCGATCTGGAGATCCCCATCCGCTAGCCGAGTCCCTGCACCGCCCGTCATCCCGGCTCGCCCCCCCCCATGCCCCCCCCGGGACCACCCCTCCCCCGCGGGAGACCGGCTCCCCCCAAGCCCCCAAAACGACCGCC
>QGNQ01000026.1 GCA_003228175.2 Chloroflexota bacterium
AGTTGGGGGGTCGGTGCGGCACCCCGCGGGGGTGGCGGCGGGGGGCGGGGGGGGGGGCCGGGGTGGGGGAGGCAGTATCGGGGGCGGGGGACTACCGGGTGGTGTGGAGCGCAGACGAGCGCTTCGTGGCGCTGATCGTGCGGGAGCCGGGGGAGTGGGTGACGGTGGGGGCGGCGCTGGGCGCAGAGGACGGATCGGCGGAGGGGCTGCGGGCAGCGGCGCTGCGATTGGACGTGGCGGGCATCGTGGAGCGGTCGGAGCGGGCGGGGGCGATTGCGGCGCCGGTGCAGGACAGCTTGGAGTGTCTGAGCGATGTCGATCTGAACGCGCAAGGCTTCTGGGTGAACGATGAGTCGCGGGAGATGGCGGGGACGGGCGTGCGCATTGGCGGGTCGGTTTGGCAGGTGGACGGGGAGCGCACGGAGATCTGTCGGGGTGCGCCGCCGCTCTACTCGGACTCTCGGCTGGTGCTGGAGCGGCTGCTGCGCTACGCGCCGGAGCGCGTGGATGCGCTGGCGGCGAGCGGGGCGATCTGGGTGTCGGGGGGCTAGCTGCGGGTGTCGAGGGCCGCGCACTCCAGCGCGAACCAGAGGGCCATGGAGCCAGCGCGATCGTCGTGGCCGGTGGCGGCGGGACGCTGGAGGTAGTCGTCCAGGGTGGGCAGGGGGCCGGTCCCGACACAGGCGTCGCGGACCATGCCGGCATCGTCGATGCGTTCGTTGACGGCGGCCCAGGCGCGGTCGACGGCGGGGCGGTAGTTCGCGCCCGAGTCGGCGGGCAGCCAGCCGCGCGCGATGCCACGTGCGAGGGCGTAGCCGATCATGGCGGTGGCGGTGAGTTCCAGGTAGGAGTCGGGTCGGTCGACGACTTGATGCCATGCGCCCGACGGGTGCTGGTGGCGGATCAGGGCGTCGAGGTGGGCGGTGTGCTCGGCCAGCAGGGCGTCGCGGCCCGCCGCGCCGGCCGGCAGGTAGGAGAGTGCTTCGGCGAAGCCGAGCGCGGCGAAGGCGTTGCCGCGCCCCCAGTAGAAGGGGGAGGCGCCGCAGTGCCACCAGAGGCCACTGCCCGGCTGCGCGTGGACACGACCGAGGATGGCGGCAAGGGCGTTGGCGTAGCGCGGATCGGCGGTGCGCTGAAAGGCGCGACCGAGGAGGGCGCCGGCGAAGAAGACCTCCTCCACGCGGTTGTCGGGGTCGATGGGGTGGGGGAGACCGTCGGGGCGGAGGTCGAGGTAGCGGTTCGCGATGCCGATGAGGAAGTCGGCGTAGCGGTCGTCGCCGGTGGCGGCGGAGAGTTCACCGGCCCAGACGAAGCCCGATTGAACGGAGCCGTCGGCGTCGAGGACCTGGGCCAGGTTGTCGGGCGTGACGAGGGGGTCGACGGCTTGGACGATGCTGGGGGCGGGGTTGGGGGTGCTGGGGAGGGCGGCGTGCAGACGCAGGCGGCCGCTGATGGCGACGCCGACGATGTAGTTGACGGGGTCGAGTTGCTGGCCGTATTCGGCGGCGAGGATGCGGGCGGTGTCGAGGGGGGGGCGGACGGTCATGACGGCAGGATAGGGCGGCCGGCGCGCCACTCGATCCAACGGCCGTGGGCGTTGCAGTCGGCGAGGTGGGTGATGGTGTGGTCGCCGGAGGCGCAGCGGTGGAGGAAGAGCTGCGAGTAGTCGGGGCCGGTGCCTTCCATGGAGAGGAACCAGACGGGTCGGAGTTGGGCGGCGTTCTGGAGCGCCGCGTCGATGCGTTGGCGACACTCGTCCGGGACCTGGTAGAGCGCGTGGGTGGCGAAGACGCAGAGCGCCGCGTCGATTGGGGCCTCGGTGAGCAGCGAGGCGAGATCCGTCGTTGCGTCGCCGGGGACGATGCGCGGTGGCCGCTGGCGGGCGACGGCGATGGCGGCGGCGAGGCGCTGATGCCGCTCGACGTGCTCGGGCCAGATCAGGGCGCGCAGCCAGCGGACCTGGTCGTCGTTGGTGATGTCGACGGGGTGGAGCTCGAGTCCGGCGCGCCAGGCGACTGGGAGATTGGCGGGCAAGGGCGGCAGGTCGACTGCGCCGCGGAGTTCGGCGTCGAGTTGGACGGGGGCGCTGGGGTCGCCCCAGCGGGCGTCGGTCGCGCCGTGGTAGCGGTAGCCGTAGCGGTCCCAAGCGAGGTTGAGGCCGGCGCTGGGGCCGATCTCGAGGAGGGCGAGCGCGTGCTCAGGGGCGGCGTCGGCGACGTGGGCGAAGGCGGGGAGGAGGCAGGTGCAGCGTTGGATGACGTTGGTTTGGACGCGACGGCCGGCGATGAGCGTTTCGATTTGGGTTCGATTGCGCAGGACGAAGTCGCGGAAGTGGGGGAAGGCGTGGAGTGGGTCGGCGGCGCTGCCGGTGGGGGCGAGGTCGGGATAGAAGGCGGAGAGGGGATCGTGGCGACCGTCGAGGAGGAGGTAGTGGACTGCGCCGAAGAGGAGGTTGGGCGGCGGTTGGGTGGGGGAGGCGGATGCGGCGACGGCGAGCAAGTCGTCGTCGGCGGCGATGGCGGGGCAGAGCGCCGCGTAGAGACGGGCGCTCAGCTGCGGCGCTTCGCGCGCGCCGAAGCGTTGGAAGATCCGCGCGAGTTGGCCGGGCGAGCGCCGCTCGGCGGGCGCGGGCCAGGGCATGCGGTCAGTCTCCCGCGGACGCTTCCGCGCGCATGTTCGCGACGGCGGTGTCGCGGATGCCGCGTTTGAAGATTTTGCCGGAGGCGATGCGGGGGAGCGGGGCGTCGGTAATCGTGACGTAGCGGGGGACTTCGTAGCGGGCCAGGCGGTCGTTGAGGAAGGTGCGCAGATCGTCCACCGCGAGGGCGCTCTTGGTGTAGACCGTTGCGCCGACCTCTTCACCCAGGCGATCGTCGGGGACGGCGTAGACGGAGGCTTCGAGGACGGCGGGATGCTCCAGGATGGCGGCCTCGACGGTGCCGCAGCCGATGTTCTCGCCGCCGCGGATGACGAGGTCCTTGATGCGATCGACGATGAAGAGGAAGCCTTCGTCGTCGAGGTACGCGACGTCGCCGGTGCGCAGCCAGCGGTCGTTGGTGAAGGCCTCGGCGTCGGCGTCGGGGCGGTTCCAGTAGCCCCGGAAGACGGAAGCGCCGCGGACCTGCAACTCGCCGCGCTGGCCGGCGGGGAGGGCTGCGCCGGTGTCGTCGACGATGCGGAGGTCGAGCACGGCGGAGCCGCGGCCGGAGCTCTGCGGGCGCGCCAGGTAGTCGTCGCCGCCGATGCCCGTGCCGATGGCGTTGGTCTCGGTCATGCCCCAGCCGGTGCCCGGCACGGCGTTGGTGAAGGATGCGTCGATGTCCTTGACCTGTTCGGGGGCGCGGGGGGCGCCGCCGCCGCCAACCATCATCAGGGTGCTGAGGTCGCGCTGGGTGTCGCGAGCGGTCTGGACGAGGTCGCCGGTCATGGCGGCGGGGGCGATGAAGGAGGCGATGCGCTCGCGTTCGATGAGTTCGGCGGCGAGCGCGGGATCCCACTTGTACATGGCGACGATGTGGCGCTGGGCCCGATAGGAGGCGAGGTAGACGGCGTGGGAGCCGGTAGCGTGGAAGAGGGGGACGGCGAGCAGCGTGGCGGGCTGGGGGGCCGGGGTGGGCGGGGCGAGCGCGGCGGCGAGCAGGCCGGCCTCGGAGTCGAGCTCCCAGGAGAGGAGGGCGCTGATGATGTTGCGATGGCTGCTGACGACGCCCTTGGGGTGGCCGGTGGAGCCGGAGGTATAGAGGATCGTGGCGTCGGTGGTGGGGGCGACTGCGATTTCGGGCATGGGGCCGTTGGGGATCTCGGCGAGGAGGGTTGCGAGGTCTTGGGTCGTGTCCGGCAGGGGGCCGCCGGCGAGGGGGTCGTCGGGGAGGCGGGGGGCAGGGGGCCGAGCGGCGATGACCTGGACGTTGACGGCGTCCGAGCAGCCGGCCAGGCGCTGGATGCGCTCGGCGTCGGCGAAGAGGACCTTGGCACCGGAGTTGGTGAGGCCGTACTCCATCTCGTCGCTCTGCCAGAGCGCGTTCATGGCGACAGCGACTCCGCCGATCGAGGTGATGGCCATGAAGGTGGTCACCCACTCCGGGTAATTGCGCATGGAGATGGCAACGCGGTCGCCGGGCACGATGCCGTAGCGATGGATGAGGAGGCGGGCGATGCGGGAGGCGGAGGCGTAGGCCTGATTGAAGGTGAGGCGCTCGTCGGCGTAGGTGTAGAGGGGGAGGTCGCTGCGGGTGTCGGCGAAGAGTGCGCCGAGGGTGGGCGGCGCGTTCTTGAAGACGCGCAGCGTTTGGCCGTCGTGTTCGATCTGCTGCAGCTCGTAGGGCTGGCCGGGCGCGGTGAGCTGGGTGAGGGCTTGCTGGCGTGTGATCATGGCGGGCTCCGAATCCGGAGCGAGGATAGCGACCAGTAGCGCTAGCGCCGATACAGGGGATCGGGCGGGACTGGACTAGTATGCGGCGACAATTCCAAGAACGACGCGATCGAGAGGGGTGGCAATGCCGCCGATTCAGAAGGGGGGCACCGTCGCTGTGACGGGCGCCGCCGGGTTCATTGGCAGCTGGGTGGTGCGGCGCCTGCTCGAGAAGGGCTATCGGGTGCGGGCCTGCGTTCGCGACGCGGACGACGCGGAGCGCACGACATTCCTGCGCGAGATGCCGGGCTACGTTTCCGGGCGTCTCACAGTGCACTCCGCCAACCTGGATGACGAGGGCTGCTTCGACGAGATCTTCAAGGGCTGCCACGGCGTCTGCCACGTCTCGCACGTGAGCACGTACGAGGACCACGAGTATGTGCGGCGGGTCTGCGACCACATCATCAAGAGCGTCAACGAGTCGGGCACGGTGCGGCGGGTGATCGTCACGTCCAGCATCGCCGCCGTGATCTCGGAGGCGGACATTCACGAGGTCGCGCGGCGGCCGGTCTTCTACGAGGATCGCTACCCGGACGAGCAGAACCCCAAGCGCACGCCGGAGCGGGGCCAGGGTTACTCGATGGGCAAGGTGATCGCCCAGCGCGCCTTCGCCGACGCTGCCGAGGAGAGCGGCGATTGGGACGCGATCACGTGCTGCCCGGCGGACAACGTGGGGCCGATCCAGTCGGCGCACCAGAAGGACATGGGCCCCTGGCAGCACCACATCGAAACGATGCTGCTCGGCGAGTATGTGCAGAGCGACGTCTACCGCCCCTGGATGCTCGTCGACGTTCGCGACGACGCCGAGTGCCACATCCGCCTGCTGGAGAGCGTCCAGGTCCACAACGGCGAGCGCTACATCGCCTGGTCCACCGAGACGCGAAACGTGGAGGATATCGCCGCCCGCATCGACGTTCTGCTCCCCGAGATCGGCCTCGCCCCGCCCACGCTGGTCGACAAGCATCCCGAGCGTCACCAGGCCCGCGAAGCCGAGTTCCGCGGCATCTGGGCGCTGGCGGACCTGCGCAACGATCGGATCCGCGCCGTCACGGGGGTGGAGTTCCGCCCGTTCGACGAGTCGCTGCGGGACTGTGTGGAGTCGTTGCTGTCGGTTGCGCAGGTGAAGCCGAAGCGGCGCGGCGCGTAGCGGCGGCGGCTACGGGGTTGCCTGGAGGACGATGCCGCCGATGGCCTGACGGTTGGGGCCGCTGTGCTGCATGGAGGGGGTCTCCGCGGCGCCGGTGGCGCGCTTCTCGGCGGCGCCGAGCGTGGCGGTGGAATCGAAGCTGGTTGAGACGGCCAAGGTGAAGCCGTTGCCGGCGGTGTAGGAGCCGGGGTTGCCACTGATGACGCCGGTGACCACCATGTCGCCGTTGGCGGTGGCGAGGGACGCGGTGGTGATGGGGTTCGGTGTTGCGGCGTCGGAATTGTTGATGGCGGTCGCGCCGGTCAGGCTGGCCTGGTTGACGTCGCTGTAGAAGGCGTGGGCGTAGGAGAGGTTGTCGGGCGAGTTCGTCCAGTTGACGATGAAGGTGCTGCCGCTGGCGGCGGCGATGCCGGCCTCGCTGAGGACCCAGATTTCGGCTGCGTCAAAGGTGCTGGCGCCGGCGTTGTCCTGGACGATCTGGGTGAGCGCTTGGCCTCCATAGGTCACGCTGGTGAGGTCCGGGAGACCGGCGCTGCCTTCCGCGCCGGCGACGAAGACGAGCGCGCGGTCTGTGCCGGCAGGTGCGGTGTGGGATGTGCCGGTCCCCCATGCGCCCAAGCGGGCGACGATGAATCCGCCGCCGCCGGAACCGGAGGCCTCGTTGGAGTTGGGGCTGGTCCAGTTTTGGAAGTAGGCGTTGACGACGTAGTAGTAGGTGCTGGGGGGGACGTAGTTGGGTGTGAGGGCGACCGTCGCCGCAACCCACTGTTCGCTGTCGGTGATGGAGAAGCTCGCGGTGCCGCTGGCCCCCGCAGTGGCTTGTGCCGCGTCCGCGCCGGCGCTGGAGACGCTGACCGAGCAAGCGCAGCTCGTCTCGATGGCGTAGCGCCCCGTCGTTGCCCCGGGGTAAGTATCGCCAACGGGGCTTTCGAGGACCTCGCCCTCGGACCCGAAGAGCCGGAGCACTACGGCGTTACTCACGGTGGTGGTCACGCTGGGAGCGAGGGGACTAGAGGTCTCGTTGCTCGTGATCGCCGAGACGTCGATGGGCGCGACCGGATCAGCGCCGTCGTACCGAAGGATCGCGCCGTTCGATTCCCGGGAGGAATCCCAGGTGAATGTGTATGAGGCGGGCTCGGAGCCACCGGCGACCCGGTACCAGACGCCCATCGTGACGTCGTTCTGCTCCGTCAGCTGTCCCAACTGGGTCCAGCCAGCCGGCGGACTGATGGTGGTGTCGTTCTGGGTGCTGACGGTGGCGATAAGCAGGTCGTTCAGCACGGTCCCCGCTGGCTTGGTGATCACCATGCTGGTGCTCGCGGTGGTCTGGACGAGGCTGGTGACGCTCATGAAGGTGACGGTCTCGAAGCCGCCGCTGCCAACGGCGTCGACGTAGCCGTTGGAGGCCTGGCCGGGCACCGTCGCGAGGAAGCTGTAGCCACTGCCGGAGGTGAGACTGCGCTGAACGGTGTAGCCGCCGGCCCAGGTGGAGCTGGTGGGGGTCCAGGTGAGGGTGTTGTTGCCGCCGGCGGCGACCAGGCCGAGACCGGTGGGGGCGGCGAGGGTGTCGGTGCCGATGGCGTTGGCGGGGTTGGACTCCGTGTCGACCCAGAGGGCGAGGGACAGTGTCACGATCGCCGCCAAGACGAGGAGGGTGAGCGGGGCCAGGGACCAAGACAGCCAACGTCGCACGTGGGACTCCCAGGAGTGAAGGGCTCCGGAGTCCATTGTCCGTGGTTGGGCGGCCGCTGGCATCGGGGAGGGCTCTAGGGGGGTCTCCCGATCTTGCTAGGCGTTCGCCAGGTCCGATGGGAGAAACCCCGATGCAGGGGTGTGGGGAGCGTCGCTACGGTCGAAGCGAGCGCGCCGCATGGTGCGTGAGTGCGTTGGAGCGATCACGATGGCGATCGGCCTGGGCGGCGGCGCGGATCTGCGTCGCTGCGCGTTCTATGCGGACGGGCGGCCCGGCTGCGATGCGGCGGCGGCCTACGAGGCTGTGATTCGCTGGGCGGGCGAGACGTACGTTCACGCGGTCTGCCTGGGGCACACGGACGCGGTGCCGGGGGTCGTGGAGTTCCGTCGCCTGGACGCTGCGGCCCCCGAGCGGTTGGTGCGCCGGCTGAGGGTGGTGGGGGCGCCGGCGGCGGCTCTGGCGGCGCCGGCGGAGACGATCCTGCCGCCGCGGCCCGCTGCTCGCGGATCGGCGCCGAGAGTGCGCGCCCCGCACCCCCGGATACCGTATCCCCAGATACCGCACCCCCGAATACTGCATCCCCGAATACCGGGCCTGCGGATGCCGCGGCTGTGCTGGCCGAGCGCGCGGGCCGTTCTGCAGGGTGGGGTGGCGTTCTTCGTCGCTAGCCTGATCTTTTCGACGGCGATGCTGCTGACGCTGGGGGACACGAACACGGTCAGCGCGGATCCGGCGCCCCAGGCTGCAGCGGTGGAGACGCCATAGGCACGACAAGACGCCGGCCCCCAAGGGACCGGCGTCTTGTCGTGTTGCTGGCTACCCGGATTACGGGTTGTTGTCGGTCTGCTCGGCGTCGAAGGTGAACGTGGCGGTGGTGGAGGCGTTCATGAAGGTGTTGTTCGTCGTGAGCGGCAGCTCGGCCTTGAAGCAGAGGATTTCGCTGGCGGCGCCGGCAAGCAGGCGGTCGCCGGCGTGGTTGCCCTGTGCAGGGTTGCCGAACAGGCTCAGGGCGAGGGTGCCGGGGCCGTAGATGACCGTGCCGTCTTCTGAGGAGCAGGGGTTGGCGGTCTTGACGCGGATGGTGACCTGTAGCTGGTCACGCAGGTTCTTGGTGTCGGCGTTGTCGGCCACGGTGGTCATGGCGTAGCGGAATTGGCTGGCGCCGGAGTTGGTGATGGTCAGGGGCTGGATGGTGGTGTCGCCGGGCAGCATGGCCGTGTAGGTGAAGAAGGCGCTGTCGGGCCCGTCGTCGATCGAGACGGAGCCGGTGGCGAAGCTGTTCGCGGCGTTGAGCTCTTGGTCGGTGAAGACGGCCAGGGAGTCGGTGACGAAGAGTTCGGCCGCGAGGCCGGCGGTTGCGGCCAGGACGAGACTCAGTCCGGCCACGATGCCAGCGCTGCCGCTGAAGAGTGCCAGCAATAGAGAGATTCGTTTTCGCATTGGTCTTCTCCGCCTGGGGTGCGCTGCACCCGAGGGACGTCCGTGTGCCCTCGCTCGATCGCGGCGACCCGGCTACCCAGCCCGCCGTGAGGCGGAACGGGGCCCGTGGCTTTGCGTCCTCCGGTCACCCGAAGTTTGCCGTGAGCGCGATTCCTTTTCGCTACACCCTGATTGTCGGCAGCCGATCGGAATTCCGTAAGGGGTTGTCCTAACTGATGTCGGGATTGCTCCTGCCTTCCTTCGGCGCGGGCGTTCGGTGTGTCCCATAGGCCCAGGGCTCATTGGGTGGGGCAGTTGAGGACTCCCGGTTCGCCTGGACGGGCGGCGCCTGGCTTTCGGCAAATGCACAGGCCGCGTGTGCGGGGGTTTGGGTTGCAAATACAGGGGATTCCCGGACGCCAGCCGACCGTTGCCTTGCCACGATGGCTGTGGACCAGATGGCCGCTGCGGGTGGCTGATCCGATGGAGCTGTCCTGATGATTCCGTCCATTCGACTACTAATGCCGCTTGTGCTCGTCGTCATGACGGGCTTGGTGGCCGCGGGCTTTTTCGTTGAAGACAGCTTGGCGATCTTCACGGATCAGGAAGTCAACGCGGCGAACACGATCAGCGCGGGCAACATCGCTCTGGATGACGCGCCAGATTCGGCCTTTCTAACGGTCAGCAACATGATCCCCGGCGACACGAGTATCAGTTCGGTGACCTTGACCAACTCAGGGACCGGGGATTTGCGCTACGCGATGACGACGTCGGCGGACAACACGGACACAAAGAACTTGCGGGACCAGTTGCAGTTGACGATTCGGACGAAGACGGTGAATCCGTGCTCGTCCGAAGACGGCACGATCATCTACGGCCCCGGCATTCTCTCGTCGGGCGTGTTCGGGAGTGCGGCGCAGGGCGCGGATGCGGGCGACCGGGCGCTGCTGGCGGCGGCGAACGAGATCCTCTGCTTCAAGGTGGAGTTGCCAATCGCGAGCGCCGATACGTACCAGAACGCGACGACGACGGCGACGTTCACGTTCGATGCGGAGCAGACCTCGAACAACCCGTAGGCCTGAGTGGACGCTTGGGCGCCTGCTCTGAGGATCAACATGCGTCTCGCCGCACGGTTCCTGATGCTGGGATTGTTGGTCGCCTTGCTGGGTGTGGTGGGGCTGGCGGCGATCCCGCATCTGCGGGGACTGGACACGACGGTGGCGATGGGTGGCAGCATGGAGCCGCTGATCTCTCGCGGGTCGCTGGTGATCGCGAAGCGGCTCGGTCCTGCGGCGGTCGAGGCCGGCGATGTGATCGTCTACATCCGGGGGACGGATCCGGGGGTCCGCGTCACGCACCGTGTGGTGAGTGTCCTAGAGACGGACGAGGGGCCGGTCCTGCAGACCAAGGGGGATGCGAATCGGTCGATCGATGCGCAGCTACTGACGTTCGATCAGCCGGTGTCACGGGTGGAGTTCTCCGTGCCGTACGTGGGGTATGTGATCTCGCTGGCGCGCACGGTGACGGGCAAGATTCTGCTGATCGGGTTACCCATCGTGCTGTTCGTGGTGCTGCGGATGCGTGAGCGGTCGCGCGCGACGCTCGTCAGGGGCGTCGCCGTGGCGGCCGCGACGAGTCTGCCCGCACACCTGTCGCCGCTGAGGCGGGATCCGCGACAGGCGGCGTTGATTCGCGAATAGGGGCTCAGCGAGCCGGGTTCAGCAAGCAGGGCTGGGCCTGTGGGCGCGATCTGGCGAGCATTAGCGCATGACGCCGGGCATGCCGCCATCGACGACCATGACTTGGCCGGTGATTGATGTGGACGTGACGTAGGTCATGACCTGCTCGGCGATGTCTTCGACCTCACCGACCCGACCGAGTACGGCCTGGCGGCGCGCGCCTGCGGAGACCGCGTCCGGCAGGCGTTTGGCCATGCGCGTGTCCTCGACGAGGCCGGGGGCGACGCAGTTCACGGCCACCTCCGGCGCCATCGCGACGGCGAGGCAGCGGGTGAGGTGGTTGAGCCCGGCCTTGCTGGAGGAGTAGGCGATGCTGCTGCTGCCGGGGGCGATACCGCCAGCGGAGGAGATGTTGACGATGTGGCCGCCGCCGTCCGCCTTGAGCAGCGTCGCGGCGGCACGCGCGAGGAGGAAGGGGGCGCGCAGATTAGTCTCGAGCACCCGGTCCCAGATGTCCGAGGTCAGATCGTCGAGCTGGGGGAAGGGGATGCCGATGTTCCAGGCGGCGTTGTTGACCAGGATGTCGAGCTGCCCCGGATCGGCGGCGATGGCGGCGATGCAGGCCTCGATCGCGGCGGGGTCGCGTTGATCGAGTTGCAGGGCGCCGGCGGTGCCGCCGGCGGCTTCGACGTCGGACGCGGTTTCGGCGGCGGCTTGCGCTTGGCCGATGTAGGTGACGATGACGTGCGCGCCGGCGGCGCCCAAGCGTCGGGCGATGGTGCCGCCGATGTCGCCGGAGCCGCCGGTGACGAGTGCGACTTTGCCGGAGAGTTGCATGATTTCAGACCTCCTGCCGGAACGGTCCGCGTCGTGCTGCGGTCAGCCGGGGCGCTAGGCCCCGTAGCCGGACGATCCGGGTTTGCTGCTGTGGGAGGCGGCAACGGGCCGATTCTGCGGGGCGGAGTCGTAGGCGCCGCGGAAGTCCTTGAAGGGGCCGTCGCGCCACTCCAGGGCGGCCTTGAGGCCCTCTTCCTTCATCCGGGTGCTGAACTCCGCGGCGGCCGGCCGGTAGGAGCTGAGGCCCTGGATCTCGGTGCCGGACCAGAGGCCGGTGCGAATCCCCATCACCTCGTACTGCCGGTTCACGGCGCGCTTGCTGTACATAAGCATGTCGTTGTCGACGTTGGCCATGCGACGGGCGAAGCCCTCGGTGAAAGTGGCGAGATCGTCGGCGGGGATGGCGTAGTTGGCCCAGCCGAGCTCCGTCATCTTGGCGCCGCTGAAACTGTCGCCGATGTAGGCGAATTCGCGGGCCTTGGCCATGGGCAGGTGCCAGGGCGACCAGATCATGTCCATGGTGGTCATAGCGCGCACAGGCGGGTAGCCGATCTGGGCGTCCTCGGCGACGATGCGGAAGTCGCAGATGGTGGCGAGCTCGGTGCCGCCGGCCAGGCAGTAGCCGTGGACTTGGGCGACGACCGGCTTGGCGAGCTCCCAGATGACCCAGTTCGTCTGGGTGACGTGCCGGGCCCACTCCATGGGGCCGGGGTGGGTGGAGCCGGCGTCCGGGAGCAGTGAGCGCGGGTGGACGTACTGGCTGTCGGGGCTGGCTTCGCGGGTCTGGAGGTCGTAGCCGGCGCTGAAGGCGCGGCCTTCGGAGCGGAGGATGATGACGCCGACCTCCGGGGTGGCTTCGGCCTCCTTCATGGCGTGGATCATCTCGCCGCGCAGGTTGTTGCTGAGCGCGTTCAGCTTCTCGGGACGGTTGAGCGTGATGAACGCCAAACGACCGTCGGTCTCGTACTTGATGTCTTCGTAGGTCATGCGGTGACTCTCCTCTGCTTCGGCGGGCAGGCTACTCCGCCGTCGCGCTTACGCGAAGCTCGCATCCAACAGCGGGTGCGCCGCCGAGGATTGGGCGTCGCGAGGGAATCCCCCGCGGGGGCGCGGCACGTAGAGTCGCAAGAGGCACTTCGGCGGTGTCCGGAGGAGCCTGCGAGAGAACGCGGACGGGTCGGCGACGAAAGAGGGACGATGATTCCCCAGCTTGGGCTACCGAGGCGGACTCCGCGGCGCGCATCGATTTTCGCGATTCTGGTGGCGGCCGTGCTGGTGCTGGCTGCCTGTGGTGATGGGGATGTGGGAGACGAGGCTGATGCGTTGGGGGCCGTCCAGCAATCCGCGGATGAGGGCAGCGTTGCCGATACCGACCCGGCCGCGGACTCCGCGCCCGCGGTGCCGTCAGGAACGGAAGATGCGGAGCAGGACTCCAACCTTGCGGACATGGTTCCTGTGGGTGGTGGCGGCGGCGAGCTGAGCATGGGGGCGAACGCGCTGGGCGACGGTTCCACGACGGTGGGTGTCGCGCAGGGGCTGGTGGACATTCAGCCCGGAGCGGTGGTGGTCTGGTCGGCGTACCGGCTGGAGCTTGGGGAGCATGATCTCGTGGAGGGGACGGGCGCGTCGGGCTTCCTCTATGTCGTGGCGGGGAACGTGGCGGCGGTCGCGGGCGAGTTGGAGCGCGCGCTGGTGGCGCAGGAGGGCGTGCTGGTCAACGCGGGGGTGCCTTTTAGCCTGCGCGCTGTGGGCGGACCGGCGACGGTGTGGGACATCCGCCTGCGGACGCCCATGGTGGTGGGTCCGCCTGACTACGCTCCGGACGCGGAGGCCGCGTGGCGCAGTGAGCCGCTGCGGGGCATCCCCGCCCTGCCGCTTGCGGTGATGGCGCTGGTGACGGTGCCGCCCGGGGGCGAGACGACCGTGCACACGCACCCCGGTCCGGAGTTTATCGTGGTGACGGCGGGGCAGATCGACTATCAGAACGCGTTCAAGGACGCGCCGGCGGCGGGGGTGGGCACGACCGAGACGATCGCGGCCGGAGTGGCGGTGCAGAAGCGCAATCGCTTCGAGGCGGACGGGGTGTTCCTCTCGCTGTTCCTGCTGGACGCGGGACAGCCGTTCGCGTCCGCGTCACGCTTCGACGGTGGCGAGGAGGCAGAGGACGGGGAGGCGAACCTGGCGGCGCTGGCGAACGGCGGGCGCGTCGTGGAGGTGAGTTCGGCATTTGGGGGGGCGGGACTCGACGAGACGTGGGGCGGCAATAGTGCGATCGATGGCGACCCTTCGACACAGTGGTCGTCGGCGGGGGACGGGGACGAGGCGTGGATCGAGATTGCGCTGGCCGAGCGAACGCGGCTGACGCGGATCGGTTTCTGGACGCGGACGATGGGGACATCAGCGGAGATCCGCAGCTTCCACGTGGTCGCGGAGGACGGGTCGACGTACGGGCCGTTTGCGCTGTCGGGCCCAACAGACATCGCGTATTTCGATGTGGACTTTACGGCGCAGCGGCTGCGCTTCGAGGCGGTGGCGACGAGCACGGGGAACACGGGCGCGGTGGAGATTGAGGTCTATGGGACGCCGGGCGGTTAAGTTGGACGCGGGTTGATCGATGGCCTGTGCGAGGGGGCTGGGGTTCGTTCGCTGGGGTTTGTCGGCTGGGGGCTAGGTGGCTTGGGCGATGCGCTGTCGCAGCGTGTCGGCGCTGATCGCGCCGACACTGAGACCGTCCCGGACGATCTCGTTGGCCGCCTGCTGCATGACGCGATTGGCCGGTGTGCGGACGCCATGCAGGCGTCCGAGTTGGACGATCTCACCGTTGAGGTAGTCGGCCTCGATGTCGCCGGTGCCGCGCAAGACGCTCTGTAGGGACGAGCCGCCGTGTCGCTCGAAGCCGGGGACGTCGCTGACAACGATGCCGCGCTCTCGCCGGACGCGCGCCTCCTCAGCGCCTGTCGAGTCGATGCCGGCGGCGGCGTAGCAGGCGACGGCCTCCTCTCGCATGAGGCGGCGGAGGTCGTCTGGGCTGTCGCCGGCGGCGGCCTGCAAGGCGTTGCCGAGGTTGGTGACCAGCTTGCCGTATTTCTGGCGCATGACCGCAGGGTCTGGTTCGGCGCTGAAGCCGGCGTGGGCGAGGGCGGCGGTGACCTGGGTGATGGTGGCGTCGACGCCGCTGGGGTAGCGGCCCGCGTCGAGAATGCCGCCGGCGCCCTCGCCAAACGTGACGACTTCCCCCGGTTGCAGATGCTCGGCGGGGAGGTAGACGACCATGGCGTAGACGTTCTGGAAGCGTCGCAGGGCCATGCGCTCGTTAGCGACACCGTTCTGGCAGCAGATCACGGGGAGCGTGTCGCCGATCGCGGCGGGGACGGCGGCGGCGAGATCACGCAAGGCGGACTCGGTGTGCTGCGTCTTCATGCTGAGGAGGACGACGTCGCCGTCGCGGAGGTGCGCTTGGGCGGGCCCGCCGACGGCGGGGATCTGGAGTGTCTCGTCGAGCGAGGGTGTGACGAAGTGGAGGCCGTCGCGCTGGATGGCCTGTAGGTGATCGCCACGGGCGATTAGCAGCACGTCGTATCCGGCGCGAAAGAGTCGTGCGCCGACGGTGCCGCCGATTCCGCCCGCGCCGTAGATCACGAATCGCACGACTGTCCCTCAGTTTCCGCCGACCATTGGGCAGGGTAGCGGGCGTGCCGCTGGGCGTCGGCGTGGGTGGACCGGTGTGTACGGACGGGGCGCGGGCGACGGCGTACTGTGATGGCACAAAAATGCTTCGGTATGTGGGGGTCGCGATCGATGGTCAGTTCAGTCCCGACGGTCCGCGCGGTGTTGCGTGGCGAGCAGCCGAGCGCTTTCAAGAGCGTGCGTGCTGCGCTCTCCCTGCTGGAGGGTGATGGGACGTCGCTGGGGGGGCTGGCGGCGGATCTGCTGGCTGGGCTCAGCGGTGGGGCCGAGGATCTGCGCATCGAACGGGCCGACCGCTTGCTGTACGCGACGGACGCGTCGATCTACGAGATGGAGCCGGTGGCGGTCGTGTTTCCGCGCGCAACGTCGGATGTGCAGCACGTGCTTCGGGTGGCGGCGAGGCATGGGGTGCCGGTGCTGCCGCGCGGCGGTGGCACGAGTCTGGCGGGGCAGGGCGTCAATCACGCGATCGTGCTGGACTTCACGCCGCATATGGGCAGGGTGCTGTCGATCGATGCGGAGGCCGGGACCGCGCGGGTGCAGCCGGGGGTGGTGCTGAGCGAGCTGAGCCGAGAAGTGCGCGCGCAGGGGCTGCAATTCGGGATCGATCCGTCGACGGCGAATCGGGCCACGATCGGCGGGGGGATCGGCAACAACTCCTGCGGGGCGCACTCTGGGCTGTACGGCAAGATGGCGGACAACGTGATCGCGATGGAGGCGGTGCTGTCGGATGGGTCGGTCGTGACGATCGAGCCGCTCGATGCGGCAGCGCTGGACGCGAAGCGGGCCCAAGCAGACTTGGAGGGGGTGATCTATCGCGCGAGCGGGGAGATCGCGAGGCGTGAGGCGGCGGAGATCGGGCGACGCTTCCCGCAGATTCCGCGTCGAGTGTCGGGCTACAACCTAGACGCGGTGCTGCAGGAGCCGGGCGACCTGACGCCGTTGATCGTGGGGTCTGAGGGAACGCTGGCGGTGGTTACCGAGGCGACGGTGCGGCTTGTGCCGGTGCCGGTCGCGACGGGCTTGGCGGCGGTGCACTTCGATTCGGTGGTTGCGGCGGCGGCGGCGGTGATGCCGGTGCTGGCGCACGCGCCGTCGGCGGCGGAGCTAATCGGATCGACGATCATTGAGCGCTGCCGGGCCAACCCGGCCTTCGCGCCGCTGGCGGACTTCGTGCAGGGCGAGCCGGGCGCGCTGTTGATGGTCGAGTTTTACGGCGACGACTCGGATGCCGTGCAGGAGCGACTGGAGGCGCTGGCGGCCGATCTGGCCGAGCGTGGCCTGTCGTCGAGCACGGTGACGACGATCGAGAAGGCGCAGCAGGCGCAGATGTGGCGTTTGCGTACGGCGGGGCTGGGCCTGCTGATGAGCGTGAAGGGCGATACGAAGCCGGTCGCCTATGTGGAGGACACGGCCGTGGCGCCGGCCAAGCTGGCGGCGTTCGTGGAGCGCTTCGAAGCGATCGTGCGCGAGAACGGGGCGAAGGCGGCCTACTACGGGCACGCAGGCGAGGGCTGTCTGCACATCCGGCCGGCGGTGAATCTGAAGCAGCCAGAGGGGCTGGCGAGGGCGGAGCTGATCGCGGGGCAGGTCGCGGATCTGGTGGTGGAGTTCGGCGGCAGCCTGAGCGGCGAGCACGGGGACGGGATCGTGCGGGGGGTGTTCCTGGAGCGCGTTTTTGGGGCGGAGCTGACGCAGGCGTTTCGTGAGCTCAAGCAGGCGTTCGATCCGGAAGGGCTGCTGAACCCAGGCAAGATCATCGATACGCCGCCTTTCGATGACAACTTGCGTCTGGGCCCGGAGACGGTTAACGCCCAGCCAACGACGTTTCTGAACTTCGACGCGGACGGGGGGCTGGCGGGGGCGCTGGAGCAGTGCAACGGCCAGGGGGCGTGCCGGAAGTTTGACGGGTCGATGTGCCCGTCGTTCATGGTCACCAAGGACGAAGAGCATTCGACGCGGGGCCGCGCGAATCTGCTGCGACAGGCGCTGAATGGGGGGCTGCCGCGGTCGGAGTTGACGGGCGAGCGCGTGGCCGAGGCGCTGGATCTGTGTGTGGAGTGCAAGGCGTGCAAGGCGGAATGTCCGTCGGGCGTGGACATGGCCAAGATCAAGTATGAGGTGCTCAGTCAGCGCTACGCCGAGCACGGCGTGCCGCTGCGGGAGCGCGCGTTCGCGCGGGTGAACCTGATGGGGCGCTGGGGTAGCAAGGTCGCGCCGGTGGCGAACCTGCTGGCAGGGCTTTCGCCGGGGCGGGCATTGCTGCACCGATTCGGCGGGGTCCATAAGGACCGGCACCTGCCGCGGTTCGCCGGTCAGTCGTTCCCGGATTGGTTCGACGCGCGCGTCCAACCGGATGGCCCGGCGCGCCGAGGCGAGGCGGTCTACTTCCACGACACGTTTACGGACTACTTCCACCCCGAGGTGGGGATCGCGGCGACGGCGGTGCTGGAGGCGCTGGGCTACCGCGTCCGCCGGGTGCTGCGACGGGCGTGCTGCGGCCGACCGGCGATCTCGCGCGGGCAGCTACCGCTGGCACGAGCGTGGGCCGAGCAGAACGTGCAGGCGCTGCGCCCGCTGGCGGCGCGCGGCGTCCCGATCGTGGGGACGGAGCCGTCGTGCTTGCTGACGTTGCGTGAGGAGACGCTGGAGTTGGCGCCGGGCGAGGACGCGCGATTGGTGGGAGGGCAGGCGATCCTGCTGGACGAGTTGGTCGCGTCGTTGGTGGGCGAACCGGATCTGGCCGAGGTGTTCCGTCCGGCCGGTCAAGGACGACTGCTGCTGCACGGCCATTGCCACCAGAAGGCCATCGTGGGCATGGACTCGACGTTGCGGGCGCTGTCGATCGCGGGGTACGATGCGTCCTTGATCGACGCCGCGTGCTGCGGGATGGCGGGGTCGTTCGGGTTTGAGGCGGAGCACTTCGAGATGTCGCGTCGGATGGGGGCGGATCGGCTGTTCCCGGCGCTGGCGGAGGCGCCGTTGGACACGGGCATCGCGATCACGGGGGTGTCGTGCCGACAGCAGATCGAGCAGTTCACGGACCGGCGCCCGCGCCACAGCGCGGAATGGCTGGCCGACGCGCTGCGCCCCCAAGCGGGCGGCTAGGGCCCTACCGAAGCGGACTTAGAAGCGCGACTTGCGGGCCTCGAAGTTGGTCTGGACGTCGATGAGGACGGTCTTGCCGGCGGCGTTGAGTTCGCGGGCCTCGAGGATCGCGGGGCCCAGTTCGTCGACCTTTGAGACGCGGAGACCGGTTGCGCCCATGCCTTCGGCGATGCGGGCGTAGTCGCCGGTCATGCTGGAGAAGTTGAAGCGCTCGCGGGCGTTGGGGAAGCCGCCCGGGTAGGTGGCCATGCCGCCGTTGTCGAGGATGACGGTGGTGATGGGGAGCTGTTCCCGGACGGACGTTTCCAGGTCCATCCCGGACATGCCGAAGGCGCCGTCGCCCATCATGTTGAGGCAGAAGCGATCGGGGTTGGCCAGCTTTGCGCCGATCATCAGGGGGATGCCCATGCCCAGGTGGGTGGTCTTGCCCCAGCCGACGTAACTGTGCGGGTTGGTGGCCGTGAAGAACGGGACCATGGAGTCGCGCGGGGCGCCGGCGTCGTGGGTGACGGTGGAGTTCTCGGAGTCGACGTTGATGTCGATCTCGTGGATCACGCGGTAGGTATTGAGCGGCTCCTCGTCGGATTCGAGGAGGTCCTTCCAGTCGGCGAGCCAGGCCTGACGGGCGGCGGCGACGGCCGCCTTTGTGCCCTTGTCGAGGGGGGCGGCGCCGGCCTGGGACTTGAGCTCGTGGATCAGTGCCTCAATGGTGAGCCGGGCGTCGCCGACGAGGGCGATGTCGCAGGCCGTCTCTTTGTTGATGTCGTCCGGGGCGTTGGTGTTGTGGATCACGGTCTTGCCGGACGGGACGCGCAGCGTGTAGGAGTTGAGCGAAAGGCTGCTGCCCAGGGCGAGCACGACGTCGGATTCTTGAATCCAGGCGTTGGCCTCCCCGGTGGAGGTATTGCTGCCGGCGCCGAGGGCGAGGGGGTGGCGCTCGTCGAAGGCGGACTTGCCTTCCATGGTGGTGAAGACGGGGATGTCGATCTGCTCGGCGAGGGCCTGCATGGCCTCGCTGGCGCCGGACATGAGGACGCCCTGGCCGGCCCAGATCATGGGGCGCTTGGCGGCGAGCAAGGTGCGCGCCGCAGTGGCAATGTCGGTGGGGGCGGGGAGCTGGCGCATGCGCTTGGGTGAGGTGTAGCGCTGGGCCGCCTGGGGCACTTCCGTGGTGCAGACGTCGGCGGTGAGCTCCAGGACCATGGGCCCGCCGCGGCCGTTGCGCAGGCCTTGGAAGGCGCGCCGCATTTGGTCGGCGACCCGACGTGGGCTGTCGACGGACTCGACGGACTTGACGAGGCCACGGTAGTTCTGGACGGCGGAGAAGTTGGGTCGGACTTGGCGGTCGGCGAGGGGGTAGCCTCCGGGCAGCATGAGCATGGGGATGTTGTCGGCGAAGGCCTGGGACAAGCCGCCCATGGCGTTCTCGGCGCCGGCCGCGTTCTGCGTGACGGCGATGCCGAAGCGGTCGCCGTGGCTGACGCGGCTGTAGGCGTCGGCGGCCATGAGGGCGCCGCGTTCGTGTCGGAACATGACGGGGCGGATGCCGAGCTTGGCGGCGGCTTCGATGAGGGGGTTGTTGGGGAAGCAGCAGAGGTCGGTGACGCCTTCCTCTTGGAGGATCTGGGCGATGTATTCGTTGCCGTCCATGGTGAGCGGTCTCCCCTGGGCTGTGGTGCGGCGGACGCCGCGGCGGTTGGCTGCGATGGCGTTGGCAACGCTATCCCACCGGGGCGATTGGGGCATCGTGCTCCGTTGGCGACCTGAGGAATCCCTCGCCGGGCGTGATCGTGCCTGGGCCGGGTCGTGCCGTTGTCGCGAGCGGCGCCATCGCTGGCGCTCACGATCGCAGGTCGTATGCTCGGCAGCGGTCGCCATGAGAGCGACCGTTGTGATAACAATCGAGGAGGAGCGCCCTATGCGCGGCAACGACGCGATCGCCCAGATTCTCAAGGCGGAAGGCACGGAGAACCTCTTCTGCTTCCCGGACAACCAGCTGATCCACGCGTGCGCGGCGGCGGGCATCCGGCCACTGATGTCGCGCACGGAGCGCGCGACGGTGAACATGGCGGACGGCTATACGCGGATGCTGAACGGGCGGCGCAACGGTGTCGTGGTGACGCAGGCGGGCCCGGGGATCGAGAACGCCTACGGCGGCATTGCGCATGCGTATGCGGACAACGTGCCGATGCTGGTGCTGCCGGGCGGTACGTCGACGCGGCGGACGGCGTCGCACCCGGACTATATGGCGCCGGTGCACTACGCCGGGATCACGAAGTGGAGCGCGCAGATCAACCGCGGCGATCGGATCTCGGAGTTCATGCGCCGTGCGCACACGTTCCTGCGGACGGGGCGGGGGGCGCCGGTCCTGCTGGAAGTCCCGAGTGACGTGGCCGATGGCGACGTTGGCGAGAGCGTGGACTACCGGCCGGTGTCGGGGATTCGCGGCGCGGGCGATCCTGCGGACGTGCGCGGGGCGGTGACGGCGCTGCTGGCGGCGAAGCGGCCGGTGATCTTCGCGGGGCAAGGGGTGCTCTGGGCGGAGGCGAGCGACCAGTTGGTGGAGCTGGCGGAGTTGCTTGACGCCCCCGTCGCGACGACGACCTCCGGTAAAAGCGCCTTCCCGGAGAACCACGCACTGGCGCTGGGCGCGGCCGCGCGGACGCAGACGAAGATGGCGCACGACTTCCTGCACAACGCGGATGCGGTATTCGCGATTGGATCGAGCCTGACGACGAATCTGGCGTCGATGCGGATTCCGGGCGGCAAGGTGATGGTGCAGTCGACCGTCGATGAGCTGGACCTGAACAAGGATCACCACCTGGACCACGCGATCCTGGGCGACTCGCAGCTGGTGCTGACGCAGATGATCGAAGAGGTGCAGACGCAGGCCGGGGCCGAGGGGAAGCGCGGCGGCGGCGCGTCGGTAGAAGTGAAGGCGGCGCGCGACGAATTCGATGAGGAGTGGGCGCCGCTGCGGACGTCGGACGAGACGCCGCTGAACCCGTATCGGATCATGTGGGACCTGCTGCAGACCGTCGACCAGGACATGACGACGATCACGCACGATTCCGGGCACCCGCGCGACCAGTTAGTGCCGACCTGGGAGGCGACGGTGCCGCATAGCTACCTGGGCTGGGGCAACTCGACGCAGTTGGGCTACTCGTTGGGCTTGGTGCTGGGGGCCAAGGTGGCGGCGCCGGAGCGCACGATGATCAACATCATGGGAGACGCCGCGATCGGTATGGCCGGGATGGACATTGAGACCGGTGTGCGGCTGAAGATTCCGGTGCTGACGGTGGTGCTGAACAATTCGGTGCTGTCGGGCTACCCGGCGCGCTACAAGGCGGCGGTGGAGCGGTACGGCTTCACGGAGTTGTACGGCGACTACGCGACGCTGGCACAGTCGTTGGGGGCGTACGGGGAGCGGGTGCACCAGCCGGGCGAGATCGTTCCGTCGATCAAGCGCGCGCTGGCCGAGATGGAGACGGGCCGGCCGGCGGTGCTGGAGTTCATGACCAAGGAAGAGAACACGCTGGCCGTGTATTAGGTCGGGCGGCGCGGGCCGGTCGCCGGATCAGGGGGTATGCGTGCCCGCGAGCGCGCGGCCGCGTCAAAATCGGCCTTGCCCGTGATCCGCCGCCCGCGCGCGATCACCGCGTCGGCATCCTTCACGCCCGCGATGGAATCGGTGTCGGAGTGGGCCCAACCGCTCGCGCGATCCGAACCGGCGACGCTCAGGGCGAGGCGACCTGGCTGAACTGCTTGGAGGGCATCGTGCCGAGGGCGGGCGCCCAGCCGGGATCCTCCTGGGGCGGGTGCGCGGCGAGCCAGGCTTCGTCGATGGCGACGCCGAGGCCGGGGGCGGTCGGGAGCGGCATGTAGCCGTCGGCGTCGCGGATGGGGAAGTCGCCGACGCAGGCGTCCTGGAACCAGGCTTTGCCGCCGCCCTCGTGGATCATGAAGTTGGGGAGTGTGGCGTCGACGTGCAGCGCCGCGAGGACGTCCATGGGGCCGTGGATGGCGTGTGGCTGGACGCCCACGTATTGGGTCTCCGCCAGCGCGGCGATGCGCTTGAGCTGTCCGATACCGCCGCACTGGATGACGTCAGGCTGAATCATGGCGACGATCTGGCGCTGGAGGAGGTCGAAGTAGGTGAAGGGGCTGAAGATGCGCTCGCCGGTCGCGATGGGGACGTTGATCGCGCGGGCGACCGCCTCCATTGCGTCGATGTTTTCGAAGGGGACGGGCTCCTCGAAGACGAAGGGGCGCAGCGGCTCGATCGCGTCGCCCACGCGGATCGCCTCGGCCGGGGTGAGGCGGCCGTGCACCTCGACGAGGAGTTCGACTTCGAAGCCGACGGCCTCGCGCACGGCGGCGAAGGTGTCGATCGCCTTCTTCTCCGCCTCGTAGCTGATGTAGAGGCCGCGATGGTCGAAGGGGTCGCCTTTGAGGGCCGTGAAGCCGGTCGCCACCTGGGAGAGCGCGAACTCCGCGGCGGCCTCGGGGGAGGGGCCGTCCCAACGGCCGTAGCACCAGATTTGGTCGCGCATCTTGCCGCCGAGCAGCTCGTAGACGGGGACGCCCAGGGCCTTGCCCTTGATGTCGTAGAGCGCCATCTCGATCCCGGCGCAGGCGGAGTTCTGGATGGGGCCACCGCGCGCGAAGGCGCGATGGTGCATCGTCTGCCAATGTTCTTCGATGGTGAAGGGGTCTTTGCCGACGATGAGTCGTCCCAGCTCCTCGACCATGGTGACGGTGGCCATGGGGCCGCAGGTGGCGTCGCCCCACCCGTCGATGCCTTCGTCGGTCTCGACCTTGACGAAGACGTAGTTCCAGGGGGGGAAGTTGAACATTGGGTGGGCCGTGACGCCGGGGGAGGTGGGAATCGCGCTGACGCTGGTGATCTTCATGGCGGGAGTCCTTTCGAGTCGTGGAGCGTGATCAGGACGTGCCGAAGGAGAGCAGGTTCTCGACCGGCTTGTAAAGCTCCTCGAGATAGGCGACGTCTTGCTCGGCGAGGGTGATGGTAGTGGCGTCGACGAGTTGTTCGAGCTGGGAGATCTTGGAGACGCCGACGACGGGCGAGGTGATGTGGGGTTTGTTGTGCATCCAGGCGAGGGCGATCTGGGCGGAGGTCTTCTCGTACTTCTGCGCGATCTCGGCGACGCGGTCCGCGATCTGGAAGGTGGCGTCGCCGTGGTAGAGGCCCTCGGTGCGGATGCGGTCGCGGCCCTTGGAGCGGTCGGTGGAGCCGGCGTCGAAGCCGCCCTTGTAGGAGCCGGTGAGGATGCCGCGGGCCAGCGGTGACCAGGGCATCAAGGCGACGCCCGTGGCGGCGCAGTAGGGGTTCATCTCGCGCTCTTCCTCGCGGTAGACGAGGTTGTAGTGGTTCTGCATGGAGACGAACCGCGTCCAGCCGTGTTGGGCGGCGGTGAGCTGCAGCTCTACGAACTGCCAGGCGAACATCGACGAGGCGCCCAGGTAGAGGACCTTGCCCGCCTTGACGACGTCATGCAGGGCCTCCAGCGTTTCCTCGATGGGCGTGTCGGTGTGCCCGCGGACGCCGTGCGGGTGGCGGTGGATGACGAGGTGGTCGATGTAGTCGAGGCCGAGCCGTTCCAGGCTGGCGTCGACGGCTTCCATGACGTGCTTGCGGGAGAGGCCGCCCTGGTTGGGGCCGGGGCCCATGGGCTGGGAGATCTTGGTGGCGAGGACGTATTCGTCGCGGGGGAGGAGTTCGCGGAGCAGGGCTCCGACGACTCGTTCGCATGCGCCGACTCCGTAGACGTCGGCGGTATCGAAGTAGAAGAGCCCATGCTCGATGGCGGCCTTGAAGATTGGGCGGGCTTCGTCGATGCCGAGCGTCCAGTCGCCCTGGTGTCCACGGCCCGGCTCGCCGAAGTTCATCGTGCCCAAGCAGAGCTCGGAGACGCGGAGGCCGCTGTTCTTGCCCAGGGGCACGGGGGCGAGGGTGTGGGAGGGCATGGTCATCCAATCATTGCGACGGGAGGCGGTGGCGCGGCTATTTGATGCCGGACTGGGGCGTGGGGACGATGCGCGTCACGATGATTCCCTCGCGGTCCATGAGGTCAGGGATCTTGGGGCCGATGATGTTCTTCCAGGTGTCGCTTTGGTAGACGGCCTCGTAGAGACGCTCACGCTCGGTCTCGCTCTCGAAGGCGCGCATCCAGAAGTACTGGGTCTCGTCGTCCTCGCCGACCCAGCTGCCGCGGATGTCCATGCCCTGCGCGGTCTGGAAGGGGATGATCTCGGCCTCCATGAGGGCGACCCAGGCGGCCTGCTGGCCGGGTCGGATGCGGTACTGGCGGAGCTCGAAGAACATGGGGCCTCCTGGGGATGTGTGGCTGGTTGCGGGCCGGGTATGGGTGTCGGTGGGGGGAGGATAGCGGGGCGGAGCGGGAGTTGGGCAGGGGGCAGGTAGACTCCGGCAGGCCGGTGCGTTCCGGTGGAGTGAGGGAGTATCGATGCAGGTCACGAACGTCAAGGTGGAGGTGATCAACTGGGAGACGCCGCCGTGGCAGGCTGGGACGCAGCAACGCTTCGGCGGCAAGACCGAGCTCGGCATCGTGACGGTGGAGACCGACGCCGGCATTGCTGGGCACTCCTTCCTCAGCCGGCCGGGCCATCACGCCAAGCCGCTGCTGGACATCGCGAAACCCAAGGTGATGGGCCGGAATCCGCAGGACATCGGCGCGATCTGGTGGGATTTATGGCGCGCGAACCGCTCCATTCACACCTCCGTCATGGGCGCCATCGACGTGGCGCTGTGGGACATCAACGGCAAGATCGCGGGGCAGCCGATCCATCGGCTCCTGGGGACGTGCAAGGACTCGGTGCCGGTGTATTCCAGCACGGCGTTTCACGAGTCGGCGGAGGAGTACGCGGAGGAGGCGATCCGGTTCAAGGAGATGGGTTGGATGGCGCACAAGATCCATCCGCATACGGATCCGGCGATCGATGTGGGGATCTGCCAGGCGGTGCGGGAGGCCGTGGGCGACGAGATGATCCTGATGCTGGATTCGATGTGGGCCTATCAGTACGAGGACGCGTTGCGCGTCGGTCGCGCCATCGAGGACCTCGGCTTCTACTGGTACGAGGACCCGCTCGTCGACGAGGACATCTACAACTACGTCAAGCTGCACCAGAAGCTCGACATCCCCATCATGTCCACCGAGTTCGCCCCCGGCCGCTTCTACGGGATGGCGCAGTGGATCACCTCCTACGCCACCGACATTCTTCGCGGCGACGTCGCCGTCACCGGCGGCATCACCCCGCTGGTGCGTCTCTGCCACCTCGCCGAGGGCTTCAACATGAAGTGCGAGATCCACCACGGGGGCAACTCGCTCAACAACGTCGCGAATCTGCACGTGATCATGGCCGTGCCGAACTGCGAGTTCTTCGAATACTTCCCCAGCACGGGCTCGCTGCTGTACGGCTTGGCCGAGGAGATCGACATGACCGGCGGGGTCGTGCAAGCGCCGACGGGCGCCGGGTTGGGCTACGAGATCGACTGGGATCTCGTCAAGCGGGAGCACATCGCGACGCTGGAGTAGGGCGAACCGGGCGTCGCGCCTAGTAGTGAATGGCGCGGCCGACGCCGCCGCCGACAGCGATCGCGTCGCCGTTGATTGCGACGCTCAGCGGCGAGGCCAGGAACGTCACGACGTTGGCCACGTCGGCGGCGTCGATGGCGCGGCGGATGGAGTTGTTCTCGGTGAGCTCGGCGCGTAGCTCGTCGATGGGGCGGCCGCTGTCGGCGGCGCGCGCCGCGAGCACCTCCGCGGTGCGCTCCGTCACGGTCAGGCCGGGATGGACGACGGTGACGTTGATGCCGTCGGGGCCGAAGGTGTCGGCGAGGTTCTTGGTCAGGGCGGCGACGGAGACGTTGCGGATGCTGCCGACGAGTGCGCCGGATTGGCGGGCGGCGAGGCCGCTGATGTTGACGATGCGGCCCCAGCCACGCTCGCGCATGTGCGGTGCGACGGCGCGGGCGCAGCGCAGGTAGCCCAGAACCTTGACGTTCATGTCTTGCCAGAAGACTTCATCCAGCTCGTCGATGGTGGGGGGCTTGGCCTGGCCGCCGGGCTGGGCGGCGTTGTTGACGAGGATGTCGATGCGGCCGAACTCGGCCTTGGCTTGATTGACCATGGCGCGCACGGCGGCATCGTCGCCGGTGTCGCAGACGATGGGGATGGCGCGGCGGCCGGTCGCTTGGGCGATTTCGTCGGCGGTGGCGAGAAGCGGCGCTTCGGTGCGCGCGGCCAGCGCGATGTCGACGCCTTCGGCGGCGAGGGCGAGGGCGATGGCCTTGCCGATGCCGCGGCTGCCGCCGGTGATGATGGCTGTGCGGTTGGTCAGTTGGAGGTCGATGGGGGGCTCCCGGCTAGGGTGTTGCGTCGGCGGGTTTGGCGGGGATTCGCTCGCCCAGGGGGCGGGGGTGGTTGGCCCAGTGCCCGCTGGGATCGGTTCCGCGGCAAATGATGGAGTGTTGGTTCCAGCCCTGGAAGGCGCGGACGTCGGAGGAGAGGAAGCGCATGGCGAGGCCGCAGCGGCGGCGGGGGGAGTCGTTGGGCTCGGAGCCGTGCAGGATCCAGTCGCTGTGCAGGGAGATCTGTCCGGCGCGGAGTTCGAGCCCAACGGGGGCGTCGCCGTAATCCTGGGGGTTGGGGACGGTCTGGTTGAGGACGTTGTTTTCCTGGGCCGCACTGGGCTGGAAGGCGACTTGGGCGTTGTGGTGGGAGCGGGGGATAACTTGCAGGACGCCGTTGTCGGCGTCGACGTCGTCGATGGCGAGCCAGGCGCTGATCACCTTGCTGGGGGAGAGGGGCCAGTAGGAGGCGTCTTGGTGCCAGCTCACGCGTTTGCCGTCGCCGGGGAGTTTGGCGAAGAAGTGGCTGTGGCGCAGGATGACGGTCTCGCCGAGCATGTCTTGGACGTAGTCGAGGATGCGGCTGTCGGTGACGATGTCCCAGACGCCGCGGCAGTGCTTGTGCCAGTTGGTGAGTTCGTAGCTGTTCCAGCCGGCGTCGGTGGCCTGGGCGAGGAGGTCATCGAAGTAGCCGCGGATGGCCGAGATTTCGTCGGTTGAGAAGATGTCGAAGGGGAAGAGATAGCCCTGGTCGTTGTACTGGCTGATCTGCGCGGGGGTGAGCCGACGGGGCTGATTGACGCCGAGGGGGACGAAGCGCAGATCGCGGTCGAGTTCTGGGTAGGCGTCGGTGACTTGGGGCATGACGGGCGGTCCTGTCTCGATACGGTGGGGGGGCCTGCGTTGCGCCGTCCCGTGGGGCCGCCCTGGATCGCCCGGTCGACCGGTGTGGGGCGGGGCTAGGAGTCGCCGACAGGGTCCGCGACGAGCTCGACCTCGATGTCGTCGAGGAAGGCCTCGGCGGGGTCGTCGCCGCCGGCGGGCTCGGCGTCGGTGGGCAGGCCGAAGGCGTCGCCGTAGTGGCGGAGCAACTCGAACTGGTCGCCGTACTTGATGTGCCCGGCGGTGTGGTGGGCGGAGGCGAGGAGGAGGGTGTCGCGGAAGGGCGAGCTGGTGCGGCGGTAGTCCTCCAGGATGCAGAGTCCCAGCTCCTGGTTGTGAGGGTCGTTGCCCTGCTTGGCGGCGCCGACGGCGAGGGTTTCGATGAGCGGCTGGCGATCGCTGCCGTTGTTGAGGTAGGCCTGGGTCCAGTCGACGCTGCCGTCGAGGTCGAGAGTGAGGAGGGCGTGCTCGAGGCGCTGCAGGATCTGGGGGCCGGACAGGGATTCGGCGGCGGCGGGCGGCTTCACTTGTCGGGGGCCGTTGACGACGCCGTCGTCCACGAAGAAGCGGTCGCGGGCGCGGATGTAGCGGGCGCCTTGGTTGATGAAGTTGGCCGCGACGAAGAGCAGCTTGGTGCGGTGCGGGTGGTCGAAGTTGTCGAAGAACCAGGTGACCATGTTGCAGTATTCGACAGCGTGCTGGGGCATGCCGAACGCGTGGGGGGCGCGGGTCTCCATGAGGACGCGGGCGGCGGCGATCTGAATGGCATCCATGACGGAGCGCGGCGCGCGACCGGCGCGGAGGAGGGCGATCAGCGGGTCGATGAAGTGCGATTCGTCGCCGCGCATGATGACGTGGATCAGGGCCTCCGCCTCCGGCTCCGAGACGGGGGTCGTGTTGGCGAAGAGCCGGCGGTCGGTGTCGCTGGCGACGGTCGCGGCCAGCGACGAGGAAGGGCTGGCGTCCTCCAGCTCATACTGCATGATCTGGCAGGCGGCCTCAAAGTTGGAGTACCAGCGGGGTCCCACGGCGAGGTCCGGCACGGCGGCGTAGATCACGTGATGGGCGTTGTCCCAGCCAATGGCGCGCCCCAGCTCGATGAGGGAGCGCTGGCGGTAGGACTTGTGGCCGGTGGTGAAGGAGCGATTCCAGATCATGCGGTCCTGGACGTCCATGAGGCCGGCGAACATGGTGTGGGCGAGCAGCTCTTCGCGGCGCTCAGGGAGTTGCCAGAGGCCCAGCCAGAGCTTGTAGGCGTCGTCGACGTGGCCCCACTCGACGAGCCGCTGCCAGCGTTCGAGTTCCTCTTGGAACGATCCCTGGAGGGTGGCCGCTTCCTGGTCGTCCCAGTGCACGGCGGGTGCGGCGGGGCCGTCCGGGTGTGCGGATTCGTCATAGGTGCGGCGGGCGTAATGGCCGGGGACTTTGCCCAGAAGCTGGTTCCAGATGTCGAGGGAGCTGGGCACGTACCAGGCGGTCTGGGCCAGCGGCAGGTGCTTGAGCGGATCCGGCATGAGGTGCTGTAGCGAGAGGGTGGCTCGGGCGCTGAGGAGGGCGTGGTCGTTGTTGACGAAGCGGACGAAGCCGCCGTCCATGCGCTGGTGGTAAGGGACGTGCGTATAGGGCGCATGGATGCGCACGGTCTCGCTGAGGATCTCGGCGCTGGAGCGACCGGCGCGGATGAGGTCGTAGGTGACCTGGGTGGCGCCGGGTTGGTCGCGATCGAGGACGCGGTCGCGCAGGCGCGCGTAGGCGGTTTCGGTCTCGCGGTCGGTGATGGAGGGGGAGAGGGGCATCGCTGTCATCCCTGCTGCGGGCCATTGCAGGGGATCTGGCCGCGCCCCGATCCTAGTCGATCCGACGGTCTGTGGTGGCCGGAGCGGGGTTAGTCCGGTTCCAGCACGTCTTCCACCCAGGACCGGGCGCGCATCATGCTGGGGAAGCCGAGGGTGGTCGTTGCGAGCAGGGGCACGTGGCGAACGTCCTCGTCGGAGGCGCCGACTTCGCGCGCCAGGCGCGCGTGGGCGTGGGCGGCGCTTTCCAAGCCGGCGCCGATGGCGAAGGCGAGCTTGATGAGCTCCCGGGTGGGCGCGTCCAGCGGGCCACCCTGATGGGTGACCGACCCGAGTTGTTCGTAGGCAGCGATGATCTGGGGATGCTGCTCAGCGAACTGGCGGTACTTGCCGGGTGGCGTCGTCTGGGGCTTCCGGCCGGGGTCGGTCAGTTGGGGGGGCATGAGGGTCTCCGGGGTTCACGATGCTGCGTCCAGTTTGGGGATCAGGGTGGCAGATCAGATGAGATTGCGGGGCGCGAAGGGCATGACGCTGGGCAGATCGGTGGAGCCGATGCGCGTCACTTTGGCCCGACCGAATTTGAACGGCTGGCGGGGGTTGATCGGCTGGCTGGCGGCGTCGGCGGTGATGACGGCGTTGGCGGGGGAGCCGGGGTAGTGGAACATGGCGAAGATGTTGCCCGGCTGGACGCCGTCCGTGATGTAGGCGACGGCCGTGTATCCGCCGGACGACAACGTGCCCTCCTGCGTGCGGACGCGGTCGCTCTCAACGGCGACCAGATCGCCGACCTCCACGCCGAGCCGTTCCGCGTCGGCGGGGTTCATCTCGATGAAGGAGACGGGGTAGCGCTGGATCAGGTGTGGCTTGCGCTTGTCGTCATAGAGGCTTTGCCAGAGGTGATTGACGCGACCGCTGAGCACCCAGAACTCATCGTCGTTGGGGCCGAGGAGGGCGTTGCGGTCCGCGATTGCGTCCAGATCGACGAAGACGAAGTTGGACTTGCCGTTGGAGCCCTTGAACTTCATGTCGGTATGCAGGCGCGGGGTGCCCTTGAGGCCGCCGTCGACGATTTTGATCGGGGTCTGAATACCGGTGGTGCCCAGATCGCGCAGGATGTCGAGGGCCTTCTGATCGGTCTGCTGGGCGAATTCGACGAGTTGGCTGTAGTCCTTGCGCCCGCTGGCGCGTGGCCCCGACTCCTCGAAGACTTCGTTGGAGTCGGCCCAGTCGAAGCCCTCGAAGCCCATCTTGCGGGCGACCTCGGCGACGGCGGCCCAGTCCGGACGCGCCTCGCCGGGCGGGTCCATGATCTTGCCGTACAGCCGCAGACGTCGTTCGGCGCTGTTGCGCGCGAAGTCCTCTTCGCCCCAGGTGGCGGCGGGTAGGACGAGGTCGGCGAACTCGGTGTTGTCGTTCTGGTAGATGTCGCTCTGGACGATGAACATGCCGCCGTTGCGCAGTCGTTGCTGGAGTTGGCCGACAACGCCGCTGGTGATGGCGGTGGTGAGCTGGGGATCAGTGCCGCGGGTCATTTCGCGCAGGCGCCGACCGAGGTAGTTGGAGGCGCCGGAGCCGTTGACCCAGTCGTTGCCGATCGACCAGACCATGCGGGTCTTGCCCTCGGTGGTCCAGCGGTCGCAGTCCATCTCGACTTTTTGGCCGTTGAATTCAGTGGGTGACTTGTCCATGGGGTAGGAGGCGCCGCTTGCGCCGCCGCGTTGGTGGCCGCCCATGCGGGAGGTGGCGCGGCCGGGCTTGCCGCGGGCACCGATGAGGACGGAGAGATTGCCCAGGGCGGCGGTATTTTCGTAGTTGTGCGTCCAGTAGAGGCCCTTCTCGTAGAGGAGGGAGGACTTGGGGCGCTCGCCGTTGACGGGTGCGGCGAGGAGCTCCGCGGCGCGCTCGATGCGATCGGCGGGGACGCCGGAGATGGCGGCGGCGTTGGCCAACGTGTAGGCGTCCTCCTGCACGATGGCGGCGCGCCACTCGTCCCAGGTGAGGCCGTGCAAGCGACGCCGCCAGCTGCCGTCATCGTCGAGCTCGGCGCGGGTCTGGGTGACGTAGTCGGCAATGAAGTCGCTGTCCTCCCAGCCGTTCTCCAGGATCTGGCGGGCGATTGCGCCGAGGACGTAGGCGTCGGTGCCGGGCTTGACTTGCAGGTGCAGGCCGCCGTGGGCTTCCGCGTAGGCGGCGGTGAAGGTGCGCCGGGGGTCCATGTGGATGAGGGTTGCGCCGCCGGGCTGGATCCACTGCGTGAAGGCGACGGTCTTCGTCTCGTAGGGGTCGGTGCCGTTGATCAGGATGACGTCGGCCTCGCGGTAGTCCTCATAACTGGCGCTGAAAGCGTCGACGCCGCTGTCGTCCAGGCCGGGGGTGTCGGTGCCGCCGGCGGTGTTGTGGTGGGGGGCGGCGTTGGGCGTGCCGATGGCGCCGAAGGCGAACTTGGTGATGGCATAGGTGTTCTGGAAGTACTGGTAGGAGTAGTGCTTGAAGCCCATGGCGAGCTCGCCGAACTCGTCGACGGTGAAGCGGATCATCTGGGCGATGATGTCTGTGGCGCCGTCCCAGGAGATTGGCTGGAGGGTGCCGTTGACGCGGAGGAGGGGGCGCTGCAATCGATCGCGGGTGGGGCCGTCGGGCCGGTAGAGCTTGAGCGCCAGAGTGCCGCCGCGCACGCTGTGATTGCCGCCGACGTTGACGACATCCGCGTCCGGGTCTGGCATCACGAGGACGTGCTGGAGCGCACCATCGATGGTGACGTTGGTGTGCATGTTCGGTGAGGGCCAGCGCCCGGAGAGCGTGGTGGTGGGGAAGCTGACGTTGAGCGCGTTGTCGGCGGCGCTGGGGCCGCCTTCGGAGCCGACGGGCCAGATGTAGGCCTTGTAGCCACAGGCGACGGGGCAGTATTCGCAGGCGGTGGTGACGACGCGCGCGTCCGGCGGGGGCAGGGGGACGCGCGTCTTTGTGGTCTCAGCAGGTATTCCGGGCATCGGGTGCTCTCCTCAGGCGTCGTCTGGGGGCGTCGTCATAGGGGTGTGTGGTCAGGCGAGTTCGCCGTCGGCGAGGTTGTCGCGGTAGCCGTAAATGATGCCGAGGACACCGGTGGCGACGATGTCGCCGTTCTCCACTGTGAGCGTGATTTGGGGGAGGTTTTCTGTTGCCTGGCCGATGACGACCATGCCGCGCAGCGCGAGATCGAAGGTCGTGAAGTGGCAGGCGCAGGGGCCAACGACGCCGTGGTCGGCGCGGAAGAGGCTGCCGATGGGGCACCCCATGTGGGTGTAGAAGTCGCTCAAGGCGACGACGTCGCCGTCCTCGCCGACGCCGCCAGCCGCGGGCCGGCCGAGCTTGACGAGGAAGTTGGTTTGGCCGACGAGGGGGTAGTCGAAGCGCACGGGCTCACCGATCCGCAGGTCGGAGAGGGACGCGACGGCCTTGCGTGGGAAGTCGCGCGGGATGATGCCGGCGACTTCGCCAGCGGTGGGATCAGTCTGGCCGGGGGGGGGGGGGGGCGGGCCCGTCCGCCGCGGTGGGGCAGGGGGGGGGGGGCTGGGTCCCGCGTTGCCCCGCCCCCACCCCCCAGAGCGTCGGGCCGGGGGGCGCGCCCTGGCGGGGGGGGGGGGGGGCCCCCCCCCCCCGCCGGGCGCCGGCCCCCCCAGCCCCCAACGGGGG
>QGNQ01000027.1 GCA_003228175.2 Chloroflexota bacterium
AGCGACTCCAGCGTGATGCAGCACAGACTCTCAAACTCCGACAAATCCACGTACGCCGGCCGCCCGCTCACGCGCGCCCCGTACGCGTACGCCGCGATCGCGAACGCCCCCGCCAAGCCACTCACCGGGTCCGGATACGGGATCCACATCTGCGAGAACATCGACCCGTCCCGGCTCGTCGCGTAACTCGCGCCGGAGGCCGCGTACAGCTGCGTCCCATAGTTGATGTAGTGCGCCTGCGGCCCCGTCTGCCCGTACGCCGACATCGACACGTAGACCAGGCGCGGATTCACGGCCAGCAGATCCTCGTACCCCACCCCCAGCCGGTCCACCACCCCAGGCGAAAAGTTCTCCACCACCACATCGCACTCCGCTGCCAGCTCCCGGATGATCTGAGCCCCTTCGGGCGACTTCATGTTCACGCCCAGACTGAACTTCCCGCGCTGATTCGCGCTCCACCAGCCGGCCGTGTCGTCCGACTCCTCCCGCCCCCCCAAAAACGGCGGGTTCCTGCGCAGCGTGCTCTTGTTCGGCTGCTTCTCGATATTCACTACCTCCGCGCCCAGGTCGGCCAGCAACGTCGTCGCGAACGGGCCCGCCCACGCCCAGGTCAGATCCAGCACCCGCAGCCCCGCCAGCGGCAACGCCGGCGAGGCCGGCCGCGACCGGACCGCGCCGGTGGCGGTCTTCGCGGGGGGCTCCGCACCCGCCGGATCGACACGCGACAGCCACGGCAATCGCAGCGCCGGCGCCTCCCCGCTCGTCCCAAAGAACCCGCGCGCCGCCAGATGCGCATCGCCCGGCATCTCCGACGGCTGACAGATCGGCGCGACCGGCACATGCGCCGCCTGCGCCTTCGCCACCAGACCGTCACGCGTCTCGGACGCCACCCACTCCCGCAGTCGCGCGTCCAACAGATCCCGCGCCTCCAACAGCAGCGACGGCGTCTCCACCACCGACTCCGCCGCCCACTCCAACTCCCCCGCCACCCCGAACAACGACGCCCAGTGCGGCGGATCGACCGGCCGCACATACGCGACCCCGTCCAATGCCTTCATCACGCCGCCCGGATACAGCACTTCCGGGTTCTTCCCAACGATCCGGTCCTCCATCTGCGCGAACGCGATCGGCTGCATCGGCGTCAGCGCCAGCAACTCCAACTTGTCGAAGCCGATCCGCCGCGACCCAGCCGCCCCCGTCTCGCGAGCCAGTGCGTCCGCGGCAACCGCGAACGCCGCCGCCATCCCCGCCAGAAAGCTGGGCTGACGGTTCAGCGGCAGACAGGGATCGCCCAGCTCCAACGCCGCCGTCGTCTCGCGCGTCAGGTAGCCCAGCCCGCTCCGCGCCCACAACGCGATATCGTGCGATTGCACCCCCGCGAAGCTCGCGCCGCCCGGGAACGGCGACGTCACCTCCACCACCGACGCTTCCTCCCGAAGCGCCAACGGGATGCCGTCTTGCAGCGCCGCCAAGGAGTCGGCGTCACCGAAGATCGCCCCATACGCCGCATCGTTCTCGAAGTCGGCCTCCCCAACGCCGCGGCCCACCAGCCGCTCGAAGCGGACCTCCCCCGCGTCAGCCGGGTCCGCCTGCCAGCGGGGCCGGTACGCGACCACATCGGCGCCGCACTCGCTCAGCCACCAGCTCGCGTAGCGGGTCGCCACATCAGCGCCGACGGCGAGCACGCGCAGGCCGTCGAGCGGCCCGAGCGGCGCTGGCCCTCCCCTTGCTGACGCTGCCATCCTCGCCGACTCCAATCGCGCCCGCCTGGGCGGCGCGGACCGCCTCCCGGCTCGATCAGTCTCGCGATCCTCAAGCACTCGGGTTGATGTGCACCTTAATCGACTTCTGCCCCTTGTCGGCCGCCGTCGCGAACGCCTGGCTCACCTCGTCCAGCGGAAAGCGGTGCGTGACCAGCGAGCGCGTCTCCTCTGGATACTGCGCAACTACGTCCAAGGCCTCGGCGAAGTGCGCCCGACGGCCCGGCGGCGTCCCGTAGGTGACCGCGCCGGTGAGCTGGATCTCGTGCAGGAGCAAGTCGAAGGGGTTCACGGAGACGCGCGGCGTGGTGAACACGCCCAGCATGACGACGCGGCCGCGCGGCCGCACGGTGCGCATCCCGTCCGCCAGCGTGTCGGCGCTGCCGCCCACCGACTCGAACACGACGTCGACCGCCTCCTGCGCTCGGAGCTCCTTCAGCCGGGGCACGCCCGAGGCATCAGCCGGGATCACCTCGTCCGCGCCCAGCCGTCGCGCGGCCTCCGCCTGATGCGCATAGCGCGCCGTGATCAAGACCTTCGCTCCCGCGGCCCGCAGCGCCAGGACACCGGACAGGCCAATGTTGCCCGCCCCCAGGATCAGCACCGTCTCCCCGGCCTGGACGTCGACCAGATCGATCGCGTTGACGGAGCAGGCCACGGGCTCCGCCAGCGCCGCCAGCTCCGCATCGACGCCTCGCGGCGCGGGATACGCGGTGTAGCCCGGCGCAAGCATGTACTCCGCCATGCCGCCCGGTCGCCGCTCGCCCAGAATCGTGAACGGGGTCTCACGGCACTGCATATACCAGCCCGCGCGGCAGCGGTCGCACGTGGTGCATCGCACGATCGGCTCGATCCCAACCACATCCCCCTCCCGCACGTGATCGACCCCGGCGCCGACCGCCGACACGATGCCGCCGTCCTCGTGTCCGGGCTGCCCGCTGGGCGGATCCTCAGCGCGGTGATAGCGGTGCAGGTCGCTGCCGCAGATCCCGGCCGAGCGCATCGCCACGACGATTTCGCCCGGCCCCGGTGTCGGCTGCTCTGCCTCGACCACCGTGAGGTCGGCCTCCGGGGTCCAGATCGCTGATTTCATCGCGGCGCCTCTTTCCCTCGAACCGAATCCTAGCCCCGGCGCCTCCCCCCCGATACCCCACATCCGCGCCCGGCAAGCTAGCCTGCGCCCCCACCGGACCGGATCACACGTCCGGCATCGGCGCCAGGAGAACACATGACCACCTATCTCGAAGTCGAACACCGCATCACCCCCCTCCAGGCCCCCACCTGGGACCGCTGGGTCCAGTTCTACGTGGACACCTCCATCCCCCTCATGACCCGCAACGGCTTCGATGTCCTCGGCGGCTGGCGACGTCTCACCGGCCCCGCGGCGGAAGATGTCGTGCTGGCCAGCTTCGACAGCCTCACCGGCTTCCAAACCGCTGGGGACGCCCTCATGCGGGACCCCGACCTCGCTGCCGGCCTCGGCCAACTGCGCGAAGACCTGCCCGACCTCGGCGTCGCCGAGATCACCAAGCTCGGCGACGCCCCCCGTTGGGCCGCCGAGCTTGTCGCCAACGCCGTTGCCGCTGACGGCCCCCACGACTACGTCCAGGTCCGATCCATGACCCGCGACGCCCGGCAGCTCTTCCGCCACCTGCGGGAGCCTCGCGACGACGGATTCTCGCTCGTCACCTGCTACACCACCCGGAGCGGCGCCCGAGACGAAGCCACCAGTCTCTGGATGTGCCCGCAGGGCGCCGCCGCCGCCACGCTCCGGGTGGGCGCGCCCTTCGCCGGCGACCTCGCCTACGAAGAGCGGGTCGACCTTCTCACCCCACTGCCCTACTCGGCGCTGCAGTAGGCCGCCATGCCCGGCCTGCTACTCACCCAGCGTCTCGCCGCGCAGTGCGAGTCAGAGATCCACGCAATCACGGAACGCAGCGGCGTGCCGCTCGCCATCGTTCCCTTCCCCGTCGAGAGCAGCGAGCCGCTCCCCGCGCCGTTGCTGGCCGGCATCGAGGCCGCCTTCGCCTCGCCGGACTTGTACGAGACGGGCGGGGCTTGGTCCTTCATCGATGCGCTGGAGGCGTCCCCAAACCTGCGCTGGGCGCACCTTGGCTGGGCCGGCGTCGACAATCCGCGCCTGCGCGCCCTGGCCGAGCGAGGCGTCCTGCTCTCCAACTCTCCCGGCGCCGCCGCCGAGCCCATCGCCCACACCCTCATGGCCGGCCTGCTGGCGCTCGCACGCGACTTCCCCTACCTCGCCCAGCAGCAGCGCGCGCACCGCTGGGAGCGACGCCCCTCCGGCCCCCTCCCCCAGGATCTCAGCCAGCAGACCCTCGTCATCTTCGGCCTCGGCGCGATCGGCAGCGAGTTCGCACGACTCGCGCAGCCGCTCGGACTGCACGTCATCGGCGTCCGCCGCAGCCCCCGCCGCGACACGGACACCATCGACGAACTCGTCCACCGGGACCACCTCGATACCGTCCTCCCCCGCGCCGACTGGCTCGCCATCACCGCCCCCCTCACCGACGCCACACGCGGCCTCTTCAACGCCCAGCGGCTCGCCCTCCTGCCCCCGGGCGCAGGCCTGCTCAACGTCGCCCGCGGCAAAATCGTCGACGAGGACGCGCTCATCGCCGCCCTGCGCAGCGGCGCGCTGGGCCGCGCCTACCTTGATGTCGTCGCCGACGAGCCGCTCACCCCTGACTCACCCCTCTGGGACCTCCCCAACGTCATCCTCACCCCGCACACCTCCTGGGCCGCCAGCGGCAACGCCGAACGGGCTCGACAGATCTTCCTCCGCAACCTGGAAGCCTGGGTCACGCAGCAGCCCCTCCCCGAAGAGATCCGCTACTGAGCCGCCGCCACTAGCCCCACGGATCGATGATCACCTTCGAGCCCCCGCCCCCGAACGACATCCGAAACGCCTCCGCGGCCTCGGCCAACGGGAAGCGATGCGTGATCAACTGCTCCACCGGCAACCCGCGCTCTACCAACGCCAGCAAGCCCAAGTAGTCCGACGGACTCACGTACCAGCTACCGATCAGCGTCAGCTCCTTCATCAGCAGGTGGTCCTGGACGCGCAGCGGCGTCTCCACGGTCGCCTTCACACCAACCAGCGCCACCCGCCCCTTCGTCGCGACCGCGTCCAGGCACAGCACCTGTGGCTCGGCCAGCCCCGTGCAGTCGATCGCGACATCCACGCCGCGCCCACCTGTCAGATCCGACACGCTCCGGAGCACATCGTCCTCCGCCGGGTTGAGCGCCACGTCCACGCCGAATCCCAACCCGTGCGCCCGACGGGCCTCGTTCAGCTCCGCCGTAATCACTCGCGCGCCCAGGAACTTGCAGATCATCGCCGCCGACTGACCCACCGGACCCTGGCCCGTAATCAGAACCGTATCCGCACCGCTCACGCCCAATCGACGGATCGCCCGATACGGCGTCCCCACGCAGTCCAGCAGCACCGCCCCCACATCGAACCCAATCGCATCCGGCAGCGCGAAGCACATCTTCTCCCGCCGCACGACGAACTGCGCGTGGGTGCCGGAGAAGCCATCATGCGCCCGCGTCGGTCGCTCGCAGAGGATCCAATCGCCCTCCAGGCAATGGCGACACCCGCCGCACTCCTGCTTATTCATCGCGTACAGCGTCACCCGGTCGCCCTCCTGGAGCCGGCTCCCCTCCGCCCTCCGCACCACCACACCCGCAGCCTCGTGCCCCCCATTCCGCCGACGCTCACTCAGCGCGCCCTCCGCGTGGTACGCGGGCGCTTCCGACCCGCAAATCGTCGACGCCATCACCTTCACCACCACCAGCTCGCCCTCCGGCTCGGGCTCAGGCGCCTCCACAATCGCCATCTGCTCACTGCCGAGAAGCTGTAGCACCTGCATCGCTCACCCCTGATTCCTTGACGACTTCCTTGCTGCACCGTTCTCCACATCATCGCACCCACGATCCCCGACGCGCTTTGAGACTAGGCTTGCGAAAGCCGTATACTCGCGCCGATCATCGGCCCGGCCCAGAGGATCAGGACACCGTCATGACCACCGCCACCGGTACCGACACCCGCCTCAGCCAAACCGCCCACCTCCTGCGGCGCGCCGGCATGGGCTCCTCGCGCAGCGAGCTCGAGGCCTACGCGGAACAGCCCTACGCCGACGTCGTGGAACAGCTCCTCCACCCCGACCAGTCGCCGGAAGTCCCCGACGACGTCCTCAACCGCTACTTCACCGCACTCGTCACCGCCGAAACCCCCTTCATCTGGGACACCCGCTGGGTGTATCGCATGACGACCACCGCTCGGCCGCTGCAAGAGAAGATGGCCCTCTTCTGGCACCACGTCTTCGCCACCGCCTGGTTCAAGGGCGAGCACGGCCTCTCCATCGAGGCCCACATCGACATGCTCCGCCGCGAGGGACTGAGCAACTTCCGCACCCTGTTGCTGGAGCTCTCCAAAGACCCCGCCATGATCTTTTGGCTCGATAACTGCGAAAACCACGGCAGCGACCCCAACGAGAACTACGGGCGCGAGCTGCTGGAGCTCTTCTCGATGGGGCTCGGCAGCTACTCCGAGGCCGACGTCAAGAACGCCGCCTACGCCTTCACCGGCTGGAGCTTCCGCCAGCCAATCCCCCTCTACCCCTATGGCGGCTTCGAATCCGACTTCCTCTATCGCCCGGACGACCACGACGGCCGCGATAAGCAATTCCTCGGCGCATCCGGCCCCCTCAACGGCGAAGACATCATCGACGAAATCGTCGGTCAGGAAGCCACCGCCCGCTTCATCGCCCGGCACCTCTACAACTTCTTCGTCGCCGACGAAGCCCAAGTCCCCGCCTGGAGCGTCCAGGAACCCAACGACCCCGCCGCCATCGACACGCTCGTCCAGGCCTTCCGCGACAGCGACGGCGACATGCGCCAGGTCATGCGCGTCCTCTTCAACGCCGACTTCTTTAAGGCCGCACGCTTCCAGCGCGTCAAGTGCCCCGCCGAGTTCATCATCGGCGTCTTCAAGCTCACCGAAGAACACCACGACGAGCCCAAGCCGGAGCTCGCCGGCATCTACTTCCAGATGGCCGCGATGGGCCAAAAGCTCATGGACCCGCCCAGCGTCGAAGGCTGGCACACCGGCAAGGAGTGGATCGACAGCGGCACGCTCATGGAGCGCGTCAACTTCGCCGTCAAGCACGTCGGCAACGCCAAAGCCCCCGGCATCATCGCCATCGCCGGCCGGCTCGCTGCCCAGGCGCCGCTCAGTACGGACGCCCTCGTCGACGCGCTGCTGGATGAGGCCGGCTCGCTCGAAGTCAGCGATACCACCCGCGCCGCCCTGCGAGAAGCCGCCGGCCAGGGAGACCCCGCCCAGCACGCCACGGCGGATGGCGTCGCTAAGCTCCTCGGGCTCGTCGTCGCCACCCCTGAGTACCAGTTCGCCTAGTCCCGACAGAGAAGAGGAATCGCATGGCAGCGTCGAACGGCAACGGGACCGCCAAGGACCCGGTCCTGGTCGTCGTCCAGCTCTCCGGTGGCAACGACTTCATGAACACGCTCGTCCCCTACAGCGAGGGCGCCTACTACGACGCCCGCCCGCTCGTGCGCGTCAACCAGGACGAAGTCCTGCCCATTAACGACCACTTCGGCTTCTACAACGTCGCCGCCCGGCTCAAGTCCCTCTACGACGCCGGCGAAGTCGCCATCGTCCAGGGCATCGGCTACGAGAACTCCAGCCGCTCCCACTTCCGCGGCATGGACATCTGGCACACCTGCGAGCCCGACAAGATCTCCACCGAAGGCTGGGTCGCCCGCCTTATCCGCGACCTGGACCCGGACGGCGAGAACCCCCTCACCGGCGTCAACATCGGCCGCGGCCTCCCCCGCGCCATGGCCGCCGCCGGCGTCACGGCCACCTCCGTCGGCGACCTCGACAACTACGGCCTCATGACCACCATGGAGGTAGAGGCGGAGCGCACCCGCAACCTTGAGCTCTTCAAGCGCATGTACACCCCCGCCGTCGGCCAGGGCATGGTCATGGACTACCTCGCCCAGACCGGCAACGACTCCCTCGCCGGGGCGGACATCCTCGCCCCCATCCCCGCCGGCTACACCTCCAGCGTCGAGTACGGCTCCAACCCCATCGCCAGCGCCCTGCGTGACGTCGCCCGCATCCACACCGCCGGCGTCGGCACGCGCGTCTTCTACACCACCCATGCCGGCTACGACACCCACTCGCACCAGCCCGGAGTGCACCCCCGCCTCCTCGGCGAGCTCAGCGGCGCCCTCGAAGACTTCATGACCGACCTGCGTGAGCACGACGCCGCGCAGGAAGTCTCCATCCTCGTCTTCACCGAGTTCGGTCGCCGCATGAAGGACAACAACTCCGGCACCGATCACGGCTCCGGCGGCGGCGCCTTCATCATCGGCGACAACGTCAACGGCGGCCTCTACGGCGCATACCCCTCCGTCAAGCCCGCCGACTGGCTCAACGCCGAAGACCTGAAGCACACCATCGACTACCGCAGCGTCTACAGCACCCTGCTGGAACAGTGGATGGGCGTCGACCCAACGCCGATCGTGAACGGCACCTACGAACAAATCCGCCCGTTCGCCCAGACCATGTTGAGCTAGGGGGTCGCCATGCCGTTCCCACACGCCCTCCTCCGCGCCGGCTACCCCTTCGCCAAGACGCTGGGCATGCGACGCTCCACCTACTTCCCCGTCGACCTCGCCATCGCCGAGGACCGCATCTACGTCATGACCCGCCTTGAGATCGGTGGCGGCTACGTGCGCATGGTTGGCATGGGCGACGACGATCTCGGCGCGATCGCCGAGAAAGGCCTCGTCTGGCCCGCCGGCATCCTCCTCAGCGACGACGGCCACCTCTTCATCTCCGACGAGGCCACCAATGAGATCGTCGTCATTAACGTCGCCAGCGGCGAAGAAGTCCGCCGCATCGGCGAACAGGGCAGCGCCCCCGGCCAGCTCGACCGCCCCTCCCTCATGACCTGGGACGCCGACGGCAACATCCTCGTCGCCGAGGGCCGCAACCATCGCATCCAGCGCATCACCCCAGACGGCGAATCCCTCGCCACCTACGGCTCCCAGGGCGATGGCCCCGGCCAGTTCAACATGCCCTGGGGCGTCGCCGTCGACGCCGAAGGCGCAATCTATGTCGGCGACTGGCGCAACGACCGCGTCCAAAAGCTGAGCCCGGACGGCGAGCACCTCCTCACTGTGGGCTCCAGCGGCACGGGCGAGGGCCAACTCAACCGCCCCGCTGGCGTCGCCGTCGACGAGCACGGCGACATCTACGTCGCCGACCGCGACAACAACCGCGCCCTCCTCTTCGACAAGACCGGCCGCTATGTGGAGCGATTCCTCGGCGACGCCACCGTCGGCAAGATGGGCCGCGCCTACATCCTGGCTAACCCCAAGGTCCTGCGCCTGCGCGAGATGACCGTCCTCGAGGAGCAAAAGCGCCTGCGCCGCCCGACTTCCGTCCGCATCGCGGGCAACCGCCTTTACGTCGCCGACACCGGTCGCATGCGCGTCCAAGTCTACGAAAAGGAGGCCTACCCGCTGACCGAGGACGAGGTCATGGAGGCGCCGGGCGCCCCCACGCTGACCACGGTCTAGCAAGGCTGGCCGCCCGTGCCGATGATGTTCCGCTTCGCCGAGCAGCGCCGGCTCCTGCTGCAAGCGGAGTTCCTGCGAATCGCGGGCGAACTGCCTGCGCTCGGCGCAATCCGCTTCTGGCCCGCCGGCGACCTCGCCGAGCAACGCGTCGGGCCCGGCTCCGAGTTGGAGATCCTCATCATCCACGACACCGACCAACCCTTCCGCCGCCGCTCCGACTTCTTCACCACCCATCTCCGCCCCAGCGTCGGCACCCGCTTCCTCGTCTACACCCCGGACGAAGCCGACGCCCTGGAAGAGTCCGACCTCCTCCTCCGACGCACCATCCGCCTCAGCGACGCCGTGCAGGCATGACCTCATCTCCCGACCGCCCCCCCCACGCCACGAATCACGCCACGAACGACGCCACAACCGACGCCGGCCTACGCGAGGCCCAGCGCTGGCTCGCTCAATCCACCGCCGACCTCGACGCCGCCCGCGAGCTCGCCGCATCCGGCCGGCATGCCCTCGCCTGCTTCCTCTGCCAGCAGGCTGGGGAGAAGGCCGTCAGCGCCTACCTCTTCGCGCGCGGCGTCGAGCAGGTCTGGGGGCACGCCCTCGCCGACCTCTGCGAGGACGCCAAGGCGCTCGACCCCTCCTTCGACGTCATCAAGACCGTTGCCATGCTGCTCGACAAGCACTACCTCGCCACGCGCTATCCCTCCGCCCTGCCCGGCGGCGTCCCCGCCCAGGCCTACGACTCCGACGACTCCCGCCGCGCCATCGAAATCGCCCACGACGTCGACCGCTTCGTTCGGGAACGCCTGGCCGCCCTCGACAACGGATGAGCCCCACGCGCCCGCTCCCGTCGCACAGGTTGGTGCCGTTATGCTGCGAGCGCCCGCGCCCTTTCCGACCCGGGAAACACACACCTTCGAGCAAAGCGGAGGCCCCACATGTCTGAAGACGCACCAATCTTGACGGAACGGCGCGGCAAGAAGGACGGCATTCTCTGGATCACGCTCAACCGCCCCGAGCGGCTCAACGCGCTGACCTTCCCCCTGCTGCGCCAGATGCGCGAGATCCTCGTAGACGCCCGCTTCGACCGCAGCGTGCGCTGCATCGTCATCACGGGCGCGGGGCGTGGCTTCTGCGCCGGCATGGATATGAGCGGCGCTGCCAACCCCGATCCCGACCCGCCCCCCGAGGGCTTCGAACCCGGCGACATAGACATCGAGGGTGCGCGCCTCAACTTCCGACACGAGACCGAGACCTACATCGCCCTGCGACGCGTCGAAGTCCCAATTATCGCCGCGATCAACGGCCCCGCCGTCGGGGCCGGCTTCGACCTCACCAGCCATTGCGACCTCGCCGTCGTCTCCAAAGCCGCCCGATTCCAGGTCGCCTACGTGAAGCGCGGCCTCTACCCGGACCTAGGGGGCTTCTGGTCACTGCCGCGCGTCCTCGGCTGGCGCAAGGCCATGGAGCTGATGATGACCGGCCGCTTCATGAGCGCCGAGGAGGCCAACGACGCCGGCTTCTGCAACGCGCTCGTAGAACCCGCCGACCTCGAAGCCAAGACCATGGAACTCGCCCTTGAGATCGAGGCCGGATCGCCCGTCGGCCAGAAGATGGGCAAGATGCTCGCCATCCGCACCGCCAACATGGACTTCGACACGGCCATGCAGTGGTCCGAGTCCGCCATCCCCCTCGTCAGCCTCTCGCGCGACTTCCGGGAGGGCCGCCAGGCCTTCATGGAGAAGCGCGAGGCCGACTTCCTCGGCTACTAGCCCGGCCTCAGCCTCGGCGGATCACGATCAGCTGGTCCGCCGCGGACTCCGGCGCCCAGACCTCGCCCGGTCGGCCCAGGATCTGTCGCACGTTGCTTGGCTGACCCGGCAGAGCGAACGTCGTGAACGTCTCCGACGCCGGATCGAAGCGATGAATCGCGTTGCCGCCGAAGTCGCTCACCCAGACGTAGTCCTCATCGTCGACGTACACCGCGTAGGCCTGCGCCTGCGCTCCGGATTCCGGCAGCGCCCACTCGCGCCAGGATCCGTCCGCGTCGTAGAGGGAGTCCGGAGGGTCGTAGACGGCGAGGCGGCCGGCGTTCCATTCGCTGACCCAGATGCGGCCTGCGGAGTCGGACCAGACGCGGCGCGCTCCCTGGCCGGGGGTGGGGGGCTCGAGCTCCGTGATCGCGCCGCTCTCCAGATCGATCCGCCCCACGTAGCTCCCTGCCAGTGAGGCGAAGTAGACATCCCCCGCGGGCGTCGCCGCGATGCCGTAGGGCCCCGTCCCCCGCGGCGCGTCGAACACCTCCATCGCCCCACTGGCCGGATCCAGCCGCCCCACGACGCCATTCTGCCCCGTGAACCACAGCACCCCGTTGCCGTCGAACGCCGCCGTGTTCAGATTGGCGTTGGGCCGGTCGGGCGGCAGGGGGTATATGTCCACGGCGTCCGTTCCCGGATCGACGCGGACGATCGCGTTAAGGCCCCCGTCGGTCACCCAGGCCGCCCCCTCGGGCCCCACGATCACCCCGTGCGGCCGCGACCCTGCCCCAGGTGGATGTGCCGCGTCTCCCCCGTCGTCGGGTCCAGCCAGCCCAGCGCCTCCGCGCCCTGCGCCGTGTACCACACCCCCCCGTCGACCGCCGGCGCGACATCGTGCGGCCGCGACCCCGTCGGCACAGGGAAAACATCGATCACCAGTTCCGCGGCCGGAATCGGCACGCTCCCCGGTGCGGAATCGACCGCGGGCGGAGCCGCCGCGACCACGCCCGGCGGCAGGAACTTCCGCACCAGATTCGCGCCCGTGTCGGCCAAGTAGACGGCCCCGTCCAGTCCGGTCGCCGTGCCGTGCGGGAAGGAATAGTTGATCGTCAGCGGGAAGATCGCGACCTGCACCCCCTCCCCGTCGTACTCGGCGACCCGGTTCGTCTGCGGGCTCGACACATAAAAGCCGCCGGACGGTCGCGCCGAGATCACCTGCGGGTCGCCCAGCCCTATCGGGTAGACGGCAAGCAGTTGCCCCTCCGGGTCGAATTTCTGCACCCGATCGTTGCCCGTGTCGACCACCAGCACGTTGCCATCGATGTCCAGATCGACGCCGATCGGCGCGACCATCTCGCCCGGCGCGGTCCCCGCCTGCCCGAAGCTGAATAAGAACACCCCCGCCGTCGTGAACACCTGCACCCGGCTGTTCCCCCAATCCGCCACGTAAACCCGTCCCTCGGCGCTGATATCGAGCCCCATCGCCGAGATGAACTCGCCCTCGCCGCTCCCGCTCGCGCCCCACGTCGCCAGCCACTCCCCATCCGACGTGAACTTCTGCACCCGGCTGTTGCCCGACTCCCCCACGTAGACGAAGCCATCCGCATCGACGGCGATTCCCGTCGGCGCCGACAGCTGACCCTCCCCGTCACCCGGTCCGCCCCAGCGAGCCAACTCCTCGCCCGACGGACTGAACTTGAACACCCGGTTTTCGGAGAATTCCGTCACGTAGACATTGCCGTCCGGCCCCACGTCGATGTGGTTCGGGCGATCGAACAGCCCCTCCTCGCCCCACACCGCCACCTGCTCCAGATCGACCTGTACCGGCCCCCGCGCTGGGGCGGGTGTGTCTTCGTCATCCGCGCTTGCCGCTGCCGGCTCCTCATCGCGATCAGCCTCGGGCGCTGGATCCTCCTCTGACGTGGAATCGCCCGCCTGGGCAGACTCGTCGGCGTCGTCGTCCTCCCCGCGCGTCGGCGGGTCGTCCGCAGGCGCGGTCTCGGTCGTGTTTGACTCGGGAGCCACGGTCGCGGCGGCCGGGCTATCGCCATCACCGCCGCCACAGGCGGCGACGATCATCGTCACGCTCAGCAGTGCTACGGCCGGGGCGACCGCGAGCCATCGATGCACGGAGTCGCCAAGAAGCGGGCGCATTGCAGCCACCAATCCCATCGGGCCCTGAATTGCACTTCAGTGTGCCGGATCGGCAGGGGCGGCGGCGACCCTGCCGAAGCGCGGGACTATCGCGACACTAGTCGGAGACCCGCGCCAGCTTGATATACCGACCCCCAATCAGCCACTCCGCCACATAGATGTTCCCCTCCCCATCCGCCGCCACCCCGTGCGGGCTGTTAAAACGGCCCGGCTGTAGTCGATCAGAGCGCGACGGAACCGCGTTCGGCCCGGGAGTGTTCGGCCAGCCGGGCTCCCGAATCACATCAAAGTTGTCGCCCAGGAACGCGACCGGCGCGTCGTCCGCGTCCAGGATCGTCACCCGCGCGTGCAACTCCCCCACCACCAGCGCCTCCCCCATCGCCGCGAACGCCGCCGGGTGGTGCAGCACGCCCTCGCCAAAGCCCCGCTTGTAGCCCCCGTCCAGGTCGTAGACCTGGATCCGGTCCTTCGCCCGATCAGCGATGTATAACTCCGGCTCCGCCCCCCGCACATCAATGTGGATCGCGTGCGGCGTCCTGAACGCCCCCGTCGCGCCCTCCGATCCATCGATCGTCTGCACGTACGATCCGCCCCGCGTGTACCGATGGATCAGGCTCTGGCCGTACCCATCCGTGATCCAGATGTCCCCGTTGCCACCGCGCGACTCGTCGTACACCGCGACCTGCGTCGGCTTGAACGCGGCCTCCGCATACGCCGGCAGCGACGGCGCAACCATCTCCGCCAGCACCGCGCCCTGCAGGTCCGTCTTCAGCGTCCGGCCCGGACCCGGTTCGCCGCCGCCGTACTCCAACTCCGGCCGACGCTTACCGCCCGGGTCCGAGATCCACAGGCAGGCTTGCGTCCCATCGCTGGCCACCGCGATCCCGTGCCCCTCCACCACCGGCACATCCCAGCTCCCCAGCAGCGTCCCCGCCGTCGACAGCTCCAGCACCGTCGACTGCCCCGGATGAAACGTCACGATTGTGCCGCTCGGCGACAGCGCCATGCCCGGATGCGCCCAACCCCTGCGAGCGACTTCCGGCGCCGGGATCTCCGCGAAATCATCGATCCACTCGTAGAGATAGGGCGCCTGCCCCACACGCATCGAAGTCACTCCCGTCGCTGCATCACGCCCCATCGCCGATCGCAGAGTAGGGGGTCCGCATTTCCCGCCCGCCAGTGCCCACGCAACACATGACAGGCCAGCCCACCCGTGGCAGAATGCGACCGAATCGTCGCACAATGGCGGCGAACAACATCTCCTCGCCGCCACGCGGCGAGTCCCGCCCGGCCCACGCCGGGGCGATCTGAGGAACTATCATGCGCGGCGACCCCCTCCACACCCGACTCTGCGACGAATACGGCTGCGAAGTCCCCATCGTGGCCTTCGCCCACACCCGCGACGTCATCGTTTCCGTCTGCAACGCCGGCGGCATCGGCATCCTCGGCGGCACCGGCATGGCCGTCGACGAACTCCGCGCCAACATCCGCTGGATCCGAGAGCGCGTCGGCGACAAGCCCTTCGGCGTCGACCTGCTCGTCCCCGCCTCCTTCGTCGAAGGCCAGTTCGAAGACCTCGAAGCAATGATCCCCCAGGGCCACCGCGACTTCGTCGAGCAGATCAAGGGCGACCTCAACCTGCCCGAGCCCAAGGACGAAGGCCAAAGCTGGGGCAACCTGCTCGCACGCTCCCGCGACCAGCTCGAAGTCCTCTTCGACGAGAAGGTGCCGATCTTCGCATCCGGCCTCGGCAGCCCCGCCTTCATCATCGAGCGAGCCCACGCCCAGGGCATGAAGGTCTGGGGCCTTGTCGGCCTCGCCCGTCAGGCCCGGCGCCAGGTCGAAGCCGACGTCGACGTCATCGTCGCCCAGGGCTACGACTCCGGCGGCCACAGCGGCACCATCGGCACCTTCACCCTCGTGCCCGAAGTCATCGAAATCGCCAAAGGCAGCAATTCCCTCGTGCTAGCCGCCGGTGGCGTCTCCACCGGTCGGCACCTCGCCGCTGCCGTCGCCATGGGCGCCGAAGGCATCTGGACCGGCACCATCTGGCTGGCCACCAACGAGTCCGCCACCGACATGTTCCTCAAGCAGCGCCTCGTCGACGCCCAAGCCGAAGACGCTGTCCAATCCCGCGCCATGTCCGGCAAGCCCATCCGCCAGCTGCGCTCCAACTACTCCGACGCCTGGAAGCAGCCCGATGCGCCGGAGGCCCTGCCCATGCCCCTCCAGGGCATGCTCGTCGACGGGCTCCTGGCCGGCATCCGCGAAGCCAAGCTCGAAGACTGGATGACCACCCCCGCCGGCCAGAGCGTCGCCGGCATCCACGGCATCAAGCCCGCGGCGGAGGTCATGTACGACCTCGTCGAAGAAGCGCAGGAGCAATTCGACAACGTCCTGGGCGAGCCGGTCGCCTAGCGGACCGCGCCGGTTCCAGTGGACCACGACGCCAAGCGGGTCTACTTCGACGAAACCATCGCCGGCCTCACCGTCGAGGCCGACGGCGGACACGAGATCCCCGGCTTCCAGCACGGCGTCCGCGAAAGCTTCCGCGGCGCCCTCACCGGTCGCCGCTTGGATCAGGGCGACCCACCCTGGCGCTGGGTCGAGATCGCGGAACTCACCAACAAGCCGGAGGACTTCCAGGACCGCGCCGTCTGGTGCGAAGAAACCTTCGTCTTCCCCGTCGACGGTTCCCCCTGGCCACGCGCATGACCGCCGGCACGCAGGAGCCCGGAATGCACATCCTCGTCTGCGTGAAGCAGGTGCTCGATCCGGACGGCGTCAATAGCTACGCCTTCTGGGGCCGCCTCACCGTCGACCCCAGCGGCCGCGCATTCGACACCGGCGAAATGGTGCCGCGCATCATCAACGCCTACGACGAACAGGCAGTCGAGGCCGCGCTGCAAATCCGCGACGCCGGCATCGACTGCCGCATCACCGTTGTCACGGTCGGCAACGAGGAGTCGGGCACCATCCTCAAGCGTTGCGTCGCCATGGGCGCCGACGACTCCTTCCACATCGTCGATCCCGGCGCCGGCGCTGGCGACGGCTTCCGCGCCGCCGCCCTGCTGGCCGGCCTCGTCACGGAACTCGGCGACATCGACCTCGTCCTTTGCGGCCGCCAGGGCTCCGACTACGACCAGGGCACAGTCCCGGCTGTCCTCGCCGAGCGACTCGACGCGGCCCTCGTCACCATGTCCGCCGGCCTCACCGTCCACGGCGACACCTTGCGCGTCACCCGCGTCACCCCGCTCGGCGAAGAAGTCGTCCGTGCCACCACGCCGGCCGTCGTCAGCATCTCCAACGAGATCGGCACTCCGCGCTACCCCAGCAGCCGCCGCATGATGCAGGCTCGACGCCAGCCACCCGAACGGCGCGAGGCCAACGCCTACCTCGAATCCACAAGCGCAATCGGCGTCGAGCTCACCGCGCTCGTCGTCCCCGATGTTCAGGGCCACTGCGAGATCATCGACGGCGCCACCCCCGCCGAAAAGTCCCAGCGGCTGATGCAGCAGCTCGACGAACGGGGCCTGCTGAGTGGCTGAACACGTGCTCGTCCTCGTCCCCTCCATCGACGCCGGCGCACCCCTGAGCGACGCCGCCGCCGAGGCCCTCGGCGCCGCCCGCGAACTTGCCCAACAGCGCCGCTGCGACGTCGCCTGCGCGTTGATCGGTCCCAACCTCGCCGCCGCCACCGCCGACGCCGCCCAGCTCGGGGCCGATACCGTCCTCACCGCCACCGGGCACGCGCTCGACGGCGACGCTCGCGTATCCATCGCCGCCAACGCCGTCGCCCAGGCCCAGGCGCGCGTCGTCCTCCTCCCGCGTGGCCCCCACCTGCTCGAACTCGCGCCCCGGCTCGCCGCCCGTACCGGCGGCGCATCCGTGATCGGCGTCACGGACATCCGCCACGTCGACAACGATGTCCACGCGATCGCGGCCGTCTTCGGCGGCGCCGCTCGCGCCCAGTACGCCTTCCGCGCGTCGGGGCCACGCGTCATCGGCCTCGCGCCCGCCGTCGCCGCCCCGCCCGACCGCGACCCCGCCCGCACCGCAACCACCATCGAGCTTGCGATCCCCCAGCCCACCGGCCGCGTCACCACATTGGAGCCCGCCGCAGCATCCTCCGGCCCCCGTTTGGAGAACGCCAAGCTGATCGTCTCCGGCGGGCGCGGCCTGCAGGACGGCGAGAACTACGCGCTGATCCGCGAACTCGCCGACGGCCTCGGCGGCATGACCGGCGCATCCCGCGCCATCGTCGACGACGGCTGGGCCAGCTTCGAGCAGCAGGTCGGCCTCACCGGCAAGATCGTCACCCCGGACGTCTACTTCGCGATCGGCATCTCCGGCGCCAGCCAGCACATGGCCGGCTGCGCCACCGCCCGCTGCATCGTCGCCGTCAACACCGACCCGGACGCGCCAATCTTTAAATTCGCCGACTACGGCATCGTCGACGACGCGCTCGAAGTCCTGCCGGAACTCGTCCGGCTCGCTCGCGAGCGCGCGTGACGCCCCGCCACGACATCCTCCGCCTGATCGATCCGGCGGACCTCGCCCCGGCTGACAGCGTGCGCCCACCCGGCGGCGCCCTCGTCGAGCTCCACGCCCACAGCTCCAACCGCTCCCGCGACAGCGGCGTCACCGTCCAGGCCCTCATTGAGCAGGCCAAACATCGCGGCCTTGACGCCCTCTGCCTCACCGAACACAACACACTCTGGCCGGATGACGAGATCCGGGAGCTCAGCGAGCGCCACGAGTTCACCGTCATCGCCGGCATGGAGCTCGGCACGGACGTCGGCCACGTCCTCGTCTTCGGACTGCCCCGCTATCACCCCGAACTCCTGGAGATCGACCGCCTCCACCGCGTCGTCGCCGCAGAGGGCGCCGTCGCCGTCCTCGCCCACCCCATGCGACACCGCCCCGGCCGACACCCCGGCTGGGAGGAAATCCAGACCTGGTTCCACGGCGTTGAAGTCATCAACGGCGACCACTCGGACACCGTCGGCGGCTACCACCACTCCCAAACCGAGTCCCTGGGACTCGCCGCCGTCGCCGGCAGCGACGCGCACAGCCGCCCCGCCGTCGGCCGTGTCGCGACCGCCGTGCCGAGCTACGTCGCCGGCATCTATGACCTGGTCCGCGCCATCTCCAATGGCAGCGCCTACCCCGTCGACATGCGCCCCCGACGCACAATCGAGTAGTAGCGACCCCAACCGGAGCCGGCCATGCGCGCACAAATCGAATCCGATATCCGCGGTTGGGACGCACTCCCCGAGCACCGCACGGGCACCCCAGGCGACGACGCAACCGCGCAGTGGCTCGCCGGCCTCCTCCGCGACGCCGGCGCCGAGCCGCACATCGACACCTTTCCCTTCGCTCGACGCATCCCGACCCGCTGCGTGATCGAGATCGACGGCCGAAGCGTCCCGGGCGTCCCCCTCTTCGACGGTGGCACCACCAACGCCACAGGCATCGCTGGCCCCCTCGCCCCCCTCGCCCCCCTGACCGGCCCTGCGGCGATAGCTGCCGGCATCGCCGTCACACGCTTCGAATCCGTCGGCGGGGCAAGCGCGCAAACCCTGGACGACGCGCGCCGCAGCGATAGCCATCGCGCGATCGTCGCCGTCGCCGCAGGCAACGCCGTTGTCCCAGGCCTCGCGCTTCGCAACGCCGACGCCTACACCGCCCCATTCGGTCCGCCCGTCCTGCAAGTCGCCACAGAGCACGGCCCCTGGCTCGACCAGGCAGCCCAGCGCGGCGCAACCGCTCGACTCACCGCCCATGTCACCACTGACGACACCACCGCCAGCAACGTCCACGCCACCATCCCCGGCGGAACCCCCGGGCTTGCCCCCCTCGTCGTCATGACGCCGCGCAGCGCCTGGTGGACCTGCACCGCCGAACGCGGCGGCGGCATCGCCGCCTGGTTCGCCACCCTCCGACGCTTCGCCGCCGACCGCCCCCAGCGCGACGTCATCTTCACCGCCAACACCGGCCACGAACTCGGCCACGTCGGCCTCGACCACCACCTCGCCACACACCCCGGTCTCGCGGCAGGCGCACACGCATGGCTGCACCTGGGCGCGAACTTCGCCGCCCTCGAGGGAGCCATCCGCTACCAGTCCTCGGACGACGAATTCCTCGCGCTGGGCGTCGATCAGCTCTCCGCCGCCGGCGTCCCGCCCACCGCGGTCGCCCCCATCGGCCCGCGCCCCGGCGGCGAGGCGCGCAACATCTACGACGCTGGCGGCCGCTACCTCTCCCTCATCGGCGGCAATCGCTGGTTCCACCACCCTGACGACCGCTGGCCGGACACCGTCGACCTTGCCAAGACCGAGCGCGTCGTTCGCGCCGTCCTCGCCATCGCCGATGCGTTGGCCCACGCCTAGGCGCCCGCGCCGGAATCGATCCTCCGGTGGACTCGCTAGGGCCGCACCCCGTACTTCGGCTTCGGCCCCAGCTCCTGCGGTAACACCCGATACGCCAGCTTCAGCCACCGCGCGATATGCGTGCGCGTCTCCCGCGGATCGATGATCTCCTCCACCCCTGCCGCCTCGGCCGTCAGGAACGGATTGCGGTACTTCGCCATCGAATCTTCGAGCTCCTGCCGCTTCGCATCCGGATCGTCCGCCTCCGCGATCTGTCGACGAAACGCCGCGTCCACGCCCCCCTCAATCGGGATCGATCCGAACTCACCGCTGGGCCAGGCCAGACGCCAGCTCAACCGCGACGCGTTACTCGTCGTCGCCCCGGCCATTCCATAGCACTTGCGGATGTGGATCGTGAAACTCGGCACCGTCATCGTCGCCCACGACCAGATCGCCCCCGCGCCGGAGCGCAGCGTGCCCGCCCGCTCCGCCTGCTCCCCAATCAGAAAGCCCGGGATGTCCACCAGGTACAGCACCGGCAAGTGAAAGTAGTCGCACAGCTCCAGAAATCGACCCAGCTTCCGCGACGCCGTCGCGTCCATCGCCCCGCCATACACGTTCGGGTTATTCGCCACCACCCCGAACGCCTTCCCCTCCACACGCGTCAGGGCCGTAATGACCGATGCTCCGTAGCGCGGCGCGATCTCGAAAAACTCCCCGCCATCAACCAGCAACCTGATCAGCCGCTTCATCGAGTACGGACGCTTGCGATTCCGCGGCACAATGCTCAGCAGATCCTCCGTCCCCTCCGGCGCCGGGCGCGGCTCCACCTCCGGCGGCGCCTCCCAGACATTCGACGGCATGTAGCTCAAGAAGCGACGGATCTGCACGAACGCGTCCTCCTCCGACGCCGCCTCGTTGTCCACCAGCCCGGACACCCGCGTGTGCACCTGCGAACCGCCCAGCTGCTCCTTATCGATCTCATGACCCAGCGCCCGGCGCACCACCGGTGGCCCCGACGCAAAGATCGCCGACGTGCCCTTCACCATCACACTGAAATGGGCCGCCACCGCCCAGCCCGCCGGTCCCCCCGCCACCGATCCCAGCACCGCCGACACGCACGGCGCCTGCTGCATCTGCTTGAACCGGCGTGGCCAGTTATTGAAACTGTTCGGTAAATAGATCGCGCCCTGATCCGCGATCGCCTCCACGTTCGCCCCCGCCGCGTCATACAGCTCAACGCGCGGCAGCCGGTACGCGGAGGCCAAGTCCTCCGAAAGCCCCGGGTTCTGGCCCATTCCCTTCCCCGAACCGCCCCGAATCGTGAAGTCACTGCCGCCCACCACCACCGGCCGCCCATCAAGCTCCGCCAGCCCCAGCACGCGCGCCCGCGGCGTGAAGCCCACCAGCTCCCCGTCCTCGTACACGCCGTCTCCGGCCAGCTCACCGATCTCGTGGAACGTCCCCGCATCCACCAGCCCGTCGATCCGCTCCCGCACCGTCAGCTTGCCCTGGGCGTGCTGCCGCCCCACCCGCTCCGCGCCACCCATCGCATGCGCCAGCGCCCGTCGACGCGCCAGCTCCTCAACCTCAGGCTGCCAGACCATCGCGTCGCTCCTTGCCCGTCGAGAGGCCGCGCTGAAGGGCGATTCGCCTCGCCGCTGCCCAACCGGCAGGCCACCACGGACGCCCGCCCGGATCATCGAGGCCCGAACTAGCGCGCGTTCCGCAGCGTCGGGTCCAGGAAGTCGCGCATCCAGTCCCCGAAGATGTTGACGACCAGCGAGACCGAGATAATCGCGATCCCCGGCACCGTCACCAGCCACCAAGCGACGCTCAGCAAGTCCCGGCCCTGCGAGATCATCGCGCCCCAGGAGATCGTGTCCTGCGCCACGCCCACACCCAGGAAGCTCAGTCCCGCCTCCGCGATCACCACCGTCGCGACGTTCAGCGTCGCCAGAATCACGATCGAGTTAAGCAGGCTCGGCAGCAGATGCCGGATCATGATCCGCGGGTCGCTCGCCCCGATCGTCCGTGCGGCAATGATGAACTCACGCTCCTTCAGCGCCAGCGTCTCCCCGCGCACGATCCGTGCCCACGTCGCCCACAGCGCGAACACAAGCACAATCACGACATTACGCAGGCTGGGGCCCCAGATCGCCGCCAGGAACACCGCCACCAGAATCGCCGGCAACGCCAGCTGCAGGTCCACCAGCGCCATGATCACCCGGCTCGTCCACCCCCCGAACCAGCCCGCCAGCAACCCCGCCAGTGAGCCGATCAGCGTCGCCAGCGGGATCACGAACACAATCGCCGTCAGCGACACCCGCGTGCCGTGAATCAGACGGCTCAACGTGTCTCGCCCCAACTCGTCGGTACCCAAGAGATGTTCCGACGTGCCGCCGTCAAACGAGGGTGGCTGCAAGCGCCCCACGAGGTTCAGCGCGTTCGGATCGTCAGGGGTGATCGAGGGGCCCGCCAGCCCGATGAAGACAAAGAACACCAGGAAGCCCACCGTGAAGCCGAACGTCTTCGGCGAGCGAACGCGCAAGCGCCGCCGCCTGGCCTGCTGGGGATCGCTCAGGACCGGCACGTCCACGCTCACAGCTCAGCCCGCTCCCGTCCGGATACGTGGATCAAGGAAACTGTACGAGACATCAACCACGAAGTTGACGAACACGATCCAGATCGACGTCATAATCACCGCCGCCTGCACCACTGGGAAATCCGTCGCAATGATCGATTGAATGATCAGCCGTCCCAGCCCCGGCCACGCGAACACCGTCTCCACCACGATCGAGCCCGACAGAATCGTGCCCACCTGCAAGCCCAGCAACGTCACGACCGCCAGCATCGAGTTCCGCAGCGCGTGCTTCCGGATCACGTTGCCCTCGGTCAGCCCCTTTGCCCGGGCCGTGCGGATGTAATCCTGCTGCAGCGTGTCCAGCATCGCCGAGCGGGTAAAGCGCATCACCGCTGCCGCGGGGAAGGATCCCAGCGTGATCGCCGGCAGAATGATGCTCGTGTTCCCCACCCGGCCGCCGGTCGGGAGCCAGTCAAAATTCACCGCTAAGAAGAGGATCAGCATCAGCCCCAGCCAGAAGTTCGGCACTGCCTGGCCGATCAGCGCAAAGATGCGCGCGATCAGATCCACCACCCCGCCGCGCCGAACCGCGGCAATGATGCCTAGCGGGATGCCGATCGAGAACGCGAAAATCAGCGCCGCCACGCCCAGCAGAACGGTCGAGACGACCCGTTCCCGCACCACATCCGTCGCCGGACGGTTCGCACGGAACGACGTCCCGAAGTCCAGCTGGACCACGTCGCCCAGGAAACGGCCGTACTGCTCGATCAAGGGGTCGTTAAGACCGAGCTTGTCCTTAATCTCCTCGATCTCCGCGGCCGTCGTCTCGATCGGGGCCAGGAACGACACGGGATCGCCGGTGGCCCGGCTCATCAAAAACACGATCGTCACCACACCGAAGACGACGATGATCGACCGCGTCAAACGGCTAACGGCGGCTGAGGCCAGCTGGCTGTTCATCCTCGCGTCACGCCTCTTCGCGTTCCCGTCATAGCGAGGTCTGAGCGAGACCGTCGCGCGCAGCCCGTCAGCGCCGCGCCTCCCCGTTCCTTACCAAGCCCCGAATTGGCGCCGCCCCCGCGTACGTAAGCGCCACCAACCCCGCAAAGGGCCTGGCCCCAGCGACCGCGACTCCATAGTCGTGTCCACCAGGGCCAGCCCGCTGCAATGAACGTCTAGGTGTTCAGCACCTGCGCGTACACCGCGTTGAACCCGGTGGACGTGTCGAAGTACTCGGTGTAGGCGATGTTGTTCCGAACCGCGTACAGATGCGACAGGCCGAACAGCGGCACATTGAACGCATTCGAGTAGTGGATACTCGCCGCCTCGAAGTAGAGGTCGGCCCGGCGCTCGGAATCGAACTCCTGACCTGCTTCGGAGATCAGACTCTGGAAGTCCGAGAACTCGCTCAGGAAGTCGTCGTCCGCATTCGCGTGCGAGTACGGCGATCCCACCGTCGTGATCAGCGCGTAGGAGAAGGCCGGACCGAGAGGCGCCCCCGCCGTCGTGGACCCCTGGTTGAAGATGTACGGGTTCAGCAGCGTATGGTTGCGCGCCTCTGAGAGGGCGTTGCCGAAGTCCGCGAAGTCCACTTCCACCTGGAAGCCCACGTCGTTCAGCATCTGCTGCACCGCCGGCATCCACAGCCGGTCACCCGTCCACAACCCTGTCGGCAGCGTGATCTTGAAGGCGAACCCCACCTGACCCGCTTCCTCCAACAACGCCCGGGCCCGGTCCGGGTCGTAGTTGTAGGGCGCGTCCAGGTCGCCCAGCGGCAGCGGCTTGCCCGCCGGGAACGGAGAGTAGGCGCGCTCCTCGTCGCCGGTGAGCAGGTTCGAAATGATGGATTCAGCGTCGATCGCGTAGTTCGCCGCCTGCCGCACACGCTTGTCCCGCCAGGGGTTCGGCCCCCCGGTGACCGGGTCCACAGAAGCGTTGATCGGCAGCTCGACCGCCATCACACGGACATCAGGCAGCACGATCACTTTGTAGGCGTCGTCACCTTCGAACTGGCTCGCCGTGTCCGAACCGATCCGGTAGGCGATGTCGATCTCCCCCGCCTCCAGGGCCGCGGCGCGGGCCTGCTCCTCCGGGAAGAACCGACCCGTCAGCTTCTTCGCGTACGCCTTCTTGAACTGGTTCGTGCTGTCCCGCGGGAAGGCGTAGTCCTCGAAACGGGTACTGCGAATCTCCTGGTCGGGAACCCAGGATTCGAACTGGTAGGGCCCATGGCCAACCGGATTGTTGGCGAAGTGCTCGTCCCCGTTGTCGATCACGTACTGCTTCGGCACGAGCGCGTAGTTGATGCCGCCCGACTGCTCCGGCGCGTCGATGAAGGGCGGGTCCATGCCGATCCGGACCGAGTTGGCGTCGATGACCTCGATATCGCCCATCCAGCCCGCGCGGGCGGAGTTGGCACCCTGGAAGTCGGGATTGTACTCAGCGCGCCCCAGAGCCCGCTCAAAGTTGAACTGCACCGCCTCCGCGTCGAGCGCCTCGCCGTTATGGAACGTGGCCCCGGGATTGACCGTGATGACCAGCCCGCTGTTGTTGTCCACGAACTCGAAGTTCGCGAAGCCTCCACTCGACTGGATCACCCGGCCCGGGTTGTACTCGAACAACTGGCTGAAGTTTCGGTTGTTGCTCGCGCCCTGACCGCCCGAACCGCCTGCCGTCTGGACATCCAGCGACGGCGGGAACGATCCGTACCCCACCCGCAACTCCGCGTCCAAGTCGACACCGCCGGCGGCGACCGCCTGCTCTTCTTCCTCTTCCTCCTCCTCCGGCTCGGCCTGCTCAGCCTCTTCCTCCGCCTGCTCCTCGGCCTGCTCCTCGGCCTGCGTCTGCTCGGCCTGCGTCTGCTCGGCCTGGGCCTGCTCCTCCGCCTGCTCTTCGACCTGGGCGGTGGCGGCGTCATCATCGTCGTCGTCGCCGCAGCCAACCAGCGCTAGCCCCGCAGCGCCAACCCCGGCGCGCGCGGACGCCCGCAACAGACTGCGTCGGTTAATCCGACGCTGATGCAATGTCGACCAATACTGAGACATGAATCCATTCCTCGCTTCACAGGCCCAGCCCAGCACGCGGCGGGCCCACTCCTCGTTCGGTTGATTGGTAGTCTACCGCACACAACACCACGTCTGTAAAGATGTATTTGCAAGCCTGCTCGGCCCCGTGATCCGCCCCCGAGCGTGCATCGCGCAGCGCCGCAAACCTCGTCACCCCTGGGTCCAGCCAGCGCCGTATCGTCCCTGCCGCGCCAATGCAGGACTCGCCCACGCCATCACGACCGCCATCATTATGGAAAGGACAGCCCCCGCGGGCGTTGACAGCCACGCCAACCGATCCAGACTTCGGTGGCGAACCGACCGAAGGGAACACCATGGAGATCCGCTTTTCGGAGCAAGCCCTCGCCTTCGAAATCGAAGTCAAGTCCTTCCTCGACACGGAATGGGGGGGCGCGGACCGGCGCCGCTCGCACGACACCCCAGAGGCCTACGCCGCCGAACGCAGCTTCCGCCGCAAGCTCGCCGACCGCGGCTGGCTCACCATGTCCTGGCCCGCCGAATTCGGCGGCGGCGAGCGCAGCTTTGAGGAGCAGTACCTCTTCCAGGAAGCCTGCAACTACGTCGGCGCGCCCATCGCCACCGTCGCCGTGCAGCAAGTCGGCCCCACGCTCATGCAATTCGGCACCGACCAGCAGCGCGAGCACTTCCTCCCCCCCATCGCCCGCGGCGAAACCGAATTCGCCCTCGGCTACACGGAGCCCGACGCCGGCACCGACCTCGCCTCCCTCCAACTCCGCGCTGTCCGGGACGGCGACGACTACGTCTTCAACGGCATCAAGCGCTTCACCTCCGCCGCCCACCGCGCCGAGTACGTCTGGCTCGCCGCCCGCACAGACCCCAACGCCCCCAAACACCGCGGCATCTCCATGTTCCTCGTCCCCCTCAATAGCGAGGGCATCACCATCTCACCCATCTGGACCCTTGGCGGCTACCGCACCAACGAGGTCTACTTCGAAGACGTCCGCGCCCCCGCCGAAGCCATGGTCGGTGAAGAGAATCGCGGCTGGTACTACGCCGCCCACGCCCTGGACTTCGAACGCGTCAGCATCTTCACGGTCTCCGGCGTCCGCGCCGTCTACGACGCCCTCACCGCCTGGGCAACCCAGCCCGCCCCCGACGGCCCACGCCCGATCGATCGGCCCGGCGTACGCGCCACCCTGGCCCACTTCCGCATTGAGCTGGACGTGCTGCAGATGCTCTCCTACCGCAACCTCGGCATGATCGGCCGCGGCGAGCACCCGGACCACGAAGCCAGCATGGTCAAAATCTTCAGCACCGAAATGATGCAGCGCCTGCAGAACGCCGGACTGGGCCTCCTCCAACTCCACGGCCAGCTCACCCCCGACGAAGAACGCGCCCCCATCGCCGGCCGCATCGAACAGGGCTACCGCGCCGCCGTCATGCCCACCTTCGGCGCCGGCGCCAACGAAGTCATGCGCAACATCATCGCCACGCGCGGACTCGGCCTGCCCCGCGTCTAGCGGCGGGGACCGCGGCCAGGCGCTAGCATCGGCCCGCCGAACGGTCCCCGATCACGCCGTCGCCTCGCGAGCCCGGATGTACGAAGCCCATCGACACGAAGGAGACCCGATGCCAGCGCTCGATGGACTCCGCATCCTCGACATGACCCAGTACGAAGCCGGCACCTCCTGCACCCAGGCGCTGGCCTGGCTCGGCGCCGATGTCGTCAAGATCGAACCCCCCACCTACGGCGACCCCGGTCGGTCAATCGCCGACGGCCAAGGCGACGCCGCCTACTTCGTCACCTGGAACAGCAACAAGCGCAGCGTCGCCATCAACCTCGCCACCGCACAGGGACGCGACCTCCTCCTCTCCATGGCCCCCCACTACGACGTCTTCGTCGAGAACTACGGCCCCGGCCGCATGGAAAAGCTCGGCATCGACTACGACGCTATGCGCCGGGCCAATCCCCGCATCATCTACGGCCGCATCAAAGGCTTTGGGCTCTCCGGTCCCTGGCAGGACTACAAGTGCTTCGACCCCATCGCCCAGGCCGCCGCCGGGGCCTTCTCCGTCTGCGGCGAGGCCGACGGCCCGCCCACCTGGCCCGGTACCACCACCGCCGACGCCGGCACCGGCCTCACCATGGCCCTCTCCATCCTCGCCGCCTACATCCAAGTCCAGCGCACCGGCGAGAGCCAGCTGATCGAAATCTCCATGCAGGAAGCGATGACGTACTTCATGCGCACGCGCGTCGCCGGGGCCGGCGACTGGGGACACGCCGTCGTGCCCAGGGCCGGCAACACCCGTCTCGCCACCATGGCCCTCTACCCCTGTGCCCCAGGTGGCCCCAACGATTACGCCTACCTGCTCGCGATCACCGAAAAGCACTGGGACGCCCTCGCCACCACGATCGGGCAGCCGGAGCTCGTCGCCGATCCGCGCTTCGCAACGACGGAGCAGCGCGACGCCAACACCGCCGAGCTGTTCGAGATCGTCGCGCAGTGGACCCGAGGACGAACGAAGTTCCAAGCCATGGAGCAGCTCAGCGCCGGTGGCGTGCCCTGCGGCGCCGTCCTCGACACCAAAGAACTCTTCCAAAACGAGCATCTGCGCGAGCGTGGCTTCATCCACACCCTCAACCACCCCCATCACGGCGAGATCCAGCTCCTCGGCTGGGCCCCCCGGCTGTCCAACAGCCAGGTCGAGATCAAGCGATCGCCCCTACTCAGCGAACACGCCGACGAAGTCCTGCAAGCCGACCTCGGCTTGGACGACGCCACCCTCCAGGCCCTGCATGAGACCGGCATCGTGGGATAGCATCAGCCCCTCCCCCACGGTCACAGCGCCCCGGCAGGAACCCAGCGCACCCGATAGCAACCAGGAGAGAGCCCATGGCGAGAACAATGCGCGGCCAAGTCGCCATCGTTGGCGTCGGTGAGACGCCCTACTACCGGCACGGTCAATCGCCGGACGCGGAATTCAAACTGGCCCTCGCCGCCGTCCTCGCCGCCTGCGACGACGCCGGCATGGACCCCCACGAAATCGACGGCTTCGCCTCCTTCAGCAACGATCGCAATGACCCGCCCCGGCTCGCCGCCGCCCTCGGCCTGCCCGAACTGCGCTTCTCCAACATGCAATGGGGCGGTGGCGGCGGTGGTGGCTCCGGCGCCGTTGGCAACGCCGCTGCCGCCGTCGCCACCGGCTACGCCGACGCCGTCGTCGTCTTTCGCTCCCTCGCCCAGGGCCAGTTTGGTCGCTTCGGTCGCGGCCCCCAGATCCCCCGCATCCAGGGGCGTCCCGCCTTCACCGTGCCCTACGGCCTCATGTCGCCCGCCCAATCTTTCGCCATGCGCGTCCAGCGACTCTTCCACGAACGCCACGTCAGCCCCGACACGCTCAAAGCCGTCTCGCTCGCCGCCTACTACCACGCCCAGCAGAACCCCCGCGCCATCATGCACGGCCGCCCCCTCAGCTCGGAGGACTACGACAACTCCCGCTGGATCGTGGAGCCCTTCCGCCTCTTCGATTGCTGCCAAGAAAACGACGGCGCCGCCGCCCTCCTCCTCGTCCCCGCTGAGCGCGCCAAGGACTTCAAGCACGCCCCTGCCTACATCCTCGGCGTCGCCACCGGCGTCCCGGAGCGCGCCGCCGCCGGCGTCCACAACGCGCCCGACTACGCCACCTCCAACTTCAAATCCGTCGCCCCCCACATGTACGACATGGCCCAGCTCGGCCCCCACGACGTCGATGTCGCCCAGGTCTACGAGAACTTCACCGGTGGCGTCGTTATGAGCATCATCGAAAACGGCCTCTGCACCTACGAAGAGGCCAACGACTTCATCCAGTACGACAACCTCATCGCGCCCAGCGGCAAAATGCCCATCAACACCAGCGGCGGCAACCTCGCGGAGTGCTACATGCACGGCCTTGAACTCCAGATCGAATCCATCCGGCAGATTCGCGGCGACTCACCCAATCAAGTCGCCAACGCCAACGTCCATCTCATCGCCTCCGGCCCCATGGTCGAGCCCGTCAGCGGCATGCTGCTCGGATCGGAGGCCACACGATGAGCCTCCCCCAGCACGTGACCCCCAGCCAGGTGACAGATGTCGCCTACCTGCCACCCGGCCTCGCCCAGCCCAGCCCCGCCGGCGACGGCCTCGACGCGCCCTACTGGGGCGCCGCCCTCCAGAACAAACTCATGGTCCAGCAGTGCAACGGCTGCGACCGCTTCCTCTGGGGCCCCGAATGGGTCTGCCACGCCTGCCACTGCTTCGACCTCAGATGGACGGAGGTCGAGCCCCGCGGCCGCATCTACTCCTGGGAACGCGTCTGGCACCCCGTCCACCCCGCCCTGACCAACGGCTGCCCCTATGTCGTCGTGCTCGTCGAACTGCCCCAGGCCGGGGACGTGCGCATGGTCGGCAACCTCCTCGGCGAACCTATCGACCGCATTGAGATCGGTGCCGAAGTCGAAGCCGTCTTCGAGCACCACACAGACGCCGACCCACCGTTCACGCTCGTGCAATGGCGCCGCGCCGAAACGGACTAGCGCCAATCGCAGGCAAGGGAGCCCTCGCATGCCCTCCGCTCCGGGACCACTCATCTACCAGAAGGACTACGCCAACAAGCGCGCCGTCCTCACCTTCAACCGCCCCGAGGTGATGAACTCCATCAACCCCGAACTCGGCGCCGCCTTCCGCGACGCCGTCGACGACTTCAACAACGACGACGGCCTCTGGCTCGCCATCCTCACCGGCGCAGGCGACCGCGCCTTCTGCGCCGGCGCCGACTTGGGCAGCACCATCCCCAACCAGACCGCCGCGGCCCACGACGAAGAACTCGCCATCTCCGAAGACCGCCCCTTCACCGGCGTCTTCAAGCCCATCATCGCCGCCGTCAACGGCTACTGCATCGCCGGCGGCATGGAAATCATGCTCGGCACCGACATCCGAGTCGCCGCCGAAACTGCGGAGTTCGGCCTGCAGGAAGTGCGCTGGGCCATCGTCCCCTCCGCCGGCTCCCACATCCGCCTACCCCGCCAGATCCCCTGGGCCTGGGCCATGGAAATCCTCCTCACCGGACAGCGCCTCAAAGCCCAGCAGGCCCTGCAAATTGGCCTCATCAACCGCGTCGTCGCCCAAGAGGACGTCTTACCCACCGCGCACGCCATCGCCGACAAGATCTGCGCCAACGGCCCCATCGCCGTGCGCACCGCCAAAGAGATCGCCGTGCGCGGCGCAATGGGCATGTCCTGGGAGCACGCCTTCGGCATGGAATCCCTCCTCTCCCGACGCGTCTTCAGCACGGAGGACGCCGTCGAAGGCCCCAAGTCCTTCATGGAGCAACGCCCCCCCGTCTACAAGAACCGCTGATCCGGAGCGACCCCATGCGCGACAAACGCACCACCATCGCCAACGCCGTCTCCCTCCTCAACGACGGCGACACCCTCGGCATCGCCTCCCCCGCCGTCAGCCCCACCGCCCTCGTCTCCATGGCTGCTGTGCGCGAAATCGCCCGCCAGGGCAAGCGCGACCTCCTCGTCGTGAACGCCATGGCCGAACTCGAAACCGACCTCCTGGCCGGCGCCGGCTGCCTCCGCGAGGTCGAGTTCTGGGCCTGTCAGTTCTTTGGCCAGGGCACCCCGCCCAACATCCGCCGCCTCATGGAGGCCGGCCAACTGCGCGCCCGCGAGCACAGCGAGTTCTCCTTCACGCTCGGCGTCATGGCCGGCGGCATGGGCCTCAAGTTCATTCCCTTGCACGGCTTCGTCAACGACCTCGTGCCGCAGCATCCCGAGTGGCGCACCTTCGACTCCCCCTTCGACGGCCAGCAACTCCTCGCCGTCACCGCCATCGTGCCGGACGTCGCCCTCATCCACGTCCCCCGCGCCGACCAATTCGGCAACGCGCAATTCGGCGACACCAACCGCGACAACGTCGCCGCCAAGTTCATCGCCCCCCAGATGGTTCGCGCCGCGAAGCGCGTCATCCTCACCACCGAGGAGATCATCCCCAACGAGCAGATCCGTGCCACGCCCGATCAGACCGGCATCCTCTACCACGACGTCGACGCCGTCGTCCTCGCCCCCAGAGGCGCCCACCCCCACGGCGTCACCGGCTACTACGAGCCCGACCGCGATCACATCCAGCAGTATCACCAGGCCGCCCAGGACCCCGACAAGTTCCGCGCTTACCTGGACACCTACGTGCACGCACCTGAGGGCCCCGCGGCCTACGCCGCCCTCATCGGCGGGGAATAGGCGGCCTCATGCCCAACGACGCAACGGACTACACCGTCGACGAACTGATCGTCTCGCTCATCGCGCGGGACATCGCCGACCACGAACTCGTCCAGCAAGGCGGCGGCACCGCCCTCGGCAGCGTCGCCGTCATGCTCGCCCGTCTCACGCACGCCCCCAACCTCACCTACAACTACCTCACCTCCGTCGACCCCATCGTCACCAAGCTCGGCGGCGCCGAGAACTCGCCCGCCGCCGCCAGCAAGACCAGCCTCACCCCCTTCAACATCGACGACATGGTCAGCCTGTGCCTGCGCGGCAAGACCGAAGTCTTCAGCACCATGCCCGCCCAGATCGACATGCACGGCAACGTCAACGCCTCCCTCATCGGCGAAGATCACCAGCACCCCACGGTGCGCTTCCCCGGCGGCCTCGGCATCCCCGACTGGACCCTCTACGCCGGCCGCGTCAACGCCTACGTGCCCAAACACACCACGCGCGTCTTCGTCCAGCGGGTCGACTTCGTCACCGGCTTCGGGCACTTCCCGCAGGGCTTCGCGGAGCGCACACGACGCGGCATCACCGGCCGCGGGCCCCAAAAGGTCTTCTCCAACCTCGCCGTCATGGGCTTCGACGCCGACACCGGCCGCATGCGCCTCGACTCCCTCCACGCCGGCGTCCAACTGCAGGATGTCGTCGCCAACACCGGCTTCGAGCTCCTGCTCCCGGACACCGTGCCGGAAACCGTCCCGCCGACGGCCGAAGACATCGACCTAATCCGCAACCACATCGACCCCCAAGGCCTGCGCAAGCACCGGTTCTAAGGATCGGCCCCGCACGCGCGCGGCCCGCGCGACGCGCGAGCAGCTTCTCCTCTCCCAAACCAAGCGTTCCCCCCCTTCTCCCCCCCCCCCCGGGAGAAGATCCAGGTGAGCGGGCCACCCCCCCCCACCCCCCACCCCCCCAACCCCCCCCCCCCCAACCCCCACCCCCCCAGACCCCCCCCCCCCGACGACAAGACACGAACACGAAGATTCCAAGCAGTCCAGACCCAGGGTCAGCGCGCCCAACGGCAAAATAAGCTGTGAGTGTCTCCCTCACTCCGATGTAA
>QGNQ01000028.1 GCA_003228175.2 Chloroflexota bacterium
GGACTTTGGATCCGTGAACCGAGGTTCGAATCCTCGAGGGGCAGCCAACACGTATCTCCGGGGCGACGTGGCGAAGTGGCCTAACGCAGCGGTCTGCAAAACCGCCATCACCGGTTCGAATCCGGTCGTCGCCTCCAATCTTTACAATCTCCGGTCGGTCTGCGGTCCGTCGAGGTGCAGCACGTCCATTGCCTCGGGTGAATCGGCGAGCCCGGCCTTGCCGGGGGCCCTTGGCATGGCTTACCTTCTGTGCCCTTCGATTCGCCTTGTGGGAGGAATCGTTTTGCTGAGGAACTACTGGTGGCGTGCGGCGATGGGCGCGCTCGCCGTCGCGATTCTCGGGACGGCGTTTCTGGCGCGCGACACCAGTCACGCCCAGACGACCGGCGTCCAACTGCAGTCCGGCTTCACGAATGTCGCCTACCTGGGGCCCACGTTGCCGCTCCTGTAGGCGTTGACGAACGCGGAAGAAGAGGTCTCGGCAGTCTGGTCATTCCGGGCGGGCGGGAGCGAGGCGCCGTGGCGTCTGTGGAATCGAGAACTGCCGCCCTCCGTGCAGGGCTTCGACACACTGGAGTTCGGCAGGGCATACTTTTTCGTCAGCGACGCGCCCGTCTTGTGGGAGTACGCCGCGGGCGACCGCCCCGAACCACCGGCGGTCGTCGATCTGCAGCCCGGGCTGAACCACGTCGTCTACTTTGGTGCGACCTTGCCCGTGGAAACCGCCCTCGCGGATCCTGGCGCGCCCGCCCTTCGTTCCCAACAGACGGGAGCGGGCGCCTGCGTCAGCCTGATCTGGGCCTTCAGCGGGACGTGGACGGTGTGGCAACCAGCGCTCCCGCAGGCCGTGCAAGGCTTCACGGAGCTCCGCGAACGCACATCGTACTTCGTCGCAGCAGGCACGGCCTGCACGTGGAAGTTCACTCCCGCAGCCAGCCTCGATCCCCCGGAACCGGATGCGCCCGCCTACGACTTCGGCGATGCACCCGACAGCTACGGCACGACCGCCGCGGCCGACGGCGCCCGCCACGTCGCTGTCGATGGGGTCTTCCTGGGCGAAACCATCGATACCGAGGACGACGGCCAGCCCGGCGCCGACGCCGTGGCCGACGACGATACTGGCGCGCCCGACGATGAGGACGGCGTCCTGCTTCCGCAGCTCACGCCGGGCGGAACGATCAGCATCGAGGTCATCGCGTCGACGGAAGGCTTCCTGGACGCGTGGATCGATTTCAACGGAGATGGTCGTTTCGATGAGCCGGGGGATCGGATCTTCACGGCGGAACCGCTCACGACGGGCGTGAATCGGCTGACCATTACGATCCCCGCTGACCTGGACGTGATCGGCGTGATCTTCGCCCGCTTCCGCTTCAGCCTGTCCGGTGGGCTGGGACCAACCGGCGCGGCGCAGAACGGGGAGGTTGAGGACTACGGCACGACACTGTTCGATGACGGTGACCCTCCTCCTCCCCCGCCTGGCTGCCCGCTTGTCGTGTGCTAGCGCCCCAAGCGCTGTAGCTCGCTGTCCGCGAGGCGTCGCAGCGCCTGCCGACCGCCGACGCACGTCAGATTGCGGATGACGCTGCGTCTGTTGGTGTTTTGTGCAGGAAGCCCCGGCTGCGACCGCGCCCGGGGTCCCATCGAGCGAATAGCCTTGGGGCATGTCGCTACAATCCGAGCTCGACCAACTCTTGTCCGCCGGTGTCGCCGAGGGGGCTGTGCCCGGCATCGTGGCGATCGTGACGAACGCCGACGGTGCGGTCTATGCGGGCGCGTTCGGCCCTCGCTCGCTGGGCGAACCGGCCCCGATGACGATGGACACGGTGGGCGCGATCGCGTCGATGTCGAAACCGATCACGGCGGCGGCCGTGATGCAACTCGTGGAGCAGGGCCGGCTCGACCTGGATGCGCCGGCCGCGGCGCACCTCCCCTATCTGGGTGAGGTGCAGGTGCTGACCGGCTTCGATGCCGACGGGCAACCGCTGACCCGCCCGCCGTCGCGCGCGATCACGATGCGCCACTTGCTGAGCCATACGTCGGGCTTCGCGTACGACACTTGGGACGCGGACCTGGCCCGGTACCGAGACGCGACGGGGGCGAACGTCGTGCCCACCACGCGAGCTGGGTTGCGGACCCCATTGATGTTCGATCCGGGGGAGCGCTGCGAGTACGGAATCGGCATCGATTGGGCAGGGCTCGTGGTGGAGGCGATCACCGGGGTGACGCTGGGCGACTACCTTCGGGCGCACGTGTTCGAGCCGCTGGGCATGCACCACACCGCGTTCCGATGGACCACTGCGATGGCCTCCCGGGCCATCGGCCTGCACGCGCGCGCAGCGGACGGATCGCTCAAGCTGCTTGCGCCGCGCGAGAAGACATCCGACTTCGATGAGGGCGGCAGTGGGCTGCTTGGCACGGTGCCCGACTACGCGCGCTTCGCAGGGGCGTTCCTGAACGCGGGCGCGCATCCGGGCGGGCGGCTGCTGGCGGCGGAGTCGGTGCACGAGATGGCGCGTAACCAGATTGGCGATCTGCGGGTCACGCGGATGCGTAGCACCAACGCACGGATGTCGAGCGATGCGGAGTTCATGCCCGGGATTCCGAAGACCTGGGGGCTCGGCTTCCAGATCAATGAGGCGCCTGTGCCGGGTGGGCGCAGCGCCGGCAGTTTGAGCTGGGCCGGGATGCGCAACTCATACTTCTGGATCGACCGGCAGCGTGGCGTGAGCGGGATCGTCCTGAGCCAGCTCTACCCGTTCGCCGACGCGCGGGCCGTGGCGCTGTTCGAGCGCTTCGAGCGGGCCACCTACGCGAATCTGCCGCTGTGAGGTATCGGGCCCTGCAGGGGGACGCCTGACGTCGATCTCGGCCCGGGTCTAATCACTCCGGGTCTCCTCACTGGCGCGGAGGGTGCTCCCGGAGATCTCCGCGCCCATCTCGACAGCGGCGCTGCGGAAGAGCCCGATCGCCATGGTCGACCCGGCCTCCGATTGTCGCGCCTCGTAGACCTGGCGGCGGATGTCACGAATCGACGCGTCGTCCGGGGCGGCGAAGTGCGCCCAGTCGGCCAGGTGCGAGGCGAGTCGCATGTCGCCGGACGCGATCGCCCGCAGCGCTCGATCCGCCACGTTGCGGGCGCCGCCCGCGAGTTCCGCGATGACGGCCGCCTGCTCCGCCTCCGGCGCGGGCTTGAGGTGCGACGGCACGCCGTCATACCAGCCGCCGTAGAGCCGCCAGATGTTCCGCACGATGAACTCCGGCTCGTCGTAGATCGGCTGCAGGTAGGGGCGGTCGAGCAGGTCAGCAGGAGGCTGCACGCGCTGCACGATCGTGTCCAAGGGCAGGCCTTCGTTCATCAGGGCGACGGTCTGATCGTGGATCGATTCCAGGTAGGTGGCCGTGTCGCCGAGGGCCTGCCGGACGCGCGCCGCCCCGAAGATCGGGGTGCCGTGCCCGGGCAGCAGCACTTCCGCCTCGCGGGACTGCATGGTGCGGAGGGCCGCGACCCAGTCCTTCGCGTAGCGCTGCACCTTCTGGGGGTTGCCGCAGTTCGGCGTCACCCAGACGAAGAGGTCGCCGGTGCAGAGCACCCGCGTGTCGGGGAAGAAGACCCAGCTGGCGTCGTCGGTTTCGCCACGCGCATGGCGGAGCTCGACGGTAACGCCGCCGATGTCGAGTGAGAGCTCGTCGCGATACGTGAGGTCCGGCGCGCGGTACTCCATGGGCCAGTAGGCGCGGCCCTGTCCGCCGCGAAACTGTCGCAGGTTGATGATCGCGTTGAAGCCGTTGGTCGCCTGGTACCGCTGGAAGCGGCGCGCGACCGCCTCATGTCCAACGACACGCGGCGCCGTCCAATCGTGCGCGGCCGCCTCAGCGGCGTAGAGTTCCGCGCCGAAGCAGTGGTCGGCATGACCGTGCGTGTAGATGATCGTGTGCACGCGATGCGCCGGGTCATTGAGCGAAAAGCGCTCCCGAATCGCGGCCTGTTTGTCCTGCGCGTTGTTGAAGGCGCCGGGATCGATGACCACAAGCCCCATCGGGGTGCGTCGCACGACGACGTTCGCCATGCCGCTGTAGAACCAGGTATCGGGCGCACACTCCTCGAAGACCTTGAGCTGCCGCCAGGCATGCCTGGCCGTCGTCTCGAGCGCACTACGGTTCCAGGCCTCCTCGGCCGCATCTCGGATCGCGTGCATCTCTCCTCCTCCGCGGCCTGCGGGCTCTGGGATACGGCCTGCGGGGACCCAATCCTAGGGGAGTACGGATACGGAGACACAGAGCCGACAATGAGTAGAGAAGGTGCGTCTGCATGGAAGGGTGGTCGAGCCGATGAACAGACAGCTCCGTGTCCTGTTGGTGGACGGGTCCGCCGCCCGACGGTCAGCGGTGCGAAATGTGGTGGACGATCTGCCCGCGACCGTCGTGGGGGAAGCGGGCTATGGGGTTCGCGCGATTCGCGTCGCTGAAGAGACACGACCCGACGTGGTGCTGGTCTCGCTGGCGGGCCCGCGCGACCGTGCGCTGCGCACGCTGCGCGCGTTACAGGCCTGCGACGCGAAGATCTTCACCCTGATCGACTCGCCAGACCGGACGCTGCTGCGCGACCTCCTGGCCCTCGACGTTCGGGAATGGCTACCGGGCATTCCCACCGCCGAGACGCTGCGCCAGGCGCTGTCCGGTCAGGTGGCGCCGGGCGGCACCCTGGACCAGACGGGCAGGACCTTGGACCAGATCGCGAACCCGCGGGGCAATGTCGTGACAGTGTTCGGCGCGAAGGGCGGCATCGGCAAAACCACGGTGGCGACGAACCTCGGGGCGCTGCTCGCCGTCGAAGCGGGGCTGTCGGTCCTGCTGATCGACATGGACACGCGCTTCGGCGATGTCGGGCTGATGCTGAATGTCGCACCGGGACATACGGTGGTGCAACTCGCGCAGAATGTCGCCGATCTGGACCGGCGGAGCTTCAAGGAATCGGTCGCGCTGCACGAGAGCGGCCTGCACGTGCTGGCCGCGCCCACCTCCGTTGAGCAATGGGGGGCGGTCAGCGCGACGCAGATGCACGCGCTGATTGAGTTCGCCGCCCGCCTCTACGACATGGTGGTGTTGGATACGCCGGGCGTGTTCAACGACCTGGTTGACATGGCGGTGGGGACGGCGGATCAGATCGTGGTGATGTCGACGCTGGATACGACCAGCCTGCGCAATACGGTGCGCGTCCTGGAGGCGCTGGAACAGTCCGAGACTCCAGATGAGATTATCTTCCTCACGCTGAACCAGGTAAACCGTTTCACGGTGCTGGACCGTGGGCGCTTCCAACAGATCCTGCACCGGCCGGTCGTTGTGGAGATTCCGTATGAGGAGCGGGTGGCCGACGCGGGCGCGCACGGCTGCCCGATCGTGACGCGGTCGCCGCGCAACCAGGCCGCGCGTGCCGTCCGCGAGCTGGCCCGCCGGCTGACAGGGCTGGAGCTGGCCGAGCCGGATCCGTGGTACCTGCGCCTCTGGCCGGGTCGTCGGGGGCGTCGCTCAGCGGCGGAGGGGCCATTGCGCCGAAGCGCGTAGGGCCTGGCCTGGGCTTGCGTCGCAGGCGGTGGCGCCGCGCCCGACCCGGACCTGCGGGGTGGTGCGTGCGTCGTCTCGAAAACGTACAGTTGCTGGGCGTGCCGGGATGGCGGAACAGGCAGACGCAGCGGACTTAAAATCCGTGGGCCTTCGGGTCGTGAGGGTTCGAGTCCCTCTCCCGGTACCAGAGACGCGGGCCTATGGGGCGGCGCCTCTCTGGCCGGTGACTGGCCACGACGATTTGGGGCGGACGCGTTCGGGCGACCGATCGCCGCGGAGGCGTCGCGAGGCGATGCTCAGGGTCCGCTTGGGGGCGGTCGGCGGTCGCTAGTTCTTGTAGATCCGGTGCTGCGGCCGTCCGGCCAGGATCTCCGCCTTGCCCCAGTCCGTGACGGCGCGGAATGCGTCGCTGCGGATGAAGGTGGCAAACGCCTCTTCATCCGACCATTCGCTGGTGATCAGATAGGAGGCGTCGTCTGCGACGTCGCGCCAGAGGGTGGAGGCCGTATGCCCATCGGCGGCGCGAAGGGCACCCAGGACGGCGGCGAACTTCTCTTCGAACTCCGACTGCTTGCCCGGGATGACTTGGTAATTCATGCCAACGGTAATCAGGGGGTGCTCCTTCTGATTGGCGGCCCCGGATAACGCGGGCCCGCATTGAATCGTTTTCCCGAAGTCCGCGTCGCGGAGCTCGCGTATGGGGCCGACAGCGGCCCGGCGAACGCCGCCCCGACGAGCCAGGGGGGCGGTGCTCAGTCTACCGCTGGAGCGGCGTCCGATCCGCAACCGGAGCGCGATGTGCGCCACGCTGGGGCAGATTCGATCTCGCGGCGGACCGCGGTCGCACGAAGCCGCGGGACGGCTACACTTCGCCGACGAGAAGAGAAGAGGGGTTCCATGCGAGAGATACTGATTGCCCGTGCGCAAGCACTGCACCATGACACGTCCGGACATGCAGATCTGCTGCTCGCCGATGTGCTATTGGTGATCGGCATCGTGATTCTGGGGGCGGGCGCAGCAGCCGGCGAGGACGTGATCATCATCGTGGGCACGGTGGTGCTGGCGCTGGGCTTCATCGCGCGCAGCGTGATCGGCCACATGAAGGTGGACTATCCGATCTACGACCGGCTCAACGCACTGGAGAAGGACGACACGGCGGACGACTAGCGCCTGCGTCGAGTCCCGCTGGGGTTAACGAGGCGAAGCAAACTCCGTGGCGGGGTCGCCGGCGATGCGCGCATCTCTGTCGAGAAAGGTGAAGGTGAGGCTCCAATCCCCGAAACGCGTTTCGAGGACGAACTCGTCGATGTAGACGGTGGCCTCTCCGGACCATGAGTGCGTGATCTTCGCCAGCGCGCGATTCTCGTCGTCGTTCGCTGGATTCGCAACAAGCGCTATCGAGCGGTGGGGTTGCCTGGCGCAGGAGCCCAGACCACCGAGCGTCCTTCGACGGGCTCAGGATGAGCGGGACCGGGGCGGCGAGCGGGCGGGGGAGCGGGGGCCATCTACTGTCTCGCCGCTGAGCGAAGCTACTCCGCGTTGATCTCGCCGACGAGGCGCATGAGGCCCCCGAGGGTTTCGATGCGCTCGTCGATTGTGCCGTCGACGCCGGCGCGGAAGGTGGTCACGCCGGCGTCGCGATAGACCCGCAGACGGTCGCGCACCATCTCCTCCGTGCCCAGACAGTTGATCTTCATCGCCAGTTCGACGGGGACACGGTCGCGGGCCTCGTCACGCTTGCCGTCCACCCAGAGGCGCTGCACGGCCTTGGCTTCGTCGGCCCAGCCTTGGCGGACGAAGGCGTCGTTGTAGAAGTTGGTGGTGGGCGATCCCATGGCGCCCAGGGTGAAGGCGATGCCACGCGCGTGTCGCGCGGCCGCTTCATCGACGTCGTCGGTGAACTCGACGGCGCCGCCCGCTTCGATGTCGATCGCGTCGAAGGAGCGGCCGGCGGCGGCGGCGCCGTCGCGCATGGGGTCCAGGAAGACGTCGGCGGTCTCGGGCACGAATGAGGTGCCGAGCCAGCCGTCGGCGAGTTCGCCCGTCATGCGCAGGCTCTTGGGCCCCAGGGAGGCCACGTAGATGGGCTGGTGCGCAAGGCCCTGCGCGCTGGTGCGCAGCGCCTTGCCCTCGCCGCCGGGCAGGGGCAGCGTGTAGTGCCGCCCCTGGTAAGTGACGCGCTCGCCGCTGACGACTTTGCGCACGATCTCGATCGTCTCACGGATGCGACTGACCGCGCCCGCGAAGGGGATCCCGTGCCAGCCCTCAATGACCTGCGGGCCGCTGGTGCCGAAGCCCAGCAGGAAGCGGCCGTTAGAGACCGATTGCATACCCATGCAGGTCATGCCCAGCAGCGCGGGGGTGCGCGTGCCGCCTTGCAGGATGCCGGTGCCCAGCTTGATGGTGCTGGTCTGACCGGCCAGGAAGGCCAGCGGCGTGAGGCCGTCGTGGCCCCAGGCTTCGGCGGACCAGACGGTGGTGACGCCGAGGCGCTCGGCCTCCTGCACGTAGGCGATGGTCGACTGCCAGTCGGTGGTGCCGTCGCGGGGGAGGGAGATGGAGACCTGCATGGGACGTCCGTTCCTGGGCGGGGCCGGTTAGGCGGGGTAGCCGGGCGCGTCCTTGATCGCCTGCACCTGCCGGGCGTGATCCTGATCGTGGACGCGCTGGAACATGAACCAGCCCCGGCAATGCAGCTGGCCGAACATGTCGTGCGGCGCGGTGGGCTCCAGCGAGACGTTGTCCGGGAAGCGCGTAGCGAGGTTGGAGAAGGCGACGGAGTCAGCGAGGATTTCGTGCCGCAGTTCGGCGAGGGACTCCACGGCGGGCGCGTGGGCGGGGTCGGCCCAGTGGACCTGGTCGGCGGGCTCGCCCACCCCCAGTCGCTCGATGGTCACGGCGACGGCCCGGGAGCCGAGCAGGACGTGATGGGCGATCTCGCGGATTGTCCATGCGCCCTCGTCGGGACGGAAGTCGCCTTGGGGCTCGCCGACACCGCGGATCGCCTCCAGGAAGGCCAGGCGTCCTTCGACGATGCGGGGCCAGAGCTCCAGCCAGCCGTACTTCTCCGCCTGGGAGAGCAGGTAGCTGCGGACGCGGTCGCGCTCGTCTTGGTCGGGTCCGCTCATGTCGCCTCCCGGGTTCAGTCTTGGATGAAGTCGCGGACGGTGTCGACGAAGGCGTCCAAGCGGTCGTGGTGGACCCAGTGGCCGGCCTTCTCGAACGACACGCTGCGGGCGTCCGGGATGTGGTCCATGAGGTGGGTCTTCTCCGGGTCGGCGGCCCAGCTTTCCTGGCCGCGCACCAGCATGACCGGGCAGGTGATGCTCTCCCAAAGATCGTGTGCGTCTTCCTCGTTGAAGCGGTGCGGCGAGAAGGCGCGCATGTAGTTGTCGAACTTCCAGGTGTAGGTGCCGTCCTCGTTCTGATTGGTGCCGTGGATGGTGAGGTGGCGGGCTTGCTCCGGGCTGAGGTGGGGGTTGGCGTCGCGCATGCGGCGGACGGCGGCGTCCTCGGTTTCGTAGCGGCGAACGTCGCGCCCGGCCATGTCGCGCAGCATGTCGATCCACTCGCGCATGCGGAGTTGCGGCGACTTGTCGGCGCGCTTTCGAATCATGTCGGGCGGCGGGCCCCAGCCCTCGATCGAGACGAGCTTTTGGACCTTCTCCGGATAGACGCCGGCATACTGCAGGGTGACATTGCCGCCCAGCGAATGCCCGATGATGGTGAGGGGCTGCAACTGTTTTTGGTCGATGAGCGTGGCGAGGTCGTAGACGTAGTCGATGATCGTGTACTGCGCGCCCACGATCCACTGCGAGTCGCCGTGGCCGCGAAGGTCGGGGGCGATGACGTGGTAGTCGTCGCGGAAGGCCTGGGCGACCCAATCCCACATTCGGCAATGGTCGCGCCCGCCGTGCACGAGCATCAGGGGCGGGGCGGACTCATTGCCCCAATCGACGTAGTGCAGGCGCAGGCGCTGCGAGAAGAAGACGTGCGATGTGGGTCCGGGAACAGTCTGCATCATGGGCGCAGCGTACCGGCGTGCGATGCAATGTTCAGCGCCCCGACCGATGGAGGCGCGGACGAGTGCGCCCTGGCAGCCAAGGCCGCTGTGGGCAGAGGTCGCGCTACTGAAAGCGTTCGATCGAGATCTCGAAGGTCAGCGCCTCGCCGGCGAGGGGGGGGTTGCCATCGATGATGACGAGTTCGTCCGTGATCTCGATGATCTCGGCGGTGACGCCGTTCCCCAGCCGCACGTTCTGGCCGACCATCATGCCGGGCGGGGTCTGATCGCGGGGCAGCTCGAAGATCAGGGCCTCGTCGCTCGCGCCGTAGGCCAGCAGCGCGGGAATGCGCACGATGATGGTCTCACCCAGGCGGAGCCCGCGCAGGGCCTCGTCGAAGCCCGCGATCACTCCGCCGGTGCCGATCGTGACGGGCAATAGCTCCCCGTCGGTGTTGGCGTCGAACTGGGTGCCGTCGTCGAGGGTGCCGCGATAGCGAACGCCGACGCTGTCGCCGTCCGCGGCCGGGTCCCCCTCAGCGGTGCCAGTCAGGCTGATGATCTCGATACCGTTGCGCACGGTCGCGTCGCCGTTGGCGGGGGGGGCATCGTCGTCGGCGGCGGGCGGGTCATCGTCGGCGGCAGCGGGGGGGTCATCGTCGGCGGCGGGGGGGTCGTCATCTTCAGCGGCGTCCGGGTTTTGGACGGACACCGTCGCGCCATCGTCTGAGACCTCGGTCTCAGGGTCGTCGATGGTCTCGGCATCATCGTTCGTGGGTTCGGTCAGGCCCGACTGGGCCTGCTCGGCGGCGGCGTCATCGTCGCCCCCACAGGCGGCGGCGATCAGGCCCAAACTCAGCAGCGCGATGAGCGCCAGATGCAATCGCGGGATGGAAATACGCATGAATGCCCTCAACCGGCCTTGCCGATGGATTGCCTGCGGCGGGCGCAGGCATCGCCAAAAGTGTATCCATCAGGACGATTGAGAGTGCCGCCGGGGGAACAGCTGGCGCGGCCGAGGGCCGAGTCGCCTAGCTCGCGCTGAGCAGGGCTCGGATCTGGGCCCGGTGCGAGGCGATATCCAGGGCGAAGTTGAGCCCCTCGGCATCTTCGCCATCCACGGTCAGCACGTTCAGGTTGATGCCGACCACGCGCCCATCGACGGTCGTCAGGGGACCGCCACTGTTGCCGGGATTGATGGCGGCGTCGATCTGCAGCGTGTGGACCTCGTTGCGCTCACGATGTGCGGAGACGATGCCGCCGGAGACGCTGACGGCGAGGTTGAAGCCGCTGGCGACGACCCGGGACTCCCAGGGGAATCCCCAGGCCCAGACGGGCGTCACGTAACTGGGCCGGGAGGCGGTCTGCCAGTCCAGCCGTCGCGTGCCGGTGGGCAGGTCGTCCACGATGATGACGGCGATGTCGAGCTGCAGGTCCACGGCGGCGACGCGGCCGGTGCGTCGCTCACCCAGGTGGGGGAAGCGCACGGAGACGGTCGCGTCGCGGCCGACGACGTGCGCCGCGGTCAGAATCTGGGTCTCGGAGACGATGAAGCCTCCACCCCCCTGTGTGCTGCTGGCGACGTAGACCACCGCGTCGCGCACTTGCTGCACGCTGGTCGCGAGAGGGACGAGCAGACTGGCGGCAACGGGCATTGTGCCGGTGCCGCCGAGATCCCACTCCAGCGTGCTTGTGCCGGAGATGTTGAGCCAAATCACGTCGTTCGGTTCGACCTGGGTCACGGGCAGCGCCAGGGGGAGTAACGGCGAATAGAGCTGCACCATGCCGGCGGCTCCGAACAGGAAGGCCGAGCTGAGCCGGTCACTCACGGAGCCGAGCAGCAGATCGGGGTGAATGGCTTGATTGCCGCCCCAGCCGACCAGGTTCCAGCCCGCGTACAGGGTCAGCGTGTCGGGCCCCTCCACGATGGGCATGGTCCAGACACTGTTCAGTGTCAGATCGAGCCATAGGGCGTCGCCCCAGCGGAGCGTCTGTAAGTCGCCGCCGCTACCGGGCAGCAATGGCGAGTAGGAGCGGTAGCCCTGGGCGCTGGCATCCCAGCGGTAGATCGCGCGCAGGCCGGGGATCTGCTCGGCGGCCTGGGCGGCGCCGGTGTCCGCTCCGGTGTAGACGACCTGGTTGAAACCGGGCGTCAGGATCAGCTCCCGCTCGTCTGCGGCGGCGACCCGCGACGCATCGAGCAGGCCGCTCAGAGCCAGCAAGCCGAGGACGAGGAGGCCCAGCAGGACTCGCGCGGAGGCGGCGACGGTGCGCCGATGGAGATAGCGAATGGGTGCGACGGTAGTTCCTCACAAGAGCGACGCCCGGAGCGCCATCCCTAAGGGCAACCCTTAGGGGATTCCCTGATACACCCTTACTATCGGCAGGGACGGGCCGGACCTTAGCCCCCTTCGGAACCACTAGATGTGGTGTCACGACGCCCAGACCTACAAGATGCCGCAGACTGGCGTACTGAGCACCGGCATGCTGTTCTGGAGAGCCAGATTCGCGTCGGCACTGCCCATGAACGGCGTCAGCCACGGGTCGAGCAGATCGAGATTCACCCAGCCGCTGTTGATCTGGCCGCTGGGGCCGTCCGGGAACCAGATCGCGAGCCAGCGTCCGTTGGGGTCCGCGCAGCGCCCGATGGGGAGGAAGGCTTCGCCCACGAGGATCTGACCAACGGCGCTGAATTGGCCCTGGGTGAGGCCAATGGGTGCGGCGTTGACCGCCTGATAGCCACCCACGACGAGCTGGTCGTCGAGGCGCTGTGCGTAGAGGGAATCCAACGCCGCTTGTAGCAGCACTGGCGAGAGCGAGAGCGGCGTGCCGTTGTCCAGCGCGTCGAGGCCGGCGCTGAGCCAGAGCATCGCGTCGGCGGCGGGGACGGCGGTGGCAGTGTCCAGCGGGTGAGCGGCGCGAAGCAGGGAGGCCCGTAGCTGTGCGTCCAGTGCCGCGGCCGGGTCGTTAGTGATGGCGGCGGCGGCCGCGTAGGCCGTCGCGGCGTGCGCCCATTCGCCGTCGGTTTCGGCGACGGTGGCGATGGCCAGCCAGCAGGCGCCATCAGTGCAGGCAGCGGCGACGGGCGTGGAGGCAGACGTGCCAGCCGGCGGGGCATCCGCTACCGAGGGCACGTCCGGTACCGAGCCGGTCACGCTGGGTAGGGGCGAGGCGCCGGCAGCCGTGTCGGCCGCTTGCGTGGCGGGGGGCGGAGGGGCCGCCGGAGCGATGACGGGCACCGTGCCGACGACGACGGGCGCGGCGCCGGGGGCGATGGTCTCTTGTGTGTCGGCCGGTTCCGCGGGCAGGAGCGCGGCAGGAGCGGATGTGCCGGGGGCCGAAACGGCGGGCGGGATCACGACCGGCGCGCCATCCTGGGCGGGGGTGATGGGGTTCAATACCGCCGGCGATGCGATCTCCCCCGAGACCGGCGCGATCGAGGGCTGGGCGTCGCCGCGGAAGGCGAAAATAGCGAATGCCGCGAGGCCCACGCCCAGGGCCAGCGTGGCCAAGGCGGCGGCGGCTCCGCGCGACGGACGGTAGGAGACGAGGTCCGACCGCCAGGCCGCCGTCCAGGCGTCCGGCAGGCGGTCGCTGAGTGGATGGGGGGCCGCGGACTCGGCGGCGGCGGCGGAGGCCAGCGCGTACCGCACGGCCTGGCTGCGACGCTGGAGCCGCGATTCAGCCGCGCCGGCGCCGAAGGCCGGCGTGCGATTTTCGTTGTAGGAGGCCAAGCCGCCAGAGATTGTGCGCGGGGGGAGCCCAGGAGCGAACCCGCTGGCAATGTTGAGGCTGGGGGTGAGCGGCATCGGTCCGGTCTGGGCGGTGTCCTGAGCGGTGTCCTGAGCGCCCGCCTGAGCGGCGGCCAACAGGGAATGCAAGGGGATCGCCTCCTCGAAGGGGGCGTAGAGCGCCCGGGCGGCATCGGCGCTGAGCGGGCCGGGCTGCTCCAGAGCGGTGATCGCGGCGAGCGCGGCGGCGTCGATGACGGCGCTGCCGTGGGCGGCGGCGTCGGGACCGAAGACGCGGCCGCTGGGCTCGTCGCTCTGGGCCTGGGCGGGCAGCAGTCGCGAGGCGATGCGGCCCAGGTGCCGGGCGAAGAGGCGCCGCTGTGGACCCACGGCACGCACCCGATCCTCGAACGACCAGTCGTGAGCGACGGCCTCCAGAATGCGGGTGATTTGGATGCGACCGGCGCGCTGGCCGACGCGCTGCCAGTCGGCGGCGTCGAGCCCGTGCGCGCGGGTGAGGAAGTGGCTGGTCAGTGGCAGCGTGGCGGTTGCGTACATGGGTCCCCCTTTGTCGGTCGTGGTGTAGACCGCTTCGGGGGGACCGGCGTTACGGCATTGCGACGAGCGGCGGAGCGCCTAGCAACGGTTGCGCAACAGGCGCGCGCCGCTCAACAAGGAGAATCCGGACAGGGCGACGAGCCCCGCCAGTGTGACGCGCCAGCCGAACGTGTCCAGGAAATCGCCCACGCCACCGGTGCCTGTGTTGGGCAGCAAGATCGGCATCTCCGGCTGCACCACGGGCGGCACCACGGGGGGGGGGCAGGCCCATGTATCCACTGGCATCTGTCGAGAGCAGGGCACGCAGACGAAACAGATCGAAGGGGAGCGAGGCGGTCACCGCGGTCGGCACCTCGCCAGAGGCGGTGGCGGTGTTGACGTACTGACCGGCGATGACGAGGCCTTTGACGTCCACCTCGATGGATTCGCCCGGCGCGAGCGTGGCGTCGCGGAGCGCGACGAAGTCATCTTGCTGATCCTCAGGCGTGCCGGCATCGTCAACGACCAGGATCGAGAACAGCGAAACCTGGCCCGTGTTCGTCACGCGGTAGGTCCAAACGACGTCCTCCCCGACGACGAGCTCCGGGAGGTCGCCGTCGCCGGGGGTCACGTCAAGACCGTTGGTGAGTTTGACCAGGTCGAGCGCGGGTGGTGGTGCTGGTGGCGGCGGTGGCGGGGGGATCTCGGTGTTGTGGAACGTGCAGGTGATCTGCTCGCCAGCCGTGATCGTGACGGCGATCTCGGCGCCTGTCAGGAGGCCGGGATCAGCGCCGTTGCAGCTCGCGGAGGCCAGTTCCCAGCCGACCGGCAGGACCTCGCGGGCGAAGTGCGCTCCCGGCGCAACCGTGAACGTCTGCTGCTCGCCGTCTCGGAGATTTGCGCCACCGGCGCTGGTGCTGAAGGCGAAGGGCGTGCCATCGGCAGGGGAGGCCTGCTTGGCGATCGTGAAGGTGGTGATCACGGGCGGCGGCGGCGGTGGCGGGGGTGGTGGCGGGACGTAGGTGTTCGTCACGGTGCAGCGGGTGACCAAGCCGAGAGCAACGATCACGTTTACGCAGTTGGAATTGTCCACGGTGTAGTTAGGTTGTGTGACGGTTTCTTCGACGGTGACGACGGCGTTGAAGCCCAGCACGAACGTGGTGGAGTCGAGGCCGACGGGGGGGCTCTGCTGCCCGGTGACCGCGGCGCCGCCCACGGTAACGAGGAAGGCGAAGTCTGAGGGAAGGGCCGGCCCGCCGACAACGACTTTCGTCACGATCAGTTGGGCGGGAGGAGTGGTGGTTGGCGGTGGCACACAGAATTGGCCCACTAACACGTTGGGCGGGGAGCACTCGGTCTTGCCCGCATGGGCGGTGCGACTGACTCCACCATCGGCGAGCAGGAGCAGGGCGAGCACGATTAGCCCGATCGGGAGGAGCCGGGTGAGCCGTACGGGGACAGTAGTCACAGTGTCGAAACCCTTCAGGCAACGTGAACCCGCGTGCATCGCGCCGGGTCGGGAGGAGCCCGATCGCGCCGGAGCGAAAGCCGGGACGCCCCATAGACGACGGACACCCCGTGTGCGTGACGGCAGGAGCGTACAACACTATGTCAAGTTGATGGCAGAGCGACGCGACCCACCAGGGTCGAGGGGCGCGCCAGCGGGGCGACGGTCGGATGGGCGGGACGACTCTGGCCGATCTCACAGGCGGAAGGGGGCGTGTTATGGAGACCAGGCGGGCGGATCAGGTCTTAGTCGATGAGGCGATGAGCCTATTCGCTGTCCAGGTCTTCGACCTGAATGCGGGTGAGGTTGACGATGCGGGGAGGGGCAACACTGACCGGCGTGGCCTGCGTTGCTCCTGGGCTCACGCCCAGGCTGCGCAAGGCGGCGCTCCAGCCCTCCAGGTATGCGCCGCTGAGGCGGGCGACGACTTCCGGCGCGCCGAGGCACTCGCCGCTGTCCGGATCGAGCAAGGCGCAGGCTTGTCCGTCGAAGTAGCCGCTGAGGTAGTCGGCGCTCTTTGGCGCTTCCGCGGCCTGCCCGTCCCCGGCGGTGTCCGCCGCAGCGGTGGCCGTGTCGTGGGCGTCCGGGTCGTCATGTTGATCAGCTTGGTCGGGTGCTTCATGGCCGGCGGCCGGCTCGCCGCCGACGCCGGGGGCAGAGGGGATGCCGTGGTCAGCCTGCGCGGCGGCGGGATCGCCGTGAACGGCCTGGGCGCTTGCCGCATCGAGGAGGGACTCATCGAGCAGGGCCGGGTCTTCGACGCGCTCCAGGAAGCCGCCAGCCATGCCGCCGCCGACGGCGATCACGGCCCCCGCGACCGCCGCGAGGAGCCACTGCACACGTTGATTGGCGAGTAGTCCCGGCGGGGGGGCGAGCGCGGCGGCGGGGGCCTCCGTCCCGGAGTCGTCCGGGGCTGTTGCCGCTGCTGGGGAAGGGGCCGCTGCCGGGGCTGGGGCTGGGGCCGGTTCTGGGGAGGGGGGGTTGGGGGCGGCAGCGGCCGCGACTGCAGCCGGTCCGCCGGGTGGCGGCTCGATGATGACATCCGCGTGCGCGGTATCGGTCTGCGGCGCGTTCGTGTGGGACTTCTGGGAGCGGCGCCGAAGGGTGAACGGAAGCAGGCGGAACGGCGCGGCGAGCAGGCGAACCGGCGCCGTGAGCAGGCGACCAGCGGCCCGCAGGCGGCGGCGCTTGGGGTGGGAGGATGGCCCAGCCTGTTCGGTGGGCTTTTGTTCGGTGGGCTTTTGTTCGTCGGAACCGGACGGGGGGCCGTCGGAGGCCGGAGCGTCGGCATTCGTCATCACTGGTTCCGCCTCAGAGTCGCTAGGAACGTTGGTGGGTGCGCTGCCGATCTCGGACAGGGGCGGATCGTCGGCGGCGGCTGGGGCTTCCGAGGGGGGGATGGCGCGTCAGCGGGGGCCGGCGGCGGGGTTGGGTCGTCACTCATCGTTCTTGGTCCTAGGGTCTCGGTAGCCTCACTGGGTCCATGGTCCAAGCTGTGCGGCGGCGCGACCATCGGGGAATCCCCCATGCCCATGATCAGCGCGCCGGAAGCGATCTCATGCCAGGAACGACGCCAAGGGGGCTCTGCGACGCTTGCCTGTGGGCGCGCTTGGTTCGCAGTCAGCGCGGCTCCGGCTTCCTGCGCTGCGGCCGCTCCGACACGGAGCCGGATTACCCGCGCTATCCGGCGCTACCGGTGCGCTCCTGCCCGGGATTCGCCGCTGCGGACTTGGGAGGTGGCGCGGCGGCGCCGAGCCCGGACCCCTTGGACCCCTGCGCCGGGCGCGAGCGTGATGTGGGGCAAACCCCGCCGTGATGGGGGAAGTCCCCAAGGCGGGGGACCGGCGGCCACCCGACGATCAGCCAGGGAGTCGATCTGTGAACCCACATCGCTTCAGTGAACGCTTGCTCGAAGGTCTGCCGACGCTACAGCGCGAAGTCCTGACGCTGCGGCTGCTGCGGGGGCTCAGCGCGGAGGAAGTCGCGGCGGAGCTGTCGATGGATGTTGCGCTCGTGCGGCGCATCCAGCAGCAGGGCTGGGCGGAGATCCAGCAGCGCCTGCACAGCGCCTGAGCGCCGCCGGTTAGTCGTCAGGGGAGCCGGACTCGCCGGTGGCGGCGTCATCCGCGTCGAACGGGCGATCGAAGTTCTGGCGCAAGAAGTTGACCAGATCCCAGCGTTCCTCGTCGGTCAGTTGTGAGGCGAAGCCCTGCATGGCCGTGCCGACGATGCCCTCCGTGACCCAGGTGTAGAGCGTGCCGTCCGGATGGAAGGGCACGTGCACGCGGAAGTTCGCGGGTGGTTGCGGCAGGCTGCCGGCGAGGGGGCCGTCGCCGCCGCCGGTTGCGCCGTGGCATTGGGCGCAGGTGTTGGCGAACAGGGTCGCGCCCGCGGAGACGGACTGCGGCGTGCGCTCGACGGGATTGTCCAGCGTTCGACCTGGGGCCGCCTCGACGCTGAACAGCAGGATGATCGTGAGCGACATGAATGTTGCACCGCCGGCCAGGGCGATGTCGGCCGCGCGCGGCGAGACGGCGCGGCGGAGTGCGCCGCGATAGGCGATACAGATCCCGGCGATGAGGGCGGTCCATAGGGCGGCCAGGGCATCCCAATCGAACTGGGTGAGTGGCAGGGTGAGGGCGCTGGGCGGCTCGACGCCGAAGGGCAAGACGGTCAGGTAGCCCTGTTCGACCGAGGTGGTCAGGCCGGCAATCGCGTCATCGCGGGTGGCACGGCGGACTTCGACATCGACGCGCCAGTTGCCGGGCAGACCGAAGAATGCGCCCTCCAGCGACCAGCGATTCTGTCCCGCCGGTTCGGCGGGGACGATGAGCCCGCCGATGCCGGGGTCATCGAGGTAATGAAACTGCAGGCGGACGTCGGTGACGGGGTCCGGTGTTGGGCCCGCGGTGGTGTCGTCGAGGCGCAGATCGAAGCGGTTGAGGCCGACGAGGTTGGGCTCGATCCGCAGGGTGGCGTCGAGATCATCGATCGGGAATGACTGCTCGATCGTGCGGAGCTTTTGGGCGGTGGAGGGGAGCTCACTGCGTGGAGAGGGCAGCTGCGTGAGGACGGCTGTCGCAGCGACGACGGCCAGGGCAAGGACAACCTCGGCCCGCATGAGCGTGCGGAAGCGGCGCTCCAGGGTGGTGTGCTCGGAGCCGCTGGGGCCAGCGGCCTGGGAGCGCGGGCGCAGGAGGAGCGCGTTCGCGCCCGCGACGAGGAAGAGGAGAGCGAGCAGGCCCAGCTTGACCAGCATGGCCAGTCCCCAGTCGGTGTCGACGAAGCCACGGAAGGCGGGCACTTGGATAAGCAGGCTGAGCAGGCCGGCGACCGTTAGCACGGGGACGGTCCCGGCGGCGATGAGCGAGAAGCGTCGCACCGACTCGATCTGGAGCCTGCGGCGGTCGCGGGGCGCCCCCTCCCGGCGGCCGCGCCAGAGCAGCCAGATCATCGCGGCGAGCATGCCAACCCAGATCGCCGCGGCGGCGAAGTGGATGGCGTCGAAGAGGGTGGCCCAGATCCAGCCTTCATTGATGGCGGCGCCGTGACTGACGCTGGACAGGGTTGCGATGAGCCCGCCGCCAACGATGACCAGGGCCAGCAGCGCCGCGCGCCGATCGTGGGACCGGTTGGGTACGGACTGGGGTCGGGTGGCGGCGATGAGGACGATGGTGGCGAGGAGGAGGACGCCCCAGCGGACGAGCAACCAGACTCCGGTGCGGGTATCGAAGAGGATTTCGTCGAGGAACTGGAGGCCGCCGAGCTTGGCGGCGGCGGAGGCGGCGTCGTAGCCGGTCGTGAGGAAGAGCCCGATGACCGCCAGGCGGGCGACCGTGAGGGCGTGGTCGGTCGCGGCACGGGCGAAGGCGGGCCCGATCGCGGCGTTGGCGCCTCGGAGTCGCCGACCGACCGGGCGAGCGATCAGCAGTGCGAACAATGCGGCGCCGCTGAGCAGCAGGGTCAGCGTGAGGCTGATCGCCTTGACGACGGCGTCCCATGCCGCCGACGGTCCGGGCGTGCTGAGGTCCGGCGTGAAGGCTGCGCCCAACGGCGCGCTGCCGTCCGGGTTGAGGACGGTGAAGCTGAAACTGCCGTTCCAGGTGTGCCCATCGACGAGGGAGAGGGTCTTCCAGACGACGGTGTAGATGCCGGCCTGGAGACGGGGGACGCGAACGGAGATGGCGGTTGGATCGAAGTCGTCGAAGGCCAGCTCGCCGAAGTCGACGCGCTCACCTTGCGTGCCGCGGATCTCGACGGTGCTGAAGTCGCGCTGCAAGGGTTCGGACATGAAGAGCCGCACTTCGCGGGGGGACTCCCGCAGTGCGCCATTGATGGGCGGGTCGGAGCGGACCAGGAGGGCGTGGGCATCAGCGGTCGCGGGCAGCGCCGCCGCGAGTACGGCCGCCAGGAGCGCGAGCCCGAGCAGCGGAAGCAGTAGCGGTCGGCGGTGCCGTGTCATGGGGCGGCTCACGAGTCGTCCGCGGGGGGAGTCGGCAGGACGTCGGACCAATCGTGTGCGCCGTGGAACTCGCCCGGGCCGAGGGTCTGCGTGCTGCGGGTCGCGACCTCGACGAGGTAGACGCCGAATGCGCCGCGCACCAGGATGTGGCGTCCGTCGTCCGACCAAGAGAAGTGGGGGGTGTCTTCGAGCACGGTCGTCAGTCGCGTGAGACCGCTGCCGTCGGTGCGGATCATCCAGACGTCTTGGATCCCGTTCAACAGCGCTGCCGGGAGTCCGAAGGGACGAGCGGAGGCGAGCGGCCCGTCGCCGGAGGCGAGGAAGGCGACCCACTGCCCGTCGGGCGAGAAGCGTGGCACTCGAAAGAAGGAGAGATTGTCGGAGCTGTCGATGAGGATTCGGGCCTCGCCGGTGGCGAGGGGCATGATGCCGAGCAGCTGATCGAGCGCGGGCCGGTCGACGAAGGCGAGGGTTGTGCCGTCGGGCGAGAGGTCGGGCTCGGCCGCATCCTGACGGAGCACCTCTACGCGGCCGCTGTCGAGGTCGATCCGCTCGATATCGACGCTGAAGAGGCCACCGTCGTCGCTCTCGATGTTGCGCTGATGGCTGTAGATCAGCGTGGCCGGGTCTTGCCAGCGCGGCGACCAGAAGAACTCGCCGCCGGTGGCATGGACACGCAAGGACAGATCGTCGCCGCTCTGGAGATCGAGGATGTGGATGTCGCTGCCGATTTCGTCGGCCTGCCCGGGGGCCTGGTCGAAGCGCACGTAGGCGACTCGTGAGCCGTCGGGGGAGAGCACGGGGGTGAAGAGGGAGAGGCGCTGCGAGCCGGCGAGGAGCAGGCCGGCCTGGTCGCCGCGCTGGAGCCAGAGGTCGACGCCTTTGGTGTAGACGGCGAGGCCGGGCACGCGCAGGTCGGGGCCGGCGCCCTGGGGGGGAGTCGCGCTGGGGAGGGGTGCGCTGGGCTGGGCTTCGGACTGGGGGGTCTGGGGCTGGGCGGTTTGGGACTGGGCGTCGGGACGGTCAGCGCCGCCGCCACAACTGGCCAGGAGGAGGGCGGCGAGTCCGAGCGTGAGAAGGCGGGGCCGGAAACGGCTGCGCCTGGTCGTGCTGGCCCCGCCGGCTCTGGGTTGGATCATGATCGCTCCCGGCGACGGCCGGTGAGGACGAGTCCGGTGATGGCGAATGCGCCGACGATGGCGATGCCGATGACGGCGTCGTCAAGGCCGCCTTCGGTTTGGGCCTCGGCGAGGTCGATCGGCTGAGGCGGGGCGGGGGCATCGGTGGGGCCGGGGACGGCGTCATCGTCGGGCGCATCGCCGGGATAGGCGATGAGTGCGTCGGCGGCCAGCGCGCGATCCTCTTCGATCTCGGCCGCGGTGGCCGCCCGCCCGACGTAGAAGACGGTGCGCCCGGCTTCGTCATCACCGTCGTCGGCGGAGAGGTTGGTCCAGGCGAGGAAGTAGCGGCCCTGCGACAAGACGATCGTGATTTCGGCGAAGGCGTGGCGGCGGTCGTCCCGATCGAGCGTGAGCTCACCGGCGGCGAGCTCGGTCCCGGCCGGATCGCGAATGGCGAAGGTGTTCGCGCCCTCCTGTCGGAAGAGCTGCTGCGAGAACCAGAGGTCGACGCGCTGCGGCGCCGCGTCGAGTTCGGCGGCGAAGGCGGGCTCGGATCGGTCGTAGGCGGCGTGTGCGAAGACCGTTGCCGGCCCGCCAACGGTGGAGGTGAGGATCGCGAGGAGCAGCGCGGCCAGAAGCAGGATTCCGCGCCCCGCGTGCGGGATCGCGAGGGGGCTACTCGTCATCCGCGTGCTCGTTGTCGTCGTCATGATCGTTGGCGTGGTCGTCGTCTTGATCCTCATCGGCGGCGTGCTCATGCTCGGCGTCGGAATCGAAGTCGGGGGGTGGTGGGACGAGGTCGCCGGCGAAGTAGGCGGCGACGGCGCCTTGGAACTCGTGCGCGTGGGCATGCGCGATCTGGATGGGACGGCCGGCGGTCTGGGGATCATTGTCGAGCACGGGGTCAATCGCGTCGGCGACGGCGTCGCGGAATTGGTCGACGTTGGCCTGCAACTCGAGCGGCCAGACGCTGCTGGTAAGGACTTGCTGCGCGCGCTGGAGGAAGCCCGGGTCGGTGGGGTGGACGATGCCTTCGAGGTTGACGCGTTCGTCGATGTCGTGGAACCGCGCCACTTCGAGTGCGGGCAGGGAGGCGCGCAACAGCGCCTCGGTCGCGATCTGCTGGGTCTGGGCCACTTCGATGCGGAGGGCGCTGACCTCCGCGAGCAGTTCGTCGTTGTCGTCACCAGCGCAGGCGGCGACGGCGAGCGTCGCGAGCAAGAGCAGGGCCATGAGCAGTGGCGCGATCCGCCGACGTGTCCATGATGCATGCATGATGTTTGGTCCGATCCTGCGAGGGCCGATCCGGGATCTTCCCTCGCTGCGATGGGGGACGCGCCCCGTCTGCGGGCAATCGGGCAGGTGCAGGGCGGCATCGGTTGGCTGCGCGGGCAGGCTCAGCGTGGGGGTGGTGGGATCGGCGGGGCGCTGGAGAGGGGCCGCAGGCGGGCGTTGAGAGCCGGCTGGGCACGGAAAGGTGCGTCGTACAGGGGCTGGGCCGACGGCAGGGCGTCGATGACGGTGCCGGCGACGCCGTCCGCCGCGCCCCCGTGCCCGTGATCGACGTGCCCTTGGCCCATGGGGCCTTGGTCGGCGGAGGGGGCAACGGTGTGGGCGTGGGTGACGTGCGGCGTCTGGTGCAGGATCGCGGGCGGGGGCCAATGGTCGACGAAGAAGAGGACGGGCAGCCAGGCGAGCAGCAATATCGGCGCCGCGAGGCGGGCGCTGGGTCGCGTGAATCGGGGGGCCGCCGCAGCGATCATTGCATCCATTCCACCCCAGGACGTGGACGCGCGCCTCAGGGCTGGGCCTGATTCGACGGTATCGGCGCCCGCCATGGAATTCAATCAGGCGATCTGCCTGATGGACTGCAGCGCTGATAGCGTGGATGCATGCAGCGCATCGGGATTCTGACGGGCGGCGGCGACGCATCCGGGCTGAACGCGGTGGTGCGGGCGGCGACGCTGGCGGCGGCGGGCGCGGGTGTGGAGATGGTGGGGATCCGCAACGGCTACCGGGGGCTGGTGGAGTCCGACTTCCAGCGGCTGGACCCGGCGCGGGTGGCGCGGATCCATCGGCGGGGCGGGTCGATTCTGGGCTGCGACAACATTTTTCGTGGCGACGCGGCGGACTTCGCGGATGGGGTGCGCCGGGCTGGGCTGGACGGGGTGATTGTGGTGGGGGGGAACGGCAGCCTGACGCAGGCGGCGGAGATGGCGCCGCTGATGCGACGAGGGGCCGTGGTGGGGGTGCCGAAGACGATCGATCGGGATGTGGCGGGGACGGAGGCGACGATCGGGTTCGATACGGCGGTGGAGGCGGTGGAGAACGCCTGCGAGCGGCTGATCGATACGGCGGAGTCGCACCGGCGGGTGATGATCGTGGAGGTGATGGGACGCGACAGTGGCTTCATCGCGCTGCACGGGGCGCTGGCGGGGGGCGCCGATGTGGCGCTGCTGCCGGAGATCCCGTATCGGGTGCGGCGGGTGGTGGATGCGATCGTGGAGCGGGAGAGCCGCGAGCTGACGCACACATTGATCGTGGCGGCGGAGGGGGCGGTCGCGGAGGGCGGCAAGCCGATCCTCGATCGACGGCGGACGGAGACGACGGGGATCGCGCGATTGGGCGGGATCGGGGAGGCGCTGGCAGAGCAGCTGCGGGGGCTGATTGATGACGAGGTGCGGACGGTGAATCTGGCCCATCTGCAACGGGGCGGCCCACCGACGCCATTCGACCGGGTGCTGGGCACGCAGTATGGGGCGGCGGCAGTGCAGGCGCTGCTGGACGGTCGGAGTGAGGTGATGACGTCGTACATCGGGGGTGGTGTGGAGCTGCGACCGCTGTCGGAGGCGGCGGGGAAGTTGCGCCAGGTAGAGCTGGACTCGTCGATGATGCGGGCGGCGCGGGCGGTGGGGATTCGGTTCGGGGACTAGTCGGGGGCGGGGGGGCGCAGGTCAAGGTGCGGGGGAGCGTCGACGGCTGGCGAGCTGGACAAGGACCAATATACGCGATACGCGCACTCTTGTCAAGTGCTTGAGGGTGTGCGTGGCTTGGGGCGGGGGGATTGGAGGGGAAGGGGGACGGAGCGGCGGGCGACCTCACCCCCCAAGCCCCCTCTCCATCTTGCGGCCGGACGGGGTAGGCGCGCGGTGAGGGTCACGATGGAGAGGGGGAGTGGGAGGGGCCGGAGGAAGGGAGGGTCCTTCGACAGGCTCAGGATGAGCGGATGGGGAGGGGGCGGGTCGGCTTCGAGCGGCGGGGAGGACCGGGGGTGGGGGGGGTGAGGGGGATTGGGCGATCCCCTCGCCACGAACGGGGGGAGGAAGGGTCAGGGCGTGGGGTCCCTGCGAGGCGCCGGGGGAGGGTCCTTCGACAGGCTCGGGATGAGCGGAGGAGGGGGGTGCTAGCTGGTGACTGCGCCGCGCTCTGCGCCGGAGACAAGCTTGGCGTATTTGGCGAAGACGCCGCGGGTGTAGCTGGGTGGGGGGGCCTGCCAGTTGGCGAGACGCTGCGCGATTTCCTCGGCGGCGATGTCTAGGTCGAGGCGGCGATTGGGGATGTCGAAGGAGATGATGTCGCCTTCGCGGACGGCGGCGATGGGGCCGCCGACGGCGGCCTCTGGGGCGACGTGGCCGGCCATGAGGCCGCGGGTCGCGCCGCTGAAGCGGCCGTCGGTGAGGAGGGCGACGCTTTCGCCCAGGCCGGCGCCGACGAGGGCGGCGGTGACGCCCAGCATTTCGCGCATGCCGGGGCCGCCCTTGGGGCCTTCGTTGCGGATGACGACGACGTCGCCGGCGTTGATGGTGTTGCCGGAGACGGCGGCGAAGGCGTCCTCTTCGCGCTCGAAGACGCGGGCGGGGCCGCGGTGGGTGAGTCGCTCATGGCCGGCGACTTTGATGACGCAGCCCTGTGGCGCGAGGGAGCCCTTGAGGATGACGAGCCCGCCGGTCTGCTTGAGCGCGTGATCGACGGGGACGATGACGTCCTGGCCGGGCGTCTCGGTGGCGTTGGCGGACTCTTGGGCGATGGTGCGACCGGTGACGGTCATGACGTCGCCGTGCAGCTTGCCGGCGTCGAGCAGGCGCTTGGCGAGCAGCGGGGTGCCGCCGGCACGATCCATGTCGAGGGCGACGTAGCGACCGCCGGGGCGGAGGTCGCCGACCAGGGGGGTGGCCTCACTGATGCGGTCGAAGTCGTCGATGTCGAGGGGGACGCCGGCTTCGGCGGCGAGGGCGAGCAGATGCAGGACGACGTTGGTGGAGCCGCCGGTGGAGGCGGCGCAGATGATGCCGTTCTCGAGTGCTTCACGGGTGATGATGTCGCGCGGGAGGCGGCCCTCACGGAGGACCTCCATGACGAGTTCACCGGTCCGCTCGGCGACGCTGCCCTTACGGTCGTCGGTTGCGCCGATGGTGGCGGTGCCCATGGGGGAGAGGCCGACGAATTCGAGGGCGGTGGCCATGGTGTTGGCGGTGTACTGGGCGCCACAAGCGCCCGCGCCGGGGCAGGCGGCATCTTCGATGGCGATGAGTTCTTCTTCGGTGATCTTGCCGGCGGCCTCTTCGCCGACGCCCTCGAAGACGTCCTGGATCGTGAGGTCGCGGCCTTTGTACTTGCCGGGGGCGATGGAGCCGGAGTAGAGCACGAGGCCGGGGAGGTTGAGCCGGGCGAGGGCCATGGCGCCGGCGGGGATGGTCTTGTCGCAGCCGACGATGACGACGACGGCGTCGAAGGAGTAGCCGACGGCGGCGAGCTCGATGGAGTCGGCGATGAGCTCGCGGCTGACGAGGGAGGCCTTCATGCCTTCGGTGCCCATGGAGATGCCGTCGCTGATGGAGACGGTGTTGACCTCCATGGGGGTGCCACCGGCGGCGCGGACGCCGGCGGAGACCTCGGCGGCGAGCTGGCGATGGCTGAAGTTACAGGGCATGGTGCCGATCCAGGAGTGGGCGACCATGACGAGGGGCTTTTTGAGATCGTCGCTGGTGAAGCCAACGGACTTGAGCTGGGAGCGGGCGGCGGCGCGACCGGGGCCGTCGACGAGGACGTGGCTGCGGTGTCGGGGGTCGAAGGGCATGGGAGGCTCCACAGGTTCGCGGCGGCTGCGCGTCGAGACGTTAGGGTGGCGGTTGCTGGGGACGGTAGCGTAGCGGCGTCTGGGCTTGGGTATTGCAGGATGCGGGGAAGCGATGGGCGCGATGCCGGCGATCGAGGCGGTGGCGCTGGTGAAGGAGTACGAGCGCGGGGTGCGGGCGCTGGATGGGGTGTCGCTGTCGGTGGAGGCGGGGGAGATTTTCGGCTTCCTGGGGCAGAACGGATCGGGGAAGAGCACGACGATCCGGATTCTCACGACGCTGCTTGCGCCCACGGCGGGCAGCGGCCGGATTGGGGGGTTGGACATCCGCCGAGAGGCGGGGGCGGTGCGCGAGAAGATCGGGGTTGCGCTGCAGGAGGCGGGGCTGGACGACCTGCAGACGGGGCGCGAGTTGCTGGTGCTGCAGGGGCATCTGTACGGGATGTCCGGGGGGGCGGTGGAGCGGTGGGTGGTCGAGCTGCTGCAGATCGTCGATCTGGAGGACGCGGCGGAGCGCCCCATCCGGACCTACTCGGGCGGGATGAAGCGACGGCTGGACCTGGCGTCGGCACTGGTACACGCGCCGGAGATCGTCTTCCTGGACGAGCCCACGACGGGGCTGGATCCGATCGCGCGGGAGGGAATCTGGCGGTACATCGAGCGGCTCAACCGCGAGGACGGGGTGACCTTCTTTCTGACGACGCAATACCTGGAGGAGGCGGACCGGCTGGCGCAGCGGATCATGATCCTGGAGGCGGGCCGGATTGTGGCGGAGGGGTCGCCGGAGGCACTGAAGGCGGCGATCGCGACGGACGTGGTCACGGTGCAGGTGGGCGAGGCGTCCGCCGTGGGCCGGGCCGCGGATGTGGCGCAGGGTTTGGCGGGCGTGGAGGACGTGCGCCGGACGGATACGGCGGTGGCGATCTACCTGCCGGAGGGGAGCGCGGCGGTGGCGCGGATCGTGCGGCTGCTGGACGAGGCGCAGGTGCCGGTGGCGTCGATCACGCTGGCCCGACCAACCCTGGACGATGTGTTCCTGCGGGCGACCGGTCACCACTTGGCAGTGGACGAGGGCCTGGACGGGGCCACGGCATGATGCGGACGGCGACGGCGACCTACTGGCTGACGAAACGGGCGCTGCGGGAGGCGTTGCGCCAGCCGGAGGTGGAGCTGCCGCAAATCCTGATCCCGCTGTTCTTCCTGGCGACGATCATCGGCGCGGCCAACCAGATTGCGCCGCAGGCCTTCGGGGTGAGCAACTACACGGGCTTCCAAGTGCCGGTGGCGATGGTGCAGGCGGTGGCGGGGGTGGCGAGCGTGTCTGGCATTGTGATGGTGACGGATATCGAGCGGGGCTACTTCGACAAGCTGCTGCTGACGCCAACGCCGCGCATCGCGCTGGTGCTGAGCCGGCTGGTGGCGGACGCGGTGCGGGCGACCGTGGTGTCGACGGTGATTCTGGTGGTGGGGCTGGCGATCGGATCGCCGCTGGAGGCGGGGGTGGGCGGGGCGGTGATTCTGGTGCTGCTGATGGGGGCGTTCGGGGCGGCCTACTCCGGGATTGGGCTGGCGATCTCGCTGCGCACGGGCAATCCGCAGGCGGCGCAGTTGGGTATCTTGATTTTCTTCCCGCTGCTGTTCCTGTCGACGGCGTTCGCGCCGAAGGAGGTCTTTGAGCCCTGGTTGGAGACGGTGGCGGAGTTCAACCCGGTCACATACCTGCTGGCGGGGATGCGCAGCCTGGTCTTGGAGGGCTGGGATGGGGCCGACTTGGGCTACGCCTTCGCGGCGGTGGGGGGGATCGGCGGCTTCAGCCTGGGCCTGACGATGCTGGCGCTGCGGCTTCGGGCGCGCTAGGGCAGACCGGGGGCGGCGATCGACGCTAGGCGAGGCGGACGAGCATCTTGCCGGTGTTCTGACCGCTGAAGAGGCCGATGAAGGCGGGGACGGCGTTCTCGATGCCGTCGACGACGGTCTCTTTGACTTGCATTTCGCCGGAGGCAATCCAGGCCTTCATGTCGGTTTCGAACTGGGGTTGACGGTCGCGATGGTCGGAGACGATGAAGCCGCGCATGGTGAGGCGCTTGGGGACGATCTGGAAGAGGTTGGCCGGGCCGGCGGCGGGCGTGGCGTCGTTGTAGCGGGAGATGGAGCCGCAGGCGGCGATGCGGCCGAAGTCGTTCAGGGATTCGATTGCGGCTTCGAGGTGGCGTCCGCCGACGTTGTCGAAGTAGATGTCGATGCCGTCGGGAGCGATGGCGGCGAGGGCATCCATGGGGTCCTGGGTCTTGTAGTTGAAGGCGGCGTCGAAGCGGAAGTCGTTGGTGAGGAGGGCGACTTTGGCGTCGCTGCCGGCGCTGCCGATGACGCGGCAGCCGCGGATGCGGGCGAGTTGGCCGGCGATGGAGCCGACGGCGCCGGCGGCGCCGGAGACGAAGACGGTTTGGCCGGGCTGGGGGTCGCAGAGGTCGAGCAGGCCGACGTAGGCGGTGAGGCCGGTGCCGCCCAGGGCGCTGAGGTAGTGCTGGGGATGGGGGTAGGCGGCGTCAAGCTTTTCGAGGGCGGCGCCCGGGGCGGCGAAGATCTCGCGCCAGCCGAGGCCGCTGCGGACGAGGTCGCCGGCGGCGAAGTCAGGGTGGCGGGAGTCGAGGACGCGACCAACGGCGCGGCCGTCGCAGACGTGGTTGAGCGGCCAGGGGTCGGCGTAGCTTTGGGCGTCGCGCATGCGGCCGCGCATGTAGGGGTCGACGGACATCCAGAGGTTGCCGACGACGACGTCGCCGTCGGCGGTTTGGGGGTCGGGCGCGCGGACGAGGCCGAAGTCGGAGGGTTGGGGGAGGGCGTGGGGGCGGTTGAGGAGGCGGATTTCGCGTGGCATGGTCGCTCCTGGGGGCGGGGAGGGGTGGGAGGGAGGGCAAGGGGAGGGTAGCGGGGTCGTCGGAGGGAGGGTCCTTCGACAGGCTCAGGATGAGCGGGGGAGGGCGCGGAAGGGGCGGGGCGCGGGTGGGGCGGAGGGAGGGTCCTTCGACAGGCTCAGGATGAGCGGAA
>QGNQ01000029.1 GCA_003228175.2 Chloroflexota bacterium
CCGATCTCGTCCAGGATCAGCAGCGAACGCGGCGTGGCGGCGCTGCAGATCGCCGCCGTCTCCAGCATCTCGACCATGAAGGTGCTGCGCCCGGCCGCGATCTGGTCCTGCGCGCCGACCCGCGCGAAGACCCGGTCGACCAGGCCCAGCCGCGCCCGCGCGGCCGGCACGAAGCTGCCGATCTGGGCCAGCAGCACGATCAGCGCCGTCTGCCGAAGGTAGGTGCTCTTGCCCGCCATGTTGGGCCCGGTGACAACCAGGACCTGATCGCCGGCCCCGTCCAGGACCAGGTCGTTCGGCACGAAGCGTCCGGCCGGCAGCCCCGCCTCGACCAGCGGGTGGCGTCCCTCGCGGATTTCCAGCGCGGCCGAAAGGTCCAGCTGCGGCCGCGTCCAGCCGCCCGCGGCCGCCACCTCGGCCAGGGCCGCGTCGACGTCGAGCCGGGCCACGCCCGTGGCCAGCCGCTGCACCGCCGCCGCCTGGCCCGCGACACGCCGGCAGAGCGCGGCGTAGAGCTCTCGCTCGCGCAGCACGAGCGCGTCACGCGCCTCCAGCAGCTCGCGCTCCAGCGTGCGCAGCTCGGGCGAGACGTAGCGCTCGCCGCTGGCCAGTGTCTGGCGCCGCTCCCAGTCCGGCGGCGCCGCGCCCGCGTGCGAGCGCCCCAGCTCGAGGTAGTAGCCGAAGCTGCGGTGGTAGCCGAGCTTGAGCGAGGCGACGCCGCTGCGCTGCCGCTCGCGCGCCTCCAGCGCCGCCAAGGATTCGCGGCCGGCCCGCAGGCGCAGACGCAGCGCGTCGACGCGGGCGTCGCAGCCCGGCCGCAGGACCTCGCCGGCGTCGTCGCCTTTGCCCTCGGAGAGAGACTCTGGCTCGTCGGCCAGGGTCTGTGCGATCGCCGACTGCGCGGCGGCGGCGGCGGGCAGCTCCGCCGCCATCGCCTCCAGCAGTGCGTCCGCATCGGATCCCGGGGCCGCCACCGCCGCCGTCGCCGGCCCCGGCCGCTGGGCTTGCTCGCGCAGCAGCGCCGACAGCGCCGCCGCCGCCGCCAGGCCCCGGCCCAGCGCGGCCAGCTCCGCCGGCGCGGCCAGCCCCGTCGCGGCCCGTCCCAGCAGTCGCTCCAGGTCCGGCACCGCCGCCAGATGTTCGCGCAGACGCGCGCGTAAAAGGGGCTGCGCGTGCAGCAGGGCGACCCGCCGCTGGCGCTGCTCGATCGCCTCCAGCGCGATCAGCGGCCGCTCCAGCCGCCGCCGCAGCAAGCGTCGTCCCGCCGCCGTGCGGCAACGGTCCAGCAGTTTCAGCAGGGAGCCGGGGCTGGTTGCGGGTGCCGCTCCCGAGCCCGGCCTGGCCCCGGCCCGAGCGCGGCCGTCGAGGCCGGGGAAGAGGTCCAGCGCCCGCACGCTGGCCGCGTCCAGCCGCATCGCGTCGCCGGGCTCGTAGATCTGGGGCCGGCCCAGGTGCGCCAAGCGGTCGGTTGGGGCGGGCGACCCCTGCTGCGCTTCCGTGTCCGGCGCCAGCCCCTGCCCCTCCGCCAAGTAGTCCAGCAGCGCCCCCAGCGCCGCTTGCAGGGCCGGCCGTCCGGCCAGGCCCAGGCCCTCAACGTCGCTGACGCCGAAGCGCCGGCAGAGCAGGGCGGAGCCGCCGGCCGGGTCGAAGCGCGCCGCTGGCCGCGGCGTCAGCGTCCAACCGTTCGCGCCGGCGTCGGCCGGCGCTACTTGCGCGTGGGCTGCTTGCGGGTCGGCTGCATGCGGGTCGGCTGTGGGTGGGCCGGCTGTGGGTGGGCCGGCTGCGTGTGGGCCGGGGGCCGGCAGCAAGAGCTCGCGCGCTCCCAGCCGCTCCAGCTCGGCCAGCGCCGCCGCTCGCGCCGCCGCGATGTCTTCGCCCGCTAGCTCGCAGCCGCGCAGTTCGCCGGTGCTGAGGTCGGCCAGGGCGAGGGCGGCGGTCGCGCCCTGTTTGTTGCTCCCCCTGCCGCTGAGCTGACGCACGTCCAGCGCCGCGCAGAAGGCGTTGCGGCCGCTCTCCAGCAGGGCGGGCTCCAGGGCCGTGCCGGGCGAGACGACGCGGACGATGCCGCGCCGTACGAGACCCTTGCTGGCCCGCGCCTCCTCCAGCTGCTCCGCGATCGCGACGCGGTGGCCGGCCGCGATCAAGCGCGCCAGGTGGCCTTCGATGCTCTGCACGGGCACGCCCGCCAGGGGCACGCGCAGGCCCTTGCCCATGGGCTTGCTGGTCAGGGCGATGCCCAGCTCGGCGCTGACCAGTTGCGCGTCGTCGTCGAAGGTTTCGTAGAAATCGCCCAGACGGAAGAAGAGGATCGCGTCGGGCTGGCGCGCCTTGAGATCGAGGTACTGACGGCGGATGGGGGTAGACAGGCCGGCCGGCTCCTTTATTGTGCCCGGTGGCACTGTGCCCGGTCGCGGAGGGGCACAGCCCACTACGACCGTCTACACGGTAGCGTGTATGTTAGCCGACCGGGGGGCGCACTGCACTGTCGCTTGATCGGACGCGAGGCCCAGGTCGCCGCCCCTGGCGAGGCTATCAGCGGGGGACTGCACGGCCGACGGTTTGTCTCACATAAGCCGCTTCGGATCGCCCCCTCCGGCGCATAATGCTGCCCGGCGCATAATGCCGACCGTCGACCGCTGCGGCCCGGCGATCGGTGCTGTCAGGCGACCAGGGCGGGCCGGCGACCAGGGCGGCCCCGCGATGAATGCGGCCCGGAGCGCTCTTGCCTTATGCGCCCGCGGCGGCCGGGCTGGGGCCGGCAGCGGCGGCGGCGCTGGCGGCGACTGGGGCCTGGGGGAAGCGGTCCTCGACGACGATGGCCGCGGGCGCCAGCTCGGCGCAGAGGCCGCACTGCACGCAGGCGGCGTCATCGATCGTGCGCTCGCCGTCGGGGCCGACGAAGGCGTCCGTGGGGCAGAGCGCCGCCGCCTCGGCCAGGGCGGGGTCGGCGGGGTCGCTGACGCGATGCCGGATCAGGCCGCGGCAGGCCTTGGCGGCGCAACGGTGGTCGCGTACGTGCTCTTCGACCTCGTCCCGGAAGTGGCGCAGGGCGGAGCGGATCGCGTAGGGCGTGAACTGACCGTGCAGACAGTTGGCGTTCTGCAGCGCCCGATCGACCACGCCCAGGCGGTCCAGGTCGGCCTCGCGGCCCCCGCCTTGGGTGATGCGGGCGAGCATCTCCACGAGCCGCTGGCTGCCGCCGTGGCAGGTGGTGCAACGGCCGCAGGATTCGTCCTCGCAGAACTCGCTGAAGTAGAGCGACAGGTCGACCGCGCAGGCGCGCTCATCGAAGAGGATCAGGCCGCCCGAGCCGAGCAGCACGCCGCGCTCCGTGAAGGGCGGGCGCTCCAGCGCCAGGCCCAGATCGTCGGCGTTGAGCAGGCCGCCCAGCGGGCCGCCGGGCTGGATGCCCTTGGCCTTGCCAGCGCCCTTGTCGTTGGCTGGCACGCCGCCGCCGATGTCGCTCAGCAGCGCCTGCATGGAGGATCCGAACGGCACCTCGACGATGCCGGTGCGCTGCAGCGCGCCGCCGATGCTGAACATCTTGGTGCCGGCGTCGGACTCGGTGCCGAACTCGCGGTACCAGTCGGAGCCGTGCAACAGCGCGGAGGGCACGTGCGCGTAGGTCTCGGTGTTGTTGACGTTGCTGGGCATGTCGAAGACGCCGCGCTGGGCGGGGAAGGGGGGGCGCAGCTTGGGCATCCCGCGCAGCCCTTCGACGGAGGCGATCAGGCCCGTCTCCTCGCCGCAGACGTAGGAGCCGGCCCCGCGCACCACCTCCAGCGTGAAGGACATGCCCGTGCCCAGGATGTCGCCGCCCAGCAGCCCGGCGGCGGCGGCCTGGGCGACGGCCTTGCGCATGCGCACGACGCTGAGCGGGTACTCGTCGCGGATGTAGATGAAGCCGTGGCTGGCGGCCGTGGCGCGAGCGGCGATGATCATGCCTTCCAGCACCAGGTGGGGGTCGGACTCCATGAGGATGCGGTTCACGAAGGCTCCGGGGTCGCCCTCGTCGGCGTTGCAGACGAGGTATTTGGTGGGCCCGGGGGCGCCCAGGAGGAACTTCCACTTGCGACCGGCGGGGAAGCCACCGCCGCCGCGCCCGCCGACGCCGGCCGCCTCGATCAGGTCGCAGATCGCCATCGGTTCCATGTCCAGGGCTTGATCGAGCGCGGCGTATCGGCCGGCCGCCAGGGCGGCGTCGAGCGACTCCGGGTCGATGACGCCCATCTGATCCATGACGCGGCGTTCCTGCGGGCCCCAGAATGGGTGCGCGGAGAGGGGCGGCACGCCGTCCTGGGCATCGCCAGCGGCGCCGTTGAGGCCACGCACGCCGATCGCCCAGGCGGAGTCGTCGCCCTGCCCGACCGGATCGGCGAAGACGGCGTCGAGGAAGGCCTCAATCTCGTCCGGCGGCACGGGGCCGTAGACGACGGGCTGCTTGCCGGGCAGTTGCAGCTCCAGGGTGGGCTGGGCGAAGGAGAGGCCGAGCGATCCGACCGTGAGGATGTCGATCTCGATGCCGCGGGCCGCGACCAGATCGCGCAGTCGCGCCAGGCCGGCGTCGGCGCCGGCGGCGACGGAGGAGGTGCTGATGTCGACGCGCAGCAAGGGCCGCTGCTGGGCCGTTGGCGGGCTGCCGGCGGCATCGCGCAGGGCCTGGAATGCTGTCGTCATGGGGATTCCTTGCGGATCAGGGCGGGCTGGATCTCGACCGCTCCGGGCGGCGGCGGGGCGATCTTGGCGGCGCCCTCGCCGTCGCGGATGCGCTGCGCCAGGCGGGCCGAGCCGGCCAGGCTGAGCTTGCCGACGACGCGGCCGTTGACCCAGACCTGGGGCGCTTGCTCGCAGGTGCCGTTGCACTGGCCCAGCCAGAGTCCGTAGTCGTCGTTGGGGCCGTTCTGGCCCAATTCGCAGTCCAGCGTCTTTTCCAGGATCAGTTTGATGCGTTCGCCGCCGAGGACGCGGCAGGTGGGGCCGCTGCACCAGGCGACGAGTGTGGCGGGCGGCGGCGTGAGGCGGAACTCGGAGTAGAACGTGGCGGGGCCGTAGATCAGGGCGTCGGTCAGGCGCAGCTGGCCGGCGATCAGCGAGATGGCGCCGCGTGGCACCCAGCCGAGTTCGTGCTGGGCGCGGTGCAGGGCGGTGAGCACGCTGCCCTTGCCCGGCTCGAGATCGGCCAGGAGGTCGCGCAGGCGCTGCGACTGCGAGGGCGTGAGCAGGCCCGGTTGGCTCAAGGCGTCGTTTGTGTGATCCGTCACGGGAGCATGTTATCGGCGCGCTGGCGGGTGAACAACGGAGCCCTAGGCGTCCGCGAAGAGTGCATCGACGAAGGCGCGGGCGTTGAAGGGGGCGAGGTCGCCGGGCTGTTCGCCCGTGCCGACGAAGCGGACGGGCAGGCCGAGCTCGTTGGCGACGGCGAAGACGACGCCGCCCTTGGAGGTGCCATCGAGCTTGGCCAGGCAGATGCCGGTGACCTCGGTGGCCTCACCGAAGACGCGGGCCTGGCTGAGGCCGTTGCCGCCGGTGGTGGCGTCGAGGACGAGCAGGACCTCGTGCGGGGCGCCGGGCACGCGACCCTCGATCACGCGGCGGACCTTGCCGAGCTCGGCCATGAGGTTCTTCTTGGTCTGCAGGCGGCCGGCGGTGTCGATGATGGCGATGTCGACGCCACGGGCGGCGGCGGCGCCAAGGGTGTCGTAGGCGACGGCGCCGGGGTCGGCTCCGGCCTGATGGGCGATGACGGGCGCGCCGACGCGCTCCCCCCAGGTCTGCAGTTGCTCGATGGCGGCGGCGCGGAAGGTGTCGCCGGCGCCGAGGATCACGGAGCGTCCGTCCTGGCGGTAGGCGTGGGCGAGCTTGGCGATGCTGGTGGTCTTACCGGCCCCGTTGACGCCGACGACCAGGATCACCTGCGGCGCGGGCGGGTCCTCAGCGGCGGCGGGTGACCAGAGGAGGCCGCGCTCGCGCGGGGCCTCCAGCAGCGCGACCATTTCGGCGCGCATCACCTCGCGGACGGATTCGGGGTCGCGCGCGCCCTCGTCGCGGGCACGATCGCGGACCCGCTCGATCAGCGTGGCGGAGGTGCGGACGCCGACATCTGCGCCGATCAGGATCTCCTCGAGGTCCTCCCAGAAGTCGTCGTCGACGCCGCCGCGACGGAAGACGCCGCCGAGCCGGCCGAAGACGCCGCCGCGGGTGCGGCGGGTGCTGGCTTCCATGACCGCGGCGAGCTCTTCCGCCTCTGCTTCGGGGGAAGGCGCTTGCATGATCGCCAGGGGCGCGGGTGGCGCGGAATCGCCGGAGCCAACGGTCAGCGTCTGCGGCGCGTTTGGCTCGCCGGCAACGAGGGGCGCGGCGTTGGCGTCCGTTTCCGCCGGCGGATGTTCAGCGGTGACTTCAGCGGTGACTTCAGTGGGGGCTTGCTTTTGGCGGCGACGGAAGAGGCGGACCATGGCTGTTCCTTCGTGGGCCGAGTGGTGGGGGATCTGTTGGCGGAGGCGGGGCCGCACAAGCCCGATCGTATCGCGGAGGGAAGATCGCGGCGCGGGCTGGTGTTCAGTCGGCTGCGGTCACTCGTCGAGGTTGAGGTCAGTCAGGCGGACAGAGAGGACGCGGCTGACCGAGTCCTCCCCCATGGTGATGCCGTAGATGCTGTCGGCCTGCTCGATGGTGCGGCGGTTGTGTGTGATGACGACGAACTGGGTGCGCTGGGCGAGCTCCTTGAGGGCGCCGACGAAGCGGCTGACGTTGGCCTCGTCGAGGGCGGCGTCGACCTCGTCGAGGACGCAGAAGGGGGCGGGTCGGACCTCGAGCAAGGCGAAGAGCAGTGCGATGGCGGTCAGTGAGCGTTCGCCGCCGGAGAGCATGTTGAGGTTCTCGACGCGTTTGCCGGGCGGCTGGGCGACGATCTCGACGCCGGAGGCCTCCATGTCGGCTTCGTCGGTGAGGACGAGGCGGGCGCTGCCGCCGCGGAACATGAGCCGGAAGTAGCGCTGGAACTCGGTGTCGACGCGGGCGTAGGCCTGGCTGAAGCGTTCATCGATGATCGTGGCCAGCTCCGCCTCGGCCTGGAGCATGCGGCGCTCGGCGCCTTCAAGGTCCTCAACCTGGACGCTGAGTTCGTCGTGGCGAGTGCGGATCTGCTCGAGCTCCTCGGCCGCTTCAGGGTTGACGGTGCCCAGCCAGCGTAGGCGTCCGCGCAGTGTCTCGATGCGCTCGCGCAGGTCTTGATCTGATTCGGGGGGGTCCGATTCGGGGCTGGTGGCGGTGTTTGTGGTGGTGGCGGTGTCGGTGTCGGTGTGATCAGGCCGGGATGCGTCAGCGGTCGGCCCTTGGGACACAGCGACGGCGACTCCGCTGCGCGCCGCGGTGGTGGTGGCGGCGGTGGTGGACTCCGTGGGCAGCTCAGCCCCTGGCTCCCTCTCCATCTCAATCGTCTTCATCTCAACAGACGGGGCGGGGGGACCAGAAGAAGGGTCGGGCAGGGAGACGCCGGCGGTCGCGGCGCTCGCCTTGAGGAAGGTGGGGACGGTGGCGCCGGCCTGGGGGACAATGCGGCCCTGATCGTCGAGGGTGAGTTCGTCGCTGGCGATCTGCTCGCGGAGGCGCTCGACGGCCGCCTCGACTTCCCGCAGGACCGCGTCGGCGGCGACGAGCGACTTCTCGGCCTCGATGCGGGAGCGCTGGCAGCGGGCGAGCGCGTCGCGCCGGCCCGGCTCTTCGGCGAGGAGCGCTTGTAGTCGTTGGGCCTCTTGCGATGCGGCTTCGGCATCACTTTGGCCGTCTGGGTCCAGGAGCGCGTCACGACGCTGGGTGGCCTCGGCTAGCGCGGTGTCGAGGGTGGCGAGCGCGGCGGCGGATTCGGTCAGCTCGGCGCGGGCAGCGGCGAGCTGCGCCTGGCGTCGCTGGAAGGCGATGCGGGTGCGTTCGATCTCGGCGCGGCGGGTGCGCTCCGCCTCGTCAAGGGTGCGCTGCTCGCCCTGGGCGGCGCTTTGCAGCGCCTGCACGGCTCCGAGCGCGCGCAGAGACTCGGCCTGGGCTTCGGTGGCCGCGAGGAGGGCTGGGTCGTTGGGCCGGTCGGCGCGGGCGCTCTGGCGGGGCGTGGAGCGACCGGCGCGGGAGGCCGCGACCTCGGTCTCGACGCCGCTCAGCTCTTGGGTCTCGGCCTGGGCGCGCTCGATGGCCTGCTCGATGGCGGCTGCTTCACCGCGGAGCGCGGCGACGTCGGCGCGGCGTTGTCCGGTCGCTTCCTGGGCGCGGGCACGGGCGGAGGTGGCCTCTTCAGCGGCCTCTTCGGCGCGGGTGAGCTCCTGGGCGAGGGCCTGCAGGGCGCGGGTGCGCTCGGCGACGTCGGCGCTCTCAGCGAGGGAGCGCTGCAACTCTTCGATCTGGGTGGGCAGCGAGCGCAGCTCGTTTTCGCGGGTGAAGGAGCCGCTCTCGGCCAGGCGGCCACCGGAGAGCGCGCCGTTGGGTCGCATCAGGTAGCCGTCGCGTGTGACGGCCTCGCCGAGGCCGCGTTTGACGATGTCGCGGCCGGTCTCCACGTCCTCGACGACGACCGTGCGGCCGAGCAGTGTGTCGACGACGCCGCGGTACTCGTTGCGACAGCGCACGATCTCTGAAGCGACGCCGATGACGCCGCGTTCGGAGGGCAACGCGAGGGGGGCGCGGTCGCGGGTGTCGTCGAGGGGCAGAGCCATGATGCGGCCGGCGCGCTCTTGGACGAGCAATCGCATGGTGGAGAGGGCTTTGTCGCTGCTTTCGAAGAGGACCGCGTCCAGGTAGTCGCCGAGGGCCGCTTCGATGGCCTGCTCCAGGCCTCGGGGCGCGTGGAGGAGATGCCGGAGCACGCCGACGACGCCGGGGATGCCGGTGGGTTCGCCGTCGCGGGGGACGCCGCGGGTGCCGAAGAGGGCACGCAGACCCTGGTGCATGCCCTCGCTCTCGGCTTGGAGTTCGCGCAGCATCTGCAGGCGGTCGTTCGCCCGGGTGAGATCGCGCTCGCGTTGGCTGCGGGCCGATTCGAGGTCGCGCAGGCGGGCGGCGGCGAGATTGTAGTCGCGCGCGATCTCGGCCCGGCGGGCTTGCGTGTCGGAGGCGGCGACGCCGGACTGGGCCTGGACTCGTCCCGCTTCCTGGGCCGCGTCCTGGGCGGCTGCGAGGCGCTGGGCGAGGGCGCGCAGGTCCGACTCGCGCTGGGGGGCGGCGGCTTGGATCTGGGCGATGCGGCGGGTGGACTCGGCGAGGCGGCGTTCGTCGTCGCTCTGCTCGCGGTCGAGACGGGCCAGCACGGCATCGGCTTCGTCGCGGCGGCGGCGCAGCTGGGCGAGCTCCGCGGAGGCCGCGGCGAGCGTGGCTTGCGCCTGCGAGACGGCGGCGGCGGCGGCGGCGGTCGCGGCTTCGACGGACTGGCGCTGCTCGTCGCTGGGGCCGACATCCGGTTCCCCGGTGCGGTCCCGCAGCGCGGCGACGTCGGACTCCAGGTCGGTCGCGCGTTGATCGAGCAGCGCCCGCCGCTGTTGGGCGATTTCGCGCTTCGATTCGAGCTCGCGGACGGCCTGCGCGAGGCGACGGCGTTCGGCGCTGGCGGCCTCCAGCCGTTCGCGGGCTTGCTGGACTTCTGCGCGCCAGCGTTCCATGCCTTGTTCGGCCTGGGCGGAGGCGGCTTCGGCCTGCTGGCGCTGGGCGGCGCGTTCGCGGGCGGCGGCGCGACGGGCGCTGGTGGCGGTGGTGAGCCGGCGCCATTCGCGGCCGTAGTGGTCGATCAGGGCGGCGTGCAGCTCGGCGTTGAGCTCCGCGTGCTGGATGGCGCGCTTGGCCTGTCGTTCGACGGTGCGCATGCGGGGGGCGATCTCGTCGATGAGGAGGCGGGCGCGGGCGAGGTTCTCCTCGGCGGCTTCGCGCTTGCGGCGACTGCTGATCATGCGCAGGCGGTGGCGGCGGACGTCGGCGACGTCCTCGATCATGCCACGGCGCTCCTCCGGCTTGAGGCGCAGCACGTCCTCGACCAGGCCTTGGCCCATGAGCGCGTGGGAGCCGGGACCGAGACCGCCCTGTGAGAACAGCTCTTGGATATCGCGCAGGCGCACGCGGTTGTCGTTGATGCGGAACTCGGAGTCGCCGCTGCGATGGACGCGCCGGACGACCTCGACCTCTTCGGCGTCGAGCGGCAGCCAGTGGTCGGCGTTGTCGAGGACGATGCGGGCTTCGGCCAGGCCGGCGGGGGCGCGACTTTCGGAGCCGGCGAAGATGACATCCTCCATGCGCTTGGCGCGCATTTGGCTGGTGGTGGTCTCGCCGATGATCCAGCGCAGGGCGTCCATGATGTTGGACTTGCCGGAGCCGTTGGGGCCGACGACGGCGGTGATGCCGGGGTCGATGGCGAACTGCGTTCGCGTGGCGAACGACTTATAGCCCTGGATCTCGAAACGCTTGAAGTGCATCGGCGTGGGCTCGTCCTTTGACTCGTTGTGCGGGGGCGCTCCGTCGTGCGGGTGGTGGCTGCAGACTCCGGGGAGTGGGGGTTAGGGGATGGCGCCGGCGGGCAGGGCGCGCAGGGCGACCTCGGCCGCGGCCTTCTCGGCGGCCTGTTTACTGTGGCCCTCGCCGTCGCCGAGGGTTTCGCCGTTGACGCGCACTTCGACGCGGAACTCGCGCTCGTGGGCGGGGCCGAGCTCCTCAACGGTGCGGTAGCTGGGGGTGGCGTGCCACTCGGCCTGGCAGGCCTGCTGGAGGAGGCTCTTAGGGTCGCGCTCGAGGCCGGCGATGGCGATGGCCTGGAGTTGGTCGGCGAGGGCGCGGAAGATGACGCGCTCGACGGCGGGCCAGCCGGCGTCCATGTAGACGGCGCCGAGCACGGCCTCAAAGGTGCGGCCGAGGATGGCAGGGCGGTTGCGGCCGTCCTGGGCTTCGACGCCTTTGCCCATGACGATGTAGCGGCCCAGCTCGCAGGCATGGGCGAGGTCGGCGAGGGTGTCGTTGCGGACGAGCAGGGAGCGCACCTCGGTGAGCCAGCCCTCGGCGGCGGAGGGGTAATCGTCGTAGAGGCGGCGCGAGATGACGGCGTCGAGGATGGCGTCGCCGAGGAACTCCATGCGTTCGTTGGACTCCAGGGCCTCGCTAGGGTTCTCGTTCAGGAAGGAACGGTGCACCATGGCTTGGCGCAGGAGTGCGCGATCGGTGAAGTCGTGGCCGAGGCGCTGCGAGAGCAGATCGAGGCGGGTGCTGCGGGCGTGCGGGGGGACCCGCGTGGCGGCGGCGCCGGGGGCGGTCATGGCGACCGTCGCGACCGTCGCGACCGTCGCGACTGCCGCGACTGCCGCGGCGGCCGCGATCGCTGCGATCGCTGCGATGGCTGCGATGGCTGCGATGGGAGGTTGAATCGATTCACCTGATGATGCACGTTCGCAGTTTAGGCCGCGGGACTGTTGGCGCTGCTGCAGGGTCGACATGTATGGCATCTTATGACACCTGGATGGCCGGCAGGGGATCCCTGCCGGGAAGGCGGGGAGACGATGTTGAGGCCGCTGACACATTATGACATGTGAGATACCGGGCCCGGAGCTTCTGGACCGACTGTGGGCGGGCCTGCCTGTGGCGTTCGGGGAGGCGCTGCGCGCGATTGTGGAGGTGGCGGATGATCGCGAGCTGCCGCTGTTCGTCGTGGGGGGGGCGGTTCGGGACAGCCTGCGAGCGGGATCGGCGGGAGGCTTGCTGGATCTAGACATTGCGGTGGAGGGCGACCCAGGCCCACTGCTGGCGGTGCTTTCGCAGCAGCGGGGGAGGAGGGTGGTGCGGCATGACCGTTTCGGTACGGGGACGCTTGTGCTGGGCTCCGCCGGGGGTCTGCTGGGTTCCGCCGTGGGTGTGCTGGGCTCCGCCGGGGGCGTTCTGGGCTCTGCCGCAGGGCGGATTGATCTGGCGCGCACGCGAGTTGAGCGATACGTGCGTCCGGGTGCGTTGCCGCAGGTGTCGGCTGCGAGCATCGAGGCCGACCTGTCGCGCCGGGACTTCAGCGTGAACGCGATGGCGCTGGGGCTGAACGGGGCGCGCAGGGGGGAGTTGCTGGACCCGTTCGACGGTCGTGGGGATCTGCAACGGGGCCTGATTCGCACGCTGCATGATCACTCCTTCGCAGACGATCCGACGCGCCTGATTCGGGCCTGCCGATATGGGGCGCGTCTGGATGCGCGGTTCGCGCCAGGGATGCGGGCGCAGGCGCTGCGCTCGCGGGGGGAGCTCAGGTCGATCAGTGGGGACCGCTTCGGTGAGGCCTGGCGGCGTTTGCTGCTGGACCGGGCGGCGCCGGCGGCGCTGGTGCGAGCGTCAGGGCTGGGGATCCCGCAGGCACGGGAAGGGGGCTGGTCGATTGGGCTGGGGCTGATCGACGCGTTCACCGGGATGGAGGGCGCGGGGGCGCCGGCGTTCTGGGCGCTGACCGGGCTGCGTGCGCAATCGGAGGTTGTGTCGTTGTTGGCGGGACGCTGCGGACTGACTCGTGGGGAGCGGCGGGCGCTGGAGGCGGGGGCGGAGCTTCGCGCGCTGCGGCGACCGCTGGGCCGGGCGGGGCTGGCGGCGAGCGGCGCGGCGGGGCTGTTGCGGTCGTTCGATGCGATGACGCTGGGTGCGGCGGCGTCGTTGTGGGGAGGGCTGGCCGCCGAGCGGGTGGAGCGGGCGCTGGGCGAGTGGGCGGACGCGCGCGCGCCGCTGGACGCGACGGCGTTGGCGGAGCTGGGGGTGGAGCCGGGGCCGGCGATCGGTCGCTGGTTGGAGGCTCTGCGTGACGCCGTGATCGATGGGGATCTGCCGGGGGGCCGTCGTGGCGCGGAGCCCGCCCGGCTGCTGGTGCAGGCGGGTCTACAATCGCGGCGCGACCGCCCCAGCCGGCGGCCGTGAAGCGGAGGCCGGTGGAGTCCGGCGGGAGGGGCGAGGAGCGCGTGACGATGCCCGAGCCATCGAACGTGGAGCCGGCGAGTTCTGATCCGGCGAGGGCCGGTGGGCAGGCGCTGTTTAGCGTGGATGCGGGTGCGGACTGCACGGTTTGCGGTGAGGCGGTGGAGAGTGGGGCGTCGGCGTTCTGCAGTGCGTGCGGCCAGGCGTACCACTTGGTGCTGACGCAAGACGGGGAGGGGAAGAACTGCGGCGAGGTGTGGCTGAACGAGGAGTACCTGGCGCTGGACTTTGGCTGCGGGCGCTGCTTGGCGGCGATGCGCGGCGAAGATGCGGCGCAGGCGACGCCGGCTGCAGGAGAGACGCCGGTTGAGGAGCCGGGGGCGGGTCGGCGTGCGCGGCACGAGGGTCGTAGCGCGCGCGATGTCGTGCGGCGTAAGCGGCGCTGAGGCCGATGCCCCGAGAACGGCGCCGTCGCCGCAAGAGAGCGCAAGAGAGGTCGGCTGGGCCCGTCGCGGGGTGGGCGCCGAGGGCAGGTGTCGCGCCTGGTGCATCCGAGCGGGGGGTATCCGGGGAGGGCGCGTCGGAGACTGTTGCCCCCGGGGCTGCTGCCTCTGGGCCGGGCGCCTCCGAGCCGGGGGTCTCCGTGCTGGGGACGGCCGAGGGGGGTGGGCGACCGTGGTGGCGACCGACGCTGGTGGTGGTGGTGGTGTTTTCCGGTGGGCTGTGGGTGGGGGCAACGCTTTCCTTTGCGGATACGGCCAGCGCGGCAGGGCTGCTGATCGGGGTGGCGGGGCTGGCGCTGGGTGGGGCGCGGCTACTGTCGAACAAGCTGCGGGCGGACCGGCTGCGGGCGATCCGGGCGCGCAAGGCGATGGATGGGGCGGGCCTGAGCGAGGACGAGGTCAGCGGGCCCGATCGGTGATGGTGCGTCGCATCCAGGTGCCATCGAAGCGCTTCGGCCAGGGTGCGCCGGGCAGTGGCCGGTAGCCGAGTCGGAGCCAGAAGTAGAGGCCGATGCCGTTGCTGGCAGGGACGAGGACGCGGCCGGTGGTCGCGCCGAGGCGCAGGGCGGCGCGCTCGATGATGGGGACGGCGGCGCCGCCGAAGCCGTAGGCGCGCCAGCGGGTGTCGACGGCGAGCCAGGTCCAGAGGAGGTCGCCGTCGCTGGTGAGTCGGGCGGCGCAGGCACCGAGGGGTTCGGTGGCGGGGACTCCGGGCGGGCGCAGCCAGTAGATGGCGTCGGCGGCTTGGGCGCGATCGAGGAGGGGGCAGGTGTTACCGGCGCCGGGGACGGCGTGCTCGGCCTCGGGCAGCCAGTCGGGCGATGGGTCGTCGGTGGTGCGGCGTCGGAGGAGGAGTTGCTGGGAGCGCAGGTGGGCGGGCCAGGGGGCGGAGAGAAGCGCCAGGTCGGACGAGGTCTGCGCGGGGGGTTGGGTGGGTCGGGATCCAGCCATGGCGCTCTCGTTTCGGCGGAGGCGATTGCGATCGTACGGTATGGGGCGGTTGGTTTCGCGTCGGCGCCCCTTACCCCCTAGCCCCCGCTCCCCGGGGGGGAATGTCGTTCTCGCGCGAGCGATTGCCATCTTATTCCGAAGCGAGCCACTGCCGTCCGATTCCGAAGCGAGCCATTGCCATTTTATTCCGAAGCGAGCCATTGCTCGACGCTACCGGCGAGGGCGTGGCGGGGGAGACGCTCGATGGTGACGGGGGGGAGGGAGCGGACGAAGGACTCGCCGTAGCGCTTGCTGGTGATGCGGCCGTCGAGGACGACGACGACGCCACGGTCGTCCTTGCGGCGGATGAGGCGGCCGAAGCCCTGGCGGAAGCGGGTGATGGCTTGGGGGACGGCGTAGCGGCCGAAGGGGTCTTCGTACTGGTCGGAGCGGGCGGCGTAGACGGGGTCGGAGGGGACGGCGAAGGGGAGGCGAGCGATGACGACGAGGGAGACGGTGTCGCCGGGGATGTCGACGCCCTCCCAGAGGGCGGCGGTGCCGAGGACGAGCGAGCGGGGGTGCTCACGCAGGGCGTTGAGGATGCGGGCGGGGGATCCGTCGACGCCTTGGGCGAGGACGACGATGCCCTCCGCCTCCAGGGCGTCGCGGACGCCGCGGGCGGCGGCGCGCAGGGCGCCGTGGGATGTGAAGAGGGCCAGGGCGCGTCCCTGACTGGCGAGGGCGAGTTCGATCAAGGACTCCTCGATGGCGGGTTGGTAGGCGCGGTCGGAGGGCTCCGGCATGTCCCGCGGCAGCAGGAGGCGGACGGCGCGGCGGTAGTCGAAGGGGGAGCCGAAGCGCTCGGTGGCGGCGTCGGCCAGGCCGAGGCGCTCCTGGATGAACTCGAAGGTGTTGTCGACGGTGAGGGTTGCACCGGTGACGACGCTGGCGCGGCGCTTGGCGAAGAGGCCGTCGGCGAGCAACTCGCCGACTTCGAGCGGGGCGGCGTGCAGAGTGGCGAATTCTGAGCGGCGGCCGGAGTCGAGCCAGGTGACCGTGGCGGCGTCGTGGCGGGTGAGGAGGTCGCCGGTGCGCTCGCAGTGGTGACCGAGGGCGGCGCGCACGGTGGCGAGTTCGGCGGCGAGGCCTTCCAGATCGTCGGCGGAGGAGGGAGTCGTTATGTTGCTTGGATCGTCGGGATCTTCGTAGCGGGCGGCGGTGGCGGCGAGCTCGGCGGTGGATTCTTCGAGCCCGGTGAGCGCCTCATCGACGGTGCGCAGGGCGCTGAAGACGCGGTCCCAGCCGCTCTCGATGGCGCTCCAGGCGGGCTGGGCGCGGACGCCACGGGTGAGGCGGAGTCGTTGATCGCTTGCGCCTCCGGCGCGGCTGTCACCGGCACCCTCGGAACGGGCGTGTTCTTGGGCGAACTTGCGCAGGGCGATGAAGAACTCTTCGACCGCGGCGGCGGCTTCCGAGATGGCAGGGGGGACGTCGCGCAGCTGTGCTTGGAGATCGGCGATGAGTGCGCCGGCTTGCGGCTCGTCCTGGATGCGCGTGCCGGCGGCGGCGAGGGCGGCACGGGTTGCGCCGACGACGCCCTGATCCGCGCCGCGGGGGCCGAGGCGGTGGACGCGTTCGAGGAGGTCGGTGAAGGAGGCGACCCGCAGGGATGCGCCGAGGTGCTGTGTGGCGGCGTCTTCAAGGTGGTGGCCTTCGTCGATGATGAGCGTTTCGGCGGGGGGCAGGACGCCTCCGCCGATGGCCATGTCGCTGAGCAGGAGGGCGTGGTTGGCGACGATGACGTGGGCGCCCTCGGCGCGGCGCCGGGCGCGGAGGAGGAAGCAGCTGCCGTCGCGCACGTAGGGACAGGAGCGGGAGGAGAGGCAGTCCTCGCCTTCGGCGCTGAAGTAGGACCAGGCGGATTCTTCGTCGGGGCTGACGCGCAACTCGGAGCGGTCGCCGGTATCGGTGGTTTGCAACCAGACGATGAGGCGGGCGAGGAGGCGGCTGGCGGCGGAGCCGGCCTCAGAAGTCACGCCGACCCCAACCGCGGGGTTGGATGGCGCGGGACTGGTCGCGGTGGGGGCGTTGGCGGAGCGCTCCTGCTGAACGCGGCGGCGGCAGAGGTAGTTGCGGCGTCCCTTGAGGGCGGTGACGCGCATGGCGCCGGCGACTTCGTCGCCGAGCGTGTCGCGGAGGAGGCGGCGGGCGGCGGGGACGTCCTTCTCGATGAGCTGCTCCTGCAGGTTGATGGTGTTGGTGCTGACGACGGCGCGGGCGCCGGTGGCCATGGCGCGGAGCAGGGCGGGGATGAGGTAGGCAAGGGACTTGCCGGTGCCGGTGCCCGCTTCGACGAGGAGCTCGCCGCCGCTCTCAAGGGTCTGGGCGACGGCGCGCGTCATGCCGACCTGTTCGGGTCGTTGCTCCCACTGAAGGACCAGCCCTTGGTTGTTGGAGACTTCGTTGTTGGAGGGTGGGTCGTTGGAGGCTGGGTCGCCGTTGGAGAGGGGGCTGACAAGGGGGGAGGTGCGGTCGCCGGCGGCGAGGACGGCGAGGGCGAGCTCGTGGAGGGGGCCGGCCTGGGCGATGGCGTCGAGGCGGGGCGGTTTGCCAGACTCTGTCGCCGAGGCTGGATTGGCCGAGATTGGGGGTGCGGGGGAGGGGGGGCGGAGGCGAGCCGCCGGGGAGGGCAGCGTGCGAACGCCGTCGGATGTGCGATCGCGAGCGCCGGCGATGTCGCGGAGGAGGGTGGCGGGTGACCAGCTCATGCCGTCGGCGAGGGCGATCAGCTCGGCGATGAGGTGGTTGGGGAGGGCTTCGGCGCGGTCGTAGAGGGCGAGGAAGACGGCGCGGGCGGTTTCTGCGTCGGCGAGGGCGCGGTGAGCGCTGGGCTGGGCGACGTGATAGCGCTGGGCCAGGGCGGCGAGGCTGTGGGTGCGGTGGCCGGGGTCGATCAGGCGGGCGAGTTCCAGCGTGTCGAGGACGTCGCCAGGGGGGATGAGATCGGCGCGGGCAAGGACGGAGAGGTCGAAGCCGATGTTTTGGCCAACGATGGTGGCGTCGGCGAGGAAGTCTTCGATGTCGAGTCGGATGCTGTTGAAGTGGGGCGCGTCGGCGACGTCGGCGGGGGCGATGGAGGTGAGTTGCTGGACGCGCAGGGGGATGTCGCGGTGGGGGTTGACGAGTTGGGAGTAGGTGGCCTGGACGCTGTCACGGGTGAAGCGGACCATGCCGACCTCGGTGATGCGGTCGCGGCCGATATCGAGACCGGTGGTCTCCAGGTCGAGTGAGACGAACGTGCGGGGGGGCATGCGTGGTCAGATCTAGAGTCGCTGGGTGTGGGTCAGCCTACGCCGTTGATGGGATAGACGGGCGGGGAGGAGGAAGGGGCGCTAGGGAGTTGGAACGTGCCGTGGTTCCTGAGCCGTGGTTCCTGAGGAAGTGCGGTGTGCAGTGGTGCGCACTCCCGTGCAACGGCGTACATATGGTGCGGTGGTCAGGGGTGTGCACGACTGTGCACGGGAGTCAGGGGGGCGGTTGGCGCTGGTCGGGCCCTAGCGGGCGATCGGCACCGTCGATGCGAGCAGCATAGCAGAATGTTCAGTCGCGGAGTATGAAGGGCGGCACTGTAGGAGCAGTTTCTTTGGGGCAGGGGTCAGCCGGCGGGGGCGTCGTCGGTGTCGTTGGGGGGAGGGTCGGGCTGGAAGATGTGGAGGCCGGTTTCGTTGCCAACGTAGGGGGTGGTGCGGCCGGCGTGGAGGTGGGCGAGCATCTGCTCGCGAGAGGTGAGGGGCTCGGGGAAGCCGGTGGCGTAGGCGCCGATGCCGCTGGTGGAGTGGGCGTCAGAGCCGCCGGTCATGGGCTTTCCGAGGATCTGGGCGACGCGATAGGCGAAGGCGTTCTCGCGCAGGGTGTTGGCGCCGTTGCCGACTTCGATGCCGTGGACGACCTGGAAGACGCGCATGCGCTCGGCCGCTTCTTGGGGGGTCATGGAGAAGGGGGGTTCGCCCTTGCGCAGGAAGGTGACGGGGTCGAAGAAGTGGCGGAAGGGGTGGGCGACGGTGATGAATGCGCCGATCTCGTCGGCGACCTCACGCAGGCGTTCGCAGGAGCGGATGCCGGGGTAGTACTGGTCGATGCCGAAAACGATGATGTGGCCGAGGTCGGTGGAGACTTCCATGCCCTGGGAGATGAAGAGATCGGGGGCTTGGGCCCGAAAGGCGTCCCACTCAGGGCGTTCCCAGACGCGGTCGTGCTCGGTGACGTTGAGTCCGGTGAGGCCGCGGATGCGTGCGCGATCGAGGAGGTCAGCGGGCTGGAGTTCGCTGTCGGCTGCGCCGCGGACGGTGTGGACATGGGCGTCGAGGATGGTGCCAGGTGGGGGGGTGGGCATCGGCGAAGTATAGGAAGGGGTTGGGGATGGCTCTGTCGCGTGCGAGCGAGGGGGAGGGGGGAGGGAGGGAGGGAACCTCACCCCCTGGCCCCCACTCCATCGGAACCGATGGAGAGGGGGGATCGGAGAGGTGCGGGGAGGATCCTTCGACTGGCTCAGGATGAGCGGAAGGAGAGGGGAGGGGCCGCCGGGGGAGCGGGCAGGCTCAGGCTTCGGCGAGGTTGGGCAGGAGCCAGCCGAAGATGGCGACGAAGAGGAGGGCGAGGAAGGCGAGGCGTCGGCCGGCGGGGAGGCGGGCGGCGAAGGCGAAGAGGACGATGAATCCGGCGAGGAGGGCGATGGTGAGGCTGTACCCCCAGGCGGGGCTGGCGGCGCCGTTCTGGGCGTTGTCGCGGATGGCCCAGTAGATGGAGCCCATGCCGAGGCCGATGGCGGCCCAGGCGGCCTGCGCGCCCAGGGTGGCGGCGATGGCGAGGAAGGGAAGGGGCTGATCTTCATAGCGGTCGCGGAGGTTGGCGGCGAGGGCTTGGGATTCGACCATGATGGAGGCGATGACGGCCATGGAGATGAGGCCCATGGCTGCGCCTGCGATGAGACCGGCGAGCAGGGATTCCATTGCGACGCCTAGCTTTCGACCGAAACGGGCTGGACGGCGGTGGCGTGGTGACGGGAGAGCGGATGGACGAGTTGGGCGCGGCCGCCGGAGGCACTGAGCTGGGTGGCGAGGGCGGCGAAGGCGTCAAGGTCGGACGGGGCGGTGACGAGGAAGAGGGAGGGGCCGGCGCCGGCCAGGATGGGGACGGCGCGGGCGGCGGTGGCGAAGCGTCGACGGTGGGCGGCCACGCCGATGAGGACCTCACCGACGATGGTGTCGAAGCTGTTGAAGAGGTCTTCGGGGGAGGGCGGCTGGGCCTGGGCGAGCTTGGCGGCGAGGGCGTGCGTGCGTGCACCGTCGCTGAAGTGGCGGGGGCGGAGGGCGGAGAACATGGTGGCGGTCTTGGCGGCGGGGAGGGGCAGTTCCGGGGTGAAGAGGAGGCCGATCCAGCCAGTCGTGTCCGGCAGGGGCGTGATGCGCTCGCCGCGGCCCTGCATAAGCAGGGCGCCGCCGTGGAGCAGGAGGGGCACGTCAGATCCGACTGTCGCGCCGATGCTAGCGAGGTCGTTGGGGGAGAGGGCGAGGTCCCAGAATTGATTGGCGAGGCGCAGGAAGGCGGCGGCGTCGCTGGAGCCGCCGCCGAGGCCTGCGGCGATGGGGATGCGTTTTTGGATGGTGACGCGGCCGGGGAGGTCGCGGCCGGTGTGGGCGCAGAGGTGTGCCCAGGTGCGCGCGACGATCTCGGCTTGGGGGGCGGGCAGGGGATTGCCGGATTCGTCGCGGAAGTCGACGCGGCGGGCCGTGATGTCGTCTGGGGCGGGTGGGGCGAGGCGGACGGTGTCGGCGAGATCGAGGGTGTGGGCGACGGAGGCGAGGTCGTGGAAGCCGTCGTCGCGGCGGCCGAGGATCTCGAGGGTGAGATTGATCTTGGCGGGGGCGAGCGTTCGCAAGGGGGTGGTCATGGGGCGGCGGGGGGTCCGTTGGGGTCGCCTTGGAGTGGTGGGGGCGGGGCGCCGGAGCGCTCGCGGGACCAGGCGAGGCGGGCCCACTCGTCGAGGGTGAGGGTGGCGGCGCGGCGGGTGGGGTCGATCTGGCAGGATTCGAGCCAGGGGGTGGCGGTATCGGGGTCGAGCCAGAGTGCGCGGGCGAGGGAATTGTGGATCTGCTTGCGAGGGAAGGCGAAGCCGCCGCGGACGACCTCGAAGAAGCGCGCTTCGCTGGGGACGTCGACGGCGGGCTCGGGTCGGCGCTGGATTTGGACGACGGCGGAGCGGACAGCGGGGGGCGGATCGAAGGCGGCGGGCTCGACGTTGAAGAGGAGTTCGGGCTGGGCGTAGAACTGGACGGAGACGCTGAGCAGGCTGCGCTTGCCGGGCGGGGCGACGATTTGCTGCGCGACTTCGCGCTGGACCATGACGAGGAGCCAGCGCGGCGGGTCGGGGTCGGTGCTGAGCATGCGGCGGAGCAGGAGGGCGGTGATGGCGTAGGGCAGATTGCCAACCAGCCCGGCGGGGGGCTGCCGGCCGATGGCGGCGAGCGCCTCGCGCACGGTGACGTCGAGGATGTCGCCGTTGAGGATACGGAGGTCGTCTCTGGCCGGGAGTTCGGCGCGCAGGCGGGCGGCGAGATTGGCGTCGAACTCGACGGCGACGAGGGGGCGATCGAGTGCGGCCAGCTGGTGGGTGAGAGCGCCGCCGCCGGGGCCGACCTCGATGATGGGCAGGCCATCGTTGGGGACGGCGTCGATGATGGCGTCGCGGATGTCGGCGTTGGCGAGGAAGTGCTGGCCCAAGGGGGGGCGTCGGGCTTTGCGGGACGAGGCGGCGGGGGAGCGTCGCGCCACCGGGTCTCCTTTTTCTGCGGGTGTGGCTCTGGAGGGTGTCAGCTCTGGGGGGGTGCGCCTACGGCAAGGCGTTCTGCGGGAGGGCGGGGATCGTCCGCCGGCTCCGCGCCGGGACTCCGCGTTGTGGGCGGAGGGGAGATCCCGGCGGGAGGGCGGACTCGCGGTGGCGCTGGAAGCGCCTCGAAGGACTCAGCAGCTCAAGCAGGCTGCTCCTCAAGACGGGGCGGAGGAGTGATCCGTCCCGAAGCACGAAAAGGATGGCCGTGCACCCGCCGTCGAACGATGTCATGCGCTTGCCGTCGGCAGCCGACTCCACCCAGGCGATCCCGTGGCACCCGGAGCTCTCTACCTACCGCTGCTTCCTCTCGGATCTGACGGGGTTCGGCAGCGCTCCGCCGCACGGGACCCAAGCTTCAGCGTCGCTTAGCGCCGGTAGTTCGCATGGCCAAAGCCCTCGGGCGGGAATTCAACCCCGCTAAAGCGGATTGCGGGTACAGGGCACCGCTAGCTCCCCGTTTAGCACGACCGCTGACACCGTACTGATCGCTTCGGCAGGTGGTCAATCTGGCGGAGGTGGGGTTCAGTGGCTAACCGAAGCGTGAATATTAGCGATGCGGGGGAAGGTTGGGCGATTGGTGCAGGTGGGTGCAGGGAGGGAGGCAGGATTGGCCGCCCTTGGGGTGGCCTCGTAGTATGTCGGGTGGGCGATGCCGGAGCGGCCCTTGGGTGCGGGAGCACGCGAGAGCGTTCGTTCGAGGTCGCGTCGTTTATGGCCGGAGGCGTTTGCGGCTGTGTCATTTGTCGCCGGGGCCGTTCGAGATCTGAGCAACCAGCGCGGCGGAGGATGCGAATATGCGGATTATCACACTGGGCTTCCCGATGCCGAGCGCACAGGTGGACAATCACTCGATTGCGAATGCGCCGGCGCTGTTCGAATACGACGCGTGCGTGTTGGACCCGCGAGCGGTGTCGCAGCAGATTGAGGGGATTGCGGCGGGGTCGGCGGATCTGCGCAAGCCGGACGGGACGCCGGTGCAGGCGGGGGCGACGGGGGCGTTCCAGTTCGGGCTGGGGGAGCTTTTGGAGCTGCGTCGGGACGAGATGGCGCGGTTGCTGGGCAAGGGGGGGACGGTGGTGGTGATTGGCTACCCGACGGTGCCGCACCACAGTGTGGGGACGCTGCCGGGGGCGAACCGGTACACGATTCTGCCGGCGCCGGATGGTGTGCGCTATGCGCCGCCGCAGTTGCTACCCGCGGACGGGGCGGGGGTGACGGCGATCGATCTGCGGCATGCGTTCGCGGGGTATTTGCAGGACTTCGGGAAGCGGATCACGTATCGGGCGCGCTGGGATACGACGCGGATCGAGCACTTCGAGTCGGTGGGGACGGTGTTTGGTCGTAGCGCGGGCGGGGCTGATGTGGCGGTGGAGTTCCAGGTCGGGCCGGGACGGGTGGTCTTCCTGCCGCCTCTGTCGACCGAGTTGCGCGGGTCGCAGCGCCGGCCGCTGACGGAGATTTTGGTGGATGGGCTGATGCGCAGTGTTGAGGCGCCGCCGCTGGAGACGCCGCCGAGTTGGGTGTCGCGCTTCGATCTGCCGGGGCTGACGGAGTCGAGCGCGCGTCTGGAGGCGGCCGAGGAGGCCTTCGCGGAGGCGGAGGGCGGGCTGGTGGAGGCACGCGCGTTCCACGATGAGGCGGAGCGTTTCCGGGGGTTGCTGTGGCGAGCAGGCACGTACGGGTTCAAGCCGCTGGTGGAGGAGGCGATGCGGACGCTGGGGTTCGATGTCTCGGTGCAGCCGTCCGGCAGCGCGGTGCTGAAGGACGCGGGGGCGATGGCGCTTCTGGAGGTGGATGCGTCGGAGTCGACGGTGGACGAGCGCAAGTATCTGAGTTTGCAGCGGCGGATTGAGGATGAGTTCTTGCGCAGCGGGGTGCGTCGCAAGGGGGTGATTGTGGTGAACGGGGAGCGTCGGACGGCGCCGGCCCAGCGCAAGGCGCCGTACGCGGAGACGCTGGCCAACGCCTGTGCGAACTTTGGCTATGCGTTGCTGACGGGCGAGACGCTGTTCACGTTGGTGACGTATGCGCTGGAGGGGCTGGAGGACGCGGAGCTGACGGCGGAGGAGGGGGCGGAGACGCTGGCGGCGATTCGGGAGTCGATTCTGACGAGCGATGGGCTGGTGTCGGTGGAGGAGTCGGAGGAGGAGGAGGTCGAGGCGGCGGAGGAGGAGACGGCGGAGGAGAAGTCGGAGCAAGCGGATGAGGAGGTGGAGGCGCCGGAGGAGTCGGCTGCGGAGGCGGAGGCGGCGTTGGTGGGAGCGGTTGCTGCGGAGGTGGTTGGTGAGGCTGCGGACGATGTTGGAGCGGAGGCGGAGGCGGAGGCGGTGAGGGAGGGCGGGGACTAGCGGGGCTGGCACGGGGTCTTGCCGGCTGGCGCTTGGTAGGGACGGAGGGCCGTCGGGCGGTGGAGCGGAAGCGGGGGAGGGAGTCTCACTCCCATTCCCCCTCTCCATCTGAACCGATGGAGAGGGGGAATGGGAGGGGCCTTCGACAGGCTCAGGATGCGCGGAGAGAGAGGGGAGAGGACGGGAGGGAGCCTCGCGCCTGGCCCCACTCCATCTGAACCGATGGCGTGGGGGACGGGAGGGTCCGTCGCCAAGCTCAGGATGAACGGAGGAGGGGCCCGGTCCGGCGTGTGGGGCGGTGTACGTCGCGGTGGGGCAGAGCAGCCGTCCCGCTTCGACAGGCTCCTCGGCCCATCGATTGTGCTCGGGACAGGCTGCGCTCGGGAGCGCCGCAGGAGGGACGGAGGGGAGGGAGGGGACTGGCCTTAGCCCTTGGCCCCTCTCAATCTGAACCGATGGCGTGGGGGAATGGGAGGGTTCGTCGGCAGGCTCAGGATGAGCGAGGGGGGGGATGGGCCTTAGCTCTTGGCCCCCGCTCCATCTGAACCGATGGAGAGGGGGAATGGGAGGGGCCTTCGACAGGCTCAGGATGAGCGAGGTGGGGCGGGGGTTGGTCAGCGAGGCTCAGTTGTTGGAGCCGGAGCCGAGTTCGAGGACGGCCATGAAGGCTTCTTGGGGGATGTCGACGTTGCCGACGCGCTTCATGCGCTTTTTGCCCGCGGCCTGTTTGGAGAGCAGTTTGCGCTTGCGGGAGACGTCGCCGCCGTAGCATTTGCTGAGGACGTTCTTGCGCTGGGCTTTGACGGTCTCGCGGGCGATGATTTTGCCGCCGATGGCGGCTTGCACGGGCACGTCGAAGAGTTGGCGGGGGATGCGAGAGCGGAGTTTGACGACGAGTTCGCGGCCCAAGGGCTGGGCGTTGTCGGCGTGGACGATGGCGGAGAGGGCGTCAACGGGCTCGCTGTTGACCATGATTTCGAGCTTGACGAGTTTGGCGGGCCGGTAGCCGGTGATGTGGTAGTCGAGGCTGGCGTAGCCCTGGGTGCGGGATTTGAGCTCGTCGTAGAAGTCGCTGAGGATTTCGGCGAGGGGGATGGCGTACTCGAGGAGGACGCGCAGGCGGTCGCTGTCGGCGGCGACTTCACCGCGCTCGATGTATTCCATCTTTTCGAACTTGCCGCGGCGGCCGGTGACGATTTCCATGATTGCGCCGACGTAGCGGTTGGGGGCGATGACGGAGATGTGCAGCCAGGGCTCGCGGACTTCGCGAATGCGGGTGGGGTCCGGCAGGGCGGCGGGGTTGTCGATCAGGGTGGTGACGCCGTCTGTGGTTTCGACTTCGTACTCGACGCTGGGGGCGGTGAAGATGAGGGAGAGGTCATATTCGCGCTCGAGGCGTTCTTGGACGATCTCCATGTGCAGGAGGCCAAGGAAGCCCATGCGGTAGCCGAAGCCGAGGGCGGCGGAGCTTTCTTTCTGGTATTGGACGGAGGAGTCGCTGAGGCGGAGTTTGTCGAGGGCGTCGCTGAGGAGGGGGTAGTCGGCGGACTGGGCGGGGTAGAGGCCGGCGAAGACCATGGGCTTGGCCTCTTGGTAGCCGGCGAGGGGCGCTTGGGCGGGCGCGCGCCAGTCGGTGATGGTGTCGCCGACGCGGGCGTCCCCGACGTCTTTGAGGCCGGTGGCGATGTAGCCGACTTCGCCGGCGGTCAGTCTGGGCCGGGGCTCCAGTTGGGGGGAGAAGCTGCCGAACTCCATGGGTTCGAAGCGCCGGCGGCTGGCCATGAGCTGTAGTGGGGCGGGGCCGTGGAAGATGCCATCGACGACGCGGACGTAGGCGATGACGCCTTTGAAGACGTCGTAGGCTTCGTCGAAGATGAGGGCGCGAGGGGGGGCGGTGGGGTCGCCGGTGGGTGGGGGGACGCGGTCGACGATGGCTTGGAGCAGTTGGGGGATGCCTGCGCCGGTTTTGGCGGAGACGCGCAGGATCTCGTCTTCGCTGAAGCCGATGATTTCGACGAGTTCGCGGGCGACCTGGTCCGGCATGGCGGTGGGGAGGTCGATCTTGTTGATGACGGGGATGATGGTGAGGTCTTGCTCCAGGGCCATGTAGACGTTGGCGAGGGTCTGGGCCTGGATGCCGGAGCTGGCGTCGACGACGAGCAGGGCGCCCTCGCAGGCGGCGAGGCTGCGGGAGACTTCGTAGGCGAAGTCGACGTGGCCGGGGGTGTCGATGAGGTTGAGTTGGTAGGGGCCGGGGGTGGCGTTGGTGGGTTGGCTGGACGGTTGTGCTGGGGGGGGCTGATAGGCCATGCGCACGGCGCGGGCCTTGATGGTGATGCCTTTCTCACGCTCGAGGTCCATGGAGTCGAGCAGTTGCTCTGACATTTTGCGGGGATCGACGGTGCCGGTGGCTTCGAGGAGGCGGTCGGAGAGGGTGGATTTGCCGTGGTCGATGTGGGCGATGATGGAGAAGTTGCGGATCGTGGCGGCGTGCGCGCTGGGCGAGCGCGCATCGCGGGGCGAGGTGGGGATGGGGGAGGTGGCGGAGGGCTGGGGCGGCGTGGGCTCCATGTGGACGGATCGTATCACGGGCCCAGACGCGAAGAACGGGGTGGAAGCCCCGTTTTCGTGGTCCGAACGTTCGTGGTTTGGACGCTCGTTTGTCTGGGCCGCCTCCTAGTCGAGCTACTCCCTGGGCCGCGTCCTAGACGCGCTAGTCCCTGGGCCGCGTCCTAGACGCGATGACACTTGGCGAAGTGGCCGGGCTCGATCTCGCGCATCTCGGGGTCTTCTTCGCGGCAGACGTCGATGGCGATGGGGCAGCGGGTGTGGAAGTTGCAGCCGGGCGGGGGGTTGAGGGGGCTGGGGACGTCGCCGGTGAGGATGATGCGCTCGCGGGTGCGTTCGATCTGAGGGTCGGGGATGGGGACGGCGGAGAGGAGGGCCTGGGTGTAGGGGTGGAGGGGGTTCTCGTAGAGGAGGTCGCTTTCGGTCAGTTCGACGATTTTGCCGAGGTACATGACGGCGACGCGGTGGCTGATGTGGCGGACGACGGAGAGGTCATGGGCGATGAACAGGTAGGTGAGGCCGAAGTCGCGCTGGAGGTCCTCCATGAGGTTGATGATCTGGGCCTGGATGGAGACGTCGAGGGCGGAGACGGGCTCGTCGGCGACGATGAAGGCGGGCTCGACGGCGAGTGCGCGGGCGATGCCGATGCGCTGTCGCTGGCCGCCGGAGAACTCGTGGGGGTAGCGGCTGGCGAAGTAGGGGTTGAGGCCGACGGTCTCGAGCAGTTCGCGCACGCGCTCTTTGCGGCGACCTTTGTGCAGGTTATGGATGGCCATGGGCTCGCCGACGATGCTGCCGACGCTCATGCGGGGATTGAGGGAGGCGTAGGGGTCCTGGAAGATCATCTGCATGCGCCGGCGGTAGGCGCGCAGTTTGCCGCCTTTGAGCTTGGTGAGGTCAACGCCGGGGCTATCGCTGCCGGCGACGTCGGTGACGAGGGCATCGGCGGAGACTTCTGGGGTGTCGCTGGCGCTGGCGTACTTGGGGTCGAACATGACGACTTCGCCGTCGGTGGGGCGATAGAGCTGGAGGATGGCGCGGCCGGTAGTGGACTTGCCACAGCCGGACTCGCCGACGAGGCCGAGGGTCTCGCCCTCTCTGACGTCGAAGGTGAGGCCGTCGACGGCTTTGATGTCGGCGACCTTGCGCTGGAAGATGATGCCGGCGGTGACCGGGAAATACATCTTGAGGTTCTCGACGTGCAGCAAGGTGTTCTCGCGGGGCTTGCTGCGCTCTGCGCCGCCATCGGCGACACCGACGGTGCTGCCGATGGCGCTGTCTGTGGCCGCTTGGGAGGCGGCGCGCATGGCCTCCGGCGTCATTGATCCAGTGCCGCTTTCGGAGGACCCGGTGTCTTCGGTGGGCTGGTTGTTTTCGGTGGTCATGATTTACCCCTCCGCCGTCGCGGACAGCACTTGTTTGCGTACTTCCTCGCCGACCTCGTCCGGGTGCCAGCAGGCCATTTTGTGGCCCGGCAACACTTCTGTCAGATCCGGCCGCTCCTCGCGGCAGATGTCTGTGGCGAACCGGCAGCGGGGCTCGAAGGAGCAGCCGACGGGCAAGTTGGTCAAGTCCGGCGGGACACCCTCGATGGGGATGAGGCGGCCGGTGCGGGCGTCGAGGCGGGGCACGGACTCGAGCAGGCCGAGTGTGTAGGCGTGCCGGGGGTTGTGGTAAATCTCGGTGGCGGGGCCGGACTCGACGATGCGACCGGCGTACATGACGTTGACTCGGTCGGCGTAGCGGGCAACGACGCCGAGGTTGTGGGTGATGACGATGACGGCGGTGCCGAGCTCGCGGCTGAGGCGGGCCATGACTTCGAGGACCTGGGCCTGAATGGTGACGTCGAGGGCGGTGGTGGGCTCGTCGGCGAGGAGGAGCTTGGGGTCGCAGGAGAGGGCCATGGCGATCATGACGCGCTGGCGCATGCCGCCGGAGAACTGGTGGGGGTAGTCATGCAGGCGATCTTCGGCGCCGGGGATGCCGACGAGGTGGAGGAGTTCGACGGCGCGGGTTTCGGCGGCGCGGCGCTTGAGCATGAGGTGCAGCTCGAGGGCCTCGGTGAGCTGGCGGCCGATGGTGAGGACGGGGTTGAGGGAGGTCATGGGCTCTTGGAAGACCATGGCGATGTCGTTGCCGCGGATTTCGCGCATGCGCTTGTCGTCGACGTCCATGAGGGATTCGCCGTCGAAGATGACTTCGCCGCCGACGATTTTGCCGGGCGGGTTGGGGATCAGTCGCATGAGGGAGAGGGCGGAGACGGATTTGCCGCTGCCGCTCTCGCCGACGAGGCCGAGGGTCTCGCCGGGTTGGACGTCGTAGCTGACGCCGTTGACGGCGCGGACAACGCCCTCTGAGGTGAAGAAGTGGGTTTGGAGATCTTTGATTTGGAGAAGTGGCTCGGCCATGGCCTCATCCTGGGGTTGGTGATCTTGGATTTGATGTCCCGGCGGCGCGTGGTGGGGAAGAGGAGATTCGAACTCCTACGCCTTGCGGCACATGATCCTAAATCATGCTCGTCTACCAATTCCGACACTTCCCCGCGCGCGCGTGCCCCCGCAACACGATCGCGCGTTCGCGATGTC
>QGNQ01000030.1 GCA_003228175.2 Chloroflexota bacterium
AACGCCTAGTGAGCCGCTTTCGCCACTGGTGTTCCTCCCGATATCTACGCATTTCACCACTACACCGGGAATTCCGCTCACCTCTACGTCCCTCAAGTCCGGCAGTTTCCATCGACCGCTCCCGGTTAAGCCGGGAGATTTCACGACAGACTTGCCGAACCGCCTACGTACGCTTTACGCCCAGTAAATCCGGATAACGCTCGCCACCTACGTATTACCGCGGCTGCTGGCACGTAGTTAGCCGTGGCTTATTCGCCGGGTACCGTCAGGGTTCTTCCCCGGCAAAAGGGATTTACGACCCGAAGGCCTTCTTCACCCACGCGGCGTTGCTGCGTCAGGCTTTCGCCCATTGCGCAAGATTCCTCGCTGCTGCCTCCCGTAGGAGTCTGGGCCGTCTCTCAGTCCCAGTCTGGCTGATCATCCTCTCAGACCAGCTACCGATGGTGGTCTTGGTAGGCCGTTACCCCACCAACAAACTAATCGGACGCAGGTTCCTCCCAAGGCGCCGGAGCTTTCCCCGCGGGGCTGAACCCACGGGCACATGGAGTATTAGCTCGCCTTTCGACGAGTTGTTCCCCTCCTCGGGGCAGATCACCTACGCGTTACTCAGCCGTTTGCCACTCAGTCATCCTCCCCGAAGGAAGGAGCTTCGTTCGACTTGCATGCGTAAGGCACGCCGCCAGCGTTTATCCTGAGCCAGGATCAAACTCTCCGTTTGGTCCAAGCTAGTCGCCTCAAAGGAGACGACAAAAACGGTCAAACTCATCATGCACCCCGACGGCGTGGCCCGAAAGCCGCGTCTCCGGTGCGCACGAACGGGTTCGTCCGCCCAAGCACACTTCTCTTTCGCTCTCCAGTTGTAAAGGTGCCGCCGGTTTCCCGGCCCTCCAGGGTGCCTCTGCCAGATGGCAACGGTCAAGACGATGACGGGAGGAGGCGGAGCCTCCTCCGATACCGAAACGACCAGGGCACCACGGGGGTGCGCCCACGCGCATCGATGAAAGTACCCCCGCCGGGCTATGCGTGTCAAACGATTTCTGGGCCAATCCGGCTACGGGGCCCGCGCTCCGTCGCGCCGGAAGCAGAGCCGGTCCTGCCGGGCCTCGACGACGACGCCGCCGGCGCACTGCACACGGTGGCCGCCGCGCTGCACGAGGCGCAAGAGTGCGCCGGTCCGATTCCAGTCCGGCGGCTCGCCACCGGCGGCCAGGACGTGGCGTCGGAGGAGGCGGGCGCGGATGGCGAGCGGTTGGCGCTGGAGCCCGCGGCGGCTGAGTCCGGCGCGCGCGAGGGGCGGATGGGTGGGGCCGGCGGCCTCGTGGTGGGAGAGGGCGTGCGGCGGGAGCACGACCTGGGGAAGCGCATTGTCCGTGAGCTGTTCGAGGAGGGCGCGGTCGACGGTGACGGCGCCGGCGAGGGCGGCCAGTCGCGAAACGATGGCGGGGTTGATGGCGGCGAGTGCGGGCAGGATGTGCTGTCGAATGCGGACGCGGGTGTAGCGGGGGTCGGCGTTGGCGGCGTCGATCGCGGGATCCAGGCCGGCGACGGCACAGAGGCGACGCATTTCCGCGCGACGCAGGCCCAGGGCGGGCCGGAGCAGAGGCGTGGTGGTGTCGGGCAGGGGCACGACGCTGGTGGGCGACATGCCGGCGAGGCCGTCGGTGCCGCTGCCTCGGATGAGGTGCAGGAGGACCGACTCTGCCTGGTCGTCCATGGTGTGGCCGACGACGATGGCATCTGCCGGATGTCCCGGGGCGAAGCCGCTGGCCGCGAGTTGGACGAGTGCTTGGTAGCGCAGTGTGCGTGCGACGGCCTCGACGCTTTCGCCGGTGCGGGCGACAGACGCCGGGACGTTGACGGGGATGACGTGCAATGGCACGCCGGCGCGGTCCGCGACGGCGTGGGCGGCGTCGCGGAAGCGCTGGCGATCGGCCGCGGGTGCGATGCCGTGATCGATGTGGGCCGCGACGATTGACCAGTCCTCGCGGGGCGCGATGGGCATGAGGGCGAGCAGCAAGGCGCTGGAATCCGGGCCGCCGGAGACACCGACGAGCAGGCGGGCCGGGCGGTGGAAATTGAGCTCTTGGACTGAGAGGCGGCAGGCGGTCTGGATGCGATGGACAAGGTTGCGACTGACACGGTCGGTGAAGGGAGGGGCGGGCGCGCTCATGGGTCGAGCCGTTGGAGCGGGTGATTGAGCGGGGGGTTATTGCGCAGGTTGCGGGGGTGACGGAACGGATGCGGCACCGTCGGGAGCGGCGTTCGGTACGCGCGCGTCAGGGTCTGCGTCGGCGGCACTGAGGTCCGCAGCGCTGGGAGCCAAGGCGTCTGGGCCTGTTGTGGCTGGGGTGTCTGGGGTGGGAAGCAGGTTGGCCCACCAGGGGGAGCGCAGCACTTGGATGCCGGGGCGCAGCGGGGACTGAATCGCGAAGGCCTCCTCGCCCACCCGCACGAGGCCGAGGTCCTCGCGCGCAACGCGCTCGATGTACTCGTCCGAGTCGAGGAAGGAGACGAGCGCTTCGAGCTGCTCGGCCTGCCACTCCAGATCATCGATCTCCCCGGTCAGTGCGGTGATACGGGCGTCGAGGGTGTTGGTGTTGACGCCGCCGTCCATCGCGGTGAAGACAAAGTAGCCAACCAGGGCCAGGGCGGCGAAGAAGAAGAGCAGGGGCGTGAGACGCCGCCGTTGCGGGAAGTCGTCGATCGGGATCGATTGGACGTCCTCGTCGTGGAGAGACGAGGGCTCGGAGAACGCCGATTCGGCGTCGAAGGGGTCGGCGCTGGGGGAATCAGCGTCGGAAGCGCGCGAGGATCGCCATACCGGCATAACGTCACCGGCCCCACCACCGACGAGACCGTAACACAGCGGATCCTGCCGGGCGAGGCGGAATCGCCGTTGGTCGCCCGGTGATGGCGAGGTTCAGCACGACTCTGCCTTCGGGCAAAAACAGGTCGCGCGGGCCGTTCCCCGCGGGGTGGGCTCAGGCAGTGGGCGAAGCGGCGGGACGGCTGAGGTGGGAGAAGTCGTTCAGGGTGCGCAAGACGATGAGGCCGCGGCGCGGCTCCAGGACGGTCCGACCGGTGAGATCGGTCTCGAAGATGCGCCAGCGTTTGATGTCGAGATCGAGTGCGGCGCAGATCAGCACTTTGACCACGAAGTTGTGCGAAACGAGCACCGTGGTGCCTGCGGTGTGGGTGTCGGTGAGGATCGGTTCGAGCACGGGCCAGGCGCGGCGCTGGACCTCCAGGAGTGACTCGCCCCCGGGCATGGAGACGGTGGCGCTGTCGTCGCTGGACCAGCGATCGAGGAAGTCGCTGTAGCGGAGGCGCGCCTGGTCCCAGGGGAGGCCCTCCATGTCGCCGACGTCCATCTCGAGCAGGGCTTCGTGCCGCTCGGCGGGGATGGTGTGGTGTGCGGCGATGGCGTCGGCAGCGTCGGCAGCGCGACTCAGGGGGCTGGTGAGGACACGCGTAATGGGCTCGCCGGCCAGCGCTTGGGCGAGGGCGCGGACCTGCACGCGGCCGTGATCGGTCAAGGGGGAGTCGGCGCGGCCGAGGCTCGTGTGGTCGCGGTTCGCTTCGGACTCTGCATGACGGACCAGAATCACGCGTCCCATGATCGCCTTACTCTCGACGCACGCCAACGAATCCGGCCGCTTGGCGGCACACCAACGAATCCGGCCGCTTGGCGGCACGCCAACTAATCCGGCCGCTTGGCGGCACGATAGGCCTCCCGGGCGATCTGCGGCTCCTCGAGCCGGAGGTGTGTGCGCAGGAGGCGGGTGGGTTCCGCCTCTGCGCCCAGGGCCCGCGTGAGTTGCTCGGGCCGGCCGGAGCCGTTGGAATCGTTGCGGAGCTCCATGAGAACGGTGGCTGTGCCGTCCACTGCCCGGGCGAGTGATGCGCCGAGGACGAGGGGGCGCAGGTCGTACTCGCGCAGCTCGTCGCCGCGCATGTGCTGCCAGGGAACGGTCTCTCGTGCGAGCAGGGCGTCGATCGCGCCGGTCCAGACCTGTGCGTCGCGATCGTCGGGGACATCGACTTCGTAGGAGGCGGCGCGGAGCATGGATTGCAGGGAAGGCAGGGCGAGCGAGACCTCTTGGGCGTCGAGCAGACGAAAGCCGATCGGGAGCTGGGCGGGGATGTCGTCCAGGACTTGACGCAGGGGCACGCGCTCGACCGTGGTGATCTCTAACAGCTCGCACTGGGAGGTCATGCCGACGGCGAGCGGCGCGGCCAGCGCGATCTTGGGACGGGGGCTGAAGCCCTCCGAGTAGGCCACGGGCAGCGCGACCCGTTTGAGGACGCGCTCCCACATGCGCATCACGTCCAGGTGGGTGATGTAACGGGCGGCATCGTCTCGGGTGAAGGTCAGGCGGAGGCGTTGGACTTTCTCAAGACGGGGGACTCTCTCAACATGGGGAGCTTTCTGGGCCGGGGGGATCTTGTCAGGCATGGGGATGTTCTCCGGCAGGGGGCGTTGTTGGTCCTGGTGTCCCGCCGCTCAGGCGTGCAGGCCTTGGTCGATCCAGGCGGCGGCGGCGCTGTGCGGGTCGAGATGCCGGGCGGTGACGTCGTCGAGGATTTGCGCGAGGCGCTGCTCGCCGCGCGGGCCGTGCAGCATGCCGGCCAGCAACTCGGCCCGGGCGATGGCGAGCACTTGGCGTCGGAAGCGATCGCGCTCGCGCAGGGCCAGCTTGCCGGTCGAGACGAGGTGCTCGCGGTGAGCGGTGATCGCCTCGAGGAGGGCGTCCGCGCCCTCACCCTGCGTCGCGATGGTCGGAACGATGGGCGGCTGCCAGTCGGCGTGGACGTTGAGGCTGAGTAAGGCGCGCAGCTGGCCGATGAGCGCGTCGACGCCAGGATGGTCGGCTTTGTTGACGCAGAGCACGTCGGCGATCTCCATGATGCCGGCCTTCATGGCCTGGATGTCGTCGCCCATGCCGGGGGTGTTGATGAGGACAGTGGTCTGGGCGGCGCCGGCGATCTCGACCTCGTCCTGGCCCGCGCCGACGGTCTCAATGAGGATGACGTCGCGTCCGGAGGCGTCGAGCACGGCGACGACGTCGAGGGTGCCGTGCGAGAGACCACCGAGGGCGCCGCGAGAGGCGAGGCTGCGAACGAAGACGCCGGGGTCGCCGCTGAGATCCTGCATGCGCACGCGGTCGCCAAGGATCGCCCCCTGGGTGAAGGGGCTGGAGGGATCGACGGCGACGATGGCGACGGTCTTGTCTTGCGCGCGGTAGGCCTTGGCCAGCATGTTTGTGACGGTGCTCTTGCCCGCGCCGGGGGAGCCGGTGATGCCGACGGTGTGTGCGCGCCCGGTATCGGCGAAGAGCAGTCGGAGGCCCTCGCGTCCGGCGGGCGAGCCGTTCTCGGCCTCGGTCAGGAGGCGGGCCAGGGCGCGGCGGTTGCCCGCTCGCAGGCCGACCACCAACTCGGCGGCGTACTGGGGTCCGGAATCGGACATGGATGCCTCAGTGGGCGCGCTGTGGGCGCCGATCTGGATCAAGCCGGCCCTGGCTCAAGCCGGCGCGGCGACGTGCTCACGCACGAACTCGATGATGTCATTGGTGTTTGCGCCGGGACCGAAGACGCCCTGGAAGCCGATTTCGTGCAATTTTGCGAGGTCCTCATCGGGGATGATGCCGCCGCAGAAAAAGAGGGTGTTGGCTGGGGTGATGTCGCGCTCGGCGCAGGCGCTGAGGATGTGGGGGAAGAGTTCCAGGTGGGCGCCGGAGAGGATGCTGATGCCAACCACATCGGCGTCCTCTTGCAGGGCCGCCTCTGCGATCATGGCGGGCGTCTGGCGGATGCCGGTGTAGATGACCTCCATGCCTGCGTCACGCAAGGCGCGCGCGACAACCTTTGCGCCACGGTCGTGGCCATCCAAACCAGGCTTGGCGACGATCACGCGAATCTTGCGTTCAGCATCCGACATTGGATCGACCTCCTGGGCACGCCTGCGGGTCTCGAGAGCGACCTCTCGAAGCACTGAATCCATTATGGCCTGCAAGCGGCGTTATCGTCCGCTGCCACCCGGGACGAACCTGACGGCGTGGGAAATAACACGGGGTCGGAATGGCAAGGGCGATCATGGGGGAGGGGGTGGTGGCTGGGCGAAGCGCTAAAAGCCGACCAACTGTAGCCGGACGCCGTTGGCGGGCTTGGGGCTGAGGAAGGCGCGTGGCTTGCCCGAGATGACGGCAGGGTCGGTGCATTTGACGCCCGCTGCGCGGAGGTGCTCGACGGCGGCGGGCACGTCGGCGACGCCCAGCGCGATCATGAGGAGGCCCTCGCCCTTCTGGAGCTCGCGGGTGAGCGGGTCGGCATCGCTGGGGACCAACGGCGTCGCCAGCTCCAGGACAGACCCACCCAAGTCGACGAGACGACTGCTGACGTTCATCGCTTGCTGCTCAGTCGCGCCGGTCTCCGTGAAGCCGAAATCGGTTTGGAAGTGCGTGCTGGCGAGGGCCGGGTCGTTGACGACGGAGACCAGGTGGTCGAGGCCGATGGGTGCGACCGGGCCCTGCGGGGCGACTCTGGCGTCGTGCGCGGTGGGGGGCACGTTGGTGGGGGGCTGGGCGAGTTCGACGAGGTGACCGAAGTTGGATTTGGGATGCAGGAAGCCGATCCGGCCCGCCATGCCGTCGCGCGGCGTCTCATCAATCATTGTTTGGCCGGCCGCCTTGGCGGCGATGAGATCGGCAGCGATGTCGGTCGACTGCAGGCAGACGTGGTGCAGGCCCTCGCCGTGTTTGGCGAGGAACTTGGCGACGCCGTTCTCGTCATTGATTGGTTGGACGATCTCGATTTCGAGGGGCGCGTTCGCGCCTCCATCGCCCGCCATGGGCAGGAGAATACCGCGAACGCCTTGGTCCTCGATCACCCGATCGAGGGCGACTCTGAGGCCCAACAGATCGCGATAGAACTCCAGGGCCTGGTCAGCGTCGCGGACGACGAGGGCAACGTGATGTATCCGGGTGAGGGTCATTGCTGCTCCGTCGGGGCGGCGCCGGACGCTCGCCAGTCGAGGATCTGGGCCGTGTGCTCGCGGTCGTGGGTGAGGGCGACGCCGAGGATCGTACGGGCGGCGTTGTCGGGGGTGTTGAGATCGCTGTCGTCGAGGCGCGCGATGAGTTCCAGCAGCGCCTCACGGGTGCGCCGCAGGTCGTGCAGGAGGTCAGGGGTGGTCATGCGCGCCATAGTGCGGACGGCGGCGGCATTTGCGCCGTCCAACCGGTGGCTGGGGAAGTCGAGCAGTTCGACGCGCTGAGCCAACAGGTGTTGTCCCAAGGCTTGGACTTCCTGTCGCTCCCAGAACAGTCGATGGGCGAGGATGTCGTGCACGCTCCAGGCGTCCGTCGCGAGGGGGAGGCGCGCCTGGGCCTCGTTGAGGCCGGCGACGGCGGACAGTAGGCGATCGCGTTCGGCGCCGAGCGAGTGACGGATGCGTTGAGCGTCGGTGTGCGACGCGCCCGCGGGGCTTGCGCCCGATTGTCGCCCAGATCCGGTGGCGCTCAGATGATCACCGCCTCGCGATGCTCGCCCCAGACGGCGCGCAATCCGTTGGCGATCTCCCCCAGGGTGGCCTCCGCCTTGACGGCGTCCATGATCAGCGGCATGAGGTTCTCCTCACCGGAGGCCGCCTGCTGCACCCGATCGAGGCTGGCGCCGGCGGCCGCGGAATCGCGGCGGGCGCGTAGTTGTTCGAGTTTCCTGCTCTGGCGTTGCCCCACGGAGGGGTCCACGCGGACGACTTCAGGGTGGGCGGTTTCGTCGGTGGTGAAGCGATTGACGCCGACGGTGACGGCCCCGGTCGCGCCGGGCGCAGCGCCGTTCTGTCGTGCGGCGGCGGTCTCGCGCTCCAGGTCGACTTGGCGACCGTAGGCGGCCTCCATGATTTCGCGCTGTTGGTAGCCCTGCTCGATGGAGGCGACGGCGCCGCCCAATTGGTCGATCTGTTCGATGTAACGGATGGCTTCGGCCTCGATCTCGTCGGTCAGTTGCTCGACGTAGTAGGAGCCGCCGAGGGGGTCGATGACGTCAGCGACGCCGCTCTCGTGGGCGATGATCTGTTGGGTGCGCAGGGCGACCTCGACGGCGTGCTCGCTGGGCAGGCCGAGGGCCTCGTCGAGCGAGTTGGTGTGCAGCGACTGGGTGCCGCCGAGCACGGCGGCGAGCGCCTGGAGGGCGGTGCGGACGATGTTGTTGTCGGGCTGTTGGGCGGTGAGGGTGACGCCACCGGTCTGGGTGTGGAAGCGCAGCATCATGGCGCGCTCGTTGGTGGCGTGGAAGCGCTCTTTGGCGATCCGGGCCCAGAGCCGGCGGGCGGCGCGGAACTTGGCGATCTCCTCGAGGAAGTTGGAGTGGCAGGCGAAGAAGAACGAGAGCCGCCCACCGAAGGCGTCGAAGTCCAGGCCGGCGGCCAGGGCCGCTTCGACGTAGGCGATGGCGTGGGCCAGCGTGAAGCCGATTTCCTGGGCGGCGGTGCAGCCGGCCTCGCGCATGTGGTAGCCGCTGACGCTGATGGAGTTCCAGCGCGGAATTTCGCGGGTGCAGTAGTCGAAGATGTCGGTGATGAGCCGCATGGAGGGGGCGGGCGGATAGATGAACGTCCCGCGGGCGACGTACTCCTTGAGGATGTCGTTCTGGATGGTGCCGCCGATGGCGGCGCGGCTGACGCCCTGCTCTTCAGCGACGGCGGCGTAGAGGGCGAGCATCGTGCCGGCGGTGGAGTTGATGGTCATGGAGGTGGTGACGCGGTCGAGCGGGATTTGGTCGAAGAGGGTGCGCATGTCGTGGATGGAGTCGATGGCGACGCCGACCTTGCCGACTTCGCCCTGGGCTTCGGGCGCGTCGGAGTCGTAGCCGATCTGGGTGGGCAGGTCGAAGGCGACGGAGAGGCCGGTCTGCCCCTGGTCGAGGAGGAAGCGGTAGCGCTGGTTGGAGGCTTCGGCGTCTTCCTGGCCCGCGTACTGGCGCATGGTCCAGAAGCGGCCGCGGTACATACTGGGCTGGATGCCACGCGCGTAAGGGTATTCGCCGGGGAAGCCAAGTTGGGCGCCGTCACGGCCGGCGGAGAGGGGGGCGAGCGGTTCGCCGGAGGAGCGACGGAACTCGGGGCGCCGCTCGGGGCGCTTGGCGACGGCCGGGTCGTAGGTGCCGTCGCGCCAATCCTGCAGCGAATCGCTCATGTGGCGCTCCGGGCGTTGCCTTATGTCGATACGCGGGCGGAGTCGCGCTTGTGTTAAGGCTAGGAGTCCGTTCAGCGGGGTGTCAATCGAGACGCGGGGGGAGGGAGGCGCTTGGGGGATCGTTGTCCGCGGGATCGTCGTCGGGGGGCGGGCGGTCGCTGCGGCGGCGATGGCCTTCGGCGGAGGCGCCGAAGGCAAGGCCGAAGGAGATCGCCAAGGCGACGCCAAGGCTGACATCGTCGCTGCCGACGCCAATCGCGATGCCGAGTGCGACACCGAAGGCGGCAGGGGAAAGCGTTCTCAGACGGCTCATCGGTCATCCTTCGCTCGAGCGACCAACGCCGCAGCCGTGTCTGTGGTGGGCGATGCAGGATTCGAACCTGCGACCTTCCGGGTGTAAACCGGATGCTCTAGCCATCTGAGCTAACCGCCCCACGGTGATGTACGGACCGTATGGAGCGCCATCTCTGACGGTCAAGCGGGGGTGGGGCCGATCGGCTCACTCGGCGGCGGGCGCCAAGGCCTGCAGGACGCCGCGTAGATTTTCGGCGGCCTGCGCGAAAGCGGCTTGCGCGTCGCGGAAGAGATCAACGCCGCGCCCGATCTGGGCCGCGTCGCCGGCCTGCACGCCGGCCTCCAGCAGGCCGCCGGCGAGTTCCAGCAGTTCGAAGGCGGCGGTCACGTCGGCGGTGAGGACGTCGGCCGAGTCGGGCGGGGTGAGGGCGCGCCAGGCGGCGAGGTTGGTGACCCAGATGCGGGCCTGGGCGCTGACGTTGCGCTGCCAGGCGATGTCCTGGACGACGCTGGGGTCGGCGGCGAGGCGGTTGAAGAGCTCAGCGGCGACGGCGTGGTTGGCGGTCTGGGAGTCCAGGAGGTCGTTGGCACGCGTGACGAAGGAGTCGTCAATGGGCTCGCGGTCGACGGCGATCTCGCCATCGATCAGGCGGTTGGTGAGTTCGATCATTTCTTCGAAGGTGTGGAAGCCGATCTTGACGGTGTCGACGGTGCCGTCGGCGCGGACGTAGAGCGTGGTGGGCATGCCGACGACTTGGTAGGGGCCTCCGCGGCCGCCGAGCTCGTCGTCGAGATCGAGGAGGAGTGTGTAGGTGGCGCCCGTCTGGCCGGCGAACTGCCGGGCGGTCGTGAGGGACTCTTGGCGGTTGATGCCGATGACGGTCACTTCGGCGCCGACGGCCTGATGGACGCGCTCGAAGTCGGGCATTTCCTCGATGCAGAAGGCGCACCAGGAGGCCCAGAAGTTGACGATTGCGGGCTTGCCCAAGGCGCTCAGCTGGACGGGCTCGCCGTCCAGGTTGAGCAGGCGGAAGTCCGGCACGAGCGCGCCCTCGCGGGGGGCGTCGCCATCGCGTTTGAGGTAGCCGATCTGGGTGGCCGCTTGGAGCTCGTCTATGCGCAGCTCGAGCGTCTGGATCTGCGCGGGATCGGCGTTGGCGTCGTCACGCAGGAGGTCGAGTTCCGCTTCGGCGCCGTCCAACTCCTCGAGTTGTGCGAGGAAGGTGTCGCCGGCGACTTCGGTGATGTCGGTGCTGCCGGCGCCGACCAGGAAGGCCGCCAGCCCGGCCAGGATCATCAGGCTGAGGATGCTGACGCGCTGGACGACATCGCGTCGCGACGTGGGCCGCGAGAGGATGTTGAATCGAATGCCGCGAAAGAAGTTGACTACACCCACCGCTGCGCCCATCGCCCCGCTCCGCCCCACTAGTGTACGGCCCGTCCTGCATGCTCGTGCGTACGGCCCGCGCTTGCGGCGGCCCGGGCTACGGAGTGCCGACGCGTCGTCGTTGATGGGGATACGCCCTGGGGGTATCGGCGGATGCTTGCCGATGGCGTGGGCGGAGGTGGATTGCCCGCCCTGGGGGCGGTGGGTAGCATGGAAATGAGGCGTGCGCCGACGATTGGCGCCGGTGCAGACGCCTGCATGACGGAGACGGCAGCGTAGCTCAGTTGGTAGAGCAGGGGACTCATAAGCCCTTTGTCGCAGGTTCAAGTCCTGCCGCTGCTACCATCCGTCGTGGTTGGCTTCGTTGGGATTTCCGGTCGATAGTCGATGGGCGATTAGCTCAGCTGGCTAGAGCGTTCGGTTCACATCCGAGAGGTCGCAGGTTCAAGTCCTGCATCGCCCACCAGCGACGGTGTCGGGGTTCCCAACGTGATTTGGGCCAACGTGGTTCGGGCCAAGGTGGTTCGGGCCAACGTGGTTTCAGGCCCAGGTGGATTCAGGCCGAAGTGGCGGAATTGGCAGACGCGCTACGTTCAGGGCGTAGTGTCCTTATGGACGTGGGAGTTCGAGTCTCCCCTTCGGCACCAGATTCAGCGGTTGGTTGCGCGCGCTCGTAGCTCAGTTGGATAGAGCGCTGCCCTGCGGAGGCAGAGGTCGTGGGTTCGAGTCCCGCCGAGCGCACCATTTCCGCGGCCTGGTTCTGCTCACCGATCTTGATCGGCGGCCGGCGCGGGTTGCCTGGCCTGCCGGCGCGGGTTGCCTGGCCTGCCGGCGCGGGTTGCCTGGCCTGCCGAAGGCCTGATGGAGCCGGCGTCCGGCTGAGCCTCCGCTGAGCCCATGTCTCGCGAGCGCAGGGCGCTGCCGAGGGCGCGCGCGGGTACGCTGGACTCGGCATGCCCCACGATCCTCGTCCCCCCACGCCCGCGGCCCAGGTTCGGGCCGACGGCCTTGACGCTCAGGTGAGGGCGATCCCCGAGAAACCGGGCGTTTATCTGTTCCGCAACGAGCGCGGGGATGTGATCTACGTGGGGAAGGCGGCCAGCCTGCGGTCGCGGGTGCGCTCATACTTCGGGGCGCCGCAGTCGTTGCTGGGCAAGACGCGACGGCTGTCGGCGGCGATCGCGGACATCGAGTACGTGACCACGAACACGGAGCAGGAAGCGCTGCACCTGGAAGCGTCGCTGGTGAAGCGGCACCAGCCGCTCTACAACGTTCGTCTCAAGGACGACAAGCACTACCCCTATTTGAAGATTGACGTTGATGCGCCCTGGCCGCGGGTCTACATCACGCGCAGCGTGCAGCGCGACGGGGGGCGCTACTTCGGGCCGTACGCCAACGCGAAGTCGGTGCGCACGACGCTGGACATCGTGAAGAAGTTGTTCCCCTGGCGGTCCTGCACGAAGACGATCACGGGGACGGACCCGCGCCCGTGTCTGGACTACTACATCCGTCGCTGCATTGCGCCGTGCACGTCGTACTGCACGCCTGAGGAGTATCAAGCGGTGATCGATCAGGTGATCCTGTTCCTGGAGGGGCGCACGGATTTGGTGCTGAAGAGCCTGCGCGGCCGGATGGCGAGTGCCAGCGAGACGCTGGATTTTGAGGAGGCGGCGCGGGTCCGTGATCAGATTCGGGCGGTGGAGAAGGTGGGTGAGTCGCAGGTGATCGCGTCCACACGGGAGGCGGAGATCGACATCTTTGGGCTGGCGCAGGATGGCAATGAAGGGGTGGCGCAGGTGCTGTTCGTGCGGGGGACGCGGATGACCGGGGGGGACAGTTTCGCGCTGGCGGGCACGAATGAGGAGACGCCGACGGCGGTGCTGGGGTCGTTCCTGACGCAGTTCTACGACGACGCGGCGGCGGTGCCGCGGCTGGTCCTGACGCCGGAGCTGCCTGCGGGGGCAGAGCTGCTGCAAGCCTGGCTCAGTGCGAAGCGCGGCGGCCCGGTGGAGCTGCGTGCCCCATCACGCGGGGAGAAGCGGCGGCTGATCGCGATGGCGATGGACAACGCCAAAGAGTCGCTGCAGATGCAGCGGGTGAAGTGGCTGGCCGACACGGGCAAGACGAGTGCGGCACTGACGGAGCTGGAGGAGGCGCTGAGCCTGCCGCAGCCGCCCCAGCGCATTGAGTGCTACGACATCTCAAACATCCAGGGCACGAATTCGGTCGCGAGCATGGTGGTGTTCCTGGACGGGCAGCCGGCCAGCAAGGAGTACCGCCGGTTCGAGATCAAGACGGTGGAGGGCGCGAACGATTTCGCGTCGATGGCGGAGGTGCTGACGCGTCGTTTCAAGCGGTTGGCGAAGCAGCGGGAGGAGGCGCGGGAGCGAGCGTCGGTGGCGGCCGAGGTGGGGGAGAAGGGGGCGCTTGAGGAGGGGGTGCTCGCAGATGGGGGGGGGCAGGGGGCGGAGTCGGCGACACAGGCGGGCCGGGCGGAGCGACCCCGGGAGGGCGGGGGGGCGGCGCCCGATCTGCTGATCGTCGATGGGGGGAAGGGGCAGTTGTCGGCGGCACACGATGTGATGCGAAATCTGGGTATGGACGATGTGCCGCTGGCGGGTCTGGCGAAGCGGGAGGAGGAGTTATTCGTGGTGGATAGCCAGGAGCCGATCCGGCTGGACCGTCGATCGCAAGGGTTGTATTTGGTGCAGCGGGTCCGTGATGAGGCGCACCGCTTCGCGATCACGTACCACCGGCAGCTGCGCGCGAAACGGGGGATGCGGAGCGCGCTGGACGATGTGCCGGGCGTGGGGCCGACCCGAAAGAAGGCGCTGCTGAAGAAGTTCGGCAGCCTGCAGGCGATTCGGGACGCCGAGGTCAGCGAGATCGCGGCGACGCCTGGGCTGACAGGTCGGGTCGCCAGCACGATCAAAGAGCGTCTGTAGGACTGTCGCGGCGGAGCAAGGCGGGAGCCCCTCCCCCTGGCCGCCTGCCCTTGGTCGGTTGACACAGACGGCGTGCGATTGCGCACCCTGCGGGTGGAGGGGGGCCGGAGCGGAACGGGGGCAGGTTGAGGGTCTCGACTCGACTCCACGTTCTGTTTATGTCATCTTTATGTTGTGCGCGGAGCCGCCGTTCTTTGGGCGCGCGGCGTCACGTGTCCAGGATCGAGATGTGTTTCAGCGTCAGATTCGGGCAGGTTGGGAGATACGCGGGGAAACAGTGGATACGTCGTGCACAGCCGGTTGTGGTGTCGTGAAAGCCGCGCCTATGATTCGGGCCGATTGCAACCGCACTTCCCGCTTTCTCCCGCCAGGAGCGCGCTCATGAACGAGCAGATCCAGCAGTTCCTTACGTTCATGTCGGCCGAGAAGGGCGCGGCGGCGAACACGATCTCCGCCTACCGCAACGATCTCGCGCAGTTTCGAGCGTTCGTGGAGGGACAGCCGGGCGACGGGCCGATTCTGACGGCCACGAACGTCGACCAGGCGATGCTCCAGGACTACATCGGGGTGCTGCGGGCGCGGGAGTATGCGGACGCGACCGTGGCGCGCAAAGTGGCGGCGGTGAAGAGCTTCTTCAGTTATCTGACGGCGGAGGGGGTGGTGCCGTCGGACCCGACGGAGACGCTGTCGTCGCCGCGGGTTGGGAAGACGCTGCCGAAGGCGCTGACGGTGCAGGAGATCGACGAGTTGCTGGAGCAGCCGCGGCGTCGGTCGACGCCGGAGGCGAAGCGCGACAAGGCGATGCTGGAGTTGCTCTACGCGACGGGTATGCGCGTGAGCGAGCTGGTGGCGCTGAACCTGGACTCGATTGAGCTGCGCAACAATCGGGCGACCGTGCGCTGCGTGGGCAAGGCGGGCAAGGAACGGCTGATCCCGATCCACGAGCAGGCCGTGCACGCGCTGCGGGTTTATTTGCAGGAAGCGCGTCCGGACCTCTGCCGCTCGAAGCGGGAGAAGGGGCTGTTCATCAACCGCCGGGGCGAGCGGCTGACGCGCCAGGGCTTTTGGCTGATTCTGAAGAACTACGCGAAGGCCACGACGATCACGCACGATGTGACGCCGCACACGCTGCGCCACTCCTTCGCGACACACATGCTGCGGGGCGGGGCCCCGTTGCGCAGCGTGCAGGAGTTGCTGGGCCACGCGAACATCTCGACGACGCAGGTGTACACGCAGCTGACGGACGAGCACGTGCGCCGGGTCTACGAGCACGCGCACCCGCGCGCCCAGTAGGGGCCCCCGGGCTGCGGGCGGGCCGGGCTGCGAGCGCGCCATTTGTTCCGCTGTGGAGCCGCTCCTAGGATGGGGCGGCTTCTCTGTGTGCGCCCAAGCGCTTGGGCGCGCAAGTGGGCAGGGCGGTGTCGGCGGGCAGGGCGGGGCCGGCGGGCCCAACCGGGTGGGAGATCTGTATGGAGATTGTGGAAGTCGGCGCGCGGGAGATCTTGGATTCACGCGGGAATCCCACCGTTGCGGCGTGGGTGACGCTGTTCGACGGCGTGCAGGGGCGGGCGCTGGTCCCTTCTGGCGCGAGCACGGGGGCGCATGAGGCGAGCGAGCGTCGGGATGGGGACGCCTCGCGCTACGGCGGGCTGGGTGTTCAGGGGGCGGTGGCGGCGGTCAACGGCGAGATTCGGGAGGCCTTGATCGGCTTCGACGCCAGCGCGCAAGCGGACATCGATGCGACGCTGATCGCCCTGGACGGCGATCCGCAGAAGGCACGGCTGGGCGCCAACGCGATCCTGGGCGTGTCGCTGGCCTGCGCGCACGCGGCCGCCGCGGAGCTGGGCGAGCCGCTGTACCGGTATTTGGGCGGGCCGATGGCGCGCACGCTGCCGGTGCCGATGGCGAACATCCTGAACGGCGGCAAGCACGCCGAGGACAGCACCGACTTCCAGGAGTTCATGGTGATGCCGCTGAGCGCCGCCAGCTTTCGCGAGGGGCTGCGCGCGATCGCGGAGGTGTATGGGGCGCTGAAGACGCTGCTGCGGGAGCGCGGGCTGGGCACGACTGTCGGCGACGAGGGGGGCTTCGCTCCTGCGCTGGGAGGCAACGAGGCAGCGGTGGAGCTGATCCTGGAAGCGATCGCGCGGGCCGGGTATCAGCCCGGAGCCGACATCGCGATCGCGCTCGATCCGGCGGCCACGGAGTTGTTTGTCGACGGGCAGTACGACTTGGCGAGGGAAGGCCGACGGCTTTCGTCCGCGGAGATGGCGGGGCTGTGGGCGGACTGGGTGGGGAAGTACCCGATCGTGTCGATTGAGGACGGCATGGCGGAGGACGACTGGACGGGCTGGGCGGCGCTGACGAGTGCGATCGGCGAACAGGCCCAGATCGTGGGGGACGATTTGCTGGTCACGAACTCGGAGCGGCTGCGCCGGGGCATCGCAGAGCGGTCGGCGAACAGCATCCTGATCAAGCCGAACCAGATCGGCACGCTGACGGAAACGCTGGAGGCCGTGTCGCTGGCGCAGCGGGCGGGCTGGACGACTGTGATCAGCCATCGTTCGGGCGAGACCGAAGACACGACGATCGCGGATCTGGCGGTGGCGACCAACTCTGGCCTGATCAAGACGGGGGCGCCGGCGCGCTCGGAGCGCGTGGCGAAGTACAACCGCCTGCTGGCGATCGAAGACGAGCTGGCGGATGCGGCGATCTATCCGGGGCACACCGCGATCCGACAATCGCTGCGGCTTGCGCCGGCGTAAGCGACGGTCCGCGCTCGCCGGCGTACCGAGGTGCAGAGGAGTCCCACGGTGTCGAACGCGGCGATCACTCGACTGCTGGAGGAACTGGAGGCCAACCGCGCGATGTTCGCGGCGCTATGCCTGGCGGTGGAGACGCGGTTCAAGGATCGTGCGGAGCGGGACGCGTGGTGCATTGGCGACCATGTGGCGCACCTCGCGAGCTACGACCAAGTGGCGCTGCATCAGCTTGCGCCCGGGGTCGCGCCGCCGCCGTCGGACGACGATCAGGACGCGGATGCGTGGAACGCGCAGCAGGTGCGGATGCGGGTGGGCCGGTCCCGTCTCTCGCTCGTGGGGGAGATGACGCAGCGTCGGTCGGACTGCTTGACGCTGCTGAGCCGACTGCCGGAGAAGGAGCTGCGGCGGGCGGTCTGGTTCCCTGGGGAGGCCCGACGCTCGGCGGGGTCGGTGCCGCTGCGGCTGTGGCTGGAGCGCTGGAGCAAGCACGACATGGTGCACGGGCGGGCGATCCTGCGGGCGACGACGACGCTGGGGCCGCAGTCCGACTTTGAGAACTGGCTGCGCGACGACCCGGTCCTGGAGGCGCTGGACCGCAGCGCGGCGACGCAACATCCGGATGGGGAGTCGTGAGCGTGACTGCTGCGGGGGCACTATCGGACTGGTGGGCGAGCGGCAACGGCGGGCCGGCCGCGTACTCCTGCAGCCGAACGCTGGCGGCCGTGGTCTGGCGCGCGGCTGTGGCCAGCTTGCCCCGCTACGAGGGACCGGAAGCGGTGCCGCCGCCGGACCGTTCGCCGCCGCTGCTCGCCGATTCGCCGGAGATCCGAGCCTACCGGGCGCTGCTGCAAGATCGCGGGACACCGATGGACACGTCGACGCGCCGGGTGCGGGCGCTGACCCAGGCGGCGCAAGATCTCGATCGGCGGCCGCTGCTGTGGTGCGCGGAGGATGTGGCGGAGCGCTGCGCACGTCTGGCCGAGCTCGGCGAGGGTGTGTGGGCGCTGCTGGAGGCCGTGCGCGAGTTCTGGGACTGGCACCCGGACGGCCCCTGGGTGGATGCGCAGCGGACACGGATGTCGTCGCTGCTGGCGGTGATTGAGGCTCCGGCACTGGGAGAGCCGAATGCCTGAGGATGCGCCACGGCAGCGCGTCTCGCCGGTGACGGTACCGGACGGGGATCCGTCGCTGGATGCCCCGGACGATGCCCAGCCGCGTCTGATTCGAGACGCGTTCCGCGAATTCGGCTTCGCGTGCGGCGTGGAGTCGCGGTGGATCGGGAGCAGCCTGACGCTGCAACGACAGATCGTGCGGGACAGCACGGGCAGCCAGTATCGGAACCACCGCTACGCGGCGGCGCTGCTGCTCTGGTCGCGCGTCGACGCGATCGCCCTGGAGGTCTGGCGGATGGTGGCCTGGGCGAACTACGCGCCCGTTCCGGCGTTGATCCGCTCGAGCTTGGAGCTGCTGGGGGCCGAGCAGGCGATCGTGGGGAGCGAGTTCGAGGAGTTCGAGACGTACCTTCGCGAATTCGCGCAGCACGACGCGGAGTACGCGGCGAGCGAGTGGGGCATGGGCCAGTACATGGCGGGGCAGCAGTTGGCGATGGCTGAGGAGTTGGGGGGCGTCTATCGCGCCGCTTCCGAGCTGGCGCGGCCGCACTTCGGGGCGTCGATGCTGCTGACGGCGTCAGAGTCGAACCAGCAGCGGGTCCTGGTGCATTGGGGCGATCGCAGCTTTCATCTGGGCTGGGCGCAGCTTCTGTCAGGCTGGCTGATGGTGCTGCTGGGACGGCAGACGCGATTCGGCGTGGGGCGCGGGCTGTTCGCGGTGGGGGCGGCCGAGCGTGAGCGCTTTCAAACGCTGGCCCGGGAGGGGGAGTCGCTGCTGGCGCGGCCTGATCGATGCCGGGCGGAATGGGTGGCCCGGGAGCGGCGCCAGCGCTTGCTGATCAGCGGCTTTCGGCGGCAGCCGTCCGGGGCCCCACAACGGATCTTGCTCTAGCCGGTGCGGTGCGTGAGGAAATTCCCCCAGATTGGGCCGGTTCTGTTCGCTCTCCGTCTTGCCCGCCAGATGGGGATGGGCGAGGCTCGGATCGGCTGAGCCGTGTCGGAACGCGGATGGGGTTCAGGGCGACAGGACCGTCGAACGAAAGGGATCCGCGAGATGACGACAAAGATTGGCATCAACGGCTTCGGCCGGATCGGCCGGCAGGTGCTCAAGGGCATCATGGACTACCACCGCGACGACCTGGAAGTCGTGGCGGTGAACGACCTCACCGACACGGCGACGAACGCCCATCTGTTCAAGTACGACAGCAACTACGGACGCTATCCCGGCACGGTCAGCGTGGAGGATGGAGGCCTGCTCATTGATGGGCAGCGGATCGCGGTGCTGGCGGAGCGCGACCCGGGCCAGATCCCCTGGGGCGACTACGGCGTGGAGATCGTGATCGAGTCGACCGGCATCTTCACGAACGCGAGCAAGGCCAGCGCGCATCTCAACCACGGGCCGAAGAAGGTGGTGATCTCAGCGCCGGCGATCAATGAGGATCTGACGATCGTGCTGGGGGTCAATGACGATCAGTACGACTCGGCGAAGCATCACATCGTCTCGAACGCCTCCTGCACAACGAACTGTCTGGCGCCCCTGGCCAAGGTTCTGGACGACACGGTGGGCATCAAGTCCGGCATCATGTCGACGATCCACGCTTACACGAACGACCAGGTGATCCTGGACACGGTGCACTCTGACCTGCGTCGGGCGCGGGCGGCGGGGTTGAACATCATCCCGACGAGCACCGGGGCCGCCAAAGCGGTGGGCCGGGTGCTGCCGCATCTGGACGGCAAACTGAACGGCATGGCCTACCGCGTGCCCACGGGCACGGTCTCTGTGGTGGACCTGACCATCAACGCGGAGCGCGCGACCAGCGCCGAGGAGATCAACGCCGCGTTCACGAAAGTGGCCGAGGACCGCGAGTCGCCGCTGTACGGGATTCTCGCGGTGGAGACTGAGCCGCTGGTGAGCAGCGACTTCAAGTCGCACCCGGCCAGCTCGATCGTGGATGCGCTGAGCACCATGGTGATGGAGGGCACGCAGGTGAAAGTGGTGTCGTGGTACGACAACGAGTGGGCCTACAGCGTGCGCGTGGGTGACCTGTGCACGCGGATGGCGGCGCTGGGGTTGTAGCACTGGGGTTGTCGTGAGCGGATAGTCGCGCTGGGATTGTCGCGAGGGGATTGTTGCCCAGCTGGGGGCCGTCGCCGGTGTTCGCTGGGGTGCGGCTGCATAGTCGGGGTGGGGCGGCGGGCGTAGACTGGGTGGCATGTTCGAGAATCTGACCGACAAGCTGCAGGGGGCCTTCGGGCGACTGGGGCGTCGTGGCACGCTGACCGAGAAGGACCTGGATGAGGCGCTGCGGGAGATCCGCATGGCGCTGCTTGAGGCGGACGTTAATTACAAAGTCGCGAAGGACTTCATCAAGACGGTGCGCGCGCGCGCGCTAACGGATGCGGTGCTGCGCAGTACGACGCCAACGCAGTTGGTGATCAACATTGTCAACGAGGAGTTGGTAACGCTGTTGGGCGGCGAGTCGCCGAAGCTGCATCGTTCGTCGCAGCCGCCGACGGTGATCATGCTGGTGGGGCTGCAAGGGGCGGGCAAGACGACGACCGCGTCGAAGCTGGCAGTGCGCCTGCGCCGGGGTGGGGACCGTCCGCTGCTGATCGCGGCGGACGTGTACCGGCCGGCGGCGATCGAGCAACTGAAGCAGCTGGGCAAGCAGCTCGATATCGCGGTCTATGAGCAGGGCGCCGAGAGTCCGCCACGCGAGATCGTGGCCAACGGCCTGAAGCATGCGTCGAAGATTGGCGCGCCGATCGTCATCGTCGACACGGCGGGGCGGCTGCACATTGACGAAGTGATGATGGAGGAGATTCGCGAACTGGAACGGACGTTCTCGCCCAGCGAGGTGTTGCTGGTGGCGGACGCGATGTCGGGGCAGGACGCGGTCAGCGCCGCCCAGGCGTTCCACGAGGCTGTCAACATCACGGGTGTGATTCTGACGAAGATGGACGGAGACGCCCGCGGCGGCGCGGCGCTTTCGATCCGGGCCGTGACCGGCGCCCCGATCAAGTTCCTGGGCACGGGTGAGAAGGCCGACGCACTGGAGCCGTTCCACCCGGACCGGCTGGCATCGCGCATTCTGGGCCAGGGTGACATGGCCTCATTGGTGGAAAAGGCCAAAGAGGAGTTCGGCGACGAGGACGCAAAGAAGCTGAAGCAGCGCATGGCGGACGGTAGCTTTGGGCTCGACGATTTCATTGAGCAGTTCAAGAAGGTCCAGAACATGGGGTCGATCAGCCAGTTGCTGGGCATGATCCCGGGTATGGGCAACATCAAGCAGCAGCTGAACGTGGACGAACTGGACGACGATTTCTTCTCGAAAGTTGAGGCGATCATTTCCTCGATGACGCCCGATGAGCGTCGGAAACCGGATATCCTCAACGGCAGCCGTCGCCGGCGAATCGCCAGCGGCAGCGGCACGACGATTCAAGACGTGAACCAGCTGTTGAATCAGTTCAAGGAAGCCCGCAAGATGATGAAGGCCATGGCCGGCGGTCGGATGGATCAGCTGCTGGTCGGGGCGCGTCGCTAGCGACTTCGCCAGGACGGCGGCGCAGCGACCCAAGGAGACACTGATGCTGAAAATGCGACTTGCCCGACACGGGCGCCGCAAGCGCCCGTTCTACCGCCTGGTGGTGGCGGAATCGACGAAGCCACGGGACGGGCGCTTCCAAGAAATTTTGGGGCAATACGACCCGCTGGTGGAGGACGCCACGCTGACGGTGAAGGAGGAGCGTGTCTCCTACTGGCTGTCGAAGGGTGCGCAGCCGTCGGACACGGTGCATCGGCTGCTGGCCCGGCAAGGGCTGATGGAGCCGCTGGTGGCGAAGCCGCGGAGCAAGAAGGCGGACGCGAAGCGGGCCGCGATCGCGGCGGCCACGGCCGCGGCGGCCGCAGCGGAAAGCGACGCCTAACCCATGCAGGAACTCGTGGAGTACATCGCTAAGTGGGTGGTGAATGACCCGGAGGCCGTCCAGGTGACGCAGCGTGGTCGTGGCGATCGCGTGACGGTGCGCCTGGAGGTCGATCAGGAGGACATGGGTCGGGTGATCGGCAAAGAGGGTCGCATTGCCAACGCGATGCGCACGCTGCTCTCGGTCAGCGGCGACCTGCGCGACACGGACGTCCAGCTCGAGATTCGCTAGCTCGCTGGATCCTGCCCCTGCCGGAGGCGGCTCATGCCACTGCGCGGTGCGCGCCGTCCCCCCGTTCCCCAGCCGCGAGAAGGCTTCCGCGCGATCGGCCGCGTGGAGCGCCCGTTTGGACTGCGCGGCGAGATCAAGATTCTGCCTCTGACTGATTTCCCCGAGCGCTTCGCTGCGGACGCGCTGGTGTTCGTGCGGGGCGCGGAGCGCCGCGTGCGATCGAGCCGCTGGCAGAAGGGCCGCGTGTTCGTCGCGCTGCAGGGCGTGGGGCACGTGAACGCCGCGGAGGCGTTGCGCGGCGCGCTGGTGGAGGTGCCCGAGAGCGATCTGCCGGACTTCGCCGAGGGGGAGTACTACATCGATCAGATCGAGGGCTGCGCGGTCGTCGACGCGGATGGGGCGTCGGTGGGCACGATCCGCGAGGTGCTGACGCCGGGCGCAAACGACGTGTACGTGGTGGCGCGATCGGGGCAGAAGGATTTACTGATCCCGGCACTGCGCGACGTGGTGCTGTCGGTCGACGTGGAGGGGCAGCGGATCGTCGTCGATCTGCCAGCGGGGCTGGACGGGGCGGCGGCGTCGACATCGGCGCCGGTGAGTTTGGCGCCAGTGGATGGGGATGCGGCGATGTCGGTGGAGGCCGAGGCCGAAAGTGAGCCGGCGCCCGAATTGACCGACAGTGAGGGGGCTGAGTAGCCTGAAAAACGTGCCTGGAGCGACGCCTCGCGTCGGTTCCAGGGTGATTCCCCGGGGATATAGCTCAGTTGGGAGAGCGCGGCGTTCGCAACGCCGAGGCCGGGGGTTCGAGTCCCCCTATCTCCACCAGACCACTCACGGCCTCGTCCGGATCTCCGGTGCGGGGCCGTTGCCTTCTGGTTCGCGCGGCGGCCATAATCGATTCGCGTCTCGCCGGAGTCGGCGAGCGGAAGGAGCCAGCAATGGCCAATGCGAACCTGGACGCGTATCCGGCAAGCCTGGAGATTGCCTACCCGGAGGAGCCGCGGAACCGGCTGACGACGTTCTTCCGGCTGTTCACGGTGATCCCGATAATGATCCTCTACGAGGTGCTTGTGTACAGCACGAGCACGATTATTTTGCCGACGCTGTTGATGATCCTCTTCCGTCGCAAATATCCGCGCTGGTGATTCGACTTCAACCTGGAATTGACGCGCTTTACGACCCGGTTTGGTGCGTACCTGGGCTTGCTGGTTGACGAGTATCCGTCGACGGACGAGGCGCAGCGTGTCGATCTGGGGCTGGTCTACCCCGATGCGGAGGCGGACCTGAACCGCTGGCTGCCGCTGGTCAAGTGGCTGCTGCTGCTGCCGCACTACATCGTGCTGGCGTTCCTCTGGTTCGCCCTATTCGTTGTCACGTTTATCGCCTGGTTCGCGATTCTGATCACGGGACGCTACCCGCGCGGGTTGTTCGACTTTGTGGTTGGCGTCAATCGCTGGACTCTGCGCGTGATGGCGTACGGCTGGCTGCTGACGACGGACCGCTACCCGCCCTTCAGCCTGGAGTAACCGGCGCGCGCTTGGCTGGGTCACTCGTGGGCGCGGATGAAGGCGACGATGCCGTCGATCGCGGCGGCGAGGTTGTCCGCTTGCGTGCGTCCCGAGGCTTTGCGCGGCTTGAGCGAGTGGTCGCCGTCCGACAGCCATTGCATTTGGATGGCGTCCGAGAGCAGGTAACTCTCGACCTCCTCACGACGGCCCAGTGCGTCGCGCTCGCCCTGGCAGATCAGGGTGGGGGTGGTAAGTGAGTGCAGATGCGCGGTGCGGAGTCGATCGGGCTTGCCGGCGGGGTGAAAGGGATAGCCGAGGCAGACGCAGCCGCTGACGCCGAGTTCGTCTGCCACCATGGTGGCGATGCGGCCGCCCATGGACTTGCCGCCGATGAATAGCGCCTGGGCGGAGGTGGCGGCGACCACGTTGCGCCAGTGCTGCTCCAGCAGGTCCGGTCGATTGGGGCCGGGGCGGACGCCCTCAGCGCGGCGGCGCTGCATGTAGGGGAACTCGAAGCGCAGCACGTGGATGCCGGCGGCCGCGAGACCCGTGGCGACGGCCTGCATGAAGGGGTGGTCCATGGGGGCGCCGGCGCCGTGCGCGAGAACGAGGGTGGTGGTGGCCCGGGCGGGCCCATCGTGGAGGAAGCCGTCGCGGAGGGCAGCAGCCGAGTCGTCGGGCATGCGCGCAGTCTAGGGGTGGTCGAGCGGGGACGGAGGAGCGCCCGGGAAGCGGGGCGCGGTCAGGCCACGCGATGCGCGCGCCGTCAGGGCGTGCGCGCTCCGTGAGGGGGTGCGTCGCTGCAGAGGGGCATCAGGCGTCGGCGTAGCGCTCGATGGTGGTGCGGAAGGCGAGCGCGTCGTCCGGTGACGAGACGACGGCCTGGAGGCCGGCCGCGGCGGTCACGGGCACGAGGAGACGATGGACGCCCGCGGCGGCGAGCGCGGGGATCTCGGCCAAGTCGTCCGGGAGGCTGGTGCTGATCTCCAAGGCGTTGGGGTCGCGGCCGTGCTCCTCTGCAGTACGACGCGCAAGCTCGATCATCTCGGGGTTCGCTCCCCGGGCCGGCAGGTAGCCATCGCCAAGGCGGCCAGCGCGGCGCGCGGCCAGCTTGGTGTCTCCGCCCACGATGATGGGCACGGCGCCGTTCACTGGCTTGGGGTTGCAGTACGCGTTCTCGAACTCGACGAACTCGCCACGGAAGGTTGGCGCCGAGGAGGACCAGAGCTCACGCATGGCCGCGACGTACTCGTCGGTGCGGCGGCCGCGGTCCGCGAAGGGTGCACCGATCGCGTCGAACTCCTCCTTGAGCCAGCCGACTCCGATGCCGAGCAAGACGCGCCCCCCGGAGAGGGCGTCAAGCGTCGCGACTTGCTTCGCGGTGATCACGGGGTTGTGCTGGGGCAGAATCAGAATCGCGGTGCCGAGTTTGATCGTGCGGGTGGCCGAGGCGACGTAGGCCAGCCAGATGAGCGGGTCCGGGAGGACGAAGTCCGCCTCGCGGCCGGGCAGGCGGCCGGAATCCGCGTAGGGGTAGACCGACTCGTAGCCGCCGGGAACGACAGTGTGCTCGATCGTCCAGGCGGAGTCGAAGCCCGCTTGCTCGGCCGCCTGGAGCAACTCGACGGCGTTGACCGGGTCGGTAAAGCGGCCCGTGTTGCAGTAGCGCAGTCCGAATTTCATGACCTGCCTCCGTCCGCCCGATGATGTGCCTCAGCACGCGTTGGTGTCAGTCTGCCCGAAACGGCGATCGGAATCGAATCGGTGGCGCGGGTCGAGCGGGGACGCAGGATGTGATCCGGCTCGCGCCCGCTGGGCCCGGGGAGGGTGGAGCCGGAGTCGCCGGGCATGCGGGCGGCCTGGGGGTGGTGGGCCGGGGGGACATCGGGGTGCGCCCGACGCCCGATGTCTTGTTGTGGATCAGTGGACGCGGGGGCGACCGACCTCAGGAGCTTGCTTGTGGATTGGGATCCACGAGCAACAGCAGGTCTATCAGTGCCTCCGTGGAGTCCGGTCTGATCTTAGTCAGCGCCCGATCGCCAGGAAAGAGGGCCAGCATGATCGGGAAGCGGGACGAACCGTTCGCGTTGTCGACCGCGGCGTAGCCCACTCCACGAGCGATGGCGGCGATACGCTGTCGGATATGGCTCTCGCCACCATAGGAATCGACGACTTGCTCCGAGACTGCCGATGCCCACTGGTCCAGGGTTTCGAGCATCGCGTCCTCTGCCGATCTGCGTGCCAGTAAGAATTGGCCGGCCTGGTCCGCCGTCAGATCGAGGGCAAAGTCCTGGATGTTGGCGTTGTAGGCGTCCCGATCCCGCTCATCCAACGAGTCGATCAAGTCGGCCAGCTCCTGCGCCGCCGGATCCTCGCCCTGCCCCGGATCGTCTGGTGGCGGCTCAACGGCAGTCTGAGGCTCGTAGCCAAACACATCGAGTTCTGCGAAGCCGCCACAGGTTGTGCTCTGATGCCCGCTGAAGACGAGCTGCACGGTCCGTGCGGTGTCGTTGAAGGTGAAGGTGTCACCACCCAGGCCGCTGCCGGTCTGTGAGACGACGAGGTTGCCCGTCGCGTCCAAAAGACGGACCTCAACGGTGCGAAAGCCAAAACTCAATCGGAAGCTGGGGTTGTCGTGCAGGCCATTCCCGAAAATCTCCACCCGCGTGATATGGAAGTCCTCGCGCGCCTCCCAGGTGAAGGTGCTGGTGCCGTTGGGTCCTGGACCGGACGAGAACCACGATGTCCCGGTGTCGTTGTCCACCGCGCGGCTGGCCAGGAACGAGCTGCTGAAGGTTGAGGAGGCCCCTACGAATCCCTCCAAGGTGATGTTGCGGGGGTCCGGGGTCTGCGAGACCGCAACACCCGGCGCCTGGAACGCGACGCTCGCCAAGATCGCGTCGAGAGTGGCCTCGCTCGCGGGCCACTGTGCGAGCGGCGCTTGCAGCCGGATCGCCCAGACGGTGCCGTCGGTCGATAGCAGTATGAGGTAGCGGGTGACCAGAGCGGCGTCGCCCGCGCCCTCCGCCAGCGTCACCGACGCGCCCGAAGCACCGCCGACGCTGGCGGCCGCCGGCTCCTGCAGCGTTAGGGGCGGGCCCTACGGATCCAACGCGGCGAAGAAATCCGCCGCGACGGCGGCGGGGTCTAGGGGGGCGTTGGGGACGCGCTCCGCGATCAGGCGCGTGCCGAGCGGCGCTTGCGCGGCGTCCAGGTCCCCTGCTGTTTCCGCCGCGATGTAGACGTCGGGTGTGGCCTGGGAGGCCCAGCGGTCCGGCAGTGAGACGGCCAGACCCGTCGTCGCGGCGGCGGGGTCGGGGATCAGGGGCACTGCGGCGGGAATCGTGGCGGCGCCCGCGGCCGCGCGGAAGACCCAGAGCCCTGCGCCCTGCTCCACCTGTGCGAGCGAGTTGAGGATCGCGAGTCCGTTCGCGTCGTAGCGCTGGAAGGCCTGCGTGGGGCCGTCGTACGCGAAGACGATGGCAGCGCCCAGGATCTCGGCCACGGCGGCAGCCGGGGTGGTTGCGCCGGTCCAGCCGACCATCGTCCAGCCGCCGACCAAGGCGATCTGCTGCGCGCCGGCGAAGGGGGCTTGGGTGATGGAGTGGGGCTGGCTGGACAGGACCCAAACGGCTTGACCGTCGGCGATTCGGGGCAGGGTGTTGAGGCCTGCGGGGAGGCCGCGCCGCCAAGTGTCGAATGCGCCACGGGTTGTATTCCAGGCGAAGACGGCGTCGGTGGCGGCGTTGTCGAAGACTTCCTCGACTGGTCCGCCCTGGCTGACTGCGATCAAGGTCCAGGGGGCGTAGAGCGTTTCTTCCTCCTGGGCCGCGGCCGGCGCTGGCTGCGTGACGCCCAGCGCGAAGACGGCGAGGAGTCCGAGGACGACGCTGCTTCGCGCGACTCGCGTGCGAACACCCATGGATGACCTGCCCCTCACGTGCCCCTGCCTCAGCGGGCGAACGGCGGGGAGGCTAACACACGCGTTCGACGGTCGTCGCTATGAGATCGGTGGCGTCTGGCGTCGATCGTGGGGGAGGTCGAGGAACCCGGTAAACTTGGGCTTCTCCCCCCGTAGCTCAGCGGATAGAGCAGTGGTTTCCTAATCCCCCTCACAAGGGTCGTCGTTCGTCGTGTGCAGTCGTACCGGGGACTTCCTTGACGCCCGTCGTCGCTCAGCGGCGGGGCAGGCCGTCGTCGTTGTCGTCAAGACTGTCGTCAACTCCGCGATCGTCCACCCCGTCGTCCTCGGGGGGCAGCGTCCGGTTGCCGAGTTGCAGCTTGAAGACGAGGGGGGGCTCGGCCTGTCGGGGATCGCGGCGCTTGCGCCAGGCCGGGTCGTACCGCTCCAGCACCGCGATCGCGTGGCGATACTCGCCCTCCTTGGCCTTGGCGACCAGGGCCGCCTCCACGTCGTCCAACACGGACAACCGCGCCTCGTCCACCGCTTCCGCGAAGTCGGGGTCTTTGGCGCGCGTCTCGTTGTAAGTCCGCCGACTGACGCCGGCGACCTCGCACGCGGCACGGATGCTGAGCGACCGGGTCATCGCGTCGATGAAGCGCGCCTTCCACTCGCGGACCGGCCCGTCCTGCTGCGAACGGCCGGCCCGGGGCGGTGCCCGCTTCGTACCAGATACGACGTTGCGCGGTTTGCGACTGGTCATGGCGATCTGCGTGCCCTCGTTCCTCATGGTGGAGTCTACACGGAACCGTGTAGCGCCCGCTTCGGGTGATCGGCGGTTCGTTCGAGAGTGGAGAGATGGCCACCCCCCACGAGAAAACGCCGCCAGCGCGATCTGAGGGCCTCGGGTAGGGGGGTATGGGACGGTGATTGTCCAGGGCCGGCGACGGGGGCTC
>QGNQ01000031.1 GCA_003228175.2 Chloroflexota bacterium
CACCCCGCATCCTGCGCCTCACCCCCCCCGGGGGATTGTCGGCTTCCCAATCCGGCTCCCCTCTCTCCTTCCCCTGGGGGAAGGAGAGAGGGGCTGGGGGTGAGAGGAAGGGGAAACAACCCCATTTCCTAATTCCCCCTCTCCCCCCGGGAGAGGGGGTGAGGGGGTGAGGGGGGCCCCGCGTCGATCCCACACATCCTGTGCCCCTCGACAGCCCCGCCTCCCCCTCCCCCTCCCCGCTACCCTCCACCCATGAGCGAGCCCCGCCCCCCCGAACCCGACCCCGCGCGACCGGACCGCAAGAACGAACGCGCCTTCGCCATCCAATCCCCCCAGCACGAAATCTGGCGCCTCCTACTCGACGAAGTCCACCTCGGCGTCGACAGCGGCCGCGCCGAGATCGTCCGCCAGGAGCCTCCCCGCACCCTCGTCGTCGACATCCGCCTTGGCCGAGGCCTCAGCGTCCGCTACGACTACCAACTCACCCCCCTGCGCCCAGACGTCGGCCAGCCCAACCTCCCTCACACCGAAGTGGCCGTCACCGTCGTGCCCTACGGCATGCGCCACGCGCTCGCCAACATCATCACCTTCGGGCGTGGCCTCACACCGCACATGCTCGCCGTCACCCAGGGCCTCGCCAATCTCAAAGCCGCCGCCGAGCCCACCCCCCTCGACACGCCCCCGCCAGGTGTTCGTTGACGTAACATATCCCCCACGCCCGCGATCGAAGTATTTCCATCCCCAAAGACCGGATCAGACCCGCTTGTCCATTGACGGAACGCCTCCGTCCTGCGAACAATGATCACACGGGGTCGATCGGGGACAGCGCTGCATGACTCGCATCGTCGCGACGTTCGCATTCCTGCTGGTGATCACCGCCGCCCTCCTCAGCACGGGCGTCCCGCGTGAGATCTCGTCCCGCTCCTTCGCCCCCCCCGCACCGGCCACACACGCGGCCCAGCCACCGCGGGTGGCCCAGCAAGACGTCGCCCTGCAAAGCATCCCGCGCACCCAGCGTGGCATCGTCGTCACTTGGCGCGATGGTCGCCTGGAGCGCATCCCCCGCGCCCACATCGGCACCGGCATCGGCACCGTCCAGGCCGACGAGTTTGGCCGCTTCACCATCCCGGCCTCCACCCGTACCAACCAGGTCAGCATCGTCGCCCCCGGCTACAAGGTCATCCGTGAAGTCACCACCTCCGACTACGTCGTCGCCTTCGCCCAGCCCCTCAACGTCCGCGCGATCTATCTCCCCTACGACCAGCTCCGCAATCCCAGCACCCTCGAATGGGCTCTCGGCCTCGCCCGGGCCCGCACCATCGACGCCATCGTCATCGACGTCAAAGACGAAGGCGGATCAGTCCTGCCGCTCGTCGCCAACGCCACCTCCATCGGCATGGTGGGGTCTGTCCGCGACACCTTCACCGACGTCGAAGGCTTCCTGGACGACCTCCAAGCCTTAGGCGTCTACCGCATCGCCCGCGTCGTCACCTTCCTCGACGGCTGGCTCGCCCACGGCCACCCAGAGACCGCCATCCGCGACTTCGACGGCAGCATCTTCCGCGATGGCATCGACCTTGCCTGGACCGACCCCTTCCACGACCTCTCCCGCCGCCACAACATCGAAATCGGCGTCAACGCCGCCCCCTATTTCGAGGAAATCCAGTTCGACTACGTCCGCCTGCCCACCGAGAGCATGGAACTGCGCACCCGCGTCACCCAGGCCCAGCGCTCCGCCATCATCGCCCAGTTCGCCGCCGAAGCCGCGCTGGCCCTGCACACGGTCGGCGCCGCCATCTCCATCGACACCTTCGGCCAAACCACGATCATTGACCACGACGACGGCATCGGCCAAGTGCTGGAAGAGATGGCCCCCTTCCTCGACTACTACTCCCCCATGGTCTACCCCAGCACCTGGTCCGCCGGCTGGTTCGGCGTCGCCTATCCCCCCGCGGATCCATTCACCATCGTCCTCGCCAGCGTCACCGCTGCCGTCCAGCGGCTCGACGGCTACAACATCGTCGTCCGTCCCTGGCTACAGGACTTCCACGACTACCAAGCCCAGAAGCTCCTCTACGGCGGCATCGAAGTCGCCGCACAGATCGACGCCAGCGTCCGCGCCGGCGCCTCCGGCTTCATGCTCTGGGACCCCAGCCTCAACTATCACCTCGGCCCCCTCGACGAAATCGCGAGCGGTCTCGTCCCCCTCCAAACCACCCGCGCCGACTAACCTCCGCCCGCTCCCAACGACCCATTGAGAAGGAACGCCCCAAACGCCCTCTTCCCCCCCAACTCCCCCTCCCTGAAGAACGCCCCCCTCCGGCTCCCCTCTCCCTTCCCCTAGGGAAGCCCCACGCGCCCGACCGCGCGCCGTCCAATACGAGAGAGGGGCTGCCGGCGAGGGGGTCCCGCGACGCACACCCCCCTCCACGACCCTCCCCCCCCCGACCTGCGCCTGCGGCTCCCCTCTTCCTTCCCCTAGGGAAGCCCCAGGCGCGCGACTGCACGCCGTCCAATACGAGTGAGGGGCTGGGGGAGAGGGAAGGGAAAGAGATCAACTCTCCTATTCCCCCTCTCCCCCTGGGAGAGGGGGCTAGGGGGTAAGGGCCCCCCTACCGACGCCGAAACACCCGCACCGTCCGCGTGATCCAGTAAACCGTCCAGGCCCCCAACGCCAGCGACGCCACCGTAATCCGCGTGCTGTCCACCACCTGATGCACCTTCAACTCCGTCTCCGTCAGCTCAATCACCGCCACCGGCCGGGCCTTCGCACCGCCACCCCCGCCACCACCGCCCCCCTGCTGGGCCTCATGCCCGTCCTCCCCCTCCTGCGCATCCGTCGTTCCTGACCCCATCCCCAGCCCGAACCCCGCCGACACCGACGCCAACGGAATCGCAATGCGTCCGCTCTTCTCCTGCGCCGGGCCCACCACCGCGTCCGCGTTCGCGATCGACGGAATCCGCCCCACCGTGCCGTTCATCGTGTCCCGAATCGCCTCGCCCGGATCCTGACTCATGACCGCAGTTTCCTCTCCAGCAGCAACGCCAGCAGCGCCACCACCCCACCCATGACCAACATTCGTCGCTCAACCTGCCCGCACACGTCCGGCACCGTTGCCTCCTCGCGTCCGCCATCGCCGCGTTCCACCACCACCCGCGTCGGCCGCATCCGGTAGAGCAGAAACCGCGCCCGCCTGGGCCCCGATCCCATCCGCCGCGATCCCTCCACCGCCGCCCCGCGCACCTGCACCTCCAGCACCCCCACCGCCGTCTCCAGACGGGCGGGGGCGATCGTCCGACGCAGCGTCCAAGCGCGGGCAGGAGACTCACTCATAGCCAGAGCCTACCCCCATCCTGCCCAAGCAAAGCAAACGCTCAGCCACACCCATCCCCGTGAATCCACAACCTCCGCTCCTGGCGAGCCCACCCACGCGCCCGCACTGCGTTCCAATTTCAGATCGGTCGGTAGCAGGCCGTCTTCCGGCTCCCCGCTCCACCTTCAAGGGGAGAGGGGGAGAGGGGTGACAACGACACACCTCACCCCCAGCGCGGCTCCGTCCCCCGCAGAATCCCCAGCGTCCCCTTCGCGATCTCCTCCAGCGCCAGCATGTCCGACGGAGGATGCGCTTTCGCCCCCCGCACATCCCGGTATCGGCGCTCCAGCCCCGCCGACCGATATAGCCCCGGCCCCCCCGCCACATCCATCGCCAGCATCACCACCCGCACCGAATTATTGCTCGTCACGTACTTGCACACACTCCGCTGCACCCGCGCCTCCTCCTGACTCCACGGCGACGCCATCCACGACTCCGCCGACGTCCGGATCAACGACCGCGACGCCGCCTGCAGCGCCACCATCTCCCCCAACTGATACTGCAGCCCCGGCAGATTCGCCAGCGCCGTCCCCCCAGTCCCCGGCGCCCCCGTCGCCGTCCGTCGCTCGCGAAGAAATCGCAGCGTCCAATCGACCGCCGCCTGCGCTACCCCCAGGTACACCGCCGACGTCGTCAGATTGAACCACGCCCCGAACGCACTCATCTCCGTGAACTCGTCCGCCGGCCGCGTCTCCGGCATCAGCATCTCCGCCACGAATACCTTGTCCCAGACCACGTCGTAACTGCCCGACGCTCGCAGGCCCAGCACATCCCAACTCGACGGCCCCGCGCTCTCCAGGCCCGGCGTTCCCTTCGGCGCCGAGACGATCGCCACCCGATCGTCCCCGGCCGGATGATCCACCAGATGCACCAGCGCCGACACTAAATCCGCCGCCGGCCAGTTCGAGTTGTAGCCCTTCTCCCCGCTGATCTCCCAGCCCCCCGGCACCTGCCGCCCCTTCGTTGACGGCATCAGATATGCCCCCGCCCGCCCGTGCTCGCTGAACGACCCCGCCACGATCTGCTTCTGTAGCCCGATCATCCGCAGCCCCGCCGCCGTCCGCGCACGCCGCTCTTCGGGCCCGGACTGCGCGTCCAGCAACAGCGCACCCAAGGTGAACAAGTGCATGTTCGCCGCGATCGCCGTGCCCGCGCAGCCCTGCCCCAACTGCTCCTGGCACGCGCATAACTCCAGCAGCGACACATCCTCCCCACCCAAGGCCTCCGGCAGGATCATGTGCGCGTAGCCTGACGCCTTCATCGCCTCCATGTTCTCCAGCGGGTAACTGCCCTCCAGATCGTGCCGTGCCGCCCGTGTCTCAAAGTCCGCCGCATGCATCCGCGCCCGCGTCAGCAGGCGCACCTGCCGCTCCGACAACGGATCCGGCAGCATCGTCACGAACCCTGCCGTCTCCCCATCCCGCACTGCCATCAACCGCTCCCTTCCAACGCGCCGTCGCCGTGCCCACCCACGATCACGATCCTATGCGCGCTCACCCCTCCGTTGTACCCGCCGCCACCCCGAGCTAGCCTCCCCCTCAACAGGGGGCAGCATGTCGCGTATCCATCCCCGCGCCGGCCAGCCACCCCGTCTCCGCCTGGGCCGGGCCCTCCTGCTCCTCTCCGCCCTCGCCCTCACCCTGCTCGTCCTCTTTGCCCCCGGCACGCCACTCATCGCCCAAGACCCCCCTGCCCAAGACGGACCAGCCCAGCCCACCCCAGCACCGGGCCACACCGTCGACATCCTCGACGGCTGGAACCTCGTCGCCTGGCTCGGCCCCGACACCCCCGTCCTCGACGCCCTCGGCGACACCCTGGCCGCCGTCGCCAGCGTCAACACCTTCAACGCCGCCAGCCAGGCCTTCAACACCTTCACCCCCGCCGGCCCCGACATCCTCAACAGCCTCGACATCCTCCCCGCGGGCGCCGGCGTCTGGCTCCTCGCCACCCAGACCACCACCTGGGACCAGCCCGGCCTGCCCGAACCCAACGGCGAACTCGCCCCCGCCCAACGAACCCCAGCCCAACTAAGCCCTGCCCAACTATCCGCCGCCCAGCTTCCCGCCCGCGAGGTCGCCCTCCTGCCCGGCTTCAACCTCGTCGCCTGGACCGGCGACCACGACGCCCCCATCCTGGACGCCCTCGCCGGCTTCTCCTCTCGCTCCCCCGACCCGCAATCCCCCGACCCGAAGACCCCAGCGCAAAGGACCCCCATGCCCGCCCTCGATACCGGCACCAACGAACTCCTTGCCCACCTCGAAGACCGCGTCGCCCTCGTCACCCTCAACCGCCCCGACACCCGCAACGCCCAGTCCGCCGAAATGATGGACGCCTTCGCCGCCCTCCTCCCCGCCCTCGCCGACAACAACGACGTCGGCTGCATCGTCATCACCGGCGCCGGCAAAGCCTTCTGCGCCGGCGGCGACGTCAAAGGCTTCGCCCAAGGTGCAAAGTCCGCCGGCGCCCCCTTGGAAGAGCGCGTCCGCGGACTCAAGCGCACCCAGCGCGCGAGCACCGGCGCCCTCTACGACCTCGCCAAGCCCACCATCGCCGCCCTCCCCGGCCCCGCCGCCGGCGCCGGCCTCTCCCTCGCCCTCGCCTGCGACCTCCGCACCATGGCCCACGACGCCTTCCTCACCACCGCCTTCCGCAACGTCGGCTTCTCCGGCGATCACGCCGGCACCTGGTTCCTCACCAACATCGTCGGCACCGCCCACGCCCGCGAGCTCTACTACACCGCCGACCGCGTCCGCGCCGACCGCGCCCTTAAAATCGGCCTCGTCAACCACGTCTTCCCCGCTGACGACCTCCAGGAAAAGACCCTCGATCTCGCCCGGCGCATCGCCGCCGGCCCCCCCATCGCTCAGGGCTACATGAAAGAAAATCTCAACCGCGCCCTCCACACTGATGTCTGGACCGCCCTCGACATGGAAGCCGACCGCATGTGGCGCACCGGCATGACCGCCGACCACAAAGAAGCCGTCCAAGCCTTCGTCGAAAAACGCCCCCCCACCTTCCACGGCCGCTAGCCCCCACCCTGCGCTCCCCCCGATCGCCGATCCCTGCCCCCTCCCGCCCCTCCCCTCCACCCCCACCGTCGCCGGCCACCGCATGCGTACCTCCCTTGAGTCGCCAGGCCTTCAGTCGCCAGGCCCGCAGTCTGGCCGCTCCCGTCGAGGCCCTTCGTTGCCCCCTTGCGGTCTCCTTCCGGCCCGGAATCGCCGCTGCGTCACACCAGGCTGAAGCGCTGGGACATAAGTAGTGCGATCCAACGCCGGCGCCGCGCTAACCTAGCTGCTGTATCTGGTGGTGCTGGCTATTTACGCTGATAGGTGAACTCCACACGCCTCGACTCGCACTCCTGACCACCCTGCCCATGGCCGTCCTCGCCGTGGTCTTCGCGATCCTGATCCTCCCTGGATCGACCTCCGCGCAGACCGTCGATCAGTACTGGATTAACGAGGACAACCCCAGCCTGTGGCTCGACAAAACCAACGCCGAGATCGACGCCGACCCAAGCCTCCGCCCCCTCATCATGCGCGCTCCTGTCTCCGGTTTCGGACAGCTCAGCCCCCTGCTCACCGCCGGGGTTGCCGTAGAGGTGGGTGACGACACACTCGAGATCACCTTCGAAGCTGACGAGCCCGACGTCTTCACCGGCAGCGCCACCGGCACTCTCAACGGCGTCACCATCACGGTCAGCCCCTTCATCAACGCCCTCGGAAACTGGGTCGCCGGGCAGTTCCGCGTAGAGGTCCTCCTCGACGACACCGCGCAGACCGGCGAGCTGTCCGCCGCTCAGTTCCTGATGTTCCACATTTGGCCGTTCTTCACCTACGTCCCCGTGACAGTAGATTTCCCCGGCTCTAGTAGTGGCGGCGATCCCGTCTTCCCGCCCGGCGGCCCCCTTTTCGCCCTCTGGATCGACTTCCCGTTCGATCCCTTCGGCGAGATCTGGATCTCGAAGGACGTCACCAACCTCGTCGACCTCAACGCCCTCGACCCCGCCGGCCAGAGCCCCGCGGTCTTCCCCTTCACCGCGGGCCCCATGCCCTTAGTGGGCTTCAACCTGCAGCTCGATCCACTCACCAGCTGGATTCCGGACTCCACGCATTTTGAAGTCGACGCCACGTCCGGCCCTACACCGTCAGTGAGGACCTCAGCAAGTTGCCACTGGGATGGGTATTCGACTTCGTCGACTGCGAGACGTTCGGCAACGCCACGGCCGTCGAGGACCAGGCCACGGCCAGCGCCACGATCACCATCGGGCCGCTGGGCGGCGCGGTCGACTGCGTCTTCGTCAACACCGCGCTCGCCAGCATCACCATCATGCAAACGGCCACGGACGGCAACGGCGCCGAGAACGGGCCCAACGGTGATGCCATGGACGAGACCTCTGACGCCCAACTGAGCGTCCAGCAGGTGCCCCCCGGAAACCACGGCTTCGGATTCGTTGGACCCGGCGGCCCCTTCACGCTGACCCTCAACACCCCCCAGACGGCGCAGAACCAGCAGTCCTTCACACTACCCCCTGGCACGCATAACTTCGCCCAAGTGACGCAACCGCCCGGCTGGACCCTCTCACCGCCGGTGCAGTGCCTGTCGAGCATCAGTGGACCCTTCGCGCCCGCTGGACCGGCCCTCTCACTCAACCTCGCTCCGCTGGAGAGCATCAGCTGTACGTTCGCCAACACTGCTCCGGCTGCGGGTGGTCCGGGCGCCGGCCCGGGTGGCCCCGGCCCCGGTCCGGGTGGCCCCGGCGGCGGCCCGGGTGGTCCCGGTCCCGGCCCCGGCGGCCCCGGTCCGGGCGGCCCCGGCGCCGGTCCGGGCGGTCCCGGCCCAGGAACCGGCGGACCGCCGGATGGCGGCGCCCCCGGCCCCACGCCACCGCCGCCGGTTGGTCTGCCCGCCACCGGATCCGGCGGCCTCACGGAAGGCTCCGGGACCCCCGCGGCGGAGATCCTCCTCATCAGCCTGCTCGTCGGCGTACTCGCCTCCGCTGGGGTGGGCCTGAGCCGCCGCCGCCGCTAGGGTTCCCCTGCCGCGCCGGTCTCGCACCGCGACGAAGAGTGACCCCATGCCTCAGCCCGTCCTCCCCCCCTTTAACGGCCAATCCGCCGCCGCCAAAGCCCGCCTGGCCGAAGACGCCTGGAACACCCGCGACCCGCAACGCGTCTCCCTCGCCTACACGCCCGACAGCCATTGGCGAAATCGCGCCGAGTTTCTCCAGGGCCGCGACGCCATCGTCGCCTTCCTCCAGCGCAAGTGGGACCACGAGCTCGACTACCGCCTCATCAAAGAGGTCTGGGCCTGGCACGAAAACCGCATCGCCGTTCGCTTCGTCTACGAATATCACGACGATTCCGGCAACTGGTTCCGGGCCCACGGCAACGAGCAGTGGCAGTTCACCGAGGCCGGCCTCATGGAGCGCCGCGAGGCCAGCATCAACGAACTCCCCATCCAACAAGCCGATCGCCACTTCCACTGGCCCCTCGGTCCCCGCCCCACCGGCCACCCCGGCCTGACCGATCTCGGCCTCTAGCGAACCGCTCCCGCCCCCCCGGCCCCCGCACCCCGAACGGTCCCCGGCTACTTGTTTAAAAAGTGCAGCGGCAGCCCCGCCGACTCCCACTCCATCGACACCAGCGCCCCCGTCGAAGACAGCGTGATGTAGGCCGTCTGCAGCTCCGGCCCGCCGAAGCAGATATTCGTCGTCATCCGGTCCGGCATCGGCACGAACCGCGCCGGCCCCCCCGATGGCGAGATGATCGAAATGCCACCGTTCATCAGCGTCGCCACGCAGACATTCCCCGCCCCATCCACCGCTAGCGAGTCGTACAGGTAGTAGCCCGGCATCCCCGAGAGCAGTCGGCCCCCATCCGGCTTGTCCCGACGCTCCCGCCGCAGTACCCCCGGCGACTCGATCCCGTACGCCCACACCCGCGCCGTCATCGTCTCCGCCACGTACAACTCGTCGTCCCCCGCCGACAGCCCAATCCCGTTCGGCGCCTCCATCGGGAACAGCAGCTCCCGGATCGCACTGCCGTCCGCCTTCGCGTAGTAGACCCCCGTCCGATCCCGATCCCGATCCCGCGTCTTTCCATGGTCCGTGAAGTAAAAGCCCCCCGTCGCGTCGAACACAATGTCGTTCGGGCCGCACAGCCGGTTTCCGTCGCACTCCGAGTACAGCACCTCGGACGCGCCGGTCTCCAGATTCACCCGCTCAATCCGACCCCCGGAATAGTCCGCCGCCTGATCCCCTGGGTAGATCTTCCCGCCCCGCTCCGTCCACGCGAACCCGCCGTTGTTGCACACATAGCAGTGCCCATCCGGCCCCATCGCCGCCCCATTCGGCCCGCCCCCCAACGCCGACACCACCTCGATCGTCCCGTCCGGCTGTACCCGAGATAGCGTCCCCCGCGCGATCTCCACCAGCACCACACTGCCATCGTCCATCGCGATCGGCCCCTCCGGGAAGCGCAGCGCGCTCGTAATCGTAGTCAGCGTGGGCACAGCGTTCTCAGGCATGGGGCCTCCTCTTCCGATCCGACGCGACAGCAGCAGCGACCGGCAGTCTACCGCCTCCGCTCCCCCAACCGCGCCGCTGCGCTACCGTCCCCGAAACGGACGCGGCATCCACCACCCACGCAAAGGCCCGCCCATGCTCTCCGACACCCGACTGCTCACCTTCGACGTCTTCGGCACCGTCGTCGACTGGCGCTCCTCCGTCACCCGTGAAGGCCAGCAACTCGCCGCCCAACACGACCTCCCGGGGATCGACTGGAACGCCTTCGCCCTCGCCTGGCGCGGCCGCTATGGCCAATCCATGGCCCCCATCCGCGACGGCTCCCGCGACTGGGTCCGCCTCGACATCCTCCACCGCGAAAACCTCGTCGCCACCCTCGCCCAATTCGGCATCGACACCCTCACCGACTCCCAGATCGACCACTTCAACCGCGCCTGGCACCGCCTTGACCCCTGGCCGGACAGCGTCCCCGGCCTCACCCGCCTCAAGACCCGCTTCACCCTCGCCACCCTTTCCAACGGCAACATCGAACTCATGGTCAACATGGCCAAACACAGCGGCCTGCCTTGGGACGTCGTCCTCGGCGCGGAGACTGCCCGCCAGTACAAGCCCCACCCGGAGGTCTATCGCAGCGCCGCCGAGATCATGGGCCTCGCCCCCGAACAGTGCTGCATGGTCGCCGCCCACCCCGCCGATCTCGCCGCCGCCGCCGCCGTTGGTTTCCGCACCGCCTACATCCACCGCCCGGACGAGCACGTCCCCGGCTCAACTCCCGCCATGCCCCCTACCGCCCTGCCCCCCACCGCGACGCCCCCCATCGCGATGCCTGACGTCTCCCGCTTCGACATCGCCGTCACCAGCCTGGAGGCCCTCGCCGATCAGCTCAACTGCTGAAGAACCCCAGCGCGGCAAACCCCATGTGAAGAACACCCGTGTGAACAACACCCGCGACCCGGCGTCGGCTGCCTAGGCGGGGGCGCGCTTGACCGCGCGGATCGCCTGCCAAAGGAACGCCAACCAGATCGGCAGCGTCGTGATTGCCAGCGCCAGCGTCTCCCCCGGATGGTCCCCAAAATCGCGATCGTCCAGCAACGCATAGTTCAGCGACTCGAAGATCGCCTGTGGCAGCAACACAATCGTGAGCACCCCGAACGCGATCGTCGCCCCCGTCAGGTACAGCCGGTTGAGCAGACCGTCGCGCTCGTCCGCCCCCTGCTCCAAAAAGCGTCGCCCGGCCACATGCGCGCCCCAGATCAGCGCCCCAAGGAGCGCGAACGTCACCCCGCCGATCAGCCCTTCGTCGCGGGCCCGCTGCAGCCCCACCCGCCGCCGTTCCTCCTCCTGCGCCGCGCGCACCATCGCATCTTCAGCCAGCAGGACCGACAGCGCCTCACGCTCCGCGGTGTCAACTGATCTCGATCCTTCAGCTCCAACGCCGTCGGCGTCCGCCGCGCCTCGTCTGCCGGAATCGCGACGAACACCGGCGCATAGCTGAATTGCTTCCCGTCCACCTCCGCGAGCGCCGCCTGCAGGAGATTCGCGGTCCCCTGCGTGAAAATCAGCAGCCCGGCCAGGATCGCAACGAGTAAATAGATCCGCAGCAGCACTCGCGGGTTCAGATCGATCGTCGCCTGGCCGCGGGCGCGCAGCAACAGCGTTACCCCGCCGCCGATCACCACCGCGACACCGACCAGCGCGGCCAATGCGATCAGCGCAACCCAGATCGCGTCCAAATCCGTCCTCGTATTCCCGTCATTGGCCTCGCGGCGTCATCAGCGTCAGCCCCACTGCATCCGCCATCCAGCCTAGGTCAACGCGCGCTCCCCGACCGACCCCAACCGCTTGCCCCACCCCCCTCCCTTCCCGGTCCCCCCTCTCCAGCGCCAGCCCGCCGCGCGACTGCACGCCGTCCAGATCTACAGCAATGGCGGTCGGGGGAAGGCCGGGCCCAAGCCGGTCGAAGCCCCGAGCCGGTCGAAGCTCCAAGCCGGTCGAAGCCCCAAGCCGGTCGAAGGAGGCGGCGCCCCGCGCCCCCTGCGCTACCGCCAGCCCATCGCCCTCATGCTCCTCAGCCCCCGATCCCCCCGTCCGCACCGGCCCCGAGCCATCGCGCTCAATAGCCCCGCTTCCAGCGTCGTACCCACGACCCGCCCAGACCCAGTACCAGCCCCGTCGCCACACCCCCTAGCGCGATCACCACATCAATCGCCAGCCCATTGTCGTCGTCCGCCACAGGCTCCACCGCCGCCGCGATCCCACTCCCAGTTCCTTCCCCACTGTCCGCCGCCGGTGTCACTGCCGGCGCCACCACCGCGTCCGGCGTCGCGACCGGATCCATCGACGGCGTCACCACCGACGGCTCCGCCACCTCCTCCGTCGACACGTCTGCCGCCGGCGCGGGCGCAGGCGGCACACTCTCCACAGCCACCACCGCCTCCCGGAGCACCAGCACCTGCCCCGGGATGATCAAATAGTCCGGCGGCTGCACCTCCGGGTTCAGCCGCGCGATCTCATTCACCGTGACCCCCTGCTGATCCGCGATCAGCGCCACCCAATCCCCCGGCTGCACCACATACGTCCCATCACCGTCCGGAGAAGTCTCCGACCCGGGAATCGGATCCGGCGTCGGCTCCACCTGCATCGGCCCCGCCTGGACGGCCCCCGTGCCAGGCGCGCCCTCCAACCGCCCGGCCGCCTGTGCCTCCCCGCTCCACACCACCAGCCCCATAACGACGCCAGCCGCGACAATCGTCACGCAGCCGCCCAGCGCCCCAATCCCACCCAGAACAGACCCAACACCGCGCACGACCACTCCAGCCCCGGATACGACCCGCCCTGAGGCTACCTGCCGCGGCCCCCACTTTACAACGCCCGCACACCACCCCGGCCCGCCGGATCAGCGCCGCCCGGGCCCATCCAGCCTCCATCCCCGCCGACCGCTCCACACAATCCCCCCACCGGCCACCGCATCGCCAGCCCACGACCAAACTTGACGTAATCCAAACCTACGTAATCGGAAACGTCAGCATCGTCCCCGTCGCCGCCACGAACAGCGCCGCCCCACCCCCAAGCAACGCGTACCGCACCTGGTCCGACTTCAGCACCGTCGAAATCCCCGCAAAGAACAGCGCCGACGTCAGAATCACCGTCACCAGCACATACTGATCGCCCGTCTGATTTGCATCCCCGCCCCTCCGGTTCTGCAAGATCGACTCATCCTCGAACGCCTCCCCCTCCGCCAGCTCCTCCAGCACATACGCCTCCGTGTCGAACGGCGTCGGCGCATCGTCATCGCTGACCAGCCACGCGTCCAACGCCGTCCCCAGCTCGAACGAGAACAAATCGTCCGAGATGTACAGCGCCACCTCGTCATCCCCCCGGTCCACCGCCAGCGCCCACTCCACGAACAACGTCTGGTCCAAGTTCAGCTTCGAATCGGCCAACTGAAACGACTTCGCCGCCTCCGTGCTCGCCAGACCCGCCTCCGTGTACGCCGTCGCCTGCACCCCACCCCAGCGCGTCGCCTGATACGCCCCCCACGCCGACGCCACCGTCGCCAGCCCCAGAATGATCGCCGCCAGCACCTCCAGCCGCGACGCCCTCGCCCCGCCTGACTCATCCCCAGCCATCGGCCCCATCCCCTCCCGCCGCGCTGCACCCCCGCCCACCGTCGGGCGCTTTAGCTGCGGCATCGCTCGGCAACCCCCCGACCCGCGGGCGCCCCCGCCCCGTCCGTGTCACCATCCGCACTGCGCATCGGACCGCCTCGCATCCTCTCCGACTCCCACGCCCCCACGCAGCGGCGCGACTCATAGCAAAGACGCTCCCGCACATTCCGGAAAACCCTATACCCACCAAGCGGATGGAGTCTTGAGACATCACACGGGGGGTTCGAATCCGGTCGTCCGCTCTAGATCGACCGCCGACCGCCCCCCGAAACGAACCGCAGCGTCCAGCGGCCCCGCGACGCTCGCGACTTCGCCTACGGGGTCGCCTCGCAGGAACCGGCGAGCGTGATGCTGCCCTGATACACGCCGTCAAGGAGAGGCAGCGGTAGCAGCGGCGCCGGCAGCACGACCTGCAACGCCCAATCGAGCGTGAACCCATAGACGATCTCGAAGGCGCCCGGGGCCGTGCAGGTGAAGTCCGCCGAGTACGTCGTGCTGCTGGCCGGGTCGAAGGCGACGGCCGTTGGCCCGGGGGCGGTCGCGCTGGCAGGCGAGACGCCGGCCGGGGCGCTGAAGGTGCCAGTGAGCGATCCCGCCGACAGGCTGAGCGGGACCCGCGCGACGCCGCCCACCGTGATGCCCGGGATGCCCCCCGCAATGTTGACCGAGACCGGCACTGTGAAAGGCGCCCCCACCACGACCGTGCCGACATCGGCGGCGGCGAATTCGATGGAGGACTCGACGGCGGCGAACGTCCCGACTTGCGTCGTGTCCCAGATCACCAGCGCGGAGTCCCCGGCGGCGCGGATCTCCGTGCGAACGTCCTGCACGGGGCGATCAAGGTTGGCTGACGTGAGCGGCAGCGCGAAGGCGGAGCCGCCGGTATTACGCGGCACCGTGAGGCTGATCGTGACGGGCTTGAGGAATGTGAGGGTTCCCGGTCCCACGGTCACGGCGCCCAGGACGGCCCAGCCATCGAGGTCCACGGGATCACCGCCCAGGGTGTAGGTGGTGTCGCTGACCTTGGCCTCGCTGGCGACGATGTCGTCGGCCGAGACGCCGGCGGGAAGCGCACCCTCCGGCAGGTCAATCACCAGGTTGAGGTCGGGGAAAGTGAGGCGAGTGGCCGCCGAAGGAGCCGCGGGCGGAAGCGGGGCGCTGGGGCCGCTCGCGCCCGGATGCGTCCAGCTCGCCGCGGCGCTGACGCGCACCCACAGGCCCGCCCCGAAGGGGAGCAGCTTGAGGCTGTTCAGGATCGACGGATTGTTGGGCCCGTAGGTATCGAACCCCTGATCCGACGGATCGAAGGCGAAGACACCCAGCAGCGCCGATCCAATGCTCCCTACCGCGTCGTCCACCGGCGCGCCGTCCGTGCCCAGCCAGGCGACCAGATTGAATCCCGGACTCAACGCAGTCGCACCGCCACCGCCGCCGACGGGCTGCTCCCAGGTCGCCGCTTGGGACATCCGAATCCAGACCGGCACGCCCGGACCGAATTCCTTGAGGCTGTTGACGAAGGCGGGGCTGGTCGGCGAGAAGTTGTCGAATTGCTTACGGCCGTTGTCGAAGGTGTGCGCAGAACGCACGCGCGACACGATCCCCGCCAACGCCTCCTCCACGGCGCTCGTGGGGCCCGTCCAGGCGACCAGATTCCAGTCCGCGTCCAGCGCGACGCTGCGGGTCGTGGGGGCCTGGCCGCTCACCGACGGGGGGCCGGTCAGCCCGATCGCCGCGACGCTTGCCAGCGCCACAATCGCGATCAGCGGCAGGAAGCGCGGGCGTATGCGTTGGCCGCTCACGGGCAGCAGCCCCCGCCCCCGCCGCCCGGATCTGGCGGCGGATCCTTCTTGGCCTGGGTGGCCATGGTGACGACGGTCGCCGTGTTGTCGTCGGGAACCACATCGCCATCTGTGGCCAGCGTGACGACGTTGGTGATGAAGAAGACCGTTTCGTCGAACACGTTGGGCAGATCAAGCACGGTCACCCCAAAGCGGATATCCACCGTCGCATTGGCGGCAAGCGAAACCGCGCGCGTGCAGACGCTGCCAGGATCGCCGCCGCCGGTGCAGTCCCAGGCGGAATCTAGCGACTCGCGTTGAAGCCGGGAATTGGCCGGGACGTTGTTGGTCAGCACCGTCTCAACCGCGCTGCCCCGCGTGTTCGTGACGGTGTGGACGTGGATCAGCGTCGATCCGGGCCCGATGATCGGAGGGGCGGACGGCGACTGCGGTTCCAGCGTCGTGGTAACACGGACATCGACGACGGGAATGCTGATCATGGCGACGTTGTTGTCATTGTCGCCGTCATCGCGCGTGTTCCCACCGAGGCCGAGCAGCGCTGCGGAGAGCGTCAGCACATCCGGCCCGGGATCCAGCGCCGCCAGGTCCGCCACCGAGACGATCAGCACCAAGTCCGCCGATTCCCCAGCCGCGACGGAGACGGCCGCTTCCAGCACACCCGCGACCTCCGCCCACGCGGAGTCCGATCCGGTGGGAACGAAGGTGGTGTTCGCGTCCGGCGTGCCGCGCACAGTGACGGTCTGGGCCTCCGCCGCCGGGTTGTCGATCGTGATGGTGTAGACGATGCGCGCGTCCACGACCAGCGTGCCGTGACTCTCTGTGACGCTGACGCTGACGCCGAGGTCGAGGGCCGGGCTCGTGTTGTCGAGGGGGTTGATGTCGCCCTTGGTCGGTACCGAGGCCACGTTGCTGATGGCGTCGTCGCCCGTCGCGGACAGCACGAAGGGGATCGGGCCAACGGCCTGGGCGCTGCTCAAGGCCGCCGCGCCCAGCGAAACAGAACGCGTGCAGACCGTCCCGGCCGGCGCCGCATCCGCGTCCGCAGCCGGAACCGGATCGTCGGCGTCGGGAAGGGTGCAGGTCCAGCCCGCGTCCGACCCCGCCGCCACGAAGCTCGCCCCCGTGGGCACGACGTTGGTCAGCGTGGTCTCCAGGGCAGGACCGCGCACGTTGGTCACGCGGTGCTGATAGGTGATGAGATCCCCAGCCGCCGGCTCCCCGGGGTCTCCCTCGACCTCGGTGGTCACGGCGATGTCGATGACCGGAACGTCAAGGCTGGCGGTGTTGTCCGCGTTGTTGGGGTCCACGCGGGTGCCGCTGTTGGCTCCGAGCAGCCGCGCGTCGAGGGTGAGCGTGCCCGGGACGGGATCCAGCGCGACCAGGTCCGCCACCGACACGACCAAGGTGAACTCATCCGAACAGAAACCACAGTCCATGAAGAAGCTCGCCGTCTGAATGCCGGCCTCGTCGACCCAGGCGGCGTCCGAGCCCGCGGGGACGAAGGTGGTGTTGGCGTCCGGCGTGACCTCCACTGTGACCCTCTGCGAAGACTCCTCACCGTTGTCCAGGATGATCGTGTACGTGATCAGACCGCCCTGAGGTAGCGCGTCGTACTCCGCGCTCAGCCGAACGCCGGCCTCCAGCGCTGGGCTGCGGTTGTCGGTCGGGTTGCGATCGTCCCGGGTGGGGAGCGTGGCGACGTTGTTGATCGCCTCGCCCGGCGGATGGTTATCATTCACCCGCACGACGAAGGTGACCTGCTGGTCGGCGCCGGGGGCCTGGGCGCTGTCCAACGTCGCCGCACCGAGCGAGACGGGCCGCGTGCACTCCGTTCCCGCCGCGACCGCCCCGTCCGTGCAGACCCAGGCCGGATCGGATCCGGCGGCAACGAATGTAGTGCCCGCCGGGACGACGTTCGTCAGCACGGTCTCGACGGCACGATCGCGATGGTTCGTGACGATGTGCTGATAGGTGATCTGATCCCCGGGCTGGGGATTGCCCGGGTCGCCGGAGGCCACTTCCGTGGTGACGCCGACGTCGATGATCGGGATCACCAACTCCGCGCTATTGTTGTCGTTGTCGGGATCGTCACGCGGGCTTCCGTCCGCGTTGACCAATGCCACTTCGAGGATGATCTCGTGCGGCTGCGGGTCCGGGGCGGTCAGGTCCTTGGCGTGGGCGAACAGGAGCAACTCCTCCTCGCCTCCGGCCGGGATCTCGATCACGGCTCGCACCCCATCCGCATTCTCCAGCTAGTCAAAGGTGGGACGGAATGTCGTGTTCGGGTCCAGGCTGCTCTGGACGGCGCCGGACTGCGGCACCGGCGCCGGGTTCGCGATCGTGATGAACCAAAGGATGAGGTGACCCTCCTCTAAGGAGAGGGGGGTACGGGTGTCAAAGCTATGCGCGCGGATTTCTCGAATCCCGAGGTCCGCGAGGGGGCTGACGTTGTCGAAGGGGTTGATGTCGCCCTTGATGGGCAGCCTGGCGAAGTTCAGGATGGGCTCGCCGGCCGGGTGGTCGCCGTTGACCCGCACCGCGAAGGGGGCACTGAAGCTGGCGACACTACTGCTCAGCGGGAACGGTCGCGTACAAACGGTGCCGGCAGCCGCGCCGCTGGGGCAGATCCAGTTCGTGTCCGACTCGTCGAAGAAGAACGTCGTCCCCGGCGGCACGACATCGCTCAAGACCGTCTCGACGCTCCCCGTGAGATGGTTCGTGACCGTGTGCTGATAGACGATGACGTCGCCGGGTCTCGGGTCGCTGGGGTCCCCGCTGATGATCTCCGTGGTGACGCCGACATCGATGATCTCGATCGTGAGGCTCGCCGCGTTGTTCGAATCGTCGCCTTCGCTTTCGTCACGATCGACGATCGTCCGGTTGCCGTCTTCGTCCCCTTGGATATCGATGAGTTTGGCATCGAGGATGACGTCCTCGGTGAGCGGTTCCTTCACCTGGACGACCAGCTTGAGAACCTTCGTCACAGTGTCGCCGACGGCCCCGAAGCTGAAGGCCGCGCCCGTGCGGAGAACCCCGACCTCCTCGTTCCACTCGGCGCTCGACGGGCCGGCGAGGAAGGCAGTGGCCGCCGAGGGCGTGGCTTCGACGTCGGTCGACTGGGAACCGTCGATCTCTAGGGTGGTGATGGTGATCGTGTATGTGATCTGGGCGCCGGGCTCCAGAGAGTCGTACTCGGCCGTGATCGTGATGGAGAGGTCGTCTTCGTCGCAGGCCGCCACCAGGACGGCGGCGGCGTTCAGGACCACAAGAGCCATCCAGGCGCGCAACCGAACGGGGACTCGCACTGTCGGCATCGCCACTCTTCTCCGGGGCGCTAGGCGTTTCTGGGCAGGAAGCGAAGAGGTACGGGCTGGCTACCCGGACGGCAAGCGTCGCTTCGGCGCGGGGGCCTGTCAGAGTCTGAGCTTCGGACCCGTCGCGATCCGCTACGCACGCAGCACCACCGTCGACGCGGCCACCGGCCCGCCCGACACCGTCGGCTGTGGCTCCTCCGCCACCGCCTGGCAGTCCACCTTCCAGGGGGCCGGCGCGCGAATCCTGGAGGTGCGCTTCGCGCCCACCAACTTCCACCCCACGGCCATCGAGATCCATGAGAACTTCCGCACCGCCTCCGTCATCCGCATCGAGCTGCTCGACGACACCGGTGCGCTCCACTCCACCGACCCCATCTACTTCTCCACCGTGGACACCGGCCCCAAGCCCGCCGATACCACCGCCTGCCCCGGCGTTTTCCGCGTCAATTTCCCCCAGACCCGCTGCGCGGTCACCGGCGCCTGGATCTACACCGACAGCCCCGGCCCTGAACAGATCGACGCCGTCCGCCTCATCGGCGTCACCGTCACCCCCGAGCCCCAGCCCCTGTACAAGTCACGAGTCTTTCGGCGCCTCGCCACCGAAAACGCCCCCCGATGGCTCAATCCTCCGGCGCCCGAATCCGCCGCGACTCCAGCAGCGCCAGCAGCGCCGGGTCCGTCTCCTCCACATCAAACCCCTCCGGGAACGGCGCCCGCGCCGGCTGCTCCAACCCCCCCAGCACCGTCGGGTGCTGGTAGTACGCCACATAGACGTACCGAATCAGCCCCGGAATTAGCGCCGGATGTTCCGGCAACTGCGACTGCAACACGGCCAGCTGCGCCACCGCGCTGAGCGCCGTGAAGCCCTCCGCATCGCGCGCCCGCGCCGACGCCTGCACCGCCGCCAGCCCAGCCGCCACGCCGGGCCCGTCCGACGTATCCGCTCGCAATTGTTCGGCCACCTCCCCGCCCAGACCCAGCGCCCCCGCCCCGGGCAGCACACCGTCCGCGCGCGGCGGAATCACCAGATCGAGCACCGCCCGCATGAACGCCGGCTCCTCCAGGGGACTGACCTCGTTCGCCATCGCTAATCCAGCAGCCTCTCCACGTTCCGCTTCATCGAGTCCGCGACGTACAGCGCGATCGCCTGAATCGTGGAGGTGGGGTTCACCGCCCCGGCCGTCACGAAGACACTGCCGTCAATGACGAACAGGTTCTTCACGTCGTGGGCGCGCCCCCATTCGTTCACCACCGATGTCTGTGGATCCGTACCCATACGGGCGGTGCCGAGCAAATGCCAACCGGCCACCCGCACGTGCGGCCCCACAACGACATCGCTCGCGCCGGCCGCGCGGATCACCTGCTCCGCTTTCTCCAGGCCGTGCGCCAGCATCTTGCGGCTATTCTCGCTCACCGTGTACGTGATCTTCGGCGCCGGGATACCGTTGCTATCGGTCAGCTCCGGATCGAGCGTGACCGAGTTCGTCTCCTCCGGCAGATCCTCCGCCATGATCCCGATCGACGCCGTGTGGTTGAAGATCCGAGCGAAGGACGCGTGGTGCTCCTTGCCCCACGCGACAGGCCCCTGCGCTCCGCCCACCAGCGCCGTAGAGGCGGGCCCGTCACTACGCCCGATCTGGAACTGGTAGCCCCGCACGAACCCCCGGCTCGGGTCGCTGGGCATGAACTCATGGCTCCAGAGAGCACAACCGTCCGGCCCGGCCCGACCGTCCAATGGCTCATCGAAAATACCGGCGACGTGCCCCACGGGATGGAACATCAGGTTCTTGCCCACCAGGCCGCTGCTGTTGGCGAGGCCGTCCGGGAAGCGATCGCTCCGGGAGTTGAGCAGCAGTCGCGGCGTCCCGATGCCGTTGCAGGCGACGACCACGATCTCCGCCTTCTGCTCCTGGAGTGCACCGTCCTCGTCGAAGTAGAGGACACCGTCGGCCAGGCCGTCTTCGTCGAGTGTGATCTGCTGCACCCGACAACCCGTCCGGATCTGCACCCCCTTGCGCTGCGCAACCGGCCAGTAGGTGATGTCCGTGCTGGCCTTCGCGCCCTGCGTACAGCCGGACACGCACGCGCCCAAATTGATGCACGGCTCCCGTCCTTCGTATGCGCGGGAGATGATCGCGGAGTCCGATGGCCACCAGTGCCAGCCCAACGACTCGAACCCCCGGGCGATGCGATTGCCGCCGCGACCCAGGGGCAGCGGCGGGAGCGGCGGCTCGTGGTAGGGGTAGGCCGGGTCGCCGGCCAGGCCCGACACGCCCATCATCTGATCGTTGCGAGCGAAGAACGGCTCCAGCGTCTCGTAGCGGATCGGCCAATCCGCGGCCACGCCATCGTCCGTGCGGACCGTAAAGTCCCGCGGCCTGAGGCGCGGGAAGTGTGCCGCCCACAGAATCGTGCTGCCGCCCACCGCGTTGTACATCACCGGCGTGATCGCGGACTCGCTGGAGTTCACCGGGTAGTCAGCGGGCAGCTGACGCACGTTCGGATCCGGCGCGTACTGGCCCAAGCCGCGCGCTTCCCAATCCATCCCATTCGTCGGGAGGTCGGACTGCTTGACCCACGGGCCCTGCTCCAGGCAGAGCACGCTCATCCCCAAATCCTCGATGCTCCAAGCGAACGCCCCGCCTGACGCCCCCGCGCCGATGATCAGCACCCCAACCGGCTCGTGGCTCATCGCATCACCTCACCCTGCCAACCACAACCCGATGCCCCGAGGATAATCCGGCCACGCCTCTCGTGCGACCGCGCGGCTCGGCTCCCCAACGCACCTCCCCACCTCCGCCATCAGTCTGTCCGCGCATCCCCCACCGCTCAACCCTCGACGGCTGCCCCCACCCAGCCAACGAACCCTCCCGCCCGGCCGCTTCCGTTGCACCACCCCGGGGCCGATCGCCGTGCATCGACGGCCCGTCGCGGCTCCAGAACCCAACCTCGCCACCGCCACGACCAGGGTGAACTGGTTCGAACAGAAACCACAGTCCACGAAGAAGCTCGCCCTCTGAACGCCGGCCTCCTCGACCCAGGCGGCGTCCGAGCCCGCGGGGACGAAGGTGGTGTTGGCGTCCGGCGTGACCTCCACTGTGACCCTCTGCGAAGACTCCTCACTGTTGTCGAGGATGATCGTGTAGGTGATCAGGCCGCCCTGCGGCAGCGCGTCGTACTCCGCGCTCAGCCGGACGCCGGCCTCCAGCGCTGGGCTGCGGTTGTCGGCGGGGTTGCGATCGCCCCGGGTGGGGAGCGTGGCGACGCTCTCGATCGGTTCCCCGGCGGGGTGATCGTCGTTGACTGCGACGACGAAGGTGCCCTGCTGGTCGGCGCCGGGGGCCTGGGCGCTGCTCAAGGCCCGCGCACCCAGCGAGACGTCCCGCGTGCACTCCGTTCCCGCCTCCTCCGATCCATCCTCACAGACCCAGGCCAGATCGACGGCTATGTGGAATCCTTCAGCGGCAAGTTGCGCGACGAATGCCTCAACCGCGAACGCTTCGACACCCTGCTGGAAGCCCAGTTCCTGATCGAAGGCTGCGGCGGGAGTACAACCAGATCCGTCCCCGCAGAGCCATCGGCTAACGCCCCCTCGCCCCCGAAACGCGGGCCATCTGACCGCCCTCCCTCGCCCCCTGGGCAGACGGGAGGGCCGCGGCACCACCCTAGCCACGGGTACAACGATCGAGGGCAGGTCAAGTTCGTAAGTCGGTCTTGACCTTGACGTCGCGTCAATCCGTAGGGTTTGAGGACAACCGGAATTTGAAGGGAAACAAAGATGTCAGACTCAACCGCATACCTCGTCGTCACCTCCGTCCCAAATCCTGGCAAGATGGAGCAAATGCAAAACTATACATCGCAGGTCATGCCACTTTTGATCAAAGGCGGTGGCGAACCAGTTGCCCGCTACGGGGTAATTGAGCAGTTGAATGGCGAGGGAGGCCCGAAGTCAATCGCGGTAGTTAAATTCCCCAGCGCGCAAGCAATCAAGGACGTCCTGTCTAGCGACGAAAGTAAGGCGCTTGGAAGCTTGCGGGATGAGGTTTTCAGCCGTGTCGACGTGATGATCTGCTCTGCTCTCTGAGCGACGTCAGATGCTGAGCGTTGGCGCGCCGAACACAGCGCTGAAGCCGCGAATCGGAGTCGGCCCCCGCCCGGAACCAGCGGCTCACGGGCCCGCACAAGGACGGGATAAACACCTCGGAAATCCCGCGATCGAAAGCAAGCGCCGCCAGCAGTGAAGGCACGCTCCGGGACTACCCGCCGCCCCTGAGGGGCTCGAGTAGCCGATCAGGCGAGCGTGCCCTTGGGGTGCAAAGCTCGATCCAACCGATGAAATGGGCAGATCGATCCATCCGACATGGTCGGTTGTGCGACGCGGATTCTTGCGTCGGAGACCGACGTCATCGCGGCGGCCCGGTCGAGCATCCGCGGATTGCTGTCCGCCTGTCTCGCGGACAGCGCAATCGCGAGCCGCTTCGCTTTCGTGCAGCCACCGCGTTCTGAGCAGCGGTGTATCTGTCGGCAACACAGACAGGGGGCAATACCCCATGCTCATTGGGCGGACGGGGCTTCGCGCCCCGCCGAGCTCCGGCGTCACGGTCCACAAGGCAGCCAGATTCTCGTCTCGGCTCTGCGTGCCCTGAACTGGGTGCTGGTTGCTGCAATGATGTGATCTCGAATTCGCTCTTGACGCTGACATGACGTCAATCCGTGCGGTTCGAGACAGAGCAGGGCTGCACTGAGAGGAACGGTTCGATGTTCAAGATTGGCGAGTTTTCACACATCGGGCGGGTGTCCACGCGCTTGCTGCGCTACTACGACAAGCTCGGCCTGTTGCCCCCCGGGTCCGTCGACCCGCAGACCGGATATCGCTACTACACCGCTGATCAGCTTCCGCGACTGAACCGGATCCTTGTCCTCAAGGAGATGGGAATGAGCCTCGAGGAGATCGAATCGTTGACCGCTGCGGACGTGCCCGCTGATCAGTTACGCGGGATGTTGACAATGAAGGCGAGTGACTTGGGACGAGCGATCGACGTGCAACAAGCGCGAATGCGTTCCATCGAGTCGAGGATTGATCAGATCGACGCGGGAGACGAGGACATCGATCTCCTGACGAAACACATCGATGCGCAAGCCTATCTGTCGGTCCGCACCCGGTTTGACTCGATACACGACGCGGCCGCGTTCGCCGGGCGGATGTTCGAGGCGGCGGCCCCGTTCGTCGGCGACTCCCCCAGCCCGAGCCTGCTCGGCATCTGGCATGGCGACTGGTCTGACAAGGGTCTCGACCTGGAGGTCGGATTCGCCGGCAGCTTCCTCACCGACGAGCTCGAGATCGATGGCGGACGAATCCTTGCACCAAGCAGGCTGCCGGCAGTCGACGTGGTGTCGACGGTCCGCGTCGGACTTCCTGACGTGGCGCACGGCGTGTACGCGGGCGTCGGCCGTTGGTTTGCGACACACGACGCCAAGATCGGAGGTCCCATCCGTGAGCTGTTCGTGCAGCGGCCAGCCCCAGGCATCGCGCCAGTGGTCGAAGTCCAGTTCCCGATCGCTTGATCCCGATCGAGCGCAATACGGCTCTCCCCCCCGGCGCCCGCCGGAGCGTTCGCGACAGAAAGAATCAACAATCGCAACTCTAATCCTCACCGCGACACCCGCCATGATTTCGCGTGATCTGACCCGCCGACCCGAAATCGCTCAAGAGCGACCGTGAATACCGCCTCAACGGCGATCAGTGTGTGGAGTGGCTCCCCGGGCAGGACTCGAACCTGCGACCTAGCGGTTAACAGCCGCTCGCTCTACCAATTGAGCTACCGGGGAATGTTCCAGCCTGCATCTGGCTGCCGAGCCAGGGTTCGAACCTGAACTGAGGGATTCAAAGTCCCTAGTGCTACCATTACACCACTCGGCATCCGCTGCCTCAACGTCCCCGTCCACATCCCGGGCACGAATCCCCATCATTGCTGCGCCTGGCACGCACGCGTCGCCGCGTCCGTTTTGGTACCGAAGGCCGGACTCGAACCGGCACGAGAGTTACCCCTCAACGGTTTTTGAGACCGTCGCGTCTACCAATTCCGCCACTCCGGCCAGCCCATCTCGACAACAACGCGCAGGATTCCGCGCCCCGACGACGGAGCGCCGAGTCCCCTAAGTATCGCAGTCACGCCCGATCCCGGGCAATCCACCCTGTTCCCCATCCCACCTCCCGCCGATGCATTAAGCGAGGAGTCTCCATGTTTCGTGTCGCCCTCGACCAGGCCCCCCCCGGTTCCGTCCTCGCCACCAGCCTCTTCGACCGCGACGGTCGCCCCCTCGCGACCGCCGGCACCGCCCTATCGGCCGGTGCCCTCCGGGCCGCCGCCGGCCACGGCTACCGCCGCATCCTCATCACAGACGGCGGTCCCCCGCCCCCGGACTTCCTCCCCCCGCCCCTCCACGCAGAACTGCTCGCCGCCACCCGCGCCGCCGTCGGCTTCCCCTCCCTCGGCACCGTCCGCCCCGGCCCCATCCAATGGTTCGACGACGCCGTCGATGCCGCCGCCGTCGCCGTCGCCCTTGGCCTCGCCTTCAAAATGGACCAGTCGCGCCTGCGCCGCCTCGCCCACGGCATGATCCTGCGCGATGTCGGCATGCGCATGCTCTCCCCGGAGCTACACAGCGCCGAGACCCTCACCCCCGCGCAACGCATCGAAGTCCGCGCCCACCCCCTCCACGCCTACCGCGTCCTCAGCGCCCTCGAATGGGCCGACGAAACCGCCCGCATCATCGTCCGGCAGCACCACGAGCGCCACGACGGCAGCGGCTACCCCTACGGCCTCGCCGGCCTCCACGCCGTCCAGCGCAGCCGCCGCCAGGAGCTCGACAACTCCCTCACCCTCCTCGTCAGCGACATCGCCGCCGTCGCCGACGTCTTCAGCGCCCTCATGGTCGACCGCCCCCCCCCCCCCCCCCCCCCCCCCCCCCCCCCCCCCCCCCC
>QGNQ01000032.1 GCA_003228175.2 Chloroflexota bacterium
CGGATCCCGGAACGTCGCCGTCCCCACCTGCACCGCGCACGCCCCGGCGAGCAAAAACTCCGCCGCGTCCCGCCCTGACGCGATCCCCCCGCAGCCGATCACCGGAATCTCCACCGCCGCCGCCGTCTCCCACACCAGCCGCAGTGCGATCGGCTTGATCGCTGGCCCCGTCAGCCCCGCCGTCGGCCGATGCGTCCGCGGCCGCCGCGCCCGCACATCAATCGCCATCCCCAGCACAGAATTCGCCACGCACAGCGCGTGCGCCCCCGCCTCCTCCACCGCCACCGCCAGCGGCACGATGTCCGTCACATTCGGCGTCAGCTTCACGATCACCGGCAGCGTCGACGACTGCACCACCGCCGCCGTCACCTCCGCCGCCATCGCCGGATCCTGCCCGAACTCCATCCCCCCCACATCCAAGTTCGGGCAGGAAATATTGATCTCCAGCCCATCCACCCCCGGCACCCCATCCAACTGCCGCGCCAACGACGCGAACTCCTCCACCGAGTCCCCCAGCACATTCACAATCACCGGCGTGTCCCACGTCGCCCAGACCGGGCAGACATCGCGCAGCAACGCCCGCAAGCCCACATTCTGAAAGCCAATGCTGTTCAGCATCCCCGCCGGCGTCTCCGCCACACGTGGCGTCGGATTCCCCCGCCGCGGCTTCAGCGTCAGCCCCTTCGAGACAATCGCCCCCAGCCGCCCCAGATCGAAGACTCGCGAAAACTCGATCCCATTCGAAAACGTGCCTGACGCCGTCATCACCGGATTGCGCAGCACCAGACTGCGCTTGCACCCCGGCGCAAGATCCACCTGCATGTCCACAGAAGCGGGAGCCGTCATCGTCATTGCAGCCTACCGGCTCGCCCGCCCCCGCTCCCCGCGATCCCCCACCCTCGCCCCCCCAAGAAACCCCCGCGCCCCGAAAAGCCCCCCGCCCCGCGATAACCCCCGCCCCACAAGAGACACCGCCCCCAGCCGGGAGCGGCGTTTCGAATCCAGTCACCGCATGTGTGAGATCATGACGTGTCAGATCACGACCCGTCAGATCACGACGCGCTAAACCGCGACCACGTTCTCCTGCTGCGCCACATTCTCGCCTGACCGGCGTCGACGCGAAATCCCCATATCATTCCAGCGCGACCGCCCCTCCGCGCCGTCCCAGATCGAATCCTCGGACGAATTGGGGAACTCGCGTTCGCACGCGCACAATTTGCAGTGCCCCGTGCTGATCGGACCGCTGGGCGGATCGATCAGCCAGTGGTGGTTACACGCGTCGACCGCAGGCGCCGCCTCGTTTTGGGGGCGTGGTTTGCTAGCAGTCTTGGTTGGCATCGTCGTCAAACCCTCTCATCAGGAGCCCCCGTGCCGCAGCATCTCCATGCCTGGGCGACATCGTCGTCGAAGCTCATACTCGAAGAACGTCTGTTTCGGGTCAAGGAAAACCCGAACGTTACGGTACGGACCGTGTAAACCTTGACGCCCTTCCTTATCCACAAATACGCTCAAGGCAGAGCCTGAGTTCTCCTGACCCATCGACCCCGCGCTACTCAGGCCACACTTCGCCGAGGCGTATGCCCAACACCCCCGACCGCATCCTGCAGCCCCATAGGCGCTGGCCTCAGCCCCGATCCCAGTGCCTGCCCCGGCGACCCGCAGGCCCCATCAATCACCTGACGCTCCGCATCCATGACCGGTTCCCTGGACGCCCCCACCACCTGGCGAGCCTGCCCAACCGCCCGTCTGCCTTCATGGACTCTCCACACCGCACCGCCGTGACGACCATGCCCCGCCCCGGCCTAACCGAAGCGGCAACCCAACGCACCTCCGCACCCCCCAGCATCACCCACCACGATCGCGCCGGCCTCCCCGCATCCGCCATCGCGTGCACCCGTCTAGAAGTGGCGCTTGCCGCCCGTCAGTGCGACGGTGAAGCCGGTCCGTCGCATCCGCCAGACTCCGCCGGAGCTCGCGGCCTGACAAGGAGGATCAGTGCCCGATAGCGCCCCACCCCACCAGCACGCGGATGCCAGCCCTCCCATCCCCGCTCCCAAATTCCAGGGGCCCCAACCGATCGACGGCGTCCGCCACATCATCGCCGTCGCCTCCAACAAGGGCGGCGTTGGTAAGTCCACCGTCTCCACCAACCTCGCTGTCGCCCTCGCCAAACAGGGCGCCAAAGTCGGCCTGATCGACGCCGACATCACCGGCCCCAACCTGCCCACCATGTTCGGCCTCCCCGCCGGCTTCCAGGCCAACAGCGAACAAGGCCTGCACCCCATCGACCGCTACGGCGTTAAGCTCATCTCCATCGGCTTCCTCCTGCCGGTCGGATCCCCCGTCGTCTGGCGCGGCCCCATGATCGGCACCGGCGTCAAGCAACTCCTGCGCGATGTTCCCTGGGGCGAACTGGACTACCTCATCCTGGACCTGCCCCCCGGCACCAGCGACGCCACCATGACCGCCGCGCAAGACGTCCCCTTGGCCGGCGCCATCATTGTCTCCACCCCCCAGCAAGTCGCCCTGGAAGACGCCGCCAAAGCCATCGCCATGTTCGAGAAACTCACCGTCCCGGTCCTCGGCATCGTCGAGAACATGTCCTACTTCATCACCCCCGACACCGGACAACGCCTCGAAATCTTCGGCCACGGCGGCGCGGAAGCCGCCGCTGAAGAGCACGCCATCGACTTCCTCGGCGCCATCCCCCTCGCCACCGAAATTCGCGCCGGCGGCGATGACGGCCGCCCCATCGTCGAATTCGATCCGGACAACCCCGTCGCCCAGGCCTTCCGCGACATCGCCCAGCGCATCGCCGCCAAAGCGGACGTCCTCGCCCAGATGGCCCCGCCCGCCGCCCCCGCGCACACCGCGCAGGCCAACCGGCCCGCGCCCGCAGCACCCACCCCCAACGAGCGGAGCGTGATTTAATTGCCCGCTCCCACGCCCAATCGACCATCGTCCGCCGCGCGACCCCGCGCCCGCACGGTCTCGTCGCACCCGGCGTTCATCAGAAAGACATGACACCCCATGGCCCGATTTTTCCGTCGCACCAAAACCGACGAAGACACAACTGAGATCGACCTCCCAGACAGCGGCGCAAGCGCCCCCACCCGAAGCCGCTCGCGCAGTAGCGCCCGCGTCTCCTCCGACACCAGCGCGGACAGCAACCCCAGCGCCGAGAGCGACGCCCCCCCCGCCCGCCGCGCCCCCGCCCGCAAGCGCGCCCCCGCCCGCAAGCGCACCCCCACCGACGACCCACCCAGCAGTGACGACCACACCGACAGCGCCGAAACACCCACCGGCGCCCCCAGCCGCCGTCGCGGATCGCGCGGCGGACGCGGTCGCAGTCGTGCCACCAGCGCCACCACCGACACCGACACCGACACCGACACCGACACCAGCGACAGCGCCCCCGTCCCAGCCAAAGCCCCCGCGTCCGCCCCTGCGCGCAAGCGCGCCCCGGCCCGCAAGCGCGCCCCCGCGCGTTCCAGCGCCACCAAAGCCCCCGCTCCGCCCATCGAGACCGCGCCACCTCCAGCGACCGCGCCCGCGGCCCCGGCCGCAACCGGCGATCCAGAGGCAGACTTCGTCGGCCTCATCAAGCATCAGACCGCGCTGCTGGAGCAGCAGACCCGCCTCCTCCAAACCCTCGTCGATGGCGCCGGCGCCAACAGCGCCTCCGGCGACGTCAGCCTCAAGCCCCGCATGGCCCTCTTCGTCGACGTGCCCAACATCCTCTACGCCGCCGAGCGCTCCGGCGTCACCGTCGACTGGGAGAAAGTCCAGGCCTTCCTCGGCCGCGGCCGCACCCTCGTCCGCTCCATCGCCTACGCCCCCATCTCCGACGACCCCGACGTCCGCCGCGACATGGAGCGCTTCGTCCTGCCCTTCCTGGACAAGGACTACCGCATCGTCACCAAGCCCCTCAAGCGCTTCTCCGGCGGCGCCGTCAAAGCCAACTTCGACGTCGAACTCGCCATCGATATCCTCACCATGGCCGACCGCCTCGACGTCATCGGCCTCATCTCCGGCGACGGCGATTTCCGCCGCCTCGTCGAAATCGTCAGCGCCCGCGGCGTCCGCGTCGAAGTCGTCGCCTTCGGCCACAGCACCTCCAAAGACATCCGCGAAGTCGCCGACCGCTACATCGACATCGCCGCCTACGTCCCCGAACTCTGCGAGTCGAAGTAGCTGTTTCGCTCCGCGGAGTCGGCGCGGCGCGGAATCACATCTAGCTAGCGGTTCGCGAAGTACGTGTGCGGCCGAGTGAGGGCGTTCGGATCGAAGAAGAGGATTGCCTCAAGCGCGATCTTGAGTGACTCTGTCGCTTCGGCCGTGGAAAAGTTCACATTCCCGCCGTGGGCGACTCGGTTGCGGCGGGAGTTGACCAGCTCGCCCCAGGACTTCCGAAGCTCACCGGAGAGGCCATCCCGCGAAACAGCCGCAGGCAGCCAATCCATTCTGTTCGTGATCGACTGGACTCTGTTGCTCATTCGCTCGAAGGCGTCCCGATCGAGCTCTTTCTCGACCCACTGGATCAACATCCAATCGTTGAAGAATGATTCGAACCCTGCGGCGACTAGCACGATCGCCGCTGCGGGCAGAGTCGACACCAACTGGCTGGCTGCGAACAACGCCTGTCTCCACGCCGGAACCGATTCAACCGTCTGAACGCCAGTTCGGTACCACTGCACATGAATGTTCGTGTACTCAGTTGGCTTTGGAGAATCGGGCTCGTTATCGCCAACCGAGACATAGGCCGTCTCCCCTAAAACGATGAGGTTGCCGTGGTAGCGGTTCGCTGCGGCACCCTGGACGAACACGAACTGCGCCTGCCATTTCGCAGCCTGGTGAATTTGCGTGAGATTGACCCCAGCAGACCAAGCGGTTTGGCCGGGAGCCGGCACGCTGAATGTTTCCTCGCCATAGAGGTACATGTCGGAAGAGAACAACGCCCAGTTGACCTGGTTCAAGTTCTCTAAAGACGTCAGCACCAGATTCGATCGCTTCGAACTTGATCCGCACTGACCGCATTGAATGCTGAGGTCATGGTCAAATGCAAGGGTGACATCGAAGAGAACGAGGGCCGAACACTGGGGACACATTCCAGTTGAGAAAGTTGGCGCTGAGGTGAGCCGCTGCGGAAAGTTGAGTGGGGCTCTTGTCATCGTGCGGTCAAGCTTAGCGCTGCACGTTGTCTCCGCGCTGTGGTGAATCTCATCACCCGCGTCCCGGAGCTCTGCGAAGCCGAATGACCCGAATCCCGAACTCAGCGAAGCCAAGTGACGCCTCCCGTCCCACTCAGCCCGTCGAAGGGCGGACGGTCCCCTTCCCACGCTCACCACCCGCCCAGCCCCCCTCTTCCGCTCATCCTGAGCCTGTCGAAGGACGCTCCGGCTAGGACACGGACTCGACCCCCTCCCACCGACGCACCCCATCCTCCGACACCACCCGCCCCAGCCCCGGAAACGGAAAATGATTCGTCCCCACCAGCAACCCCTCCCGCTCCGCCCGCGCCCATAGCGCCGCCCGCGTCTGGCGCGCCAACCGCTTATCGACATCCGCCCCAATGCACCACTCCGGCTCGCTCACCTGGATCGGCGAGTGCGCCGCGTCACCGATCAGCAGCGCCGACTCCCCTCCACTCGACACCACCACCGACACATGCCCCGGCGTGTGACCCGGCGTCGGCACCGTCACCACCTCCGCCGTCAGCGCCGACTCCCCCTCAACGAACTCCCACAACCCCGCCGCCGTGATCGGGTCCAGGACCGTCGCGCGATTCGGCTCCGAGCCCGTCGCCCCCCCGGCCCAGTACTCCCACTCCGCGCGCTGCACCACGTACCGCGCGTTCGGGAACAGCGGCACCGCCCGGCCCTGGCGGTCAACCGTGTTCCATCCCACGTGGTCCCCGTGCAGATGCGTGAACGCCACAATGTCCACCGCCTCCGGCGCGACGCCCGCCTCCCGCAGCACCTCCGGCAGCGCCGCCGGGCGCTCCAGCGCCGCCGCCACCGTCCGACCGCCCATCCCCGTATCGACCAGGATCGTCCGCCCCTCGCTGCGCAGCAACCACGGCGTGATCGAGACCGTCAACTTATCGGTCGCCGATACCAGATCCCGATACGGCGCCAGCGCCTCCGGCGTCGCCTCCGCGAAGAAATCGCCCACCGCCGGCGACAGCCACGTGTCCTGCAGCGCCACCAACTCCACATTGCCGACCGACGTCTTGTGCACGCGCTCCATCACTCGAACTCCTCCCACCGACGCACCCCGTCCGCCTCCACCACCCGCCCCAACCCCGGAAATGGAAAATGGTTCGACGCCAGCAGCGCCCCGTCCGACGCCGACCGATCAAACAGCATCCGTCGCGACGCCCGCGCCAGCTCCGGGTCGATATCCGCACCGGCGCACCAGTGCGCCTCATGCACCTGCATCGGCGAGTGCGCCGCGTCCCCCAGCAGCAGCACCGACTCCCCCCCGCTCGTCAGCACGAACGACACATGCCCCGGCGTGTGCCCCGGCGTCGGCAGCGTCACCACCTGCTCCGTCACCGCATGCTCCCCCTCCACGAAGTCGATCAGCCCCGCATCGACCAGCGGATCCAGCACCGCCGCTCGATCACTGGCCGCCATCGCGTCCGCGCCGGCCTGAAGCCAATAGTCCCACTCCAACTGCTGCACCACATGCCGCGCGTTCGGAAACAGCGGCGTCGGCGCCCCCTCGCGGTCAACCGTGTTCCAGCCCGTATGGTCGAAATGCAAGTGCGTGAACACCACCACGTCCACGTCCTCCGGCGACACCCCCGCCGCCACCAGCACCGAGGGCAGCGCGGGCGCCTCCTCCACGGGCAGCCCCGACAGCGGCCGGCTCCCCATCCCCGTGTCCACCAGAATCGTCTTGCCCGCACTCGAGATCAGCCAGCACGTGTGGCTCAACACCATGCGCCCGTTGTCGACCAAATGCTGCGGGTACGCCGCGAACCCCGCCGGATCGACCGCCGGGAAGAAGTAATCGGGCCGCAGCCGCGACCACGTGTCCTGCACCGCAATCAGCTCCGCATTCCCAAACGTCCACCTCTGGAACTGGCCCATGCTGCCCACCTTCCGCACTCGCGGAGGCTACCGCATCCCTGGTAGCCCCCTCCCTCCCTCCACCCTGCGCCCGTCGAATCGGGCCGCGTCCGGTCCCCCTCTCCATCCCCGATGGAGAGGGGGCTAGGGGGTGAGGCGCTCCCGACGATCCCGCTTCAGCCGCTCCCGCGTCAACGACGCATACTCCGCCTCCAACTCCACTAGCACCCACTCCCGCCCGTGCCGCTCCGACGCCAGCGCCAGCGTCCCCGCCCCCCCAAACGGATCCAGAATCAGATCGCCCGGCGCCGTGCCTACCTGCACCAAGCGCTCCAGCAGCGCCAGCGGCTTCTGCGACGGATGCTTCCCCAGATCCCGCTCCCCTCGCGGCGTCACCGGGAACTCCCACAGATTGCGCATCTGCTTGTCCCCGTTCATCGCCTTCGCCTCCCAGTAATTGAACGTCCATTTCGACGCCTTCTCGGGCCCCTCCGGCGTCCCGTTCACCGCCCACACCAACTGCTCCGTGCTCTCCGCCAGCATCCGCGCCGTAATGTTCGGCTGCGCGTTTGGCTTGTACCACACGATCGAATTCAACACCCGGCGGTTCAACCCCGACTGCAGAATGAAGCCCAGCTGATAAATGTTGTGGTACGTCCCGAAGACCAAAATGTTGCCGTTCGGCTTCACCACCCGGCAAACCTCGCGCAGCCACTCCACATTGAACTGGAAGAACTCGTCCTCACTGAACCGGTCCCACGACTCCTCCATCGTCACGTGCGACGAGAACGCCCAGCCCAGCCCCCGCTTCTTGCTCATATTGAACGGCGGATCCGCGATACAGTGGTCGATGCAGTTGTCCGGCCAGCGGCGCATCACCGATAGCGCTTCGCCGCGGATCAATCGGTTGGCTCTCGGCGGTTTCCGTTCACGCGGCATACCCCCATTGGATCACACCACCGATCCTCGCGATACCCCGGCCACACTTCCGCCCTCCGCAGCAGGAATCGACCCGCAACGACTGATCGGAGTCCCGTCCCCCTCCGTATGACCAAGGAAGCTCGTACCATGCCTGGTCGCGGGCCCTCTCAACCATCGCAACGAAACTGAAGAACCGTATGTCCCTCAGCCTCACTCGGGCCCGACTTGTGCCCCTCATTCTGGTCTTGGGCCTGCTCGCCCTCGCTGCCGTCGTCTGGGCCACCGCCGGCCCCACCGACAACCGCGTCCACGCCCAGGCCACCGGCGGCGTCGCCATCAGCGGCGTCACCCTCAACGGCGACACCGCCACCGTGACAGTCACCAACAACAGTGACAGCAGCGTCAACGTGGATGGCTGGTTCGTCTGCAACTTCCCGGCCTATTGGCCCATGCCCGCCGTCGACATCGCCGCCGGCGCAACCCTCACCTTCCACGCCGGCGAAGGCGCAGACACCGCCACCGACTACTTCGCCGGCGGCGGCTTCGGCGCCCTCAGCGGCAGTGGCCCGGGCGAAGTCGCGCTCTACTCCAGCAACAGCTTCAGCAGCGCCGAAGCCATCCAGTCCTACGTCGGCTGGAACGGCGGCAAGAACCGCAAGGGCCTCGCGCAGGAGGCCGGCATCTGGGGCGAGGACGACGTCACCGCCGAATACAGCGCCTCACTCAGCAACACCTTCGATGGCACCGGCGCCAGCGCCTGGGTCGTCGCCCTGCCGGGGCAAGAGCCCGTAGACGAGCCCGTGGACGAGCCTGAGCCCATCGCCGCGACGGGCTACGGCGCCGAACTCAGTGGCGGCAGCCAAGTGCCCGCCGTCCAAAGCGACGCCAGCGGCAGCTTCACCATCGACGTCAACGCCGACACCGGCGTCGCCACCTGGTCCCTCTGGCTCGCCAACGTCCATCAGATCACGCAGGCCAACCTCCACATGGGCCCCGTCGACGACACCGGCGGCGTCATCGTCTTCCTCATCGACCCGGACGACCCCGGCGTCTCCTCCCCCACGTCCGTTCACTACGAAGGCGCCTTCGATGTCGATGACCTCATCGGCGACCTCGCAGGAGACTGGCAGGGATTCGATTCCGCCCTCGAGGGCGGCCTGCTCTACGCCAACGTCCACAGCGCCGCCAACCCCGGCGGCGAAATCCGCGGCCAGCTCGGCATGATCGACCCGGCCGCGCCCAGCATCCCGGTCGCCGTGTCCGCCGGCAGCAGCCTGCTTGGCTGGTTCGGCGCGCCCACCACCTCGACCGCCCTGATCGACGCCTACAGCGCCATCTCCCTGCTCTGGTTCCTCGACCCCGCGGTCGGCTGGTCCGCCGATGGGAGCTCCGTCCCTTCGTTCCTGCGCACTGAGATCGTCATCAACCTGGGCACCGGCATCCTGATCGTTGCCAGCGCCAACTTCACCCTGAACGTTCCGCTCAACTGATCCGGGACCGCCCGTCGTGAATGCCAAGAGGGGATCCGCGAGGCTCCCCTCTTCACGTCCCGCCGGAACGCCGCCCCTACATCCGATCCCCCCTCCCCATCGGTTCAGATGGAGAGGGGGCTAGCGGGTGAGGTCATCCCGGATCCGTGCGAAGCGACGTGATCGGGGTTTCTTCGTCCGTCCTGCTGGAAGCGGGCCGGGGGACTTCCGCATCCCCTCCCCCCCGTTCGTCCCGCGCGGAGTCGAGGGACGCCGCACCCACCTCTCCCGTCCATCCTGAGCCTGTCGAGGGGCAGCCCCCTACCCCTCCACCCCCTCCACCCCCTCCAGCCGCTTCGACGCCGGCACGTACGACGCCGCCCCCACTGCCGTCGCAATCAGCACCGCCGCCAGCGCCCCCGCCAAATTCGGCTTGTCGACCATCATGTACATAATCGCGATGATCCACAGATCCAGCACGTTCTCCGCCGCGAACAGCACCGGGTTCAGCACCGCCCGCCGCAACGACGCCGGCATCGGCCCCTCCTCGGCCGACTCCGCCTCCGCCATCACGCCCCGCAACCCGCGGCTCAAAAAGCCGCCGCCGAGCGCCCCCGCCGCGATCAGCGTCCCCAGCGCCACCGACACCCACGCCTGGTCCCAATCGAAGAAGGCCACATCGCTCACCATGTACGCGCCCGCCCCGAAGATCACGATGATCGCCCCCGGGAACAGCGGATCCACCAGCTTCAGCACGCCCAGCCACGTCCGCGCCTCCGCCACCGTCTCCGCCCGACGCAGACGCGCCCCCGCGAGGTGTGAAATCGACGACGCCCCCACCAGCAAGAAGACCCCCAGAATGTGAAAAAACAGCGCGACTTCCGGTCCCGTCATCGTGAATCTCCAGATCGTTCGCGGCGGGCGCTTCCGTCATCGCCCCCCGCCCGACAGACTAGCTCCGCCCGGCAGACTCGCGGCGGCCCAGAGACCAACACCCGTCCACCCATCGCTGCGCCCCCGGCAAGGAGCCCCCATGACCATCCGCGCCATCGTCGAAATCGTCCTCCGTGTCGCCGACATGGAAAAGTCCCTCGCCTTCTACCGCGACACCCTGGGCCTCAGCGTCTTCTCCCCGCCCGAGCTGCCCGGCAGATTCCTCCGCGTCGGCGACAAACAGGGCCTGCCCATGCAGATCGTGCTCGTTCCTGGCGGCTCCACCACCCCCGCAGCGGACGCCACCGGCCTGCACCACATCGGCCTCGAAGTCGCCCCCCACGATTGGCAGCCCCTGCGCGACCGCCTCGACGCCGCCGGCCACGCCACCCGCGACGGCGCCCACCCCTTCATGCCCGTCGACGCCTTCTACCTCAACGACCCGGATGGCAACGAAGTCGAGATCGCTACCCCGCGCGCTTGAGCCTCCGCGGGGGCCTACCCGCGACTGCGTGTCGTCTCCAAGCGAACCACCCCGGCCACCCCCGCAGCGGCCAACGCCGACGCCATCACGATCACCCACAGCGGCACATCGTTTGACCCGGCGCCGGCCAGATCCACGTCCGCCAGACCGCCACTGCCAGACGCAGGGAGCGCCATCGGCGGGTCCGGTTCGGCCCTCGGCGCATCCGTCCCATCATCACCACCACCGGCGGGCGGCGGTAGCGGCAGCGGGCCCGTCGCGATGGTGGCCAGCGCCGGCGGCCCCACGATGCTTGTGATCAGCGCTTCCACCGCAGCCTGATTCGGAGCGTCGCGCAGAATCAAGATGAACTCCAGCCCCCGCCAGATCGTCGCGTTGGCGGGCGGATGAAACGCGCCGCCTTCCCCGGAGATATTCCCCAGCGCCTCCTCCGCCTGTGCCGCCGTCATCGAGTACACCTCGATCGACGCCCCCTCCAGCACCAGGATCCCGTCGCTCACAACAGGGATCCACGGCGTCAGCACACCGATCTCCTGCAGCGCCAGCGGACCGTAGCCCCCATTCGCCAAGGCCGCGAGAAAGTCCGCGCTCGTGTGCACATCAGCGAACGACGTGGGCTGTGGGCCGTCCGCATCCGGCTCCTCGGCCGGCGGCTCCAAGTGCGAGTCCGCCAGCACCGGCCCCGCCGCGAAACCCGCACCAATCATCAGTCCCAGCGCCAGCAGCCCCATCAGAACCACAGTCAGAACCGCCGTCAGCACCACCCGCGCCCGGCCACGAACATCAACCAACATCGCGTCACTCCTTTAGCCGCCTCGCCCCATACGCACACGAGCCATACCTACACGACACGGCGTCAAATAAGACGCCGACCGTCGCCGCCCTGTTCCCCGCGGGACGACGACTGCGCCCGTCGTATCGGCTCAATCCGATACCCCCGCGAAGTGAGCGGACGCAAGAACGCCCCGGCCACATCGACCGGGGCGCCTCCCAGATCGAACCGCGACCATCGCACAGGGCCCACGCGATCTCGCTCTCCCCCTCCCCCTCGCGCCCCCCAGCCGCTACCCTCGTCCGGCTTTCCGCGATCAAACCAAACGTCCGCGACCAACCCCTGGAGTGCCCCATGGCTGACGAAGTCACCTTCCCCGTCGAAGCCGGCCACATCATGCTCTTCGCCCGCGCCGTCGGCGATGAAAACCCCATCTATCACGACGCCGAGTACGCCAAGACCACCGAGCTCGGCGGCATCATCGCGCCGCCCACCTTCGAGCGCGTCTGGGCCCAGTGGGACCCCGCCTACGTTCTCCGACCCAAGCCGGGCCAGCCCTGGTTCGGTTCCGCCGCCGGCCCCACCGGCCTGCCCCAGAAAGGCAGCGACGACGAAGGCGACGGCGGCGGCGGCGGGCGCGGCCTCCACGCGGAGCAGCGCTACGTCTACCACCGTCCCGTGCTCGCCGGCGAAACCCTCACCGCCCGCACCCGGCCCGGCAAGACCTGGACCAAAGAGGGCAAGCGCGCCGGCAGCATGACCTTCCGCGAGCAGATCATCGAAATCTTCGACCAGCAGAACGAGATCGTCGTCACCGCCACCTCTGTCAGCGTCATCACCTCGCGCGCCGTCGACCAGTAGCCGCCCCCGCACCGCCCCCACCCCCACCGCGACAGGAGATCCCCATGGCCCTCAACGCAAGCGCAATCAGCGTCGGTGACACCTACCAAGAAGTCGTCGCTGAGAACCTCAGCCGCACCCAGCTCGTCCAGTACGCCGGCGCCTCCGGCGACTACAACCCCATCCACACAGATACCCCCTTCGCGCAGGAAATCGCCGGCTACCCCAGCGTCTTCGCCCACGGCATGCTCAGCATGGGCATGACCGGGCGCATGCTCACCAACTACGTCGGCGACGGCCGCCTCACCGCCTTCGGCGTCCGCTTCACCCGCCAGGTCTTCCCCGGCGCAACCCTCACCGCCAAGGCCACCGTTGCAGCCGTTCGCCAAGAAGACGGCCAGCACTTCGTCGACCTCGCCCTCTCCACCACCAACCAAGACGGCCAGGAAGTCTGCAAAGGCGACGCCTCCGCCCGCATCGACCCCTAGCCAAGCCGCTCGTTCGGTCCGCTCATCCTGCGCCCGTCGAAGCCTGCGCCTGTCGAATGACGTGAGCGGACCCCGCGTTGCGCGCCAGGCTACGCGGCACCCAATGCCAAGGAGGTCTCGCCATGCCTGACGACTTCAGCTTCCCCGTCGAGTCCGGCCACGTCATGCTCTTCGCCCGTGCCGTCGGCGACGACAACCCGGTCTATCGCGACCCAGAACACGCCGCCTCCACCGAAGTTCAGGGCCCGATTGCCCCGCCCACCTTCGTGCAGGCCTCCTACCACTGGGACCCCAACGCCTCCTACCCGCGTCCCGGCCGGCCCTGGCGCGGATCCGCCGCCGGCCCCACCGGCCTGCCACCGGGCGAAACGTCCAGCAGCGGGCGCGGCCTCCACGCTGAGCAGCGCTACATCTACCACCGCTCGCTCAAAGTCGGCGAGACCCTCACCGTCCGACGCCGCCCCGGCGAAACGTGGCAGAAGCAAGGCCGACGCGGCGGCAGCCTCACCTTCAGCGAGGAAATCAGCGACTTCTACAACCACGCCGGCGAGCTTGTCGTCACCGCCACCTCCGTCGCCGTCATCACCGGTCGGGCGGTCGATCCGTAGGATCGCCCGGAGGAAACCGATCCGTAGGATCGCTTGGAAGAAACCGATCCGTAGGATCGCCCGAAGGCGACGCTACGCCACCGTCAGCAGCTCCAGCAGGTGCCCGTCCGGGTCGCGAAAGTAGACGCCCTGCCCGCCGCCGCGGTGATTCGTGCGCATGTTCGACGACGACCCCGGCCCGCTCCCGTACACCACCGCCTCCGCCTCCAGCCGCGCGAAAATCGCCGCGAACGTCGCCTCATCCACGTGGAAGGCGTAGTGATGCGACTCGAACTCCGGCGCGTCGTCGTAGTCCAGCGTCAGCGTCGCGTTCACCTGCACCGGCGCGAAGTGTCCCATCGCCCCTGCGTACTCGAGCCCGAAGATTCGCTCGAACCACTGCGCCGCGGCCACCTTGTCGCGCGACGGCACAATGGTGTGATTCAGATCGATTGGCATGCTCCACCCCCTCAAGCTTCAGGCTAGCGCGATCCGGTCCCGCCCCTCACTCCTCGAAGCGCAGCACCCGGCCGTCTAGCGACACCACATACACCGCCCCTGCCCCGTCCACCCCAAACGACGCGATCGACAAGTCCGTCTCGAACTCCAGCCGGGCCACCCCCAGCGTCTCCGCCTCGACGCTCCAGATCCGGCCACTGCAGAAATCCGCGTACACATAGCGGTCCTGCAACGACGCCACACCCGATCCCCGCGACACCACCCCGCCCGTCACCGAGCAATTGCCTCCGCCATGTCCGTACGACCCCACCGGCAAGATCGTCCCCGCCGTGCTGCACGATTCACTCGCGAAGCAGTCCTCTCCCTCCAGCCGATTCCAGCCGTAGTTGCCCCCCGCCACAATCCGATTGATCTCCTCCACCGCCTCCTGCCCCACATCGCCCGCCCATAGCACTCCGCTCGACGGATCGAACGCCATCCGCCACGGATTGCGGAGCCCATACGCGAAGATCTCCTCGCGCACCTCCGCTGCCCCCACGAACGGGTTGTCCGGCGGCACGCGATACGGCCTCGCGACGCTTGCCTCCGATACATCGATCCGCAAGATCGACCCCAGCAGCGTCGACCGATCCTGCCCGTTGCCCCCTGGGTCACCCCCCGCCCCGCCGTCGCCCAGGCCCAGGTACAGCATCCCCTCGGGCCCAAAGCGCACCGCCCCCCCGTTGTGATTGCCGAACGGCTGCGACACCTCCAGCACGATCAACTCACTCCCTACCGACGCCCGATCCCCCACCACCGTGAACCGCGACAGCCGGCTCACCATCTCCTCGTCATCGGACGGGTCCGTCGTCGTGTAGTACACGAACAGGTATCCCGTCTCCGCGAAGTCCGGGCCCAGCGCCACGCTCAGCAGCCCCTGCTCATTGTCCAGGCTCACCCGACCGCGGAAGTCGAGCAGAGTCGAACCGCCTCCACCATCATCCATCGCCAGATCGAAAAGCCGTACCAGACCCCCCAACTCCGCGACGAACACCCGGCCATCCGCATACGCCCCCAACTCGATCGGCGCATCCAAACCGGCCTCCTCCAGCACCGCAACGAGATGCAACGCTTTCGGCTCCTCGTCCGGCCCCACCACCACCGCCGGCCCAAAGAACGCCCACACCGCCGCGCCCCGGTCCACCACCGACAAGCTCCGCAGCGCCGCCGGCGTCGCCGGATCGAACGACGCAAACGCCTGCGCCGCCGCGTCCCAGCCAATGATCCGCTCCGCGCCCAACGTCGCCAGCGCCGCCGACGCCTCCATGCCTGCCTGCGTCCAACCGATCAAGACCCAGCCCTCACCCACCCCCACACGCACCTCGGCCAGCGGGGGCAATGCCAGGACAACCGGCGCCTCCACCTCCACCCACAACCCCTCCCCCGCCCCCACCGACGGCAGGCTGTTCGCCGCCGACGGCGCCGCCCGTCGCCAGCTCTCGAACGCCTCCGCCCCCGCGTCCCAGCGATGCGCTGACACCACCGCCCCACCCAGCCCCTCCCCCGCCAATACCAATTCCACCGTCCCGTCCGCAGGTGCGGCCACCAGATTCCAGCGCGGCAGCAGGTCCACCGGCCCCTGCGCGCGCAGCGATCCCTCGTCCCCCAGCGCCCCGCTCAGCATCCCCACAAGCAGCAACAACGAGAGTCCCGCGCCGCGCACGACCAACCGGCCTCGAAGATGAATCGTCATGCCATCACTCTGACACACGGCCCCGCGACGAATGCCCCAACTGGTATCACGCCCAGACGGTATTCTGCTGATCCGCCCGCACCACCCAAGGAGCGACCATGGCCAGCACCTCCGATCACATCACCCCCGAGCAGGCCGCCCTCATCCGCGAGGCCAAACTCTTCTTCGTCGCCTCCGTCGCGCCGGACCTCTCCGCCGGGCCGGCCGGCCAGGGCCCCGTCAACCTCTCGCCCAAGGGGGGCGCCCCACTGCATATCATCGACGATCGCACCGTCGCCTACCTCGACTTCCGCGGCAGCGGCAACGAGACCGCCCGCCACGCCCAAGCCGGAGGCGGTTCCGGAGACGCCCAAGCCGGAGGCGGTTCCGGAGACGCAAAGCACCAAGGCCCCCTCACCCTCATGGTCATGTCACTCGATGCGCAAGACGCCGCCATCGTGCGCCTCTACGGCCACGCCACGGTCACCCCCCTCGACCAGTCCCCCCACGCCGATCGCCTGCGCGCCGACGCCCCCGGCGTCCCCGGCCTGCCCGAGCGCCAAGTCGTCGAAGTGCGCGTGGAGAGCACCGCCACCAGCTGCGGCTACGGCGTCCCCGTCTACGAATACGCCGGCGATCGCGACCAGGCCGCGCGCGGGCGTCGCTACAAGGAATGACCGCGCGCGAACCTCACCACCGATAACCCCTTAGCCCTCCGCGTCCTCGCGCGACATCTGCACCGGCCCCTCCACCCCACGACCTCGCACCGCGTCCAGCTCCACGATCACCGCCACCCCCGTCCGCTCCGGATCTCGCTCCTGTTCCGCCGTCGCCGAGTTCTCGAAAACCTGCGCCGTCTCCGACGCGTCCCGCGCCAACCGCGCCCGCCCGGTCATTGTGTAATGCCGCCGCTCCGCCATATTGGCGTAGACCGCCGTCACCACCGGGTGTACCGCGATCGCCCGCAGCGTCGACGATCCCCCGGGGTTTCGCACCCAGAACGCCAAGCCGTCCGGCGCGAAGGTCTGTGCTGACCCGCGGAAGCTGACCGCCGGCGTCCCCTCCGGCGTCACCGCGCACACCAGGATCGGGTGCCGCTCCACAAACGCCTCATTGATATCGGCCCGCATTCGCGCCGTGAACTGAATCATCGCTCGGCCCCTCCTCGTCTGACCCGTTCCCCGTTCGCCGCCCATACCCGGATCGCACCCTACCGGGAGCGAAACCAGCGCCCCACCAGACGCGCCCTCGGGCCCTTGTTAGCCTTCCGCCATGCCGCTCCCAGCGACGAAAGCCACCATGCGACGCCACAACCGCTTTGCCTTCGCCTTCCTCGCCTTCGCACTTGTCTCCCTCCTTGGGCTGGCGCGCACGCAACCCCTGGACGCGCAGGGCCCCAGCGCCAGCCTCCCCCCGGGCTTCTTCGGCGTCGACCTCCGTGTAGGCACCAACAACGTCGGCTACTTCGGCCCCGACGCGGATGCCGACGACGCCCTCCTCACGCTCGCCGGCGCCATCAGCCTCGCCTGGTACTTCGACAACACGAACGCCACCTGGGAGTCGTGGGACCGGCAGCGCCCGCCCGCCCTGCGCGGTCTCCAGCGCTTCTTGCACGGACAGCCCTACTTCCTGATCATGGACCGCCCCGCGCGCTTGGAATGGGACATCCCCGTCGCCGACCGCCCCCCCATCGCCACCAGCTTCAACCTCGTCGACGGTGCCAACAACATCATCTGGCTTGGCCCCAACGTGCCCCCGGAAGTGGCCTTCGCCGACGTCCTGGAGCACATCCAGCGCGTCTGGGCCCTGACCGGCGGCACCTGGAGCCTCTGGGACCCCGCCATCCCCCGGCCGCTCCGGAGCATCAACGACATGACCCTCGGCGTCCCCCATTGGGTCTTCACCGACCAGGCCCTGAACAACCTGCTCTACGACCCCAACAACCTGCTCGGATACCTTCCAGTCGACCCAGCTCCGCCCGCCAGCACCAGCCCGACTGCTTCCAGAAGCGCCCGTCCTGCTCCCCCTTCCCTCCCCCGCCGCCGCCTGTGAACCCCCCGGGCAGCCAACCCGTCCCCCAGGGGACACCAGCCCTCATCGAAGATGAGGGCTGGGAAGGGGCCCTAAAAGACCTCCAGCAACTCGAACCGCGGTCCCTCCCGACAACACAGGCGCACCCCCTTCTTCGTGAACACCGCGCACCCGTAGCAAATCCCCGTCCCGCAGGCCATCTCGGTCTCCATCAGCACCTGCACCGACCGACGCATCCCGTCCGCCCGCACCACCGACGCCATGATGCGAAACATGGGCGTTGGCCCGCACGCCAGCGACTGATCCGCCCACGGTAAATGTTCCGTGAACAGCTCCGTCACCAGCCCCGCCCGCCCCAACGACCCATCCTCCGTCGAGACCGCGTACTCCACCTCCGGCGGCAGCAACTCCGCCGGATACACCCCCGACGCCGACCGCGCCCCAAAGCACAGCACCAGCGTCCGCTCCTTTCCCACCTGCTCATCCGCCAGCGCCACCAGCGGCGCGATCCCCACCCCGCCCCCCACCAGCAGCAGATTGCGCGCACTGCTCCGCACCTCGAAACCGTGCCCCAGCGGCCCCGTCATCCGCGCCGACTCCCCCGCCCGCTGCGACGCCATCAGCGCCGTCGCCTCCCCCACCACCGCGTACAACAACGCGAACTGCCGCTCCCCGCCCCGATCCCGGAAGCGATAGAACGAGAACGCGCGTGGCAGGAACGGATCCATCCCCTCGCGCGGCAACACCATCACGAACTGGCCCGGCTGCGCCGCCCGGCACAGCTCCTCGCCCGCGTACCACGTCACGAACGTGCCCGGAGTGATCTCCTCCGTCTCCAGCACCTCCGCGTCCATCTGGCGCACCGTCATGTCATGCCAGGAATTCGTTCGATAGCGCGTCCGGCGGCCGCCACGAAGTGGTGGTCGTCGGACGCACGGATCCGCTCATCCTGAGCCTGTCGAAGGACCTCATGATCCCCCCCGCCCCGTGTACTCCGACAACGGCGCCACCTCATACGCCCCATCCGACAGCAGTGCACGTACCGCATGCCGTGCCGTATCGATGCTCGTAAAGCACGGCAGCCGCTTCTCCGCCGCCGCACGGCGGATGTGGAACCCGTCCCGCAGCGTCGTCCGGCCGCCCTCCGACGTGTTCAGCACAAAGTCCACCTCCCCCGCCTCAATCACATCGACCACGTTCGGGTGCGACTCCGCCAAACGCTTCGGCACCACCCGCACCGTCAATCCCAGCCCCCGAATCATCTCCGCCGTGCCGTCCGTCGCGTACAGCCGGTAGCCCGCCTCGCCCAACTGGCGAATCAACTCAATCGCCACCGCCTTGTCCTGATCAGCGATGCTCAGCAGCGCCGTCCCCTGCGGCGGCAGCGCCTGGTCACTCGCCATCAGCGCCTTCGTCAGCGCCCCATCGAAGTCCCGATCGACCCCCATCACCTCGCCCGTTGACTTCATCTCCGGGCCCAGGTACGTATCCACCCCCACCAGCTTCGACATGCTGAACACCGGCGCCTTAATCGCCACCAAGTCCCGCGATGGCCACAGCCCGTCGCCGTAGCCATGCGTCGCCAGGCTCTCCCCCAGCATCACATTCACCGCCAACTGCACCATCGGCACCGTCGTCACCTTGCTCAGGAACGGCACCGTCCGGCTCGCGCGCGGATTCACCTCCAGCACGAACACCCCGCCCCCACCCACATCCGCGTCCCCCGCCCCGCCCTCGCGCATCACCACGTACTGAATGTTCATCAGCCCCCGCACATCCAGCCCCAGCCCGATCTGCCGCGTGTAATCCACCAGCAGCGCCGTCTCCTCCGCCGTCAGATTCGGCGCCGGATAGACCGCCATCGAATCGCCGGAGTGCACCCCCGCCCGCTCAATGTGCTCCATGATCCCCGGAATCAGCACCGACTCCCCGTCGCAGATCGCGTCGACCTCTACCTCGATCCCCGCGAAGTACTTGTCAATCAGCACCGGTCGCCCCGGCCCCGCCTCCATCGCCTGCCCCACATAGCGCGCCAGCTCCCCCGCCCCCTGCACGATCTCCATCGCCCGACCGCCCAGCACATACGACGGCCGCACCAGCACCGGGTAGCCAATCGTGTCCGCCGCCTGAATCGCCTCCTCCATATTCATCACCGTCGTACCCGGCGGTTGCGGGATCCCCAGCCCCGACAGGAACCCCTCGAAGCGCTTGCGATCCTCCGCCAAATCGATCGTGTCCGCCGACGACCCCAGAATCGGTTGCGCCGACGTCGTCAGCGGCCCCGCCAGATTGATCGCCGTCTGCCCCCCGAACTGCAGAATCGTCGCCACACTCTCCCCCGTCGGTCCCGACCCGGTATCGCCCGACTCATTCTCCAAAATGTCCCGCGCCGACTCCTCATCCAGCGGCTCGAAATACAGCCGGTCCGACGTGTCGAAGTCCGTCGACACCGTCTCCGGGTTGCTATTCGCCATGATCGCCCCGTAGCCCGCCGCCCGCAGCGCCTGCGCCGCCTTCACCGATGCATAGTCGAACTCAATCCCCTGCCCAATCCGAATCGGACCGCTGCCCACCACCAGCGCCCGTGGCCCCGGTTCCGGGATCGCCTCGTTCTCCTCCTCGTACGTCGAATAGAAGTATGGCGTCGCCGCCTCGAACTCCGCCGCGCACGTATCCACCATCTTGTAGACCGGCCGGATCCCCCAGCCCAACCGTTGCTGTCGCACCTTCTCCGTTACCGACCCGGCCAGATTGGCGATCTGCTCATCCCCGAAGCCCAGCCGCTTCGCCGCCCGCAGCAGGTCCGGCGTCAACGACTCCCCCAGCAACCGTTGCTCCATCCGCACCAGCACTAGCAACTTCTCCAGGAACCACGGATCGACGCCCGTCTCCCGCGCGATCCGCGCCACCTCCCCGCCCCGTCGCAGCGCCGACATCAGATGCCAGATCCGGTTGTCCGTCGCCACCACCGCCGCCGCCCCCGGATCGTCCGTCGACTTGTCCTCCCACAGCAAAGACCGCCCCCCCACCTCCAGCGACCGCACCGCCTTCTGCAGCGCCGCCTCGAACGACCGGTCGATCGCCATCACCTCCCCCGTCGCCTTCATCTGCGTCCCCAACGACCGGTCCCCCGCCCCAAACTTATCGAACGGCCAGCGCGGAATCTTCACCACCACATAGTCCAGCGCCGGCTCGAACGCCGCCGTCGTCTTGCCCGTCACCCGATTGCGAATCTCCTCCAGCCGGCGCCCCACCGCGATCTTCGCCGCCACCCGCGCGATCGGATAGCCCGTCGCCTTACTCGCCAGCGCCGACGACCGGCTCACCCGCGGGTTCACCTCAATCACGTAGTACGGCAGCGGCTCCGGCTGGCCGGACGCATCAAACCTCGGACCATCCCACGGCGTCACATCCGGGCGCGGCGCAAGCGCCAACTGCACGTTGCACCCCCCCTCAATACCCAACGCCCGAATGATCTTCAACGACGCCGACCGCAACTGCTGGTAGTCCTTGTCCGACAACGTCTGGCTCGGCGCAACCACAATCGAATCCCCCGTATGCACCCCCATCGGGTCCAGATTCTCCATGTTGCAGACCGTGATGCACGTGTCCGCCCCGTCCCGAATCACCTCATACTCCACCTCCTTCCAGCCCCGCAACGACCGTTCCACCAGTACCTGGTTCACCGGACTCGCCGCCAGCCCGCTCTCCAGAATGCGGTCGAACTCCGCCTCAGACGTCACGAACCCGCCCCCCGTCCCGCCCAGCGTGTAGGCCGGGCGGATCACCGCCGGCAGCCCAATCTCCGCCAGCGCCGCTCGCCCCGCCTCCATCGACTCAACAATCACGCTGGGTGGGATCGGCTCCCCGATCGACTGCATCATCTGCTTGAACAGCTCGCGGTCCTCGGCCTTCTGGATCGACTCCAGCGGCGTCCCCAGCAGTCGCACCCCGTACTTCTCCAGGATCCCCGCCTCGTGCAGCGCCACTGCCAGGTTCAGCCCCACCTGACCGCCCAGCGTCGGCAGCAGCCCGTCCGGCCGCTCCCGCGCGATCACCCGCTCCAGCACCTCCACCGTCAGCGGCTCGATGTACGTCACATCCGCCACCCCCTCGTCGGTCATGATCGTCGCCGGATTGCTGTTCACCAGCACCGACGTCACGCCCTCCTCGCGCATCGCCTTGCATGCCTGCGTGCCCGCATAGTCGAACTCCGCCGCCTGCCCAATCACAATCGGCCCGCTGCCGATGATCAGCACCTTCTTTGGCTTCGTCGTCGCGTGTTCAGACATGCGGCGCCCCCTCAGATCGAATCCGCTCATCCTGAGCCGGACGAAGCCTGTCCTGAGCGGAGTCGAAGGGGACGCTGCCCTCGTCCCTCCCCGGAGGCAGGATCCGCTCATCATGAGCCTGTCGAAGGACGCTCTGCTGTCCACCCGCCATGATCACGCCTTCCGAATCCGCCGCATCCTCTTCGTCCCTCGCCCATCGGCCCAGCCAGCCCCGTCCGGCCGCCCCCCAGATCCCCAGCGCTGCCGCCAGCGGGAGTCCCGCCAGCACCGGCGCCAGCACCAGCAGCACGCAGTCCGGATCCCCGTTCCCGTCCGCCACGCACGCGATTCCGAAGCCCAGCGCCGTCCCCGACACTGCGAGCAGAATCATCGAGGCCGCGATCAGCATCATGTCCGCTCATCTAGCAGCCGGATGGCACAGTTGAACTGGTCTTCTGAAACGATCTCTGACGCCCCATCCATATCCCTATATGCGCCAATTGCCCTCTCGTACTGCTCCAGCAGCCCCCCACCCTCTCGTCTTTCGACCCGGAGCAATATCCGTTCCTCAGTACTCCAGCCTGGAGCGATGATCTGAATGTGCGCGATGTCATCCGCGACTGTGGCGCTGAACATCGGCATGTAGGGTGTAAACCAGATTCGAAAACGGCGCTTGTCTAGGGCGTCAACCCAAACGGTCTTGAGTCTCTCCAGGGTCGTGACCAGGCTGCTTGCAAACGCGTTCCCCTTGTCTAGCTGATTGAGTTGGTTCATTAGCTCGCCGTTCGAGGGATCGGGCAAGATCACTTCAACTTCCACCCTGGGCTGGATGTCCGAGATCTTCGAGGTGATCGTGCCATCCGATCTGTCGAACAGGGTTGGGGCGTATCCAAGTTGCTGAATGCTCCGCTGAGCACCGGCGAGCAGAGACTCGACGGGCAACGCACCATCCCCCCGCCGCGCGATTCTGCTGACTCCGATCTTGCCAAGGTCGGCTGCGAGTTGAACGCCTTCCGCATTGAACGGAGTCTTGGCGTCCGCATGTATCTCAGTCGCCATCCATCTGAGTAGTCGACCTATCTGGAGTCGCACCGATAGGGGGAAGACGAAGCGACTTACGACACCAACTATCCCTGCTGCCACCACCGCGACAACGATGGCGATTCCGATCTCCGTCACAGCGGCAACTCGAACCGCATATCAGGATTCATGATCGGCACCAACCCCCCGATTGAACTGAGAAAGCTCAGCGCCGCCTCATTGTCCTCCGGCAACCGACCCACAATCCGCGTGAAGCCCCCATCCCGCGCCTGCGCCAGCAGCCCCTCCGCCAGGCGCGTCCCCACCCCCCGCCGCTGCGCCCCACTCAGCAGCCACACCCCCAGCGACGCCGTCTCCGGCTCCTGCGTATCGAAGTCCAGCGCCCCGAAGCCCAGCACCGCCCCACCCTCCTCCGCCAGCAGCAGCAACCCCGACTCCCCCAGCCGCACGATCCATACCCGCACCTCCTCGGCCGGCAGAGCCCGATCGAACCCCACCGGGCTCGGCCCCGACACCACCTCCGCGATCACCGCCGCAATCGCCTCCGCGTCGTCCCCCGTCGCCCGTCGGAACGTCACCGCATCACGCGTCACGCGTCGCTCCCATCACCATCACATCGCACACGGAGAGTCCCCCCGCTGCCTCCCGGCTCGTTCCCCATCCATCTCCGCACGCAGACGAAAGACGCCCTCACGACACCCCCTCCCGCACCAAATCCAGAAACCGGTCGAACAGCTCCGCATTGTCCAGCGGCCCCGGCGACGCTTCCGAGTGGTACTGGATCGACACCAGCGGATACGCCGAGTGCGTCAGCCCCTCCACCGTGCCGTCATGCAGATTGACGTGGCTCACCTGCGCTCCCGCCCGCAACCCGTCCGGGTCCAGCGCATAGCCATGGTTCTGCGCCGTGATCGCCACCCGACCCGTGACCAAGTCCTTCACCGGGTGATTCCCCCCCCGATGCCCGAACTTCAGCTTGAACGTCCCCGCCCCCAGCGCCCGGCCGATCACCTGGTGGCCCAGGCAGATCCCCATCAGCGGCACCCGGCCCAACAGCCCCTCCGCCGTCGCCACCTGCCGGTCGCGCAGTTGCGGATCGCCCGGCCCCGGCGACAGCAGCACCCCGTCCGGCTGCATCGCCAGCACCTCCCCCGCGTCCGTCCCCGGCGGTACCGCCGTTACCCGGCAGCCCCGCCGACGCAGCATCCGCAGAATGTTGTACTTCAGCCCCTCATCGAGCACGACAATATGGTGCCCGCTCCCGTCGGCCACCGGCCCCGTGTCCCCCACGCCCGACGGCGCCCCGTCCCACCCATACACTTCCCGCGTCCCCACCTCAATGAAGTCCTGGCTCTCGTAGACCGGCAAGTCCGCCAGCCGCGCCTTCGCGCGCTCCACCTCCTGCGGATCCACAATCAACCCTTGCATCACCCCCCGGTCCCGGATCCGACGCGTAATCGCCCGCGTATCCACCCCTGCCATCCCCGGCACCGCCCCAGACTGCAAGTAGTGATCGACCGTCATCCCCCCCAGCGGGTGACTCGGCGAATCGCACTCCCCCCGCACCACCAGCCCGCGCACCTGAATCTGCGCGCTCTCATCTATCGCCGGCGTCACCCCATAATTCCCGACCAACGGGTACGTCAGCACCAAAATCTGCCCCGCGTACGACGGATCCGTCAGCATCTCCTGATAGCCCGTCATCGACGTGTTGAACACCACCTCGCCCCAGGCCGTATCGCCACTCGACGAATCGAAGTGGCCCATCCGTCGCCCGCGGAACACCCCCCCGTCCTCCAGCACCAGGCACGCCTCGCCGCGCTCAGTCATCGTCGACCCCCGAACTGTTGGTTCCGCTCAACCCTTCGGCCAGAGGCCGACCCAGACAACTGCGCCCATCGAAGGACCCGCGCCCAAACGTCTCTCCGCTCATCCTGAGCCTGTCGAAGAGGGACGGGGCTTCCTCCTCCTTCGTGCTTCGATCCCCGTCCGCCCCCAGCTTGGTCCCGTCCATCCATTCGGCCGGCGGCCGACCCAGACAACCGCGCCCATCGAAGAACCCGCGCCCAAACTTCTCTCCGCTCATCCTGAGCCTGTCGAAGGACCCTCCGGGCCCCTCTCCCCTGGCGGGAGATGGTTGGGGCCAGGGAGTGAGGCCGCCTGCCTCCCTCACGACGCCCCCTCCCCCCACACGACCCGCCCCCCCGACACCGTCCCCACCACACCCCCCACCAACTCCATCCCCGCCAGCGGCGTGTTCTTCCCCTTCGACGCGAACGCCTCCGGATCCACCATCCAGCGCGACTCCACATCCAGCAGCACCACATCCCCCGGCGCGCCCACCCCCAGCGTCCCCAGCCC
>QGNQ01000033.1 GCA_003228175.2 Chloroflexota bacterium
CGCCACCGTCTTCGTCAACCGCCTCCAGTTCGGCCCGAACGAAGACCTCGATCGCTACCCGCGCGACCTCGAGGCGGATCTCGCCATGCTCGCCGCCGAAGGCGTCGATGCGGTCTTCTTCCCGGACGAATCCAGCATGTACCCGCCCGGCTTCGACACCGCCGTCGAAGTCAACGGCCCCCTCACGCAGCGGCTCGAAGCGGCCCAGCGGCCCACCCATTTCCGCGGCGTCACCACCGTCGTGACCAAGCTCATGCAGATCACCCAGGGAGATCGCACCTACTTCGGCATGAAGGACGCGCAGCAGATCCTGGTCATCGCCAAGCTCGTGCGTGACCTCGCCATCCCCACGACAATCGTCCCCGTCCCGACCGTGCGCGACCCTGACGGCCTGGCGCTCAGCAGTCGCAATGTCTACCTGGGCGAAGAACAGCGCCGCGCCGCCTCGGCAATCTCGCGCGCCCTGGGCGCGGCCGCGGCCCACTTCGTCGCTGGCGAACGATCCGGCGACGTGATTCGGGAGGCGGCGCGGGAGATCCTCGCCCAACAGCCCCTGGTCGACGTGCAATACGTCTCCTGTGCCTCCCTGGAGACCCTGCAGGAGCTCGACCGTGTGGGCCAGACCGCCCTCGTCTCGACAGCCGCCATGGTCGGCGCAACCCACCTCATCGACAACCACTGGCTCGGCCTCCCGGCGGGCCTGGAGTTGCCCAACGCCGACCTCTCCGGGCTGCCCCCGCCCCTGCGCTCCGACCCCGAGCCCGCCTAACCCAGACCGACCCTGCGGCGCTTCCCCCTCCCGCCTCCCTGCGCGACCATGCCCCCATGACTGCACGCCCTCTAATCGTCGTCTCCAACGATGATGGCATCGACGCCGACGGCATCTGGCACCTGGCCGCCGCGATGCGCCAGGTCGGCGATGTCGTCATCTGCGCGCCGGCCGCGGAGCACTCCGGCGTCGGCGCTGCCATGACTATGGGCGATGCGATCGAATCCGAATCGGTCGTCAGCCGCCTCGAGGGCGTCGAGGCATTCCGGATCCACGGCACCCCCAACGACGCGGTCCGCGCCGCCTTCAACCGCCACACCCCGCGACGGCCCTCCCTCGTCGTCTCGGGCGTCAACCCGGGCATGAACCTGGCCCGCAACAGCATCCACTCCGGCACCATCGGGGCCGCCATCGAGGGTCTGCATCGGCGCGTGCCCACGCTGGCCGTCTCGGCCGGCACGGATCGCGACGCCTCGCTGGCCGCCGCCGCCCGAGTCGGCGCGCGGATCGCGGCCGACCTCCTGGCCTCCGGGGAAGCGCTGCTGCTCAACGTCAACGTGCCCGATCACCCCGATGTCGAGCTCGCCGCCACCCGCATCACGACCATCGCCAACACCATCATCAAGCGGATCACCGAGACCACGACCGACGACGGCCTGCCCCTCCGGGAGGTCGAATACCTCGACGAGTCCGCCACGCAGGAGGGCACCGACGTCTGGACCGTCCGCCAAGGACAGGTCTCCGTCACCCCCATCTCCAGCAACCTCACCGCCTTCGATCTGCTGGAAAAGGTCGCCCGGATCGTCTCCGCCTGAGTCGCGTGTTAAAATCAATGCGCCTGCCAGCCCCACCCGTGTTAGGAGCGACATGTCTGGGCATTCCAAGTGGTCCACCATCAAGCGCGCGAAGGGCGCCGCCGACGCCAAGCGCGGCAAGGTCTTCACCAAGATCGCCCGTGAGATCATGGTCTCCGCCAGAGTCGGCGGTCCAAACATCGTCGATAACGCCGCCCTCCGCCTCGCCATTGGCAAGGCGCGCCAGGCCAATATGCCCAAGGACAACGTCCAGCGCGCCATCGACCGCGCCTCCGCGACCAGTGGCGGCGAGAATTGGGAAGAGGTTCGTTACGAGGCCTACGGGCCGGCTGGGGTCGCCCTCCTGATCGACACCCTCACCGACAACCGCAATCGCACCGTCTCCGATGTCCGCTCCGCCTTGACCAAAGCGGGCGGCAATCTCGGCGAGACGGGCAGCGTCGCCTGGACCTTCGAGCAGAAGGGCGTCCTGCTCATCGACCTCACCGAAACCACCGACGCCGAAGACCTCGAGTTGCAGGCCATCGACGCCGGGGCCGAGGATGTCGACGTCGATAGTGGCGTCCTCGAAGTCGTCACCGCTCCCACCGACATCGAATCCGTGCGCGGTGGTCTCGAGGGCTCAGGCGCAACCATCGCCTCCGCCGAAGTCATCATGCGGCCCACCAACACCGTTGGCGTGGACGAAACGAAAGGCAGACAGATCCTCCGCTTGATCGACACCTTGGAGGACCTGGATGACGTCCAGCGCGTGTCCACCAACGCCGACTTCCCGGATTCCGTCCTGGTCGAAGCCTGATCCCGGTTCCACCGTGACCGCCCGCCCGCTCGTCCGCATCCTCGGCATCGATCCGGGGCTCAGAGTGACCGGCTGGGGGCTGCTGGAGACCGCCGGCGACCTGCCCGGCAGTCCCGCCCACTGGGGCGTGATCAAGCCCCCCACCGACGCACCCATCGAGCAGCGCCTGCTGGTCATCCAGCGGCAGCTGGACGTCATCCTCGCCCGCCACCAGCCCGCCGTCGTCGCCCTGGAGCGACCCTTCCTCCGCAACAACGTGCGCTCCGCCCTCGCCCTCGGCCAGGCCCAGGCGGCCGCCATGCTCGCCGCCGCCGCCCACGGCCTGCCCGTCTTCGAGTACGCCCCGCGCCAGGTCAAGCAAGCCGTCAGTGGCGATGGCAACGCCGACAAATCCGCCCTTGCTCGCGCGCTCACCGTGCAACTGGGCCTCGACCAGATCCCCACCCCCGACGACGCCTCCGACGCGCTCGCCATCGCCGCCTGCCACCTGCTGCTGGAGGGCGTTGGCGACCGCCTCACCCCGCCACTGGCGCTCACATGATCACCCACATCCACGGCCCCGCCATGCGCTGGAATGAGGGCGCGCAGAGCGTCGAGGTCGAGGCCGGCGGCCTTTGGTATGAGGTGCTCCTGCCCACCTACTGCTGGCGGGCGCTGGAGGACCACCCGGCCGAAGTCGACCTGTACACCTACCACCACGTGCCGGACCGCTCCCCCACCCCCGTCCTGATCGGCTTCCTGCGTCCCGTCGAGCGCGAGTTCTTCAAGAAGTTCATGAAGGTCCGCGGCATGGGTCCAGCCAAAGCGCAAAAGGCCCTGGCCAGCTCCATCTCCACCATCGCGCACTGGATCGAGACTGAGGACAAGGCCGCGCTCCGCCAGCTGCCCGGCGTCGGCGCTCGCCAGGCCGATCAGATCACCGCCGAGCTCAAGGGCAAAGTCGTCGAGGAAGCGCTCCTGCGCGACGAACAGTACCGCGAAGTCGCCTCCGCCAAGCCGCCTCTGCTCGCTCGGGCACTGGCCGATGCCGTCGAAGCCCTCGTCAACCTCGGCTACAACCGGCGTGAAGCGCAGCTCTGGGTCGATCAAATCGCCGGCGATCAGCTCGAACCCGACACAGAGGCCGTCCTGCGTGCCGTCTTCGAGCATCTCGCCGACTCGTAGCCCCCCAGTTTCGTGGACCCTGATTTATAGACCCAGCTGTGCGCGGCTCGGGGCTCCTCAGCCCGCGGCGCGGGATTTCCCCGACACCCCTCCTGTCCCTAGCTCCCGATCATCAAAGCATGCGTTCTCAGTGGAACCGACTGTCGTTGTCCGCCGACCAACTCGGCAGCGCCCTGCTGCTCGCCATCGTCGTGGGCTTGACCGCATTCGCGCTGGCCCCGGAGCTCTCCGGCGCTCCCCTGACCGCCTATCTCGTCGCTGCGCCGGTCGTCGCGATCGTTTGCATCGTCGCCTGGCGACGCGAGCACAAGGACACCTGGGCCTTGCTCCGGGCCAACCTGCAACTGCGTGAGCAGGCCGAAGCGCTGCTGCAAGAAGCGCGCCACGACCCACTCACCGGGATCGACAACCGCCGATCCTGGACCGAGAAGCTCGATCGCGAAGGCCAGCGCGCCGCCCGTTACGGCGGCGACCCGGCCGTCATCATGCTGGACCTTGACCGCTTCAAGTCCGTCAACGACCTCCTCGGCCACCAGGCCGGCGATACGGTCCTGATCGACCTCACCAACGTCCTCCTCGCCAGCCTGCGCTCCTCCGACACCATGGCGCGGCTCGGCGGCGACGAATTCGGAGTCCTCCTGCCGGACGGCGGCGCCCACGCCACCGCCGTTGCGGAGAAGTTGCGCAGCGGCATCGAGCAAGAGGCGCTTGGGGTCACGGTCTCCGTCGGCGTCGCCACCGCGGCCTCGCCGCACACGTCCACCGCGGCCTCGCCGCACAGGCCGCCCGGGGCGTCACCGGACATGCCCCCTGGGGCGTCACCGGACATGCAAACCCTCGTTCGGGCCGCGGACGCCGCCCTGTACGATGCCAAGGCAGCGGGACGCAACCGCGTCGTGGTCGCCACCGGCGCCGGTCCGGAACTCCGACACGCCGCCTGACGCACCCCCCCCCGCGCTCGGGAAGTGCTCGCGGCTGTGACCGACCAGTTCCAACTCGTCGCCGACTACCAGGCCAATGGCGACCAACCCCAGGCCATCGCCAGCCTCGTCGAAGGCCTCGGCGCAGGCGAGCGCGCACAAACGCTGCTCGGCGTCACCGGCTCCGGCAAGACCTTCACCATGGCCAGCATCGTCGCCGAGGTGAACCGGCCCACGCTCGTCCTCGCGCACAACAAAACACTCGCCGCCCAGCTCTGCACCGAGTTCCAGCAGTACTTCCCCAACAACTCCGTCGAGTTCTTCGTCTCCTACTACGACTACTACCAGCCGGAGGCCTACGTCGCGCGCTCGGACACCTACATCGCCAAAGAGTCCGACATCAACGACGAGATCGACAAGCTTCGCCACGCCGCCACCCGCGCCCTCTTCGAGCGCCGCGACGTCCTCATCGTCGCCTCCGTCTCCTGCATCTACGGGCTCGGCGAGCCGGAGGAGTACCAGTCCATGGTGCTCACGATGGCCAAAGGCCAGCGCCTGCCCCGCAACCAGATCCTGCGCCGCCTCGTCGACCTGCAGTACGACCGCGACGAAATGAACCTGATCCGCGGCCGCTTCCGCATCCGTGGCGACACCCTCACCATTCACCCCGCCTACGACGAGCTCGCCATCCGCATCGAGTTCTTCGACGATCGCGTCGAGCGCATCGTCGAGCTGGACCCACTCACCGGCGAGCTCCTCGCCGAGCGCGACCGCGTTGACATCTACCCCGCCAAGCACTTCGTCACCTCAGAGGAACGGCTCGAGTCGGCCGTGCGCGACATCGAAATCGAGCTCAACGAGCGCCTCCGCGAGTTTCGCGCCGAGGGCCGCATCCTGGAGGCCGCCCGCCTGGAGGAGCGCACCCGCTACGACCTCGAAACCCTGCGCGAGGTCGGCTACTGCCCCGGCATTGAGAACTACTCCCGCCACCTCGCCCGCCGCGCCGCCGGCTCCACCCCCTGGACCCTGCTCGACTACTTCCCGGACGACTGGCTGCTCTTCGTTGACGAAAGCCACATGTCCATGCCCCAGGTGCGCGGCATGTACGGCGGCGACAGCAGCCGCAAGCAGACCCTCGTCGACTACGGATTCCGCCTCCCCTCCGCCCTCGACAACCGCCCCCTCAACCTCGACGAATTCGAGCGCCACATCAATCAGGTCGTCTTCGTCTCCGCCACCCCCGGCCCCTATGAGCGCCAGCACTCCAGCCAAATCGTCGAGCAGGTCATCCGGCCCACCGGCCTGCTCGACCCAGAGGTCGAGGTGCGCCCCACCGACGGCCAGATCGACGACCTCATCGAAGAGGTCAAAGCGCGCGTCGCCAAGAACGAGCGCACCCTCGTCACCACGCTCACCAAGAAAATGGCCGAGGACCTGGCCGACTACCTCCGCGAAGTCGGCGTCAAGACCCACTACCTCCACAGCGAGCAAGACACCTTCGAGCGCGTTGAAGTCCTGCGCGACCTGCGCCTCGGCGTCTTCGACTGCGTCGTCGGTATCAACCTGCTCCGCGAAGGCCTGGACCTGCCCGAAGTCTCCTTAGTCGCCATCCTCGACGCCGACAAAGAGGGCTTCCTGCGCAGCGAGGGCTCCATGATCCAGACCATGGGCCGCGCCGCCCGCCACGTCGATGGGCGCGCCATCCTCTACGCCGACGTCATCACCGACTCCATGCGTCGCGCCATGGACGAAACTGCGCGCCGTCGCAAGACCCAGCGCGCCCACAACACCGAGCACGGCATCGAGCCCGCCTCAATCCGCAAGTCCATCCGCGACATCACCGACCAAGTCCGCCAGGCCGCCGAAGAGCCGGCCCTCTACGACCCCTCGGGCGCGCAATCAGCCGTTCCCGCCCGGCCCGGCCAGGGGCGCGAACAGCTCGTCCGCATGGTTAAGGACCTCGAAAAGCAGATGAAGCAAGCCGCCAGAGAGCTGGAGTTCGAGCGCGCCGCCATGCTGCGCGACGAAATCGTCTCCATCCGCCACGAGCTCGCCGGCGACAGTGTCGAGGACCTCCCCCAATGGAGCGACCAGTCCTACGGGCGCCGCGGCCGCAAGCCGCTCAAGCGCAAGGAGCCCAGCAGCACCCCCGGCGCCGGCTGACATCGCCTCGCCCGGACCCCGCTCAGCTGCCCCACCTGCCGATCTCCGTCCATCCTGATCATCTCCCGAGCTCAGCCAACGGGTCGAGGGGCTTGTCCAGGAAGGACCCCCAGCGCCTCGCGAGGCGCTCCCAAACCTCGGCCGAACAGCAACGGACTCGGACCCGCCCACCCTTTTCACCGCCAGATAACGTCGGCCGCCCGAACTGCCCCTATCATCACCAGGAGCGAGCCGCCCGCAGTGTTCATTGCACGCTTCGCGCTGGCGAGTAGGGAAGGACCGATCGTGACGACCGGGGAGGAAGCGCGACGACCGCGCCTGCGCGCGAGCGGCAGCGTACCCCCATGGATCGTCCCGCCGGAGGGCGGCACCGTCGGTCGGGTCTGCGTCTTCTGCGGCGAAGAGGCCCCGCCCGAATCCGCCTTCTGCCCCAACGACGGTCGCGCCCTCACCGCCTCCCTCCACCCCACCAGCGGCACCACCCTCACCGTCCTCTTCACCGATATCGAGGACTCCGTCCATCTCACCGAACGCCTCGGCGACGACGCCTGGGCCGAAATCGCCGACGATCACGACACCATCGTCCGCAACGCCCTGGATCGCTTCGCCGGCTTCGAGGTCAAGGGCACGGGCGACGGCTTCCTCGTTGTCTTCGCGGACGCCTGCAAAGCCGCCCAGGCCGCGATCGAGATCCAGCGTCGGATCGCCGCCCGCGCCGCCGCCCGGCCGGACTGGCCCGTCCGTGTCCGCATCGGCCTGCACCGCGGCGACGTCCTTCTGCGTCCCGGCGGCGACATCCTCGGTCGTACCGTCAACATGGCCCAGCGCGTCATGGACAAAAGCGAGGGGGGCGAAATCTGGCTCTCCGAATCCGTCTTCGGTGAGATCGAGCACGACTTCCCCGCGGACGTGATCATCGACCGTGGCCCCCGCCGTCTGCGCGGCATGGAGGGGCGCAAGCAACTCTACGAGCTTGCCTGGTCCCCGACAGAGGACGAACCCCTGCTGCCCGGTCGCGTCGGCATCCTGCCCTGATCGCTCGCCGTCGCGCCAACCGCGCCCTCTCACCAGCGCCAATCGGCCACCAGCCAATCGAAGTGTCCTAGTCGAACGGAATCCCCGGGTCCTCGTACTCCGCCGTCGACCGACGCAGCCGCGACGGAACCAGCCCCCGCAAGCGATCGACCACACCCCGCCGGAAATCGCCAATGTTGCGACCCAGGCTGACGCGGAAGAAGTTCTGATAGACCCGCGTGCGTCGGTAGCGGTCATAGCGGCGTTTCACCAGCTTGCTTGGCCGCTGCGAGCTCAGCGCGCCCAGCTCCTGCACGATCGCCGTCCGCAGCAGGCTCGCTGCCGCCTCCGGGTCCGCGTGCGCCCCCTCCTTCGGCTCCCGCACCACCAGGTCCACGACGCCGAGATCGCGCGCATCCCGCGCCGTCAGGCGCAGACCCTCCGTCACCTCATCCACCTTCGACGCATCGCCATGCAACGCCAAGGCCACGTCTTCCGGCGCCGCGATCGAGAAAATCGCGTGCTCCAGCATCAGCACCCGATCGGCCACACTCAGCGCCAGCGCGCCGCTGCTCCCCCCCTCGCCGATGATCACCGCCAGCAGCGGCGTCTCCACCCGTGACATCAGCGCCAGCGTCGCCGCCAGCGCGGAGCCCAGGCCGGCATCCTCCGCCGCGCGCGTGGCTTCCACCCCGCTCGTATCCACCAGCGTCACCACCGGCAGCGCGAACTTCTCCGCCAGCCGCAGCGCGCGCATCGCCTTGCGCAGCCCGGCCGGTCGCACCACCGCCGCCCGGCCATCCGATACCGGCCCATCCGCTACCGCCCCATCCGATGCCGTCTCGCCCTGCTGGCCGATCACGATCACCGCTTCGCCGCCCAGGTCCGCCAGCCCCGCCAGGATCCCGGCGTCGTCCTCACCACTGCGGTCCCCGCGCAACTCCACCCAGGAAGTCGTCATCCGGCCGATGTAGTCAATCGCGCTCGGGCGCTGGCTGTGGCGCGCCAGCTCAACCTCGTGCCAGGGGCTGATCTCGCGGCTGCTGTGCCGCACGAACGGCTCCAGCCGACGCGTGATCTCCACCCGCGTCGAGGGGCTTGTCAGATCGATCAGCGAGCTCAGCAGGTCGCGCTGCCGCTGCCGTCCCATCACCTGATCGATCAACCCGTTCGCCAGATGCGACTCCGCCGTGTGCGCGTCGCTCTCCAGCGCTGCGTCGCCGTTCCGTTCCAGATCCCGCAGCGACGCGAAGCCCATCAGCGCGCCCGGCTCTCCGATCAGCACATCCGCCCGATTCGCGAACGACCCGAACGCCGCCCCCGTACAGGGGTTCGAGAGCACGCCAATGTGCGCCAACCCGGCGCGCTGGTGGCGCTCCGCGGCCGCCGTCGTCTTCGCCATCTGTGTCAGCGCCAGCAGGCCCTCCTGCACGCGCATGCCACTGGAAGAGCAGACCGAAACCACCGGCAGCTTGCGGCGCGCCGCGTCCTCGAACGCCTGCGCCACCCGCTCCCCGACCACCACCCCCATGCTGCCGCCCAGGAATCCGAAGTCCAGCACGATCAGCATCAGCGGTCGGCCACGAATCTGACAAACGCCCGTGATCGCCGCCTCGCGCAGGGCCGTCCGTCGGAACGCCTCCCGCAGCTGCCGCCGATACACCCCCCCGTCCGGGAACGACAGCGGGTCCACGGACGTCGTCGACGCGTGCGACTCCCGGAAGCTGCCCGCATCGGTCAGCAGACGGATCCGCGCCCACGCGCTGATCGCGTGGTGGTAGCCGCACTGTCCGCAGACCCCGTGCGACTCGAAGCCCGGCGTCTCGCTCGTCGCCACGCCACACAGCACGCAGGCGGGCTCATCCACGCGTTCCATGGGGATCCGGGGCTCCGGCGTCCTCCAACGGGCCACCAGGTCGGCGAGTGCACGCATCAGTATCCTCCCAAACCATTATGCGCTCGCCGCGCGGCGGGCGGCCAGCCCAGTCTGTTCAACGACCGCCGATCATCCACGCCCGAACCAACCAGCCGGTCCAAGGACCTGCGCCCGCGCTTGGCGCAGTCGCCATATCCCGACCCGGACCGAATACGGACGGCCCACGCCGGATCAGACGTTAGACGCCCCCACCCGCGCCACCACCGCCCATCGCACCCACGGGCGCCTCCGGTTCCAGCACCACGTGTGAAGGCCCGTCCTCGTTGGGTCCCACCACCCCGTTGCGCTCCAACTCCCGCAGCAGGCGTTCCGCGCGCGGATAGCCCACCCGCAGGCGCCGCTGCATCAGCGACGCCGAGACGCGCGTGTGCTGCCGCGCCAGCTCCACCGCACGGGGGTACATCGTGTCGTCCGACCCGTCCCCGCCCACGGGGGGCCCGCCCACCGGGGAACCGCCCGCTCCGACCCCGCCCGCCTCAGCGCTCGCGTCCGATCCCGATCCCGCCTCGATCTCTGCCCTGGCCGGCACGGAGTCCTCTGCGTATTCATCCTCCACATGCGTCACCTGCACCGGACCGTCGGCGCGTGGGTCAGCACCCTCCGCCAACGCCTCATCCAGCATGTGGTCCAGCGTAGGTCGGGGAATGTCGCGGAAGCGGTCCTGGCTCCAGAACTCGATCAGCGCCGTGATCTCCTCATCGGAGACGAACGCCCCCTGCACCCGCTGCTCGCTCAACTGATCTTGGCTCTGGAAGAGCATGTCGCCTCGACCCAGCAGCTTCTCCGCCCCGGCCCGATCCATGATCACCCGAGAGTCGGTCTGCGAAGTGGTCGCGAACGCGATCCGCGTCGGGAAGTTCGCCTTGATCAGTCCCGTCACCACATCCACCGACGGTCGCTGCGTTGCGATCACCAGGTGGATGCCCGTCGCGCGCGCCAGCTGCGCCAGCCGGACCAGCTGCGACTCAACTTCCACCGGCGCGGCCATCATCAGGTCCGCCAACTCGTCCAGGATCACCACCCAGAACGGCAGTGGCCCCTCCGGCCGTTCCACCGCGTTGTACGCCGCAATATTGCGCGCCCCCGCCTGTTGGAAGCGGTAGTACCGACGCTCCATCTCCGTTACCACCACCGATAGCACGCCCGTGACTTCCTCGACGTCCGTGATCACACGGGAGAATGCGAGATGCGGGATCGCCTTGTACTCGGTCAGCTCCACCCGCTTCGGGTCCACCAGAACCAAGCGCAGGCTCTCCGGCGAATGATGCGTGATCAGGCTCGCGATGATCCCATTGATCGACACGCTCTTCCCGGATCCTGTCGCCCCCGCGATCAGCAAGTGCGGCATCTTCGTCAGGTCCACCGCCACCGGCTGTCCCGTCACGCCGCGTCCCAGCGCGATCGGCAGCCCCCCGCTCTCCACGACCCGCCGGAACTGGTCCGACTCAATGATCCCCCGCAGCGAGACGATCCGCGTCTCCTGGTTCGGCACCTCGATCCCAATGATCGGCTGGCCCGGCACCGGCGCCTGCACCCGGATCGACGGCGCCGCCAGCGCCAGCGCAATGTCGTTCGTCAGCCGCGTAATCTTGTTCACCCGCACCCGCGTCCGGCTGACTTCCTCCTGGCGCAGCTTCGGCTGCCCGTTCCCGTCCAGCTCCGGCTTCCCATCCGTCCCCTTGATCGGCATCATCCGCGTCTTCACGTCCCAGCCCGGCTCCAGCCCAAACTGCGTCACCGACGGCCCCTCGTTGACCTGCGTCACCCGCGCGTCCACCCCAAACGACGCCAGCGTGTCGATGATCACCTGCGCCTGGTGCTTCGTGTTGCTGTTGGGCTTCTGTTTCGGGTCGGACTTGAGCAGGTGGAGCGGCGGCAGAATCCAGCCATCCGCGCTCTTCCGATGCCGCCCCTCGGGCGCCGGTTCCTCCACTCGCGCAGCCGATCGCTTCGGCTCGGCCGCAGCCGCGACGGGCCCCGTCGCCGACGCAACCGCCTCCTCCGACGCAGGCTCCACCGTCGCCGCGCCCGCCTCCGTGAGCGGCGCCGGTGGCAGGTGCGGCTCGGCCGCGGGGAAAGTCGTCTCCTCGTCCACCGGCCCGGCCAGCGTCGGTCCCACTCCGGACTCCCACAGGTCCGTCGGTTGTCGGCGTGGCCGAGAGACCCACAGCAGCCGCAGCTGAGCGCCCAGCCAGCGCGAGCTAATCCACGTCACAGCGCCCCCCAACAGCAGCGCCTGGGCCGTGTGATGGGGCGTGATCATCGCTGAGATGGCAAGGGCCGCCGCCAGCATGATCACCACGCCCGGCGCCGACGCCAGCCAGCCGCCCACCTCGCCGCCGGCCGTGGCCGTCCCCAGGTCGACCGACCCCAGCGTCCAGCCGGGCGTGAAGAAGCCGCTGATCCCCAGCGCGATCACGTACACCAGCCCGCCGATCAACAGCGACCGCGCCACCCGGCCACCCGGCAGCCGCGATGCCCCAATCAGCATCCACACGCCCGCCAGCGCCAGCAGCGCCAGCGGCGGGAAGACCCCCAGACCCAGCGCCCCAGCGATGTCGGCGCGCGCGCCGCCCAGAACGTCGATCGCCGACAGCCAGGCCGTCGTCAGCCCCGCCACGACAATCAGCGCCGCTCCCCCAAGGAACAGCGATCGGTCCATCAGTGCAGTCAGAAATGCAGGAACGGCGGAACGCGCCGCCGAGTTCCGACCCCCGCGTCGCGAGGAAAGTCGGTCGGATCGGGCCATGATCAGGCGCCCCGTTCGATCGAGGCCACCCCTAAAAAGCGCGCCGGAACGGCAGAAACCGCCGACTACACCTCAACAACCACCGGTAACACCATAGGCCGCTGGCGCGTTTCGCGGTACAAGAACCGCGAGATCTCATCCTTCACGATTTCCTGTAGCGCCGACGTCTCCACCGGGTGCCGGTCACGCTCCAGCATCTTGTGCAACGCCTCCGCCGTCCGCTTCCGCAGATCCGGCGACTCGTCCAGCCCCGTGAACCCGCGCGACACCACGTCCGGATCGGCGATCACCGCCCCGGTCTCGTGGTCCACCGTCACCACCACCACCACGATCCCATCGTTGGCCAGATGTTGGCGGTCGCGCAGAACCGTGTGGTCCACGTCCCCCACGCTCATCCCATCGACAAACACATACGACGCTGGCGCCTCATCCACCACCACCCCGCCGCGCGGGGTCAGCTCGAAAACTGCGCCATCGCGCAGCAAATGCGCCCTCTCCGGTGCAACGCCCATCGCCTCCGCCAGCCGCACGTGCGCCGACAGATGCCGGTGCTCGCCGTGTACGGGGATGAAGTGCTCCGGCTTCACCAGCCCCAGCACCGTCTTGAGTTCCTCTTGCGCCGCGTGACCGCGCACATGCACATTGGAGGCGCCGCCTTGCGAATAGCGCACGTCCGCGCCCACGCGGAACAAGTTGTCGATCGTGCGGTACACCGCCGACTCGTTCCCCGGGATCGGGTTCGACGACATCACCACCGTGTCGCCCTGCTTGATCCGCACATCCCGATGGTCCCCCATCGACATCCGCGCCAGCGCCGACATCGGCTCGCCCTGCCCGCCCGTGCAGACAATCACCACATCTTCGTCCGGGAATTTCTCGTGCTGGTTGATGTCTCGGATCACGCCCGCGTTGGACTGGATGTAGTTCAGATCCCGCGCCATCTTCACGTTCTGCACCATCGACCGGCCCGTCGGGAACACCGTCCGGCCCGCCGTCTCGGCCCCGTCCACAATCTGTTGCACCCGTGCGATCTGCGACGCGAATGTCGCGATGATCACCCGCCCCGGCGCCGTCAGCATCACGTGCTCCAGCGCCTCGCCCACCGCCAGCTCTGAGGGCGTATTCCCCGGCGTGTCCGCGTACGTCGAGTCGCTCAGCAGCAGCCGGACCCCCTCTTCCCCGTACAGCGCCATGCGATTCAGGTCCGTCGGCACGCTCATCACCGGCGTGTGGTCAATCTTGAAGTCGCCCGTATGCACCACCAGGCCCGCCGGCGTGCGCAGCGCGATCCCCATCGCATCCGGAATCGAGTGCGCCACCGGGAAAAACTCCGCCGTGATCGACCCGAACTCCGCCACCGTCTGCGGCGTCACCTCCACCTGCTCGATACCGCGAACCTTGTTGTTCCGCAGCTTCAGCCCGATCAGCCCCTGCGCCAGACGCGACGCATAGACCGGGGCTGGCAGATCCCGCAGCAGATGCGGCAGCGCCCCAATGTGATCCTCATGCCCGTGCGTGATCAGGTACGCGCGCAGCTTGTCCCGGCGTTCCAGCAAGTACGTCACGTCCGGGATGATGTAGTCGATCCCGTGCATCTCCTCCGATGGGAAGAGAATGCCGGCGTCCACCACCACAATGTCATCCGTGGTCTCGAAGACCATCATGTTGCGGCCAATTTCGCCCAGGCCGCCCAAAGGGACGACCCGCAGGCCGTCTGAGGGAATCTCACTCACGCGAACTCCTAGTCTTTCGCCCCACCGTACGCCATTCCCGCCCTAGCGACCGCGTTCCCGTTCGCTCATCTGGAGCCCGTCCAAGGACGCTCCCCCTCCCCTCGCTCATCCTGAGCCTGTCGAACGACCCTCCCCCTCCGCTCGCTCATCCTGCGCCTGTCGAAGGACCCTCCCCCTCCGCTCGCTCATCCTGCGCCTGTCGAAGGACCCTCGCCCTCCCCCCGCTCATCCTGCGCCTGTCGAACGACGCTCCCCCTCCCCTCGCTCATCCTGCGCCTGTCGAACGACCCTCCGTTCGTCCTGAGCGATCCCCAGCGAGTCGGAGGAAACGAACGCCCCCCCGCTCATCCCGCGCCTCCCCCCTGCCTCCCTCCGATCCGTCCACCCTGAGGCTCCCCCGCGCGAAGCCTGTCCCGAGCGCAGCCGAGGGGTCGAGGGGCCTGGCGAAGGGGGACGGCGGGCCCGCCAAGACCGCGCCCGACGTCTGTGGGCAGTCCACTCCGCTACGAAAGCGGCCCACTCGACGGAGAGCCCCGCGACAGAGAGCCCCGCGCGCGGCTAGGGTCGGCCTCTGAGCGCGCGCAGGGGAGTGGGAGCCACCGATGTTCGGATCGCAGCTGTACAACCAGTCGACTTCCTGGGACGACATCAAGGCGGTGCTCGCCGTCATGGAGGCGGGGCGCTGGACGAGTGTCTACACGTACGACCATTTCATCCCGCCCTGGAGCCGCACCGACGAGGTCTTCGAGCACGACTCCCTGCCCACGCTGGAAGGCTGGGCCCTGCTCGCCAGCATCGCCGCCGTGACGAGCCGGCTGGAACTGGGCGTGCTCGTCGCCGGCAACACCTACCGCAGCCCGGCCCTCACGGCCAAGATGGCCGCGACGATCGACGAGGTCTCCGGCGGTCGCGTTATTCTCGGCATCGGCGCCGGCTGGAACGTGCGCGAGCATGAGGCCTACGGCTGGGAGTTCCCCTCCATCAAGGAGCGCTCGGACCGCTTGGAGGAGGCTTGCGCGCTGATCCGCCTGCTGTTCGACTCGGACGGGCTCGTGGACTACAGCGGCCGCTACTACACCCTCAAGCAGGCGCCGTTCGCGCCCAAGGGCGTGAGCCGCCCGATCCCGATCATGGTCGGCGGCACCGGACCGAAACGCACGCTCAAGACCCTGGCCATGTACGGCGACATCATGAACGTGATCGCCAGCCCGGAAGACCTCAAGAAACACCGCGCCATCCTCGACCAGCACTGCGAGGCCGTGGGGCGCGACCCGGCCCAAATCACCACCACGGTGCACGTGCCCATGCGCATCACGCGCGACGAGAAGAAGGCGCAGGAGCTCCGCGCCGGCGATGATTGGAAGATGATCGGCTCGCCGCAGTACGTGATCGACAAGTGCGGCGACTACATCGAAGCCGGCGTGGAGGAGTTCTGCCTGGCCTCGGTCAAGCAGAAGCCCGAGTTCTACCAGGAGTTGGATGCGGAGATCTTTCCCGCCTTCGACTAGCCCCCTTCGACTAGTCGCCGGTAACGAACGCCGCGGCCAGCGGCTACAGCAACGACAGCTGCGTCGACGGATCCGGCGGCTTCCCCGTCACGACCGGCGCCTCCTGCGCCACCGGCCGCTCCGACCCGGCCAGCAGCTCCGGAATCCGCTCGAAATCGGCCCGCAGCACCTGCGCCAGCCCGCTCGATCGCAACGCTGCCGCGGGGTGGTAGACCGGGTACACGCGCCGCCCCCCCTGCTCGATCACCCGCCCATGCGACTTCCCCATCGCCGCGCCGGGCACGAAATACTGCATCGCGAAGCGGCCCAGCGTCACGATCAGCTTCGGACGGATGCCCCCGATCTGCTCCGTCAGAAAGGGCTCGCAGGCCGCGATCTCCGCAGGCTGAGGGTCCCGATTGTTCGGCGGTCGGCACTTGACCACGTTCGCCACGAACACATCCGCCCGCGTCATCCCAATCCCGGCCAGCAGATCGCTCAGCAGCTTGCCTGCCCGGCCCACAAAGGGGCTGCCCTGCTGGTCCTCGTAGAAGCCCGGCCCCTCACCAATGAACATCAGCTCCGCGGCCGGGTCGCCGTCGCCCGGCACCGTGCGCGTCCGTCCCTCCGCCAGCACGCACGAGTGGCAGCCCGCGATGCGGTCGTTGAGCGATTCCAGTTGCGCGATCTCCATCACAATCCCCCGGTCACAATTCCGCATCCTCGCTCGCCGTACTCGGCAGTCGCATCGCCAGCACAGCCTGGTAGAGAAAGCGCAGCGCCACGATCAGCGCCATCCCACCAAAGATCCGACGCAGCACATCGCCGTCGAGCTGTGTCGCCAGCAGCGCCCCCGCCACACTCAACACCACCGCACTCGGCATGATCCAGAGCGCCACCCGGAAGTCCACATTGTCGTGCCGCGAGTGCTTCCACAGCGCCACCGCTGCCGTCGCCACAATCACCGTCAGCGAGATCCCCTGCGCGACGCTCTGCTCCCGGTCCAGCAGGAAGACCAGCCCCGGAATGAATACCGCCCCGCCGCCAATACCCAGCAGGCCCGCCGCCACGCCGCCGCCCAATCCCAGCCCCAGCCCAATCAGCACCTCCTCCATCAACCCACCAGCATCCGCAGCGCCACCCCCACGAAAAACAGCGCGAAGACCAACTGCAGCCGGGCCGCCGACAGTCGCACGGCCAGCGCCGCGCCCGCGTACGCCCCAATCAGCGAGCCCCCGAGCAGCGACGCCACCAGATCCCACTCCACCAAGTCGTTCGCGATGTACGTCGCCGATCCCGCAATCGCCACCGCCACAACCACCGCCAGCGCCGTGCCGTGCGCGCGATGCGCCACCATCCCCCCGCGGCGCATCATCAACGGGATCATGAAGGCGCTGCCCCCCACCCCCGTCAGGCCGCCGATCACCCCGCCGATGGCGCCGGTGAGCAAAGACATCGATCGAGTTGGGCCGCGCTGCACGCAGCGAGGCTAGCAACGCCGCCCCGCTCGCCGGAAGCGCGAACCACACCGCGCCCCGTTATCGACGACCGTTATGGGCTGCGAGCTACGCCTCCGGCGCCTCGTCCTGATCGCGGTCCTTGCCCAGTCCCCGCTTCTCCACGATCTTCACCAGGATGATCCCCAGCCCGTACAAGAAGATCAGCGGCACCGCCACGAAGGCCTGCGTCACCGGGTCGATCGACGGCGTGATGAACGCCGCCACCACGAATGATCCGATAATCGCCCAGCGCCAGGCCTTGATCAGCTTGCGGGCCGTCACCAGCCCCATCCAGCCCAGCCCCATCAGCACCAGCGGCGTCTCGAATACCACCCCGGTCCAAAAGACGAACCGCGTCAGCATGTCGATGTAGTTGCTGATCCGAATCTGCGGCTCCGCGATGTTGTCGCCGAAGTCCAGCAGGAAGTCCAGCGCCGGCGGCCATGCGATGAAGAACGCGAATGCGCCCCCGCCCGCGAACGACGCCGTCGCCAGCAGCACGATCGGCAGCAGCCAGCGGCGCTCATGGGGTTCCAGCCCCGGGTTGATGAACATAAAGCCCTGATAGATCAGCATCGGCATCGCCGCCGCGATGCCGATCAGCAGACCGATCTTGAAGTACGCCGACACGAAGCCCAGCAGCTCCGTGAAGATCGGCCGGAAGTTCGGGTCCGCGTCCCGCGCCGGTTCCAGCAGGAAGTCCAGAATCTGGTTCGTGAAGATCAACGTCACGACCGTCGTCAGAACGATCGTTAGTGCCGTGACCGTTACGCGCTGCCGGGCCTCCACCAAGTGCTCGCCAATAGTGAGCATGCCCTCACGGCGCTGGGCTTCGTCTTCCACAATTTCCGTTTCGGGGTCCGGCTGTGTTGCCATAGTGATTCACTCGCGGCGAGCACTCGGCCGTCGCCGACTGCTCGCCTGCTCGTGGGCCCTAGTCGCCCGGCCGGCGACGACGGTTGATCGAAATCACGTTCCCCGGCCGCGCCGCCTTCGCCCCCCCGGACGACGTCCGGCCCAGCCGCCGTCGTGCCCCGCCCCGCGGCCGTTCCGCGATCGGCGGGTCACTGGCGCTCTCCACCGCCGCCGCAGCGCTTGTCGTCTCAGCCAAAACGGTCTCGCTGGACTCCCCGTCCGCCTCCGACTCCGGCGTCACGCCCTTCGCTTCGTCCAGAACCCCCTCGGTCGTGCCTTTGATCTCCGCCACCGCGCTCTGCATCTCGCCATCGATCTGCTTCAGCTCCGCCCGCAGCTCCTGGTCCGTCTGCTCCAGGTCGTGACGCACCTCCAGGTACTCCTCCCGCACCTCCTCGAAGTCAGTCAGGTACTCGTCGCGAAAGTCGCGCGCGTACTCACGCAGATCGCGAATCGCACGCCCGAACTGTCCCGCGATCTCCGGCAGGCGGTGGGGCCCAAACACGATCGCGAACATGAGCAGGACGGCCAGGATCTCAAGGAACCCGATACCGAAGAAGTCCATCGTCGCCAATCCGTCTGCGTCCGCCGCCGCGCCCATGCGCTGCGGGGATCGCCACGCCCGCCGACAGGGTCAGCGGGGGCGCAGACGTACCGACAGCCTACCGCATGCCGCGCGTTCACCGCGCGCAGCGCAGTGCCGGCTCCATAGTCCCCCGTTTGCCAGCCCCAGGTTTGGCAGCCCCACGTTGGCCACTGGACGTTGGCTCAGTCGGCCGCCCACCGACGCCAGACGTGCTCGCACGCCCTACGCGTCGTCCTTCACGCCCTTGCCCTTGAGGAAGTCCACCGCACTCTGCACCGTGCTCAGGCCCTCTGCCTCATCGTCCGAGATCTCGAGGTCCGGCACCTCGGTCTTGAATTCGTCCTCGAAAGACATGATCAGCTCAACCAGATCCAGCGAGTCCGCCCCCAGGTCGTCCACAAACGACGCCTGTGGCTTGATCTCGTCAACCTCCACGCCCAACTGGTTTTCGATAATGTCCCGGACTCGCTCAAACAGCGCCACGAGAGGCCCCCATTTCCGTGTTCGGCGTTCCCGAGCTCGGCTGCGGCAGCCGCTCGCGACTCACTGTTCCCAGCACACCATTGACGAACCGGCGGCTCGCGTCGCTCCCAAAAGTCTTGGCGAGCTCCACCGCTTCGTTGATCACGGCCCCCACCGGCACCCCATCGACTGGGGCGTCCTCCGCCGGGTCGCCCTCCGCAAGAGCGTCCCTGTGCGGGCCGGGGGCATTATTGAACAGCAGCTCATAGAGCGCAATCCGCAGCAGAACCCGCTCCACCAAGCCCAGCGCCGAAACCGGGTGTGCTGGCGCCAGCTCGCCGATCGTCGCGTCCAGGCTCGCCGCCTCCGCGTTCACTCCAGCGATCAGTCGCTCGGCGAAGCCCTGCTCTGCGACCGGCAATCGCCCGCCCTCCAGCTCCCGCGCCAGCGCCGCCCCCGCGCTGGTCCGCCCGAACTCCGCCTCAAACAGCGCCTGAAACGCCATCCGACGGCCCCGCACGTGAAGTTTCGCCACGAAAATCCTGTCCTTCTGCGGTCAACGGCGGCCCGACCCACGGCGCCCGGCCGGATGCCCCATGCCACTGCCAATGCCAATGCCCGGGCATCAGGCTAGCGCAGCGCCTGAATCGCCTCAGCCCCGTTCAGCGTCACGACCGTTGGGCGCTCCTGCCGCGCGATCGTCTTGACCAGCCCAGACAGCACCTTCCCCGGACCGATCTCTACAAACGTGCGCACGCCGGACTCCACCATGAACTGCACCGATTGTTCCCAGCGCACCGTGGATCGCAACTGCTGCGCTAGCTCCGTGCGCAACGCGGTATTGATCGCCTCCGGCGCCCCGCTGCTGCCTGGCAGCGTGCTCTCAATGACCCCGCCCGTCACATTCGCCACAATCGGCGCCTGCGGCATCGCAAACGACACCCGGTCCAGCTCCGCCAGCATCCGCTCCGCTGCGGGCTGCATCAGCGACGAATGGAACGCCCCGCTGACGTTCAACGGCACCGCCTTGCGAGCCCCCCGCGCCGTCGCCAAGTCCATCGCCCGCGCCACCGCCGCCCGCGTCCCCCCCACCACGATCTGCGTCGACGTGTTGACGTTGCAGACCTCCGTACCGGCCTCGCGGCAGACCGCCGCCACATCCGTCTCCGGCAGGCCCAGAATCGCCGCCAGGGTGCCCGGGTTGGCTTCGCCCGCCTGCTGCATCAAGCGCCCCCGCTTCTGCACCAGCCGCACCCCCGTATCCAGCTCCAGCGCCCCCGCCGCCACCAGCGCCGTGTACTCCCCCAGGCTGTGCCCCGCCACGTACGCAGGCGGAGCGGGTGCCAAGATCCCCGCCGCGCGCGCCGCCGCCAGGCAGGCCAGGCTTGTGATCAGAATCGCCGGCTGCGCGTTGACAGTTTGCAGGAGCTCTTCCGCCGGCCCCTCAAAAATCACCGCAGAGAGGGGCCGGTCCAGCGCCGCGTCCGCCCGTTCGTAGATTTCGCGCGCTTCCCCGAAGGCGTCGTACAGATCGCGGCCCATGCCCACGTGCTGCGCGCCTTGGCCCGGGAACAGCCACGCCGTCGCGCCCGCGGACGCGCTCCCGCGAGACACCCGGCTAGTCTTCCGACTCCAGCACCTGCCGGCCCCGATAGCGGCCGCACGTGTAGCACACCTGATGCGCCACCGACGGCGACGCGCACGTGGGGCACGTCGTCACCGTCGCCCGACGCTGTCGCAGATGCTGCCGGCGCAGGCGCTGGCGGGTCTTCGCGTATTTTCGCTTTGGCAACGGGGTCATTGGATCGTTCCTTCCGGCGCGCGGATCCCGCCGCAGTGGGCCGCCCGGCGGAGCTCACCAGCCCCGCCCCAAGACTCAGAGAGCCCAAGATGCAGAAAGCTTAGCGAACCTCGCGCCGCAATTCTTCCAGCGCCGCCCATCGATGATCAACCGGCGTCTCCGTCGACTCCGTCACCGCCGCAGCGTCCGGCGCCGTCGCAGCCCCCGCGCCCGCACAATCCGGGCGGCAGATCGGCTGCATCGGCCGGTTCATCTCCACATATTGCCGCAGCGCTTCCTGCAAGTCGAGCAAACTGTCCGTAATCGGGAACCCTTCCCGACCGTCCGGGATCTCCTCCGGCTCACGCCGCAGCGGGTGGGAGCCCGGCCAGAACTCTTCCTGCAGCTCCACCATCAACGCCTGCTCGAACGGCTCCAGGCAGCGCCCGCAGATCTCCTCCACCTCCAGCGTCAGCCACGCCTCCGCCAGGATCGCGCCGTCCGTGTGCGTCAAGCGCACCGACCCCTCAACCGGCGTGCGCCCCTCGTCATAGCGAAACTCCGCCGACTCCAGCTCGTAACGGCGGCGGCTGCCCAGCGTCTCTGTCAGCAGCATGGAGACGTTGAAGACCAGCCCTGCCTCGCCGGGCATCCGACGTTCCGTCCCGCCCGGCGTGCTGGCGTCCACCTGGCTGCCTCCTGACCGCCGCACCACCACCAGCGCGCGCTCCGAGTCCCATCCGAGAACCCCGTCTGGGCCGCATAATCGTACCAGTCGGGTGTTTCCGTCCCGCCGGCTATTGCGACTGCCAAACCCACGTTCATATACTCTGGAGACCTAATCGAAGCGGAGAGAGTGCCTGTGGTCGATATCGAAGAGATGGTCGCGCTCCAGGAGGTGGACCTCCAACTCGACCTCGTCAAGCGACGACTGGGCGAGCTCGACGAACAACTGCTCGCGCCTGACGCCCACCGCACCCTCAGCGAAGAGCTCGCTGCCCAAACCGCCCGTCTCCAAGAGGCCAAACAGGGCCGCAAGTCGGTTGAGGACGAAGTCGCCGTACTCCGCGCCAAGATCGAAGCGGAGGACGCCAAGCTCTACAGCGGCCAAATCACGGACGCCAAAGAGCTGCGCCACCTCCAGGAAGAAGTCTTCGCCCTGCGGCGTGGCCTCAAAGCCCAAGAGGACCGACTTCTCGCCCGCATCGATGAAGAAGAGCATGAGCAAGAGGCCTCCGCCTACCTCAAGACCCTCAAGAAAAAAAGCGAGGCCGCCTGGGCCAAGCGCCACACGGCCCTCCAGGCCCAGCGCGACACCGCCCAGGCCGAGGCCACACTGATCGGCGCCGATGTCGCCGAATTGCGCGGAGAGCTCGCCCAGGCCGAACTCTCCGTCTACGACACACACCGCGAACGCCAGCAAATCGCCATCGCCGCCTCTACCGGGGGCATCTGCGGCGCCTGCCGCCTGGCCCTCCCCACCACCATCATCAACCGCGCCCGGCGCGGCGCCGTCGTCGTCAACTGCCCCGCCTGCGATTGCATCGTCTACATCCGCTGATCTCGCCCGCACCCTGGGAGACGGCATGCGCGCCATCGGCTACCTCACGGAGTACGGATCAAAGGCCCCCGCCGACTCCCTCGCCGCCCAGAACGACGCCTTCCTGCGCTACTGCGATACCAACGGCTACCAACCCGTCGCCGCCTTTCTGGATCCACGGCCGGCCGACCCCAGCGGCGATCGCCCCCCCAGCCCAGCCCGCGCCAGCCCAGCCCGCGCCAGCGCCGCCCGACCCGGCCTCCGGCAGCTCCTGGACTACCTCGCCGCGCCCGACAAGGGCTTCATCTCCGTCATCATCGCCAGCTTTGCGTGCCTGGGCCCAGACCGGCCTGAAGCCGCGCGCACCTACTTCCAAATAGTCGGCAGCGGCGCAAAAGTCCTCTCCATCGCCGAAGGCCCCATAGACGACCCCCGCCTGCTCGAAATCTGGGCCACCAAGGACGACGCCGCTGAGATCGGTGATCGCGTGCGCCGCGCCATGCGCCGGCGTGCCGTCAAAGGCCAAGTGCTCGGGCGCCCGCCCTACGGCTATCGCGTCGGCGCGGACCGCCGCCTCGAAATCGTCGACGAAGAAGCCGCCCTCGTCCGGGTCATCTTCGACCTCTACCTCACAGAGGGCCTGGGCATCCGGCTGATCGCCAAACGCCTCAACCAAGAGGGCTACCGCACCCGCCGCGACGGCAACTGGAGCATGGTCACCATTCGCGACCTCCTGCGAAACCGGGTCTACGTCGGCACCTACACCCGCTTCGGCGTCAAAGTCCCCGGCAACCACCCCGCCATCGTCTCCGAGGCCGACCATCGCGCCGTCCAGCAGCGCATGGATCAGCGCCGGCGCCCCGCCGCCAAAGCCCAGCCCGGCCGCTTCCTCCTCTCCGGCCTGGTCTACTGCGGCGAAGGGGGCCCCCGCATGATCGGCGTCACCCGCCGCCAGCAATGGACCCGCCGCGATGGCGAAGTCGCCAGCAACACCTATCGCTACTACCAGAGCGAAGCCCGCACCAACCAGTCCGTCGGCGAATACCACACCCGCCGTGCCGCCGACCTGGAAGCCGAAGTGCTCGGCCACCTCACCAGCGCCGCCAGCGGCGAGAGCGGCAACGGCGGCGGCGCCCGCCCCGCCATGCTCAGCGCCGGCGACGCTGGCGCCGTCGCGGCCGAGACCGCCGTCGCTGAATCGCGTGTCCGCAGCCGCATGCGCAGCCTCGACCGCCGCCTCTCCGATGCCCTCACCGCCGCCGCCGCCGGGCGTCAGACGCCGGAACGCCTGCGCGAAGTCGTCGCCGAACTCAGCCTCGACTACCAATACTCCACCGACGAACTACTCACCCTCGACCAGCGCGCCGCCGCCCAAGCCAGCGAAGGCGAGCGCCGCCGGCACCGCGAGCGCCAGCTCCACCGCGTCTGCAGCGAATGGGACGGCCTCTCCTTCGAGCAGCGCCAGGCCCTCCTGCGCGACATCGTCGAGCGCGTCATCGTCGACACCGACGCCGTCCGCACCGTCCTGCGCGTCTAATCCCGGTGTGGGACTCGGCTCCTCAACATGCCCCGCCCATCAGGACCCCCCCGGATGAAGACGCCCGTCCGATGACGAAGCCCAGCCGATGACGATGCCCAGCCAATGAAGATGCCCATCCAACGAAAACGGAGGCCAACGCCGACGGCGCATCCCGCGGCAACCCCGGCCCCGCCGCCTACGGCGCCGTCGTCTACGACGCCGACGACGCGGAACTGCGAGCGCTCGGCGGCGCCATCGGTCGCGCCACCAACAACGTCGCCGAGTACCGCGGCGCAATCGCCGCCGTCCAGACCGCCCTCGAACTGGGCGCAACCGAGCTGGAGCTGCGCCTCGACTCAAAGCTCATCGTGCGCCAACTACAAGGCCGCTATCGGGTCGAAAACGCCGCCCTCAAACCGCTCTACGCCCAGCTCCGCGCCCTCCTCGACCCGCTCCACATCGTCCGCATCCGCCACGTCCCCCGCGAGCAGAACTCCCGCGCCGACGAACTCGCCAACGCTGCCCTCGACGGCCGCCTGGCGGACGTCGACCCGCTGGCCCCGGGCCGGCCCAGCAGCCCATAGCCGGCCCAGCAGCCCAGAGCCGGCCCCGGGCCGGCCGACAAGCCGAAAGCCGGCCGCCTCAACGACGCGCGATAGGGCATCGACCGCGCCCCCCGGTACAATCAGACCGCAGTCAGGAGGCCGGGTGGCCGCGTCGCGCTGGGCTTCCCAGTCGCGCCGAGGAAAGTCCGGGCTCCATCGCGGCAGGGCGCTGGACCAATATCCAGGGGGGGTAACCCCACGGAAAGCGCAACAGAGAGAGACCGCCGTCGCCCCCTTGGGGACCACGGTAAGGCTGAAACGGTGCGGTAAGAGCGCACCAGCGGCCCGGGTGACCGGACCGGCTCGGC
>QGNQ01000034.1 GCA_003228175.2 Chloroflexota bacterium
GGGGGGGGGGGCGCCGGGCGCCGGGGCGGCGGGCGAGGGGGGTGCGGGTGACGGGGGCGCGGGCGGGGGGGGCGGCGGGGCGCCGGGGGGGGGGGGGCGCGGCGGGGGGGGGGGGGGGGGGGCTGGGGGGGATGCAGGTGGGTCGGCTCCTGAGGGCGGGGGCGGTTCGCCGGACTAGTCGCCGCTGGATGTGTCCGAGATCTCCAGGATGAGATCCACTTCGACGGGGGCGCCGGCGGGCAGTTCGGCGACACCGACGGCGAGTCGTGTGCCGACTCCCGCGTCCTGGCCGAGTACGTCACGCAGCAGCTCCGAGGCGCCGTTGATGACCTGGGGCTGCTTCGTGAAGCCTTGGGCCGAGGCGACGAATCCGGTCAGGCGGACCAGTTGGCGAATCGCGTCGAGCGAGCCGAGTTCCGCCTGAGCGGCGGCCAGGCAGTTGAGCGCACACTGCCTGGCCGCGGCCTGCCCGGCCTCCAGATCGACCTCCGCGCCCAGTTTCCCCTTCGCGGTGAGGGCGCCACCCGCCACGTTGATCTGGCCGGAGACGTAGAGCAGCGCGCCGGTGCGCAGGGCCGGCTTGTAGAGACCGGCGGGGGCGGAGGCAGGCGGCAGAGTGATGCCGAGTTCGTGGAGGTGGTCGTCGATGGTCATGGGGCTCCCGGAAGGACGCGCTAGATGGTGAGGTGGTCAGGCGGCGTCAGCGGGGGTTCGACGAGCCCGATCGCGAGGCGAGTGGCGATTTGCTGTAGCTGCGCGTCGTCGTACCAGCGGACTTCCAGGGTGCCCCCTTGGGCCGCGCGTCGCAGGCGCACTCGCGTGCCCAGGGCGCGCTCCAGCTCCCGGGCGAGGACGTCGTCGTCCGCCGCCGAGGGGCGCAGTGCGGTGTCGGGGGCGGCGGATGCTGAGCGGCTGGGGGTGCTGACGGTGGGGGTGCTGACGGGGGGCGGGCGGGCGGCGCGCTCGGTTTGGCGCACGTTGAGGCCCTGGTCGATCACGCGTCGCCAAAGCTGCTCCCGCGCGTCGGGGCTGGCGGCGCCGAGCAGGGCCCGGGCGTGACCTTCGGTGATCTCACCGCGCGCGAGGCTGTCGCGGATGGGCTCAGGCAGGCCCAGCAGGCGCAGGGCGTTGGCGACGGCGCTGCGACTTTTGCCGACCCGCTCTGCGATGCGCGACTGACTCTCGCCAGTGGTGGCGATGAGGCGCTCGTAGGCGCGGGCTTCTTCCAGCGGACTGAGGTCTTCGCGTTGCACGTTCTCGACGAGAGCGGCGGTGAGGAGTTCGTCGCCGGCCAGGCTGGTGACGATGACGGGTACCTCGCTGAGGCCGGCGAGTCGGGCGGCGCGCCAGCGGCGTTCGCCGGCGACCAGTGTGTATCGATCGTTGGCGGCGGCGGTGACCAGCAGCGGTTGCAGGATGCCGACCGCCCGCACGCTTGCGGCGAGCTCCTCGAGCGCCTGCGGTTCGACGACGCTGCGGGGCTGCTCGGGGTTGGGGTCGATACGGTCGATTGGGACGCGTAGGGGGCCGGGGGAGTCGCGGGGCTCTTGCGCGCGCTCGAAGAGCGCATCCAAGCCGCGGCCAAGGGCGGGTCGTGCGGTGGTCATCCAGCGCCTCCTTTGGTGGCGACGAGGCCGTCGCGCGGGGGTTGCAGCGTGGCGAGGCGGGGCTCACGTCCCTGGTCGCGTTCGAGCAGTTCATGGGCGAGCAGTTCGCGGGCGAGGGCGCGATACGTTTCGGCCCCACGCGAGGCGGGGGCGTACTCAAAGATGGTGCGGCCGAAGCTGGGCGCTTCGCTGAGCCGGACGGAGCGGGGGATGACGGTGGTGCAGGTCTGCGGAAAATGGGCGCGGACCTGGCGGACGACTTCCTGCGAGAGGTTCGTTCGGGAATCGTACATGGTCAGGAGAACACCGCCGATCGCGAGCTGCGGGTTGAGGCGCTCGCTGACCCGGGCGATCGTGTCAGCGAGGTGCCCCAAGCCCTCCAGGGCGAGGTATTCGCATTGCACGGGGATGAGGACGCGATCGGCGGCGGTGAGGGCGTTGAGAGTGAGCAAGCTGAGCGAGGGCGCGCAGTCGATGAGGATGTCGTCGTAGGTGGTGCGAAGCGGGGCGAGCGCGTCGCGGAGGCGCTGTTCTCGGTTGGGCAGGGTGGCAAGCTCGATCTCGGCGCCGGCGAGATCCCGGGAGGCGGGCAGGAGCGCGAGGCCGGGCTCGCTGGTCTCGCGGACGCAGGCGGCGGCGGTTTTGGCGCCGCTGAGGACGTCGTAGAGATTGGCGTCGGCGCCGGGGACGAGGCCCAGGCCGCTCGTAGCGTTGGACTGGGGATCGCCGTCGATGAGGAGCACGCGCCGCCCAGAGCGGGCGAGCGCGGCGCCAAGGTTGATGGCGGTCGTCGTCTTTCCGACGCCGCCCTTCTGATTTGCGATGGCAACGACAGGCACGGTCCCCGCTTCTTTAGCAGAGCCGACCCTCGCTAGGCCTCACGGTAGATGATTTGCACGCGGCGCGCATCGCCAGCGCCGGCGCTTTCCGTCTCGATGTTCGCTTCCTCGGAGAGGGTGAGATGGATGATGCGGCGTTCGGCCGGGTTCATGGGCTCGAGTTCGACGAGGTGATGCGTCTCGCGGACTTCGGCCGCCGCGGCTGTCGCCATGGTGTGGAGGTCCTGCTCACGAGCGCGCTTGTATCCGTCGATGTCGACGGTGAAGGCGTGGCGGCCTTCCAGGGCGCGGTTGACGATGAGGTTGACCATGTACTGCAGCGCGGCGAGGTGGTCGCCGTTGCGACCGATGAGGACGTTGAGGCCATCGCCGCCGTCTGTGGCGACGACGTCCAGGACGGCGACTGAGTGGTTGAGTCCATCCATGGGCGTTTCGGGCGCGCGCGCGGAGACGGCGGCTTCGATGCGCATGAGGCGGACGAGGTCGGTGAGGACGGCCGTTGCGAATTCGGTCGGGTCCTGGGTCTCATCGGGCTCGAACTCCGGATCGGCGACGAGTTCGAAGGGGAGCGGCTCGGGCCGAACGATCGGATCTCGGTCGTCGCTCCCGCGGCCGCGTCCATAGCCGCCTCTGCCGGCGCCACCTCTGCCAGCCCCACCCCGTCCGGAGCCGCCCCTGCCGCCGTCGCGTGAGGGCCCACGGTCTGCGCCGCCTCCGCGATCTCCGCGTCGATCCGAGTCGCGGCTCGCAGGCGCGGGGCCGCGAGAGCCGGTGTCACGAGAGCCGGTGTCGCGAGGTGCCGGGTCGCGAGGCGCGGGGTCGCGAGGGGGCGGGCCGGACCGGCCGCCGCGCCCACGGCCGCCGCGACTGCCGCGGTCGCGGCCGCCGGCTTGGTGCCGTTCGACCTCGGCGTAGTCAGCGTAGTCGTCGATTTTCGGGAGTGGCCGGGAATCAGGATCGTCATCCCCGCCGGCGCCGCTGGGGCCGGGGGCGCCGATCACACTGACACGCACTCGGGCTTCGGTGGCGCCGATCCCGAAGACGCCCGGGCGGCCTTCGGTGACGACGTGCACGTCGACTTGGCTTCGACTCTTGGCGAGGCGGCGCAGGGCCTGCTGGACCGCGTCATCCACGGTCTTGCCGGTCATTTCGACACTGTTGGGGTTGTCAGGGGACATGGCTTTAGTCGGCCCTTTCCGATTTGGATCGCCCGGAACCGCCCCGGCGGCGTCTGCGGCGTCTGCGGCGGCGGGCGGCGGCGGAGGACGAGTTGGCGTCGTCCGCCGGGCGATCGTCGTCCGTGTTGAGGGGGGTGTCTGCGGTGTCCGAGGCCGGGGTCTCTGTGGTCAGTTGTGCGGGCTTCGCCGGGGCCTCGCTGGCCTTCTGCGACTCCTGAAAGGCGCGTGCCTTGGCGGAGGGGGGCAGGGCGTCGAGGGAGACGAGCCAGCGCAGGGTGATGTTGTCCGGCTTGTAGTAGAGGTACGAGGTCGCGATACCGACGAGGCTGGTGGTGAACCAGTAGACACCGAGGCCGGCCGGCACGGTGAGCGTGAACCAGCCGAACATCAGCGGCATCAGGTAGAGCAGCATTTTGTTGGTGGCGGCTTGGCGGTCGTCCTTGGAGGGCGAGCGGGTGGCGGTGGAGAGCTTCTGCTGGTAGAACGTCGCGACGGCGACGAGGATGGCCAGGGGCACGGAGCGTTCGGCCAGGTCGATGAAGAGGAATTCACTGTTGAGTGGCACGGAATGGGTGATGAAATCCCAGTCGTAGAGGCGGGAGGAGAGGCCCAACAGGGCCTCGGGCGTGGTGCCCAGCGTGCGGCGGATGACCTGGAACAGGGCGATCCAGATGGGGATCTGGACGGCGAAGGGGACGATGCAGCCCAGGGGGTTGAAGCCCACCTCGCGGTAGAGCTTCATCATTTCCTGCTGGCGTCGCTTGGGGTCTTTGTACTTCTTCTGGATTTCCTGAAGCTGCGGCTGCATCTCTTGCATGGCGCGGGTGGTGCGCAGTTGGCGAATGGTGAGCGGGAAGGTGGCCAGGCGGATAACGATGGTGAAGGCGATGATGGCCAGGCCGAAATTGTCGAAAAGGGCGTTGGAGAGGATGATCAAGGCGTTGATCATGGGGTTGACGAGGAGGTCGTTCCAGAGGAATCCCACGCGCGCCGCCTAGCTCTGGTCCGCGTCGAGCAGTCGCTCACAGTCGCTGTTGCGCTCAGGGAAGATCTCGCAGACGCGGCCACTGCCGACGCGGGTGCGCCAGAGGACGCCCTGGTCGTCGCTGAGGACGACTGAGTCGTCCGCGAGGATGAGCGGTGTGGCGAGTACGCGGTTGGAGGTTTGCAGCGGGTTGGCCGGGTCGCCCCAGATGCGCTCCCCGGTGCTGGGATCCACGCCCAGCAGGGTGCCTTCCCGGGTGATGACCACCAGTTCCCCGGCAGCCGTGAGGGTGAGGCCAGCGCGAATGCGTTCCAGGGCGTGGAAGGCGCCGGCCCAGATCGATGCGCCCGTCTGGGCGTCCCAGGCCCAGATATCGCCATCGAGATCACCGACATAGACAACGCCGTTGGCGACCAAGGCGCTGGTCCAGAACCAGTTGGAGCCTTGGGCGCGCCAATGGACATCGCCGGATTCGACATCGAGTGCGTAAAAGATGCCGTCGAAGGCACCGACGTAGGCGAGACCGTCAACGACGGTGATGTCACTGGCGATGCCGCCGCCGGATTCGAAGCTCCAGGCGGCGACGCCGTCGCTGGTGCGCAGCGCGGTCACGCTGCCGTTCATCGTGGGGACGAGCAGCAGGGTGCCGTGGGCGGAACTTTCGGCCAGGGCGGGGGTGCCCCAGACGCGGCCATCGATATCGTCAGCGATCCAGGTGAAACCCTTGCGATCGTCAATGTTTGTGGGCGGACGCGCGGTATCGATGGCGTAGACGTGGTCGTCCGTGCTGGCGACGAAGATCGTGCGCGCGTCGTCTGCGACGACGATCCCGGCGATCACTCGGTCCTCTGTGTCGAGGAGGATGCGGGCGCTGGATCCGTCGCGACGGATCGCGTAGACGATGCCCTCGCTGTGGTCGGCGATGACGAGCTCGGCGTCGTCTGCCCCGATCGGCACGGGGGGGCCGTAGAAGCCTTGCGCGTCGACGGGGTCGTCGAGGCCGGGGAAGGGTCGCTCGTCGTCAACGGAGGCCGGCTGACCGGCGGCGATGCCGGGGAAGAGCCAGACAATGGGATCCGCCTGGTCAACGTCGATCGCGCCGAGCAAGTTGTTGTCGACGCGGGCGAGAATCACGGTGCGCCCATCAATTTCCGTCACGACGGGTGGGGCCCAGCCGTCAGGGTCGTTGCTGACGGTGCACGCGGCGAGGATGGGGATGGCGACGAGGAGCGCGAGACCGAGCCAGCGGCGTCGCCTCGGCACGTGACATATCGGCTTGCGGCGGATCAAGTCGGCCCCCCGGGCTGTTTCACGTGAAACGGGCTCGTGTGGGCGCCGTCACCGTCGTCATGGACTGGCGGGTCGTAGCCACCGGCGCTGAGGGGGTTGCAGCGCAGCAGCCGCCACATGGTTTTCGCGCCGCCACGGGCGATTCCGTGGTGCTGGATTGCCTGCACACCATAATCGGAGCAGGTGGGGAGGTAGCGGCAGGATGCGGCTCGTCCCCGGGAGAGGTGTCGCTGATACCAGCGGATGAGGTGGATCGCTGATCGGCTGGGAAGGCCGCTGCTCACGCCGTTGTTCACTCGTTCTCACCAGCCAGGAGGCCAGCGCGGGCGAGCAAGGTGAGGAGACCATCTCTGAGCTCGATAAAGCTCGCTATTTGGGACCCGTTCCTCGCAATCACGACGATGTCCACCCGTCCGTCGGCGCCGCTGGCGCGTGCGGATTCCCGGAGCCGCCGCTTGATGCGGTTGCGCACGACGGCGCCACCCAGACGCTTACCCACCGCGAATCCGTAGCGCGGCGTGTTCGTTTCCGGGTTTGATCGGATTCGCAGTGCGAGAGGGCCACGGGCATAGGAGCGCCCCGATCCGTAGACGGCCGCGAAATCCCGTCGATGCCGAAGCCGCTGATGGCGCTGCATGGCAGCTCCTGCCGACGACCGCAGGCGGACGGTGTTCCGCGTGGTGTGTTAGACGACCGTGAGTCGATGACGCCCGCGCAGGCGGCGGCGTTTGAGTACCGCGCGCCCTCCACGGGTGGCCATTCGCTTACGGAAGCCGTGCTCCCGCTTGCGGGGGATTCGCTTGGGTTGCCAGGTTCGCTTGGGCATCGACGTACCAGCATCGGACGTTACGCGAGGCAACGTCCGGGAATGCGACGACGATTGGGCCGTCGCGACGTTCGATCAGTATATCTGGCCTCCTTGTGGTCGCAAGCGCTGGTTGTGAGGGGTGCGTGAGGCCGGCTCATCGCCCAGCCGGGGCGGGCGCATTGGCGAGAAGCGTGGGTGCGGCCGCACCCCGGTAGAGGAATTGGTACCAGGCGTAGTTCTCCAGCACGAGCCGCAGGTAGGCGCGGGTCTCGTTGAAGGTGACGGCCTCGTAAAAGAGGTCCGGGTCCACGGCCGCGGCGCCGCGGGACCAGCGGGCGGCGCTGCCGGGCCCGCCGTTGTAGGCCGCGAGCGCGATGTCGACGGCGCCCTGGAAGTTGGTCAGCTGTGCGCCCAGGTAGGCGGCGCCGTAGCGGATTGCGCGTTCGGCTCTGAACAGGAGATTTGTTTCGAATCCGGCGTCGCCAAGGCTGCGCGCGATGTCCGCGCCGGTGGAGGGGATGACCTGGGTCAGGCCGAGCGCGCCGGCGATGGAACCCGCTTCCGGATTGAACCGACTTTCCTGCCGGATCAATGCATAGATGAGGAGTTCATCGACATTGAAGTTGCGTGTGAATGTCGCGGCGAGCTCGGGCCAGCCGCGCGGATAGGCCCAGCGGAGCAACTCGCTGGGAGCGGCGGCACGCTGGCTCGATGGGACGCGATCGAGCAAGGCGAGGGCGGCCGCGAGGCGCAGCTGCACCGTGCCCATCGCGTCGAAGGCACGGGCCGCCTGCAGCAGCGCCCAGGGGTTCGCAGCGGTGTCGATGGCGAGGCGGAAGCGGGCCTCGGCGGATCTGGTCAGTCCGATTGCCCACAGATCGAGGGCGGCCAGCCAGTGCGGGGAGGCGGTGATGCTGGTCCCACTGGCAGCGTCGGCGCCGGGCAGCGCGTCGAGCCACACGTCGAGCGGGGTCGCGCCAGGCGAGTCCGTGAGGGTGATGGGGCCCAGTTGTGGCGTCGGGGCGTTGAGGGTCCCCGCGGCGATCGCCTGCGCACGGAGGGCGTGGTAGCTGTGGGGATCGCCGGTCTGCGCGGCGGCCAGCGCGGCCTCGGCTTCGGCCCGATCGCCCAATGCGTCAAGGCTTTTGCCCAGCCAGAGGGCGGCGCGTTGGGACTGGTCCGGGTGGTTGGTGAGACGCTGGAAGCCCAACGCGGCGGTGGCCAGGTCGCCTGCGCGGTAGTGGGAGAGGGGCACGCGGAAGGCGGCCTCGTCCGCGAAGGGGCTGGCGGGATATTCGGCGGCGAGCCGTTCAAAGAGGAGGCGCGCCAGGGTATGGGAGTCCTGGGCCTCCAGCAGACGGCCCGCCCACCAGAGCGCGTCGTCGGCCTGGGGGCCGGCCGGGTCGGCGGCGAGTGCGGCCAAGTAGCCCTCGATCGCCGGATCGTCTGCGCCGAGGTCCTCGTCGATGGCGGCGAGATAGTACGTCGCGACGCCGACCTCGGCGGCGGTCGGCGCTCCGGCGAGCAGCGAGTTGTAGGTGAAGATGGCGTCGTCGAAGCGCGACTGCCGATAGAAGTACAAGCCCCCAATCAGGGGGTCGATGGCGACGTTGGCCGCCAGCAGGCCGTCGTAGGCCTCGACGGCGCGCCAGTGCCCGGGGAAGGTTTGCAGGAGCTCCGTCCAGGCGGCGGCGGCGCCGGCGATGTCTCCCTGCTGCAAGCGGACCGCGCCGCTGCGATGCAGGGCGAAGGTGTCGTCGGACAGCCAGGGGGAGACGCGGGCGAGATCCTGGTACCAGGCGTCCGCTTGGGCGTAGCGGGCGTCGTTTTCCAGCAGCAGGCCGCCTTCCAGTAAGGCGCTCTCCAGATCGAGCGGAGGTGAGGTGGGGTCGTCGCGGACCGATTCGTAGTCGAGCAGGGCCGAGTCGATCCGGCCGAGCGCGTTTTGCAGTCGGGCCCGCTCTAAGCGAGCGAAGTGATGCGCGGCCCCGCCGGCCTCGATGTAGGCGTCGTAGGCAGCGAGAGCTGCCTCCGCTTGGCCGTTGGCCGTGAGCACGCGACCGCGCACAAGCGATCGTTGGCTGGCCGGGATGTGAGCGGCGCTGGTTTCGAGGTCGGTCATGGTTGCGCCGGCCCGGCCGGGCTGGTCGAGGCGGAGCAGGAGCCGGATCTGGGCGAGATAGGCGTCGCCCAGAACGCTGGCGGCCAGGGCGCTGGCGGAGGGGTCGGTGAGCGCGAGCGATCGCGCCTCGGACGCGGCCTCCCAGAAGCCGTCGTGTTCGAGTTGGGCGGCGCGGTTGAGCAGCACCTGGGCCGTGATGAGCGGCTCGGCGCGTGGCTGGGGCGGCGTTCCGGCCGGGGCCGCGTCGGGGGCGGACTCGGCCTCGGCGCCCGCTGGTTCGTCGGCGGATGATTGCTCGGCTGGGGCGGGGGTCTCGTTGGTGGGGTCGTCGCCACCACAGGAGGCGACGCTCAGGCCAAGCAGGGCGAGCAGCCAGAGGGCGGCCAGCTTTGACCCCATTTTTCGTTGGATGGTACGGTGCGATTGTTCCCGCGGCGGGGAGCCAGGAAGCCGAGCCGCCTTTTGTTGCATGCTTGGTCCACCCCGTTGAACGCACGGGATGCCGCCAACCGTCCCCTCAGCGAACGCCCATCGAACCGTAGCGGCGAGGTTGTGGGCTGTCCACGCGGCGCTGTTGTTGACGAGGGCGCGGTGATCGACGGTCGCCTGCGCGACGCGCCATGACGCCCTTGACCTGGCTCGAGGTCGATCTGGCCGCAGTGCGGGCAAACGTGACCGTGCTGCATGAGCGTGCGGGGTCGGCGGAGCTTGCCGCGGTGGTGAAGGCGGACGGCTACGGCCTGGGGGCCGCGCCGATCGCGACTGCCGCGATCGAGGCGGGCGCCGGGCGGCTCTGCGTATTCACGCTGGATGAGGCGGCGGCGTTGCGGGCCGCGGGCGTGTCGGCGCCGATTCTGGTGCTGGGGCCGCTGCGGCCGGAGGATGCGTCACGGGTTGGCCCGCTGGACGTCGCGGTGAGCGTGACCCGGCCGGAGTCGATCGGGCCGCTGGGCCAAGCGGCGACCGCGGCGGAGCGATGGATTCCCGTGCATGTGAAGGTGGATGTGGGAATGTACCGGCTGGGCGCTCCGGCCGATGTGGCAGGAGCGCTTGTGGCGGCGGTGCGGGCGGAGCCGGGATTGCGGCTGGAGGGGTTCTACTCGCACTTTCCCAACGCTGACGAGGCCGGCGCCAGCGATACGGAGCAGCGTTTCGCGCGATTTCTGCCGCTCGCGGCGCAGGCAGGCGTGCCCGTGCGTCACGTGGCGAATACGGCCACGTTGCTGCGATTTCCGCATATGGCGTTGGATCTGGTCCGGCCGGGGGCTGGCCTCTACGGGTTTGGAAGCGGCGCGGCGGCTGCGCCGGCCTTGGAGACACTGCAGCCGGTGGTGCGCTGGCGGGCACGCATCGTGCAGGTGCACGACGTGGCGGCCGGAAAATCCGTCTCTTACGGGGGGGCCTGGACGGCGGCACGGGAGTCACGCGTGGGGGTTGTCGCGGTGGGATATGCGGATGGGTTCCGGCGGATTCTCTCGAACCGGGGGGCGATGTTGGTGCGGGGCCGGCGTGCGCCGGTGGTGGGGACAGTATGCATGGACCTGACGCTGGTCGATCTGAGCGACGTTCCCCAGGCGGCGGTGGGCGACGTTGCGACGCTGATTGGTCGCGATGGTGAGGCCGCGGTCAGCATTGAGTCGTTCGCCGCCCTCTGCGGGACGATTCCGTACGAGGTGCTGACGGGGTTGGGGCCGCGGCCGGCGCGTGTGTATATCGGGGCGAGTCGCTCGGAGGGCGAGGAGAGTTCGTCTGGCGAGGCCGCGCAGCCGGTGCGATCCGTCACGTCGCCGCCCTGATTTTCGCCGTCCCGTCGTCCCTGAGCACCAGGGGGCGGTTGCTTGCCGGATGGGGGCTGCCTACGATGGCGCGCAGACCGCCGTTCCGGCGGCGAAACACGGTGATCGCCTCATGACGCGTCCCCATCTGCTGAGAATATCCGTTGGTCTGCTGGTGGCCGCGACGCTCCTCGTCGGTGGGATCGTGTGGGCGCCGCCGGCCAGCGCGGACGATCTAATCGAGGCGGAGCCCCATCCCGGCGCGACGATCGCCGAAGAGCCCGAAGTGATTCTGCTGCGCTTCGATCGCGATCTGGCGCTCCAGAAGGGCGCTCACGCGGTTGAGGTCTTGAATGCGGCGGGCGAGAGCGTGGGCGGGGAATCCGAGATCTCCGGCTACAGCCGTCGCACGATGATCGTGCACCTTGCGGAGCCGGTGGAAGAGGGCGAGGTCAGCGTGCGCTACCGCGTGCGCTTCGCCGGCAGCGATGAGACGGTGGAAGGCGCATTCGACTTCGCGATTGAGCCCGGCTTCGAGGGCGACGAAATTGAAGAGGTGGCGCTGGGCGAGCCGCGCAGCGAACAGTCGATCGTGCTGTGGACAATCGCCATCCTGCTGGCGATCACCGTCTTCGCGCTATTGCTGTACTTCCTGCGCGTCGTGACCGACAACGCGCAGAGCAGCCTGCAGCCGCCAGACGACGCCCACCACTAGCAATCACGCCACTGGCAAGCTCCCGCCGGCCCTAGTCCTCGTCGAGGTCGTCTTCGTCTGCTTCCGCGCGGACGCCCGTGACGACCGGTCCGTCGTCGTCGCGGCGGCGGGGGCTGAGCGGCAGCTGCGCGATGCGAGCGCGTAGCGCGGTCACTTGGTCGGCGGAGGGGGCGTCGAGGATCAGCACGACGACGCCGGAATCGCGCAGGATTTCGAGCAGGTCAGCGCCGGCGGTGGCGGGGACCGGCGTGGCGATGGGTGCGCCGACCGTGAGCGCGATGCGGCGCAGCTCGATCAGGCTCGCGACGGGCAAGGGCTCAGTAGCGGCGGGACCGATCACGAGGGCCGGGCGCAGCGTGCTGACGGCGCGCAGCTCGGAGTCCTCGATCGCCCGCTGCGGAAGCTGCAGGACGTAGTCGAGTTTCTCCCGCAGCAGGGCCTCCGCCTCGGCCTGGTCGGGGTCGTAGACGACGAAGGCGGCGCCCGCTTCCTCGGCGGCCTCGGCGCTGGCGGCGGTGAGCGGGCTGGAGTCGATGCCGAGCAGGGCCTCGCCAGCGTCCGCGTCTTCTGCGTCGACGACGATCGCGAGGTCAGCGCCGGCGGCGGCAGACCCCTCAGGGAGGGAGCCGCGGGCTGCGATGAGCAGGCCGCGCGACGACCCCTGTGTCTCACTGGAGAGGCCGAAGCCGAGTCGGCGGCCTCCGCGGCGGCGGGCGTGGCGGATGCGCTCGGCGAGCTTGTTCATGGAATCACTTTCGCAGGGGGGCGGTTGGTGGTCAGCGTTGATCGTATGAACGGTGATGCGGGAGCGTCAATCGGGGATCGGCGGTCGACTGTGGCGGGGCGGATGCGGTAGCGTCCGCGCGTCCGGTTGGAGACGCGCATGGCGAAGACGATTCGGCGCTCAGGGTGCGTGGTTGCCATGGGGCCGTGGGGATGCAGGGAGTTGGCGATGGACTGGCTGACGGAGCCGTGGGGGCTACAGAACCTGGAGTGGGCGGCGGTGCCGTTGCGGATCGCGTTGGGTGTGATCTTCATTGACTCGGGACTAGGTAAGTGGCGTCGCGGTATTCATGGCACGGGCGATTGGTTTCAGAGTCTGGGCTTTCCGATGCCACAACAGCTCGCGATGGGGGTGGCCTCGCTGGAACTGGCGGGCGGCGTGCTGTTGCTGCTGGGGCTGGGGACGAGTTGGGTGGCGATTCCGCTGGCGGCGAACATGGTAGTCGCAACGTGGGTGCAACGGACCAAGCTGAAGGCGCCCTTCCAGGGTGGCGAGGTGCAGGGCTACGAGTTGGATGTGCTGATGGCGCTGGCCTGCGTGTCGCTGATCTTCCTGGGCGCGGGCCCGGCGTCGCTGGACAGTCTGATCAACTAGCGCGCCCGGTTAGCGGGATGCGCCCTCAGCGGGAGCGGCATCGTTGCTGGCGTCGTCCTGGGCTTGGGCGGGCAGGCCACCCTTTTGGTAGACGCGGTAGCGCTTGTAGACGCTGGCGCCGGCGCGCTTGAGCCCGGTGTTCAGCAGACTGTTGTCCTCCAGCACCCATCCCAGTTCAGCCCAGTCATAGCCGCGACGCTGGCCTCGCAGGTGGATCTGGGCGAAGAGCAAGAGGGCGAGGCCGGCGTGCTTGCGGGTTCGATACTCGGGCCGGATGCCGAGCAGCATCACCCGGCCGGTCTTGAGCCCGCGCCAGAGCCGCCACTTGACCTTGATCGCACCGAAGGGGAAGAGGCGCCCGTTGACGTCCCGTGCGGCTTCGTTGAGGTTGGGGACGGCGAAGACCATGGCGACGGGTTCACCGTGGATCGAGACGAGCGCGGTCAGCTCGGGGTCGGCGAACTGACCGAGGTCGGCGGCGAGTTGGTCGATTTCGTCGTCGCGGACGGGCAGGAAGCCCCAGTTGTGCTGCCAGGCGTCGTTGAAGATGTCGATGCCGATGCCCACGTCGCGCCGCAGGTGCTTCTTCTCCAGTTGGCGGATGGAGATGCCGTCCATCTCCCGCATGACCCGATCGTGCACGCGATTCATGCGTGGGTCGGGGTTCGCCAGCGGGTACTTCCAGGCCAGCAGGTCCTTGACCTTGGCGTAACCGTTGTCTTTGAGGCGCGCGTCGTAGTACGGACGGCCGTGCGGCATCGCGACCATGGGCGGCGTGTCGAAGCCGTCGATCAGCGTGCCCATCTCTTGATTGATCGTGAAGGAGACGGGCCCGCGCACCCAGCCGACGCGTTCGCCCGCCAGCCAGTCCTCCGCCGATTCGATGAGGGCGCGCACGCAGTCGGCGTCGTCGACGCACTCGAAGAAGCCGAAGAAGCCGGCGCGCTCGCCGTAGCGAGCGTCGTGCTCCGGGTTGGTGTGCGCGGTGATCCGGCCCACGTCCTCTCCGTCGCGCGCGACGACGAAGAGCTGCGCCTTGCCGTAGCGCAGGAAGGGATTGTGCTTGGGGTTGAGCTGATCGGCGAGCTGCATGCGGAGCGGCGGCGTCCAGACGGGGTCGTCGGCATAGACCCGCCAGAGCACGTCGATGAACGGTTGCGCCTGTTTGCCCAGGCCCACGGGGCGGACGCGAACCGTCATGTCGGCGAGTCTACAGGGGCGTTGGGCGGCCACAACGCAGGCCTATGCTGGTGGCCATGTCCGATGCCGCATCGTTTCCCCATCCCAGCGCCTGGGACGCGCAGACGTACGCGGACGACTTCTCGTTTGTGGCGGCGAGCGCCCGCGATCTGATCGAGTGGCTGGGCCCCCAGTCCGGCGAGAAGATTCTCGATCTGGGCTGCGGGACGGGAGCGCTGAGCGCCACGATCGCGGAGAGCGGCGCGGTGGTGGAGGGGGTCGATCAGGACGCGTCGATGCTGGCGCTGGCGGCGCGCGAACATCCGGGCATCGCCTTTCGGCAGGCGGATGGCCAGGCCTTGCGAGTCGATGCGCCGCTGGACGCGGTCTTTTCCAATGCGGCGCTGCACTGGATGCCGGATCAGGACGCGGTGGTGCGCTCGGTGGCGGCGGCGCTGCGGCCGGGCGGGCGCTTTGTCGCGGAGATGGGTGGCAAGCGCAACATCGCGGCGATCCTTGCGCCGTTGCGGGCGGCGATGGCGGAGGCGGGAGTGCCCGTGGCGCAGCAGCCCCAGCCGTGGGTGTTCCCGAGTCCCGCGGAGCAGGCGTCGCGTTTGGAGGCGCAGGGGTTCGAGGTGCGACGCCTGGCCTACTTTGATCGGCCGTCCCCGTTCGAAGGCGGCATGGACGGGATGCGGGGCTGGCTCCAGATGTTCGCGCGGGCGTTCAGCGCCGTCTGTCCGGCGGATCGCTGGGAGCAGGTGGTGCGGGCCGTGGAGGACGGCGCGCGGGACCAGCTGTTCGATGGCGAGCGCTGGGTGGGGGACTACGTGCGCTTGCGCTTTCTGGCCCAGCGCGTCTGAGCCGCCGGCAATCCAGAGCGGCGCGCCCGTCCGTAGTCTCGGCGAAGCCGTAGCATGCGTGGACGGCACTTCGCCGGGCGCACGAGCGTGCGTGGTGGGGACGAGGGGGTTCGATGGCGGACGGCTACTACGACCCGGAGGGCCTGAAGCAGTTTTCGCAGATCGGTGAGGAAGCGCCGGAGCTGTGGGCCAAGTTCTCAGAGTGGTACACGGCCGTCTTCGAAGAGGGGGCGCTGACGAAGCGGGAGAAGGCGTTGATTGGACTGGCAGTGGCGCACGCCGAGCGCTGCCCCTATTGCATTGAGGCCTACAGCCGCAGTTGCCTGGAAAGCGGTTCGAACGCGGAGCAGATGACGGAGGCGGTGCATTGCGCCGCCGCGATCTCGGGCGGGGCGACGTTGGTGCACGGCGTGCAGATGCGCCAGCACGTGCATCGCCTGTCGATGTAGCGATGGCGATGCTGTAGTGGTCGCCAGCGCCAAGCCCGCGGGGTCGCTGCGACGTCGGTCGCATCCGCTGGCGGAGCCCGCTGCGCAGCGCGCCGCCCTGGACGGGGTGGGCCTGCCGCAGACGTTCGCGGAGGTCGTGGCGCAGTCGAGCGAGGGTCCCCTGTCGGCGGGGACCGTCGAGGTGCTGCAGATCAATGTTGGCAAGTACTGCAACCAGACGTGCCGTCACTGTCACGTGGATGCGGGGCCTGATCGCACCGAGATCATGTCCGACGCTGTGGTGGATGCCTGCTTGGCGGTGATCGAACGCGAGGAGATCGGCACGGTTGACATCACCGGCGGCGCGCCGGAGCTGCACCCGCGCTTTCGGGAGATCGTCGAGGCGGCGTCCGCAGGGGGCGGGCATGTGATCGATCGGGCCAACCTGACGGCGTTTCTGATGCCCGAGCAGCGCGATCTGCCGGCGTTCTTGGCCGAGCGCGGTGTGGAGATCGTCGCATCGCTGCCCTACTACCTGGCGGGCCAGACCGACGCGCAACGCGGCGTGGGGGTTTTCGACCGCAGCCTGGAGGCGCTGGGGAGGCTGAACGCGCTCGGCTACGGCGTCGTGGGCAGCGGCTTGGAGCTCAATCTGATCGCGAATCCCGTGGGGGCGTTCCTGCCTCCGAGCCAGGCGTCGATGGAGGCGGACTGGCGGCGGGAGCTCGATCGTCGCTACGGCGTGCAGTTCAATCACCTGTACGCGCTGACGAACCTGCCAGTGGGTCGCTACATCGAGTACTTGCAGGACTCGGGCAATCTGGAGGACTACGTGCACATGCTGGCGCAGGCCTTCAACCCAGCGACGTTGCCGGCGCTGATGTGTCGCAACACGATTTCGGTGGGCTGGGACGGCGCGTTGTACGACTGCGATTTCAATCAGATGCTGCAAATCGATCTGCTCGCCGAGGCGGACTCCCGGACTGGCGAGGCGACCCCGCCGCCGCGTATCTTCGACCTGGAACTGGAGCGTCTGTGGGGTCGGCGAATCGCGGTGGGGCCGCACTGCTTCGGTTGCACGGCCGGGGCCGGCGCGAGTTGCGGTGGCAGTCTGGCTTGAGCCGCCGGCTTCGGTTGCTGTTCCGACGGATGCTTGTCTAGGAGCCGTATCCCGAGAGATCGATTGAGGTGACCGATGGTTGAGTCCGCTTCGGACATTGCGAGCGCAGCTCTGATCTGGCATCGAGCGCTTGCGCTGGATGAGTTGCCGGAGGGGCGTGTCGCGACGGTCACGCTGGGCGAGCGCGTGCTGGCCATGACGCACTTCGAGGGTCGTTACGGGGCGCTGGACAATCGCTGTCCGCATCAAGGTGGGCCGCTGGGCTGGGGGAGCATCGAAGAGGGGCAGCTGCGCTGCCCCTGGCACGGCTACGACTACGACCCGATCACGGGTGCGCCGCCGCCGCCGTTCGGTGACTGCGCGACGCCGCACCCGGTGGAGGTGCGTGCGGATGGGGTCTACGTGGGCCTGCCGGCGTCGCCGCCGCATGTGCGCACGGTCTCCGACGTGATGGTGGAGACGATGCTGAACTGGGACGTGCGAGCCGTGTTTGGCATGGTGGGGTCGTCCAACCTGGGCTTCGCGGACGCGATGCGTCGCCAGGTGGAGGCGGGAAAGCTGCAATACATCGGGATTCGACACGAGGGCGCGGCGTCCTTCGCCGCGTCGGCGTACGCGAAGCTGACAGGGACGCCCGCGGCGTGCTTCGCGATTGCCGGTCCGGGCGCGACCAACCTGCTGACCGGGCTGTGGGACGCACGGATGGATCGTGCTCCGGTGCTGGCGCTGACGGGGCAGGTGGACTCCCAGGTGCTGGGTCCGGGCGCCTTTCAGGAGATCGATTTGTCCAGCGCCTTTGAGGCGGTGCGCGCGTGGGGCCAGACGGTGCTGCCGCATTCGCGCCACGCGGAGCTGATGAAATCCGCTGGCAATCGGGAAGACGCACCCGATCGCGGTGGGCGTGGTGGGGGATGTGGGGGTGACGGCGCGGGCGCTGCTGGCGGCGCTGCCGGAGGGACACCGGCCCGAGGATCAGCGCCCGGACATCGCGCGGCGCCGGGCGATCTGGCAGTTGGAGAAGGCGAACCGGCAGACGGACGACCGGGGCGACGGGGTCTCGGGCGCCGCGTTATTCGACTCCTGCACGCGCCTTGTCCCGGACGATGCGGTCATCGCTGTGGATGTGGGAAACAACACGTACTCGTTCGGGCGCTACTTCGAGTGCACGCGGCAGTCCGTGCTGATGTCGGGGTATCTGGGCTCGATTGGCTTCGCGCTGCCGGCGGCGATCGGGGCCTGGGCGGCGGCGCCGGAGCGGCCGATCGTGGCGGTGGCGGGCGATGGCGGCTTTGGGCAGTACATGGCGGAGATGACGACGGCTGTGAAATACGGCATGAACATCACCGTCGTGCTGGTTAACAACGGTGAGCTGGGGCGCATTTCGAGCGAGCAGCGCGAGGAGCGACAGATGGTCTGGGCGACCGAGTTGCACAACCCGGACTTCGCGCGCTACGCGGAGAATTGCGGCGCGCTGGGCATCCGCGTGACGGAGCGGTCGCAGCTGGACGACGCAATCGGCCGGGCGTTGGCGCACCCGGGGCCGGCGTTGGTCGACGTAGTGAGCGATCCGAAGCTGGTGTAGCGGCCGGTTTCGAGTGCGGCGCGCCGGGCGGAGCCGTCACTGGGGTGGGGTGATGTCCGCCTCTTCGACGATCTCCTCGGCGGCGTTGCGGCAGAGCACGACTTCCGCGTCGCCGTCGTCGCGGGGGTTCGCGATCTGGTGCAGCGCGTGGGGAGGCACGAAGAAGAAATCGCCGCTCTGGGCGAGATGCTCCTGCTCGAGCCGCTCGCCGTAACGCATGATGAGCGGGCCCTGCAGGACGTACATGGCGGTTTCGCAGTTGATGTGGGTGTGCGGGGTGCTCTGCATCCCGGGCGGGATGCGCTGTCGGGTCATGAAGACCTGGGACGAGCCACTTAGTTCGCGGGAGACGCCGAACTGGATGCCCATCCCGGAGCGATGCTCGGACCAGGGCAGCTCCGGCCCGTGGCTCATGCGGATCTCTGTGCTCATGCGGCGTCACTCCCGGTTGGGCCGCCCGAAAGGTGGACGGCATGCATTGCGAGTATCCCACGAGGTGAGCGGAGCAACATGGGCTCGTCGGTTGTGGAGGAGGGCCCTGATAGCGTCCGGAGGCCTCGTGGCGACGGGCGGCGCGATTGTTGGGGTTGTTGGGAAGCAGAGACGGGAGCAGGAATGAATTGGGATCATATTGCTTCACAGCGAATGACTCGGCGGGTGCTGCTGCGGGCGTCGAGCCGGGCGGGGGTCGGTGCGGCGGGGCTGGCGCTGGTTGGCTGCGGCGACGATGACGACGACGCTGCGGCCGTCGCCGCTGCTGAGGACGAGGGCGCCGAGCCGGGCGATCAGGCGCAGGCCGAGGAGCAGAGCGCGAGGAACGATCCGTCGACCGAGCAGGCCGAGGAGCCGGCGGCGCAGGCGGAGGGGGCAGCCGAGAACGCCGCAGAGCAAGGCGAGGAGGACGCGCAGACCGCCGTCAGTCCTCCGGACCTGGGCGATCTTGCGCCCTCCCCATACGTGGGCGCTTACACGATCAACGATGCGGCGACGAGCGCCCAGGTGACGGTCACGGTGGGCGAGGGGGTACGGCGGATCCAGTCGAATGGGCTGCCCGATCACGAAACGGGCGCCTTTCCGAATGCCGCGAACCCGAACTCGATCAGCGCGCAGTCGTACGACCACACGTTGCCGTTGACGCCGGAGCTGGCAGTGGCGCCCACGGCGTACAACGTGCCGCAGGCGTTCGGGATCGCGGTCAATGGGGTGAGCCTGGACCCCTTCGCCGCGGAGTGGTGGCAGAACGATCGGAATTCGGGCTGGCAGCTGGCCGCGCTGGCCAACCCGCTGGGCTTTGATGATCACGACGCGCATGTGCAACCGACCGGCGCGTATCACTACCACGGGACGCCGCTGGTCCTGGCCGATGAGACGGATCGGCCCGATCTGATCGGCTTCGCCGGTGATGGCTTTCCGATCTACGGACCGTATGGCTACCGTGACGCGGCCGATCTGAGATCCGGCGTCGTGGAGCTGCGGAGCTCGTTCGCTCTGAAGTCCGGACAGCGGCCAGACGGGCCCGGCGGCGCATATGACGGGACGTACGTGGAGGATTACGAGTACGTTGCCGGCTCGGGTGAGCTTGACGAGTGCAATGGCCGGGTTGGGGTGACGACGGAATATCCGGATGGGACGTACTACTACGTGGCCAGTCTGCAGTGGCCGTTTCTGGGACGCTGCTTCGCCGGTGCGATCGCGGCATCGTTTCAGAACTCCGGGCCCGGAGGGCGATAGTTGAATCGAGGGCAGCATGTCGGACGTTGGTGACACAGCCATGGCGAGGGCGCGGGCATTCATCGCCGCGTTCAACGCGCAGGATCACGCGGCCCTAGCGGAGACGCTGAACTATCCGCACATGCGGTTGGCCAACGGGACCTTCCAGACGATCCCCTCACTCGAGGCGTTCATCGAAGGGAGCCGGCGGGGCCGGGCGGGACTCGAGGCGGAAGGCTGGGACCACACAGTCGCGGCGTCCGTGGAGGTCGTACACGAGGGGCCGGACAAGGTGCATCTGGCGATCACCAACGACCGCTGCCGGCCTGATGGCAGCGTCTACAACCGCTTCGAGACGCTGTGGATCGTGACGTTGCAGGAGGGTCACTGGGGGGTGCAGTTCCGGTCGAGCTACCTGCGGTCGGTGGCGGATGCGTCCGTCTCGAGCGGGGGGAGCGGTCCGCGCTGAGCCGACCGGGACGGTTGCGGGGCGGTTGCGGCACCGGTGATCGTCGCGCTGAATGCGGTCAGCGAAGGACGGGTCCTATGAAGTATGCGGCGGAGTTCAAGCAGTTTCTGATGCGCGGGAACGTGGTGGACCTGGCGGTCGCCGTGGTGATCGGCGTCGCGTTTGGCGTGGTGGTGGAATCGTTCGTGGAGAATCTCTTGACGCCGCTGATCGCGGCGATCTTTGGGGAATCCGATTTCTCGGCGCTGACCTTCACGATTAACGACAGTGTCTTCCGCTACGGCGCGTTCGTGAACGCGGTGATCACGTTCGTCTCGGTAACGGCGGCGGTGTTCTTCTTTGTCGTGCGACCGGTGAACTCGCTGATCTCGCGGTCGCGGAACGAGCCGCCGGTGGACCCGACGACGAGAAAGTGCCCCGAGTGCTTGTCGGAGATCCCGATCAAGGCGACGCGCTGCGCGCACTGCGGGATTGCTGTGGGTGAGGCCGCGTAGCGACGGGCGCCGGCTGGGCCGGGCGTTCGACTGGTGGGTTGTGGGGGTAAATCTGGAGCCGGCGGGCGGATTCGAACCGTCGACCTGCTGTTTACGAAACAGCTGCTCTACCACTGAGCTACACCGGCATTCAGGCGACTCTACCAGGGGAAACTGGGCTGTTCTAGGTGGCCCACTCGGCACGCTTCGGGCGTTTGACAGCAGCGCGGTTTCCTAGGTGCCCCAGATGGCCTCTTCGACCGCCTTCGCGGCGATCCCGCACGATTCTGGGGCCACATGACTGTACACATTCATTGTTGTGCTGATTTGGGCGTGCCCGTCATCTTGTGCTCAGGTTCGTAGGGGGGGTGATCGTCTCAACAGGGGATCTCACCGAGTCCGATGGACGGCGCCCCCGAATCCTCCGGGTGACCGGCGCCCCTATGGTTGCCCGTCCCCCGAATCCTCGTTGGAGAAGACGCTCGTCCAGTTCTGGTAGTAGGCCTCGACGACGTAGTAGTAGGCCCGATGGGAACGCCCTGCAGCACCACGCCCGCGATCGCCTGACGAATCGGGGCGCTGTGCGACATCGATGGCGTCTCGGAACTGCCGCTGCCCAGCTTGTAGGCGGAGCCGATCGTGGAACTGCCGAGCGATTCGGTGGTGCCGAGCGTGAAGCTGTTCTGGGGCGTGTAGGTTCCCGTCTGGCCGTTGATCGCCCCGGTGATCACGACATCTTCCACCATGGTCGCGAGAGGGGCGGTTGTGATCGGGTTCGGGGTCGCGGCGGGGGTCGTCGCGATGGCGGTCGCGCCGACCACACTCGCTTGATTGATGCCGCTGAAGAAGGCGTGTGAGTAGCCGGGGTCATCCGCGGGGATGTCCCAAGTTGGGACCAGGGTGCTATCGGTCGCCGCCGCGATGCCGGCTTCGTTGAGCACCCAGATCTCGACGGCTTCGCTGACCGCGCTCGACTCGACCTGGGCCCGGTTGACGAAGGTCAGCGCTTGGCCGCCGTAGGTGAGGCTGGTGAGCCGCACGACCTCCGCCCTCTCCTGATTGTTGCCCAAGGTGAAGCTGTTCTGCGGCGTGTAGCTACCATCTGTGCCGGCCAGCGCGGCAATGAGGACGACATCGCCCGGATCCGTGCTGATATCGGCCGTCGTGATCGGGTTGGGCGTGCTGCTCGTCGAGGCGTTCGTCTCCGTCTGGCCGACAAAATCGACATCTTCGAAGAACGCGTGGGAGTAGAGCGGATACATGGGGGGGGGCGGACCAGGTGGGAATGAACGTCGTCCCCGACGCGGCCGCAATGCCGGCCTCGTCGAGGACCCAGATCTCGACCCGGGCGTCGACGCCGCTGCCCACGCTTACTCCGGCCACGAAGGTCAGCGCCTGCCCCCCGTAAGTGACGCCGCTGAGCGTGGGCGAGGGCCCCGGATTCTCCTCATTGCCGGCCATGAACACCAGCAACCGATCCGTCCCGGACCCCGCCGTATGGCTGAGGCCGGCGCCCCAGGAGCCCAGCAGGCTGATGTCCGTGGCCGCGTCATGCAGGCGGGCGGCGGCGATGACCTGGCGGTTGGGGCCGGAGTGGGACATCGACGGGGTCTCGGTGCTGCTCGTCGGCGTTGCTTTCCAGGCCGTCCCCAAGGTGACCGTGCTCGTGTCCTCCGAGCCCGCGATCACGACCAGCGCCCGATCCGTCCCGGCCGGAGCCGTATGCGTGAGCCCGGTCGCCCAGGAGCCAATCAAAGCGGTGTCGCTCCCGCCCACCACATCCACATACGCGGATGACGCCTGGCCGGGCACGGTGGCGAGGAAACCGTAGCCGCTCCCGGAGGTGAGGCTGCGCTGCACCGTGTAGCCCGCAGCCCAGGTGGAGGTGGTGGGCGTCCAGCCGAGGGTCACACTACCCACCGGCGTGTCACTGGCGGTGAGACTAGTCGGAGGAGCCAGGATGCCGGTGCCGACGGCGTTGCTGGCGTTCGGCTCGGAATCCACCCAGACGGCGAACACGACGCCCGCCAGCATGGGGAGCGTCAGCACGACGCCGAGGACGAACAGCACTGCCACCGACCTACGCACGTGCAGACTCCGCTCGATCCGATCGACGCCTTCTTAGTGTCTCTCGGACCGTGCCCCGTGCCATCGGGAGGCTCCCGAGAGAGCCGCCCCGCGACTCGTACACGTCGACGGTCAAGGCCATGGCCAGAACGCGACCTCCGCCGACGCTACCTACGCGCCCGCGTCCGAGCCCGGCAGCCTCGCCCGTGACCCACTCGCCGGGTGGTGTGCGCCTGGACTACCGGTTCGCGCAGGAGAGTTGGAGGTCGAAGTCGCGATCCGCCGCCAGCTGTTCCAACGTTTCGCAGATCAGGGTCAGCTCGCCGAAGACGCGGGGTTGCAACTCCGCGAAGACGGCCTCCACCGCCCCTCGCTCCGCCCGGCGTCTCCTGCAGCTCCCGTTCCGAAGGCCGCTGCAGCTGATGAGGCTGCATCTGATGAGGAGGCTGTGGATGAGATTGAGATCGACGGGGCTGAGACGGAGGCCGGGGGCGATGAGGCTGACGAGACAATCCTCGGGGACATCCTCGAAGACGGCCGGGAATCTCGATACTGATCGCGATCCGATCCCGCCTAGACAGCATTCTCACCTGCAGGCCGTGATCGCGACGACGAGACTGCCCACAGCCACGGCGAGCATGCCGACATGACTCTCACGCAAGGCGCTGGTCGGCGTGGAGCGCGATATCTCTCATCCAACAGATTTGCGCGCATGAGTTCTTGGGTGCCGACCGCGCTGGCCCGCTCCCGAGGTCACCACGTCGCCTGACTCGCCCGCGCGCTACCCCTCCGGGATCAACAGCGACGTCGCCCGATCCGCCAGCACGAAGAACACATCGAACGGCTGCACCAGCTCCAAGTCGTTCAGCACCGACGGCCCCGCGGCGCGGAACGTCCGATACCCGCCCAGCGCGTTGTCGAACAGGAAGATCGCCGACACCGCGCCCGGGTTGGCGAACTGCGCCAGCAGTTCCTCCGGCGTGACCGCGTCCAGCCCCGTGTACGTCACCGCCGTGAAGCCCGACGCCACGGGCACCTCGCGGTCCCCGAAGAACAGCAGCGGTCCCGCCCAGCGCGTCGCCCGCGAGAGCGACAGGAACAGCGGCGCGCTCGCGTCAATGCTGCGCAGGCTGTTCAGAATCGACGGGCCACTGGGCCGGTAGACCAGCCACACCCCATCGCGGAACTGGAACATCACCTGTAGCGCGCTGGGATCGGACAACTGCCCCTGCAGCAGCTCCGGTGGTGTAGCCGGCGCACCGTGGAAGCCCAGCGCCGCGACGCCCGCCGGCAGGGAGAAGTCGCGCGTGGAGCCGAGCAGCAGCGTGTAGGTGCCCTGGCGCTCCACCGACGCCGTCGCCGTGCCCGCCGCATAGTCCACGGTGGTCGGGATCGCAGTCATGCGGTCCGACTCCACGAGCACCCACTGCAACCCGGCCGGATGGCCGGCAGCGGCCCCGGCCATCCGGTCATCTGCACGGGCGCGTCGAAGAACGGCGGATTGGCCTGTGCCACGCCCAGCGACGGGAAGTGGTCGACCCGCGCAGCGCAGGAGCCGAAGCCCCACTCACAGCCGCCGAGGAACTGGGCCCCGGAGATGCTACCTGGAACACCGCGCGAGAAGATGCCCGCGGTGGTCGATGGTGTGGCGGAAGGAATGTAGACGCTGCGCGGCACGATCGGAGGCGGCGGCACGAACGACGCGAACACCGCGGTACCGCGACCGTCCAGGCAGAAGACACGACCCGGCAGGTTCTCCGTGCAGGGATCAACCGCGGTTGCGGTCGACACCGGGATCGGGTTCGCGCCGTTGGTTGGCGGGTTCAACTCGACGCCCGAGCGGGCGACCCAGGTATTGGTCGGTCGAAACGGGGGCGCCCCGCTCAGCGTGACCTCGGTGCGCCCAAAGGGCATCACCGGGAAGGCGCTCGTGCGCGCGCCGTCCGGATTGCGGATGCCCGCTCTCGCCGCGAAGGTGACGGAGCGGGGGGCGAGCACGTCGGAACCCTGCACACCACCCGTAAACGGGACGATGTTGATGCGCCACTGCGCCACTGCGCCAC
>QGNQ01000035.1 GCA_003228175.2 Chloroflexota bacterium
CGCGCCATCGGCGATGCCGGCTGGAAAACGACCGGGCGGCACACCGGCCTGCCTCTTGTGGACGGGCGCGCGGACCTGGAAGTGATCGGCCTCAGCGCCGAACACACCCACTACGCTTTGGCGCCGGGCGCGGGCGTGCGCCCGGGCGACAAGCTTCGGCTCATCCCGCACTACTCCGACTCCACCGTGTTCCTCCATCGCCAACTTCACGCCATCCGTGACGGGGTCGTAGAGGCGGTCTGGCCCGTCGCCGCCGCCGGCATGCTGCAGTAACGAGGGGAGATCCGCCGCCGTGCGAGAACTCTCGATCGATCAAGCCCGGCGGATCGCACTGGCGGCGCAAGGCTTCAGCGACCCCCGCCCGCGCGGGCGGATCGACCGGCGGCATCTGCGGCGGGTCATGCGACGCGTGGGCTGCCTGCAAATCGACGCGGTCAACGTACTGGTCCGGGCGCACTACATGCCGCTCTTCTCGCGCCTCGGCCCCTACCGGCGTGAGTTACTGGATGAGGCGACCTACGCACGCGGGGAGCTGTTCGAGACATGGGCGCATGAGCGCTGCCTCATGCCGGTCGAACGCTGGCCACTGATCCGGCAGTGTTTGCAGGAGAACCGGCCACGGACCGATGGGTTCGTCCGGGAGAACATGCCGTATGTGAACGCCCTGCTCCACGAGCTGCAGCAACGAGGGCCGATGGCCGCGGGCGAATTCGAGCACCCCGGAGCGCGGCGCGGACGCTACTGGACGAGCAGCGAGGCCACGATCGCGCTGAACTGGCACTTCCGCAACGGTCGCGTCGGCGTTGCCGCCCGACCGCACTTCCGGCGAATCTACGATCTGATCGAACGCGTGATCCCGCCGGTGATTCACGCGCAGCCACAGCCGACGCACGACCAAGCGCTGCGCGGGTTGCTGCTGCTGGCCGCCGCGTCGCACGGGCTGGGCACCGCCCGCGACCTGGCCGACTACTACCGTCTGCCCATTGGCCCCTCGCGGCGCATCCTGGCCGCACTGGCCGACGCGGGCGAGCTTGAGCAGGTCCACGTCGCCGGCTGGACCGACGTCACCTATCTCCATCCTGCGGCCAGCCTTCCCCGGCGCATCGAAGCGCGAGCCTTGCTGAGCCCGTTCGACCCTCTGGTCTGGAACCGCAAGCGCAGCGAGCGGCTCTTTGGCTTCCACTACCGCCTTGAGATCTATGTCCCCGCGGCACAGCGCAAATACGGCTACTACGTGCTGCCGTTTCTGCTGGGCGATCGCCTGGCGGGACGGGTCGATTTGAAGGCCGACCGGAAGGGGTCGCGATTGCTGGTGCAGGCCGCCTACCACGAGCCTGGGGAGAACGCGGACGACGTCGCGGCGGCGTTGAAGGAGGAGCTGGGGTCGATGGCGCGCTGGCTCGATCTGGACGGGGTGCACGTGAAGCGTCGCGGCAACCTCGCGAGAGCCTTGCAGCGCGCCTGAGCCTGCCGCCCCGTTTCACCCTTGCCCTTCGTCGACGCGCGGAGCGATTACGCTATCGCTCGCCCGCCATCGTGCGAGAGATCGGGCCCTCGACGCCCCGTCGCGGTCCGAATACTGACCCCCCATCGCGGTCCTAATACTAAGGTGCACATCAATCGCGGCGACGGCCCCGCTGACCACGCAAAGGAGTGAGACGTGCTCACGATCGACTGTCAGGTGCACGCGTACGAACGCGACCGACCCCAGCGCCCCTGGGCCGGCACGCTCGTCGGCCCCGCCGAAGTCACCGGTGACGACATGGTCGCCGCGATGGATGCCGTCGGCGTCGACGGCGCGCTCCTGGTCTCCCCCTACAGCATGTACCGCTACGACCCGAGCTACGCGCTCGAAGTCCACGCCCGGCATCCCGGGCGCTTCGGCTTGATCAGACCATTCGACCCCGAAGCATCCAACGTCGGCGACGAAGTGGCCCACTGGGCGGCGACGCCCGGAGCCGTCGGGGCACGCATCATGTTGAGCGACGGCTACTCCGACGGCGACGTCTCGGCCGATCACGCCGGGCTCAATCAGATCCTGGCCGCAGGAGCGACGAACGACATCCCGATCAACGTCCTGTGCTGGCGCAAGCTCGATCTGGTCGCCGCACTCGCCCGGCGTCACCCCAACACCCAGATCGTGATCGACCACCTGGGCCTCACCCAGCCCTTCCAACCGCCGCCCCCCCAGCAACCGTTCGCCGACCTGCCCAACGTCGTCGCGCTGGCGGCGCTCGACAACGTTGCCATCAAAGTGTCTGGGGCATGCACGCTGTCGCATCAACCGTTCCCCTATGACGACATCTGGGAGCCCCTGGGCCACATCTTTCGCGCCTTCGGGTTCGAGCGCTGCATGTGGGGCACCGACTGGACCCGCGCGGTCGAGTTGCTAACCCACGCCCAGGGTGTCGAGGCGTTCCGCGTCACCGACCAGCTCACCGAGTCGGAGCGAGCGGCCCTCATGGGAGGCAGCCTCGCGCGGATCTACGCGTGGACGCCCAGCCACTAACGCCCCCGTTGGATCGCGGTCGTAACGCCCGCACCACCAGGACCATGAGTGCTCGTCGGGGCGAAACGCTCCCCATCGGCGGCTCCCAGCGGCCTCAATCCTGAGCAGTGTGCTACCGTCCGTGCTCGACGCCGGGTCGGGACGCGGCGCGACGCCCACGCGGCAGTGGCGTCGGTCGTCTGTCCCAGAGTCACCGTCAGCCATCGTTGACACGGCGTCAAGCAATCGATCATCCAGCAGGCATCACGCAGCCGCAGAGGGTTCATCACATGAATACGGTCAAAGATCTCTTGCAGTCCGGAAAGACCGCGATTGGAGCCTCAGCCTCCGTCGGCACCGACGTGGGCTTCCTGGCGGATTCCGGATACGACTTTCTGCTCTTTGACACCCAACACTCACCGGTAGAGATCAAAGAGCTTCGCCCGCAGCTCCAGGCGATGCGGGGCAAGAACGCGATTCCCATTGTCCGGGTTGGCGAAAACCGAGCCGACCAGATCTGCTACGCGCTCGACATCGGCGCCAAGGGGATCATCGTGCCCATGGTGAACACCAAGGCAGAAGCCGCCGACATGGTGCAGTGGTGCAAGTACCCATTCGCGGGCGTACGCAGCTCCGCTGGCATGCGGGGCGAGTGGGGCAAGTTCGAGAACTACCGCGAGTACATGGATGCCGTGAACGAGCAGTTGCTGGTGATCCCGATGATCGAAACCGTGGAGGCGCTAGACAATCTCGATGAGATTCTCAGTGTTCCCGGGATCGACATCCTCTTGATCGGTCCATCGGACCTCTCGATTAACCTGGATGTCACGTTGGACTACCCCAACCCCAAGTACCAGGCCGCCCTGGACAAGATCGCCGCCGCCTGCGCGAATGCGGGGGTGGTCCCCGGCATGTATTTCATCCCCCCGGACATGGAGCCCAGTCATTTCATGGCGAAGGGATTCCGCTTCTTCACCCTCCCCTGGAACGGCTGGGCGACGGAGGGCGTTCAGAACGGCCTCGCCGGCGTCCGGGGCTAGTCCCCCTCGACCCAGCGGCGGTCCCGATCTCGGTCGACAGTCGCGGACGACCTGGCGCCTCCATCCCAGGAGCGCCGCCAGTGCCGCTCGGTCGGCGGCGCCCGTCGTGGGAGATGCGGGAATCACGACTCCGGCTCGAACGCGCTTGATTCGCCCTCGCCTTCCGCAGGGACCTCTGGCGACGCTCCGGCTGCCTCGCCCGAACCGGACGCTGCTTCCTGCACGATCTCCGCCCGCGTGCGCGCGCGGACACGAGGGAGGAACGCCGCCATCACCAGCGCCACCCCCATCACGACCGCCGAAATCAGGAATAGGTCCGTCAGCGTGCCGGCAAGCGCCTCCCGGGCTGTCTCGATCACCACCGCCGCGGTCCCAGGCGCCTCCGCCTCCTGCGCCGCACGGAAACGCTCCAGGGCCTGCGGGTCCAGCAAGATCTGTGGCTGCTGCTTGAGCGTGTCGAACCCCACAGGAAAGGCTTGCGTCAGACCCCGGCTGAACCCGCTGACCATCAGGGACCCCAGGATCGCGACGCCAAGCGCACCCCCGATCTGCCGGAAAAACTGCGTCGAGGCCGTCCCAACACCGAGCAGGCGGTGCGGAAGCGCGTTCTGGATCACGAGGGTGTAGAGCGGTAACGCCACGCCAACGCCGAGCCCCACGACAACCATGTAGCCCCGGGTGAGGAGGGTGGGGGAGTCGACATCGAGCGTGGTTAGAAGCGCCGGCCCCACCACCATCAACGCCCCGCCGGCCAGCGCCAGGGTTCGGAACTGCACGCCGCGCGAGAGCAGCTGTCCACTCACCACCGACGCGATCACGATGCCGAGCATCATCGGCATCGTCACCGTGCCGGAGCTCGTGGCGGAAACGCCCTGCGCCCCCTGCAGGAAAAGCGGCATGAACTGGATCGCGCCGAACATCGCGAATCCAACCGTGACCGTCACCAGTGACGACACCAGGAAAACGCGATTCCGGAAGAGCGTCAGCGGCATCACCGCGTGCTCTCCCGCTCGCCGCTCCGCCCAGACGAAAACGCCCACGAAGAACGCCGCGAGAGCGAGCGCGGTCACAACGCGGACGTCGCCCCAGCCGTACTGGTTGCCGGCCCAGGAAAAGCCCAGCAACAGGGGCACACCCGCCGCGACAATGGCGGCGCCTCCCACGTAGTCGATTCGGTAGCGACGCGAATTCCGAAACCAGGGCATCCAGATCATCACGACCGGCAGCGCGATCAGCGCCACCGGAACGTTGATGTAGAACACCCAACGCCAGCTCAGCTCGTCCGTGATCGCCCCACCCAGCAATGGCCCGATCACACTCGCGATCGCGAACGTGCCGCTCACCGCTCCCATCCAGCGTCCCCGCTCCGCGGGAGAGAAAAGGTCGCCCAACGTGGCGAACGTGTTCGCCATGATGAACCCGGCGCCAAGACCCTGGACCATCCGAAAGCCGATCAGCTCCTCCATGCTCCCGGAGAGTCCCGCCAGCACTGAGCCCAGCAGGAAGATCGTCACGCCGGCCAGGAGGAACGGCTTCCGTCCATACACGTCGGAAAGCTTGCCGACGACCGGCACAACGACCGTCGATGCTAGGAGATAAGAGGTGAACGGCCACGCGAAGAGTTCGATGCCCCCGAGATCCGAGACGATCCGGGGCATCGCGACGGCCATGATGGTGCCATCGAGCGCTGCCAGGAACAACGTCAGCATGACGGCTCCAACGATGAGCAGCTTCTGTCGATGCGGGAGGAACAGTCCGGGCGGCAAATCCGCGGCGGTCGGGCCGGATCCGGCTTCCATGCTCACCTTCCACGCTCGCGTTCCGCCCGCTCGCTGGCGTCCACCGATTCCCACCACGGACATCGTGCCAGCCGCTGCGAAGAACAGGGTGGCACAACGGCGCGCAGCAAGCGGGGCCCGGCGGCGGCCATCAGCCGAGTCCGGTGATCGGTCGGGATTGCAGCAAGTACCAGGTGCCCGATGCCCGCGCGAATTCGATGTCTTGCGGAGTCCCGTAGTGCGATTCTGCCGCACACGCGAGATCGCGGATCGCCTGGACATCCTCGCTGGAGAGGCACGGGACCGTCGCCCGATCGGCCTCGACACGAAGCGAGCAGGTGCCGGACCCTGCCCGCTCATCGAGCACAATCTCCAGCGTCTTGTCGCCGATCTCATACGCCAAGGTGCGACCGGTCGCTTTGGCCGCCACCACGGTGTCCGGGGTGACTTGGCCGCTCACCACCGCCTCCCCAAGACCCCACGAAGCGTTGATCAGAACCTCGCCCGCGTCACCGCTGATCGGATTCGTGGAGAACGCGACGCCGGACACTTCGGACGGGACCATCGCCATGACGACCACCGCCATCTCCTCCGCCTCCTGCGCGACGCCCCGGCTGGCCCGATATTGCACCGCGCGTTCCCGCCACAGACCGCGGTAGCAGTCGAGCACGGCATTCGTGACGCGCTCCGACCCACGCAGATGCAGGAACGTGTCGTAAACCCCAGCGAACGAAGCGTCGGCGCCGTCCTCGCCCACGGCCGACGAGCGCACCGCCACCAGCCGTACGCCGGGACGCTCCTCGCACAGCCGCTGATACGCGAGCGCAATCTCTGAGCGAACGTCGTCAGGCAGCGCAGCGCCGTCGAGCCGCCTGTCGATCGGCGCCACCGCGTCTGCTGCGCCCATCGCGCTCGTAAGGTCGGTCGCTCCCGACAGCGCCCCGACCAACGGCGCGAGCCCCGCTGCTTCGTGGAAGCGGCGGTAGCTCTCGGCCTCAATGCAGAAGCCCGGTGGTACCGGCAGCCCGGCGCGCTGCATAGCAAGCAGACTCGCCCCCTTCCCGCCAACGCGGGCCGGTTCCGCCGGGCCGTCATCGAACCAGTGAATCGCCATCTTGGAAGTTCCCTCGCGACGAGATGTCTGAGGCGCCCGGTCCGGGACATCTCGCTGACCGGGTCGGCGATCTCGATGGTCACGGATGTGCGCGACCGCTCAGCCCTCAGCATTCGCCGCGAGCACCCCGGCCGCCGCACTCTCCAGGGGCGTGCCCTCGAAGAAGTGGGGGTTGGTTGAGGCGTACAGCGTGACCTGATTGGTGAAGGCGAAATCGCGGAAATCGTCGGCGCTCATAAGCCCTTGGTCGACCGGCTCATGCGCCTCTGCGACGGCGGTCCGCATATCCGGGACATCCCAGTGGCCAAGGTCGGTACTCATGATCGCGCGCAGCTTCGCGTTGAAGGGGTTCACGCGGTCGTCGAAGGCCCACGCCGTGGTGGGATCATCCGCTTCGCAGCCAAAGTAGAAGTGGGGAATGAAGCGGTCGCGGAAGTCCTCGGCGCGCTCCACCTCCATCGCCGCGAAGTTGTCCTTGATCTCGTCGGGGACGCCGCGCAGGCCCAGCGTGCGCTCGAGTTGGTCCAGCTTGCCCGCCACCATCTCGCCGCCGTACTCCTCGAAGAGGTGTTGAATCAGTTCGCGGTCGAGGTTGGCCGGGTCCAGGTGCGGCAGGTTCGGTGCGCCCCGCTTCTCCCAACGCGCGATGACATCCGCGTAGAGCCGGCAGCCGTGCGACGCACCACCCTCGAGCAAGGCCACTTTCAGCTGTGGGAACCGACGCGTGACGCCACCCAGCAGCAGCGACTTGCAGAGGACCTCGCCGGCCGCGGCGAAGTGACCCATGTGGTTGTACATGTAGTTCGACATGGAGCGGCGGTCGTCGAAGCCCATGCCTGAGGAGTGCTCCGCCACGGCGAAGCCCAGTTCGATGCACTTCGCCCAAAAGGGGTCGTAGTCGTAGTCGCTGTCGATGCCGTAACTATCGAGCCAAGTCACGCGCGATGCGAGCTCCGGGTACTTCTCCGCCACCTCCGGGACCGGCCGACGAACGAAGGCCGGGATCTGCGCAACCTTGTGGCCAAGCGACTTCGCGTGTTCCAGTTCGGCGATACCCTCTTCCGGCGTGTGCAGCGGGATCGCGGCCGCCACGGTCATGCGATCGCTGAACTCGCCGTAAAAGTCGGCCGTGAACTTGTTGAACGCGCGGCAGACGATCGGCCGCAACTCGTCGTTGGCGAGATTCGGAAAGCCCAGCCCCATCGTCGGGTAGAAGACGACGAAGTCCAGGCCGACCTCATCGAGACGTTCGTAGTAGAGCTTGGGCAACATCGCCGTGGCGCGGTCCAGCGTGGACTCGGTCGGCAGCGCCCACCACGGCGGCACCATCGGCCGGCTGCGGCGTCGTTCTTCCCACGACATTTGGTACCAGTTGGGCCCCGAACGTGCCGCGAATTGCTTCACCGCGTCGCCGCCGCCCACATCCCGCAAGTAGTCCATGAACGCTGGCGTGAACTCCACGATGTGGGAGTCGCCATCAATGATCGGGTGGTCGAGCTTGGCTCGCACTTCCGCCGAGGGGCTGGGCGTCGCGGTGGTCATCGGGGCTCCTCCATCCGCGGCCTCGCAGGTCGCGCCTCCGCGAAGTCTAGGCCGGCGCGTCGGACGCCAGCGGCAAACGGTAGGTCCGGGCCGCCGTGTCGTGGAACAGGTCCAGGCGCTCCTCGGCGCTGAAGCCAGCGCTGAGTTTCTTAAATTGGTTCCACAACACCGTGTACGAGCACGACGCCCGGTCAACGGGGAAGTTGCTTTCGAACATGCTGCGCTCCGGACCGAACTGCTCAATCGCGTGCTCGTACCAGCGACGATTCGTCTCCACGAGCTCGTCGGAGCTGGGTGGCGTGGCGCGCTCATGCCAGCCGAAGCCGTTCACCGGCATCTGGATGCCGCCCAACTTCACCACGACCTGGGGATGAGCCGCGAGGGTCGCGATGTCGTCTTTCCAAGCGGCGAAGAGTTCGTCCGGGTCCGTATCGGTGAGGATGGGGCCGCCAAGGTGATTGAGAACGATCGTCGTATCGGGGAAGGCGGCGGCCAGGTCCGAGACCTCCGGAAGGCTGGGGGAGTAGACCCAGGCCTCGAAGCTGAGCCCGTACGGCCGCAGCAGCGCGAAGCCGCGCCGGAAGGTCGCATCCATGAGCAGATGTTCCCGGCTCTCGGGCTGCCCCGGGATGGGATGCAGCTCCGGGCCCGCTGCCCGGTGACGGATGCCACGGAAGCGATTCGGGCTGGCGGCGAGGTGGGCCTCCAGCACGGGCGCGATGTCCTCGCCCAGCAATAAGTCGGCCGTCCCCACGATCCCCGCCCCAACGCGGCCGGCGCCGTAGCCCCCGCTCGCGCTCTGCGCCGCGATCCCCTGTACGAACTCCGTCTCGCCAATCGGCTTCAGTGCATCCGGGCCCTGCGCCCGAAACATGGAATTGCACTCGATGAATACCGTCTGCCGCACGCCATGGGAGGCCGTGTCGGCAACGATGTCGTCCAGCAGGTACCGATCGCGGCGTTTGCGGCCAATGTGATCCCAGAGGTGGTGGTGCGGGTCAAGAATAGGGAGGTGGGGCTCCAGCGCTTCTTCGGGGGTCTGGGACAGCCAGTCGTCGTTCTGGGGCATGATCGCTCCTCTGCAGCTGGGCGCGAGGCTAGCAGCCAGGAAGCCCCGTTGGGTGGTAGCCTGCGGGCTCCCACGACTACCTGACTCGGCACGCCGCTCGGGGGGCCACGGTGACGACGACACAAACCTACACGGAGCAGACGACGACGGTCGCCGGGCTGGAGCTGCGCACTCTGGTGGGCGGCGCCGGCCCGGACCTGCTCTGGCTGCACCACTCCACCGGGAGCCTGGGCTGGCTGCCCTTCCACGAGTCGCTCGCCCAGCACTTCCGGGTCTGGGTCCCAGACTTGCCCGGGTACGGGCGTTCGCAGCGACCGGACTGGGCCCGACACCCCCGCGACATCGCGCTTCTGCTGAATCGTGCGACGGCGAAGCTTGGGCTCTCGTCGCCCCTGCTGGTCGGGCACGGCTTTGGCGGCTGGCTCGCCGCCGAGCTCGCGACGATGAACCCCACCGCCTTCTCGGCCCTCGTCCTGGTCGGCGCGGCCGGCATCAAGCCCCGCGAGGGCGAGATCATGGACCAGATCATGTGGGACTACGACGACTACGTGAAGCAGGGCTTCCGCGAGGAGTCGGCGTATACCGCGATGTTCGGAGAGCGCGTCGACAAGGAGATCTGGCAGCTCTGGGACCTGAGCCGCGAGATGACGGCGCGCCTGACCTGGAGCCCCTGGATGTTCAACCGCCAATTGCCGCCGCTCCTGCCCGAGACGGAGACCCGCACGCTGCTGGTCTGGGGGGCGGCGGATCGGGTCGTCCCGCCGGCCGTCGGCGAGCAGTACGCCGCCGGGCTCCCCAACGCGACCCTGGAGGTGCTGCCCAACGTTGGCCACCTGGTGGAGTTGGAGCAGCCGCAGATCCTGGCCGCACGCATCGTCGCCTTTGCGAACGAATCCTGATTGGACCGACGCGGCGCGCACGCACCCGCGCCGCTGGGGGAGACACCGCATGTTCATCGGCTATTTCACAGAGCGCCCCTACCAGGATCAATCGTCCGGCTACTTCGGCGCCACGGGGCGCGATATCCAGGATCTCGGCGTCTCCAACGCGGACTATGACCCCAAGCTGGGCGCCGATCTCTACAACCGCTACTTGGACGAGAAGGTCTACGCGGAGGAAATGGGCTTCGACGGTCTCATGCTCAACGAGCATCACAGCACGCCCTTTTGCATGGGCAGCGTGGTGAACGTTGAAGCCGCGATCCTGGCACGCATCACCAAGCGCGCCAAGATCGTCTTGCTCGGCAACGTCCTGCCCATCTGGGACGACCCGCTCTGGCTGGCCGAAGAACTGGCTGAGATCGACATGATCTCGCGTGGCCGTCTCGTTGCCGGCTGGGTACGCGGCACCGGTCGCGAGAGCGTTGCCCACAACGCCCAGCCCCCATTCAACTGGGAACGATTTCAGGAAGCGCACGACTTCATCGTCAAGGCCTGGACCACCCCCGGCCCCTGGCGCTGGGAGGGCGAGCACTACGACTTCCGCTACGTGAATCCCTGGGCGCGCCCCTACCAGGATCCCCATCCGCCCATCTGGGTGCCCGGCGTGATGAGCCGCAACACCGTCGCCTGGGCGGCCGAGCATCGCTACCCCTACATCATGCTGGCGACGGAGCTGGAACCCACCAAGCAGTCCTTCGCCTACTACCACGACCAAGCCCGGGAGCACGGCTACGACGCGGGCACCCAGCACACGGGCTATCTGCTCAAGGTGCACGTCGATGAGACGGAGGAACTGGCGGAGGCCGCCGCGCGCAAGTACATCCAGGGCCCCAGCAATCCCTTCCTAGAGGGCAACCAGGGTCAGATCCGTGGCTTCCTTCAGAATCTCCCCGGCCTCACCTCACGGACGGCCCTGCTGCCCACGGAAACGAACTTCGCGGCGGCCGCCGCGCGCGGGCGCGCCGCGCGCAAGGATCCCAAGTCGGACGATCAGGACAAGGCTGACGCGATGGGCACCTTCGAGCAGCAGATCGACAAGATGAGCATCATCTGCGGCACCCCGCAGACGGTCATCCCCAAAGTGCGCAAGGTCTTGGAAGAGCTGCGCCCGGGCAGCATCTTCTTCTGGGACGGCGATGGCGCAATGACGCATGAGGACTCCATGCGCGGCCTGCGCCTCATGGGTGAGGAAGTGATCCCCGCCACACGCGAGATCGCGCAGGAGCTCGATCTCACCGGTCCCTTCGAGATGGACCCACGGACGCTACAGCCGGTCGCCGGAGAGAGCTAAACGCCCGACCGCGCCGGAACGCACGAGACCGCGCGCATGCGGGGCCCAAGCATCGATGTTGCCGTCGTCGGCGGGGGGCCGGGCGGCAGCGCCGCCGCCACCCTGCTCGCCCAACAGGGCTGGCGGGTGGTGGTGCTGGAGCGGGAACGATTCCCACGCCCGCATGTCGGAGAGTCACTGCTACCGGCGTCGCTGCCGATCCTGCGGGATCTGGGCGTGCTGGAGGCCGTGGAGGCGGCCGGCTTCGTGCGCAAGCTGGGCGCCACGATGGTCTGGGGATCGGACCCCGACCCCTGGAGCTGGTACTTCCGCGAAACCAATCGCTCCTATCCCCACTCCTACCAGGTGGAACGGGATCGCTTCGACCACCTCCTGCTCGAGAACGCGGCGGCGACCGGCGTGGAAGTGCGGCAGGGCGAACGCGTCTCCAGCGTGGAATTCCTGGACGGCGGCGTGCGACTCCAGGCCGAGTCCGGCCCCGTCGACGCCCGCTTCGTCGTCGATGCGAGCGGCCAGGCGGGCCTCCTCGCACGACAGCTGCGGCTGCGCCAGAACGACGCCTTCTTCCAGAATCTGGCCGTCTACGCGTACTTCGACGGCGCCGCGCACCTGCCGGCACCGAACGACGGCAACATCTTCATCGAGTCGTATGGCCAGGGCTGGGTCTGGAAGATCCCCCTCTCGGCCGGGCGCACCAGCGTGGGGGCGGTCGTCGATCATGCGACGGGTGGCGCCGGCATCGCGGATCTCGGCGCGGACGCGTTTCTGCGAGCGCAGATTGATCACGCCCCACGCACGGCGGCGCTGCTCTCGGCGGCGCGCATGACCGATGGACCGCACGTCGCACGCGACTGGTCGTATACCGCGACGGATCTCGTGGGACCTTCGCACGTCCTCATCGGCGACGCCGCCTGCTTCGTCGACCCGCTGTTCTCGTCCGGGGTGCATCTGGCCTTGTCCTCCGCCGTCTTGGGATCCGCGTACGTCACCACGGCGCTGCGGCGACCGCAGATGACGGGCCCCGCCGGCCAGGAGTACGGCGCCCGGTACCTGCAGCAATACCGCCACTTCCGCGAACTGGCGCGGCTCTTCTACGCCAGCAACCATCACGCGGACTCCTACTTCTGGGAGGCGCGCCGGATCACCGGCGGGAGCGATTCGCCGCGCCACGCGTTCGTCCGGGCGGTCGCGGGGCAGCCGCCCCAGGGCTACGAACGATCCGTCCTGCAACGCGGCGACGCGCCACCCGCGTTCGCCAACGCCGTCTCCGCCGTCGAGGCGGTCCGCGCGGAACGGGAGCAGCGTTGGGCCCGTCTCCTCCCGGACGGCGCGACGCTGGGAACCGCCCCGATCCTCAGCACCGTCCCGCGACTCGCACCGGGCGCGACGCTGGAGCGGCGTCCCGTGTTGGAGGCGGGAGAGTTCGTCTGGGCGGATGTCCTCGCCGGCCCCGACCGCCCGGAGGGCACGCCGCTCAGCCCCCTCGTGGCGCGGCTCCTGCGCTCCCTCGATCGCGATCGTCCCGTTCGGGAATTGTTGACCGCACTCGCGGCCGAGGCGGACGCGGACGTGGACGCGGACGCGGATGTGGACGTGGCGACCCTCGTCCCGCTGGCGCTCGCAGCGCTGCGAGTGCTCTACGTCGACGGCGCCGTACTCATCGACGCCTAAGCACAAAGCCCCACGGCTTCATGGGTTGGATCACCGCGCTGAGCGGTTCCTCCTGGGCAGACTCTCCGCATCGGGGACACCGACTCCGTGGGGTCAGTGATCGATCCGTGGGGTGGCGGCTCGGTGCGGGTCGCGTACGTGGCGCCGGCCCAACCACCCCTCCGGATCGAGATCACGACACACTCCCACCGGCGGCAGGCTCGATCGAGGCGTCCGCCTCGTCCGCGAACTGCTCCGCGTATAGCGAGGCGTAGAGGCCGCCCTGCGCGAGCAACGCTGCGTGCCGTCCTCGCTCGACGATCCGGCCGCCGTCCAGCACAAGAATTTGGTCAGCGGCCAGCACCGTCGAGAGCCGGTGCGCGATCACCACGGTCGTGCGGCCGCGCGCCAACCGGCGGGTCGCCTCGCGAATCTCGCGCTCGAGCCGGGAATCCAGCGACGCCGTCGCCTCGTCCAGGATGAGCACCGGCGCATCCTTCAGCACCGCCCGCGCGATCGCGACCCGTTGCTTCTCGCCGCCCGAGAGACGGTAGCCCCGCTCTCCAACCATCGTCTGGAGGCCCTCCGGCAGTTGCCCAATGAAGCGCGACAGCCCCGCCGTCTCCGCCACCGCCGCCACCTCCGCGTCACTCGCGCTCAGCCGCCCGTAGCGGATGTTCTCGGCCAGCGTGTCGTGGAAGAGGTAGGAGTCCTGCATCACGGCTCCCACGGCTGACGAGATGGAATCCAGCGTCAGATCCGTCAAACGGTGCCCATCCAGTCGCACTACCCCGGCCTGCGGATCGTAGAACCGCTGCAACAGGTACGTGATCGTCGTCTTGCCCGCGCCCGATGGTCCAACGAGCGCCGTCATCTGCCCCGGCTCCGCCGTGAATGACAGGTCTGAAAGCGCCGAACGGGCCCCCTCGTTGTAGGAGAAGTCGACCCCTTCGAATGCGATCGCGCCCCGGGCGGGGTGCAGGGCGACGGCCTCCGCGCGCTCTTCGATCTCCACGTCTTCGTCGAGGTACTCGAAGATCCGCTCGAACAGCGCCAACGACGACAGCATCGTCACGTTGATCCGGGCGATGCTGGCGAAGGGGCCGAAGACTCGCTGGGTCAAGAGCGCGAACGCGACCAACGTGCCGATCGAAATGTCGCCGTCGACCACCGCCCGCCCGCCATACCAGTAGACGATTCCCGGGATCAGCGTGGAGAAGAGGCTCGACCCCATGTTGAACCACCGCGCCGACATCATCCGCCGTAGGGAGAGGGTGCGCAGGTTGGCGTTCGAGACCTCGAAGCGATCCGACTCGTACGGTTCGCGCCCGAACGATTTGACCAACATCGACCCAGACACGGACAACGTCTCCTCCAGATGCGCCGCCATCTTGGCGTTCTCCGCGTGCCACAGGCCTAAGAGTCGCCGCTGCTGCAATCCGATGCGCATCGTGGGATACGACCAGAGCGGCACGACGATCAGCGCGATCAGCGCGAGTTGCCAGGAGAGCGCGAACATCAGCGCGAACGCGATCGCGAGGATGCTGGCGTTGGTCATGAAATCGGTGAAGGTGTCGGTCAGCGTGCGTTGGATCCCGTTCACGTCAGAGGTGACGCGAGCTAGGATCTCGCCCGTGCGCGTACGCGTGTAGAACCGCATCGGCAGGCGTTGCAAATGATCGTGCAGGTCTGAGCGCAGGCGCTGCATCACCCCCTGCCCGATGATCTGATTGACGTATCCCTGCAGGACCCCGAGCAGCGCTCCGCTCACGACCATCGCCACGTAGGCGCCGAAGAGGAGATCGAGGGCCCCGAGGTCGCCATCGACCACCTTGTCGGCCATCGTTCCCAGCAGACGCAGGGGAAACAATGACAGCGCCGCGGACCCCAGGACCATCACGACCAGCGCCAGCACCTGCCAGCGGTAGGGACTGAACAGCAGAACCACACGCCGTGTCAGGGCGAGACGCGCGCCGTCTGGCTTGCGCATCGGCGGGCGTTCATTCAACGGGCGCCGCCGCTCGTGGTCCGGGTCCGGCGCTGCTGGAATCGCGACGAGACGGTTCGCATCACGCCCACGATACGTCGACCCCGCGAGATGGCGCACCGGTCGCCGCCTGGACCACGGCGTCGTCCGGCCCAGTACGCAGCCAAGGCCCGCCCGAGGGCATGGTCCAACGATCTACTTGCAGAAGCATTTTCCCCCCGCACACGCCTCGGTCGGACGGGGACAGCGCGATCGTATCCCCAGGACGTTCTTGAGGTTGTAGGGTCGCTGTTGTTCGGAACGAATTCAGCGATCACAACCGACAGATCCTGCGGATAGCGCGGGCGCCGGAGCGTTCGGAGAGGACATGCGATGACAGTACGGATGAGCAAAGACGAGCGGGAGGCATTCCTGGCCGACGTGCACGTGGGCATCTTGAGCGTGCCCGAGCCCGACCGCGGCCCGCTCTCGGTCCCGATCTGGTACGCGTATGAGCCGGGCGAGGACATTCGCATCATGACGGGGCGCAACTCCCGCAAGGGCCGCCTGCTCCAGCTGGGCACACGCGTCAGCCTGTGTGCCCAGACGGAGACCCGGCCCTACAAATACGTCACCGTCGAAGGACCCGTCGTCGCCATCGATTCGCGGGACGTCGAGCAAGATCTGCGACCCATGGCGAGCCGGTACCTCGGTCCCGAGCAAGGAAAACAATACGCCGCCGGGGCCACCGCAGGGGACAGCGTCTTGGTGCGCATCCGTCCGGAGCGATGGCTATCGGTCGACTACGCGAAGGACACCCCTGCCAACGATGCCGGGTAGCCGTTCACTCCGCGACGCAGACGCAACACCGCCGAGACACACGAAAGAGCGAACCCATGCCGCTGCAACTCCGCTCCCTGGTCAGCTCCCAAGGCGTCCTTGAGCTCTCGCTCGCCGACATCGACGCGCCCGTGCCACGGCCCGACCAAGTCGTCGTGCGGGTCGAAGCCACCCCCATCAATCCGTCCGACCTCGGCTTACTGTTCGGCACGGCCGACATGAGCACGGCGGACGCGTCTGGCACGCCGGACCGCCCCGTCGTCACCGCCAGGGTGGCGCCCCAGCTCCTGCAAAACCTGACCGCGCGATTGGACCAATCGATGGCCGTGGGGAACGAGGGCGCCGGCGTCGTCGTCGACGCCGGATCAAACCCGGAGGCGCAAGCGTTAATCGGAAAGACCGTGGCGATCCTGGGCGGAGCGATGTACGCGCAGGTCCGCTGCATTGAGGCCAAGCGCTGCCTGGTGCTGCCGGAGGGCACCACCCCGGCGGAGGGCGCATCCTGCTTCGTCAACCCGCTCACGGTGCTCGGGATGGTCGAGACCATGCGCCTCGAAGGCCATACCGCCCTGGTCCATACGGCGGCGGCGTCCAACCTCGGGCAGATGCTGAACAGGGTCTGCATCCAGGAGGACATCGGACTCGTGAACATCGTGCGCAAAGCCGAGCACGTCGACCTGCTCCAGGGCCTGGGCGCGTCCCATGTCTGCAACTCCAGCGCGGAGCACTTCCCCGAGCAGTTGCGCGACGCGCTGATCGCCACCGGTGCAACCCTGGCGTTCGACGCCACCGGTGGCGGCACACTTGCGAGTCAGATCTTGACGGCGATGGAGGCGGCCGCCATGGCGTCGGCCACCGAATACACCCGCTACGGGTCGACGACGCACAAGCAGGTCTACATCTATGGCGGCCTCGATCGCAGCCCCACCGAGCTGATCCGCAACTTCGGCATGGCCTGGGGAATCGGCGGATGGCTGCTGCCGCAATTCCTGCAAAAGATCGGTCCGGAGGCGGCACAGAAGCTGAGAGAGCGAGTCGCCGCCGAGATCAAGACGACCTTCGCGAGCGTCTACACGAAAGAAGTCTCCCTCGCGGAGGCCCTGCAGCTCGACGCGATCTCCATCTACGGCAAGCAGGCCACGGGCGAGAAGTTCCTGATCGTTCCGAGCAAAGATCAATAATGGGCTGAGCCGACGGCTCCGCCCGCCAGAGCCGATCTCCGCACCCGTCTCCGACGAACGCTCGATCCCCAGCACCCGATCACGAGGCCCGCTCGGCCGCTCGACGTGGTGCCTCCCCACGGCAGCTACACTCTTGCGAACTACGCCCAACCTGTGACCTCCGCTCTCGCCGGCGGAACGAGTGGAGGACGCCGTGCTTCCCGATCAGCCGCCCGAATCTGAATCGGGACCCACCCCGGAGGCGGACCGCACCCTCCCACGCGAGGGGCACGGGCACATGATGCGCAAGTCATGGCGCGCGATCGTGGGGATGCGCGTCCACCCCGAGCACGCCAGGCTCGAAGATCCGCGTCTCAAGGGGCACCGACGCGTGTACGCGTCGCAAGCCATCCTGGCAGGGGCCGCCCTGCTCTTGGCCCTCGTCGTCAAAGACGTGGTGACCAGCGCCGCCGTCTTCGCCGCCATCGCGTCCACCGCGTTCGTGCTCTTCGTCACCCCGTTCAGCGTCGTCGCCACGCCACGACACGTCATCGGGGGGCACATCATCTGCAGCGGTGTGGGATTGGCGATCGCAGCGATCCTCACCATCTCGGCGGTCGCGTCCGCCGTGGACAACGGAGACTTCGTCTTTAACCTGCTGGCGGCGCTCGCCGTCGCGCTGGGCATCGCGCTGATGGGCATCACGGATACGGAGCATCCGCCGGCTGCTGGCACCGCGCTGGGATTCGCCGTCGTCGCGCCCAACGGTGAACTCGTCGCCGTCTTCGCCGGCAGCGTGATTGTCCTGGTGCTCATGCAGCAGATCCTGCTGGGACGCCTGCGCAACCTCCTCTAGACAGCGGCGGACTCCGAAGAACAACCTGGTGCGCGGCCGGCAGCCCCGTCCCTCAGGCCAATCTGACCGACCACCATGATCAATCGTCGTGCACGGCCCCCGTCACACCAAGCGCCAAGAGCTCCGCGTATTCCGCGTCATCAATGCCCAGTTCCTCACGCAAGATCTCCTGGCTGTGCTCACCGAAACACGGCGACGGGCCGGGAGTCGGCGCACCCGCTCCCAGCCGCCATGGACCGACGGGCATGCGGTGGCTGCCCGCCTCCGGATGCCGCACGCTCCGCAGATACTCGCGAGCGAGTAGCTGCGGATGCGGATCGCTGAACACCTCGCGCAGCCGCCGTGCGCGCGCCGCGCAGACGCCAATGGAACCCAGGCTCGCCTCGGCCGTGTCCGCCTCCTGATCGCGGCACCAGGCGGCGATGATCTCGTCCAGAGCCGCCTCGTTCTCCTTGCGCGCAGCCTCACCCTTGAACCGCGAGTCCTCCGCCAACTCCGCCCGCCCAATCTGCACGGCGAGCGCGGCGAAGGCGGCGTCGGATTCGGCAGCCAGCGCCAACCACTCGCCATCACGGGCCGCGTAGACGTTGTGTGGCGCGAAACGGGGATGCCGGTTGCCCGCGGGCCGTCGCACACGGCCCGTCACCTCATACTCCAGCAAGGCGTCGCCAACATGGGTCGCGACAGCCGCCTGCATGCCCAGGTCAATGCGGATCGCCTCGCCTGTGCGCTCCCGCTGGTTGAGTGCGCTCAGCACCGCCGCGGCGAAGTAGTAGCCAGTGATCGGATCGGGGATGATCCCGCCCGTGTTGCTGCCCTCGTCACCCACGTATCCGTGAATCGACGACAGGCCAGACATCGGCTCGATGCTGGCGCCATACGCCGGGTAGTCGACGAACGGGCCGCTGGCCCCGTAGCCGGAGGCCGAGGCCCAGATGATTCCGGGGCGCCGCGCCGACAGGCGATCCAGGCTGATCCCCCAGTCGCGCATCACATGCGGGCTGAAGTTCTCAATGACGATGTCGAACTTGGGCAGCAGCCGCCAGAAGATCTCCTCCCCGCGCGGGTGGGTCATGTTGAGCGTCAGGGACCGCTTCCCCAGGTTGATCGTGTTGTAGAGCGCGCAGGTGTTGAGTCGGTGTTGCTTCACACTGGGATCGCGAACCGCCTCGGGCACCGGCTCACCGCCGCCGCGCCACCGGTCGGGCCGGGTGGGGGCTTCCAGTTGCACCACGTCCGCACCAAGCAAGGCAAGCAACTCGCTGGCCCAAGGCCCGGCCCAGTTCGGCGTGAAGGCGAGCACGCGAACGCCCGACAGCGGTCGCGCAGCAGGCGCCGCGGGGCTGGCCTCCGGCAACGATGCGCTCCTGCCCTCGGAGGCGCGCTCCCCAGCGATCGCGTCCTGATCCTCGCCCAATGCCGGCGCTGGACGATGCACCCCCCAGGGCAGTTGTGGACTGTGCGCGTACGGCCCGGGCGCATAGGCCTCCTGGCCCAGGACCTGCGTGGGAACGAAGTATTCGCGGGCCGCCAGCTGCGCATCGTGTCGCAACCGCTCCATGTCCTGCACCACGCCCGAGAGGCAACGCAGCTTCAGCATCCGATGCATCACATCGCTGCAGGGCTCGTCTCGAACCGCTTCGCCCACCCGCGATCGCAAGTAGCTCAAGTCCGCTTGGCGCCGCCGGGCCGGGTCCGCGTAGTCAGGGTCCTCGGCCAGATCCGGCAGGTCCAGCGCCTGCATCGCTCCGGCCCAGTCGCCCCACTCGCTGAAGCCAAGGTTGATCTGTCCATCACGAGTCGGGAAAAGCTGACTGGGTCCTCCCCGCACACCGGGGCCGCTATTCCCGTAGTCCGATGCCTCGTCGTCCTTGAAGATGCCCTGCATCGCAAACGGCGCCGTCGTCGAACAGAGCGCTTCCAGCTCGCTCACGTCAATCCGCATGCCACCGCCACCCCGGGCACGACGGAAAAGCGCGGCAGCAGCGGCAGTGAAGGCCGCCACCCCCGCCAGATATCCCGTCTGCCGTGCGGGCAGCTGCAACGGAGCCTCATCCGCGAAGCGCGTCATGAACGTCCAGCCACTTCGCGCGCAGCCGGTGAGGTTGTTGCCGGGCGTGGCCGCCAGCGGGCCCTCCAAGCCGTGCGGCGTAATCGAGATGTGGACCGCATCCTCCGGCAGCGCCTCGACGGCCGCCTGCACGACCGCCGGCCAGGGGACGAGGGCCGTCGTGATCAAGAGATCCGCGTCGCTGGCAAGCCGGGCCGCCGCCGCCGCACCGTCGACGATCACCGAGCGCTTATTCCAATTCGCGTACGCATGCAGCAACGAGCGTTCCGAGCCCGGCTCGTCCGACGCGAACGGGGGCTCGAACCGCAGAGGGTGGCCCGCAGGCGGCTCCGCCAGCACGACGTCCGCGCCCATGTCCGCCAAGAGGCGAGCGCACCATGCGCCCGATAGGCGGTCCGAAAGGTCAACGACACGGACATCTGAGAACGCGGCGCCCTTCATCGAGAAGCTCCTTCATGCGGGCCGGGTCGAGGGAGATGATGCTAGCGGAAGCCGCCGTCGCGCTCAGGAATTGATCGTCCGCCGCGACGTCAGTCCGACGACAAGCCTTCCCCTGCCGACGCGGGCGCCACCGGCTGCCGGACTTCGGTCAACAGCATGGGACGGCGCACCACAACCCGCACGACAAGGAACGCGAACCAGCCGATCAGAACGAAGCCCAGCACGCCGGACCCGGCCATGTGCCAGTAGTCGCTTCGGGTCGTCGTCAGATCCGCCACCCCGGGCGCCGCCCGCGTCATCGCGACAGCCGAGATGCCCACGCCGAAGATCAGCGCCCGCCGGCCCACCGCCCGGACTCGGATCCGTTCCAGGCCGAACTCCGGCAGCACAAGATGCGCCATCGCCACGATCGCACTAAACACCACCCCAAGGCTGATCAAGTGACGCACCGCATCCATCTCTGGCCCCGCAAGACCGCGCTCCTGGACGAGACCGCGCAGGGCAAAGAAGGCGCTAAGGCCGGCCCCCACGAGCAGCCAGCCCATCGCCATCTGCAGCAGTCGCCCAAGCGGCTGCACCACAGGCCGCAGTCGCTGCGGCCGTCGCCACGGGCGCGAAACCAGCACCCCAACGCACCACCCCGCGGCGACGGACAGCAGGCCGATGTTCTCCAACGCCCACAGCCGGTCCCCCGCCTCCGCCCACCAAATCAGCGAGGCGACCGTCGTAGCGATCCCGGCCTGGATCAGCACCGTCGCCACCCAGACCGCGAGGCGGGGAGCGCCAGCGCCACCACCGAACACGGGCAGAACCCGCCACGCCACCCCCACCACGAAAACCGCCAAGAATCCCTGCACTTGCAGGAAGACCAGCGTCGCGTCACGCCGCGTGGAGAGCGTCGCCTGCCCGTCTGCCGCCGCCTCGGTCAGCCAGATCGCACCCAAGAGCGACTGCATCAGGAACCAGAAGACCGCGCCCGCGATCATGAGAAGCAGCGGATCCCGCGCACGCAGCGCTCGGCGGCCCACCGGCCAAAGGGCGGCAGCGAAAACGATGGCCGCCGCCACTTCCAGCCACGCTCCCACCGCCATCACGCCCCGGAGCACCTCGGATTCGCTGAGTGCCTGCCCCAAGGATCGCAGCGCCACCGCCGCGACCATGGTGGTGTAGAGCGCGACGACGAGTGCCGGTCGCGGCGCGGGCGCCGCCGCAAAGCGAGGCGCCACCCGGAGCGCCACCCCCACAACGATCAGGCCCGCGAAGCCCACCGTCTGCACGTGCCCGTGCACCTGCGCCAGCGCCGGCCAGCGGGGCCCAAGACCGAATCCGCCAATCGCGTCGATCGGCAGAAGCACCGCCAGGCTGAATCCGCCCGCCAGTGCAAAGAACAGACCGCTCAAGAGAAAGGGCAGGTGCGCGCGATTGGGGTCGCGAAGCGCGCCCAGCAAGGAGAGGCGACTCACCCGCCGACCGGCATCCGGACGCCCGCAACGTCGCCCGCGTACGCACACAGGGCACCGGCCCGCGTCAGCTCCCAAGCGACCGTCAAGGAACGTCCGTCGAAATCGAAGTCGAGCAGGTCAGACGGGGACGGCATCACCGCAGATCTCCTCCTCCGCGAAGTAGCAGAGAGGATCGTCGCCCGAAGCGCCACCCCTCACGCACAGGGCCTCGGCGAGCCGCCCCAGCCGCCGTAGGCCACTGCTGGCGGGACGGCGTTCCCGACTAGCGAATCGGGACCGCGACGTAAGGCAAGTTCTTCGACCGATCCATCGGGCGTCGCTCCAGGAACGCCGTGCGTCGCTCCCGGCATTCATCCGACGACGCATAGTCCGGCGCGTGTTCCCCAAACGGGCTCTCGCCCGCCACGAAGTCATCGTGCTGGTTGAACGAGATCTTCTGCATCTGCAAGATCACTGGACTCACGTTCTTGATCGCTTCGATGAACCGATCAACCTCCGCCCACAGCTCCTCCACCGCGACCACGCGGTTCACCAATCCCATCTCGTAGGCTTCCTGCGCCGAGTACTGCTGGCACAGCATCCACATCTCCCGCGCTCGCTTCTGACCAATCCGCCCCGCCAGCATCGCAACCCCGTGCCCTGCGGCCGGACTGCCCACGCGCGGCCCCGTCTGCCCGAACCGAGACCGCGTCGTCGCAATCGTGAAGTCACTCTCGTACGCCATGATGTTGCCGGAGCCGATCGCGTAGCCGTCGACCGCCGCGATCACCGGCTGCGGCATCCCCCGCAACACCTTGCTGTAGCTCAGCCTCGCCGAACCGCTGTAGGCCCCGCCCTGCGTCGGGTCGTAGCTCTGATCGTTCCCGGTACAGAACCCGTTCGGCCCCGCCCCCGACAGCACCACCGCGCGCACGTCGTTGTCTCCGGCCGCATCGAGCAACGCCGCCGACATCTCATCCATCGTGATCCCGCGCTTGGCGTTGAACGTCTCCGGCCGGTTCAGCATCAGCCACGCGACCCCGTCCCGCTTCTCGTACACCACGTCCGAGTAGCCATCGCCGGACACGACGTTCGTGCGGTAGTGACTGAAGCGCTGATCCACCATGTCCACGGCCTCGCGGGCCACCGCGAGCAACTGCGCCGCACTCATTCCATCCCGCGCGACGCCCCGGACGGCGCTCGCCTCCTGGCTCGCCACAATCCCCTTCGAACCAAGCCAGCGCGCGTAGCCGCGCGTGAAGTCGTACACCGCGGCGCTGACGCCGTGGTCCAACGCCAGACGATCCCCTGACGCCAGGTCGTCCACCGTGACGACGAACGCAAGACCCTGTAACGCGACGTTGAACTGCACACCCGCCGTCTCATACGCGACCGTCGTCCTGAAATCGAAATTGGAAGCCATCGTTTTCCTCCGCTCCGCAGCGACTGCCTTGGGAACGACAGTCGTCTGGGGCACGGAGTCTACGCGTCCCACCCCGCCGGGGCACGTCCGCATACACGTCCCGGCATCCCACCCTCATCGAGCGCCCACAGGCCGCGACGCACACGACCACGGTGATCGTCGGCCGCGCCGGTCCGCACTCGCGACTCCCCCACTGGCTGCGAGGTGTTCGGGGCCTCGCGCCTGTAAACAATGTCCCTGCCGCGACCTCGCCGGCGCGGCTACTCCCCTTCACCCGTCAGGGTCGGCACGATGTCCCCCAGCGTGATGCCGAAGTCGTTTTCCTGGGTCTGGAGAAACGCCGGGAGACTCAACCGATTCTGCTTTGCGAGGTGTCTCATCATTGCCGGTGTGGAAATGCCGGCCACCCGATGCCAGTCGATTCGCGTCTCCGGATCGCACGTGCGCAACGACACCGCGAGGCGCCGATCGTCGGTCGTCTGCGTCGCGTGGATGGTGTTGAGGCTCAGCAGCAGCAGGTCGCCGGGCCCCACCTCCGGCGTCTCCATGACCTCCTCGATTTCGAAGTCCTCGTCCACCCAGTGGACCCCGCTCCAGTCGGAGATGTACACCGTCCCCCCGTCACGCAGCGAGCGCATCCAACTCGCGCCCGAGCGCCGACAGAGGTTAAAGAAGCGCGGCGACTGTTCGCGAAGCCGATCCCAGGGAATCACGCGCAGTCCCGCCTCGGTACGCGAAGGCTTGACCAACGGAATCCAGTAATTGAGATGCGTCGGATTGAACTCCGTCAGGAAGAAGTGATCGTCTGATGCACGGGAAGATTGGTGACCGGCGTCTGGAGATAGAGGATTTGATAGAGCGCGGCCTTGGCTCCGGTGAGTCCCTGGGCGAACGCTTCCATCCGCGGACGGATGCCTTGGAAGGTTTCTTTGCGTCCCACCGCGGTAGTACGCAGCGCTCCCGCTGCAGTGGCAACCGGCTGATCGCCAAGGTGCCGCGCCCCATGCTTGGTTCGCGGCGCGGGTTCGGAGTCTGGGCAGGCATCGAATTCTTCCACGAGGAAGTCGATCTCATCACGGCTCAGGAAGTCCGGGACAACGCAGAAGCCCCGTTCCTCGAGCGCGGAGGCGATGGCGTGAAAATCAGTCATGCGTGTCTACCTTTCGAGATGCGGATGTTGTGCACCGTGTCACCGGTGACCGGTCGCAGCGCTGGAGGTTGGTGTCCTTCGGTTTCGTCGTAAAGGTCTCCTAGTTATTGGCACGTCCTAGCGCACGCCGCGCAGGCGGGGGTCGAAGATGTCGCGCAGGGAGTCGCCGAGGAGGTTGAAGCCGAGCACCGCGAGGGTCATGGCGAGGCCGGGAAAGATGCTCAGGTGGGGGTGGTTCCAGAGTGCTCGGGCTTCGGTGAGCATGCGGCCCCAGGATTGGTTGGGCAGGGGGGCGCCGAGACCGAGGAAGGAG
>QGNQ01000036.1 GCA_003228175.2 Chloroflexota bacterium
AGAGGATCAAGGTGAGCGGGCCACGCCATCCAACCCCCGACCGCCAATCCTCCCCCGCCGCTCAAAACCCACCCCCCCCCTCCCCCTGCCTTCCGCTCATCCTGAGCTTGCCGAAGGACCCGTGCCCATTCCCTCCAGTCCCCCTCTCCATCTGCTCGACGATGGGGAGGGGGCACGGGGAGGGGCTTCCGCTCTCGCCCCCCTCCCCCGCGCTATGCGCGAGCTACTCCTCATGGTCCTCCTCATCGAACTCACCCCAGAACGCATCCAGCGCTCCCTCAACGACCTCCCAGGCCTCGTCGTCGTCCTCATCGAAGATCGGCCACTCGACACCAGCCGCATCCACCTCGACCTCGAACGCAATCCCAGCCGCCAACAACGCATCGCGCACAACGGCCGCCTCTTGGCGCAGCTCGTCCAGCTCCTCGACGCTCAGGTTCGCCAGCTCCTCCGCCTCAATCGGCTCCCAGTAGGCGTCCAGCGCCTCGTCTACGACGTCCCAAATCGCGTCGTCTTCCTCATCGAAGACCGGCCACCCAATGCCCAGCTCGTCCAGCTCGATCTCGAAGGGGATGCCCGCCGCCTCCAGCGCGACGCGGACCGCGTCGGCCTCACCCTGGTAGAGCGCCAGCTCCTCCGCGTCGAGATCCTCAAACTCGTCGAGCGCATCGTCCTCGTCGTACTCGAAGTACTCCTCAAGCAACGCCTCGACGATCGCGTTCGCCGCTTCGTCGCTCGTGTCCCACGTGACCGATCGGACCTCAAGCGTCTCCACCGTGTGATCGACGCCCGCCGCCGTCAGCGCGCCCGCGATCTCGTCCGCCAGCCCGTTGAGGAACGCAACCTCCTCCGCCAACTCGAACTCGCTACCCTCCTCATCGAACCCCTCGTCGAACTCGTCCTCCTCATCGTTCAGCGCCGCGACGATCGGCGGCGACCGATCCTCGTCGCTCGCCTGCGGGCGCGTGGCCGGCGAATCGCTGCCACCCCCCACCGCGAACGCCGTCGGTACGGCAACAAGCGCCGCAACCCCCGCGCCCAACACCCCCATCTTCAGCTTCCGTGTGATCTCCATCGCTTCGTCCTTCCTGACCCCGTGCTGCCCGATTGCCTGTCGAGATCGAACGTACGGATCAAGCGATGAAGGACTGATGAAGCCCGCATGAAGTTGGCGTCGGCCGGGGAATCCACGTTGGATCGGACACACACGCATCGGCTGGGAGATGCCCGAGTCAGTCGGAAAACGCCCGCCTTAGGTCGGGGCATCCGCAGCGGCCGGAACAGCGGCCGGGACCCCGGCCGCAACCGGGACGTTGCGGATACGCAGCCAGTTCAGCGCCGCCAGCGCCACCGCCGACGACCCCAGCGCTGAGACGATGAACAGCGTCTCGCGAATCCCGATCGAGTCGGCCATCACGCCCCAGACCGGCGCCAGCAGCGCCTGCGAGCCGAAGGCCAGCGAGGCCAGCGACATCACCCGGCCGTAGAACTCCTTCTTCGCGTTCGCCATCAGCAGGGCGTTGTTGATCAGCCAGTAGCCGGAGCGCCCCGCCCCCAGCGGCACCGCCGCCAGCAGCAGCACCCAGTAGCTCGGCGCAGCCGCCAGCAACACGAACCCACTCATCATCAGTAGGCCCATCAGCAGCATCAGCGGCCAAGCAATGGGTTTGCGCACCACTCCGGCGACGGCCACATTCATCGCCAGCCCGGCGATCGCGAAGGACAGAAAGATCACGCCAACATCCTTCGGGTCACGCCCGAACTCCTGATCGAGTAGGCCCGGCAGCAGTGTTTGGAAGGAGAACCCGCACACGATCACCGCGACGAAAGAGGTCCACAGCAGCCGCAGTCGGGCGTCGCCCCAGACGTAGCGGATGCCCTCGACTAAGTCCTGCTGAATCGAGCGGCGCTGCAACTTCGGCGCCGGATCCGTGTTCGGCAGCAGACTCGTCATCGGCAGCACGATCACGAACAGCCCCGCCATGAACAGATACGCCCAGCCTGCGCCCACGCCGATACCAAGCGACGGGCCCACCAGAATCGCCACAAACAGCGGACCCAGCACCTGCGCCATCGTCAGCGCGATCTGCTGCAGCGCCACCGCGTTGGGCAGCAGCCGATCCGGCATCAGCTCGCCCACCCAGGCCTGCCGCGCCGGCCCCATGAAGGCGAAGCCCACCCCCATGAACATCGTCGTCACCGTCAGCAGCAAGATCGAAATCGAACCACTCAAAATGAGGATGCCGATCGTCAGGATCACGATCCCCGGGATCGCCTGCCCCGCCAGCACCAATGGCTTCTTGCGCCGCCGGTCGGCGATCACCCCACCGAACGGCCCCACCAGGAACATCCCAATGCCCGACCCCATCTGCGCGATCCCCGCCGACGCGTTATTCCCCGTGATCTCGTAAGCGACCGACGGCAGCAGCATGAACGACATCATGAACGCCGTCGTCGCGAACATGGAGCCCACCCAGAGGTAGCGGTAGTGGCGAACTGCGAACGAGGCGAACGTCTCGCGAAGCCAGGGCATGTCCGGAGACTAGCCGACGCCGATGCGAAGGCCCCCTGGAGCCCGCTGCGCCTGGCCCGGCAGGACAGTAGACTTTGCGCCGCGCCAATGGACGAAAGGGGACTCACATGCCAGCCTCACTCAGCAAAGCCGATGTCGACCAGATCGCCGCGCAGGTCCGCAGTTGGGGCCGCTGGGGGCCCGACGACGAGCGCGGCGCGCTCAACCTGATCACCGACGAGACGCGCAACGCCGCCCTCGCCTCCATTCAGGGGCAACGCGTCGTCAGCTGCGCTCTCCCCCTGCCCGTGCGGCCCAGCCCCAGCAACGCGATGCCCGTCGCCCACCACATGCTCAACAGCGGCGACACCCTGCGGGGCGAGGGGCTCGAGTTCACCGGCGACTACTTCGCCATCGCCCCGCACGGCATGGCCACCACGCACATGGACGCCCTCTGCCACGTCTTCTCGGACGGCAAGATGTGGAACGGCTTCGAGCCGTCCGACGTGCGCAGCAACGGCGCCCGCAAGAACAGCATCATGTCCGGCAAGGACGGCATCATCGGCCGGGGCGTCCTCCTCGACCTCCCCGGACTCAAAGGCGTCAACTGGCTCGAGCCCGGCACCCCCATCCACGCCGAGGACCTCGCCGCCGCCGCCGAGCGACAGGGCGTCACTGTCGAGTCCGGTGACATCCTCCTCATCGGCACCGGTCGCGACGCTCGCCGCACCGCCGAGGGCGAGTGGAGCTTCGACCTCGGCCTGGCCGGCCTCTACGCCGACACGCTGCCCTGGCTGCGCGAGCGCGACATCGCGATCCTCGGCTGCGACGGCGTCTCCGACGTCCTGCCCAGCGGCGTCGAGAACTCCCACCAGCCGATCCACGAGGTCATCATCGCCCACATGGGCGTGCACATCATCGACAACATGGCCCTCGACCGGCTCACGACGGCCTGCCGCGATCTCAACCGCTACAGCTTCGCCTTCGTCATCGCCCCGCTGCGACTGGAGCGGGGCACCGCCTCACCCATCAATCCACTCGCTGTCTTCTAAGCTCCCTACTTGATAGCTAACAAGGTGCCTGCCAACCGGGGCACCTGAAAGGGACAGCCATGCTCAAACAGTTCCGCGTCTCAGACGACGTTGCCGTCCGCACCGAGTCGTCCGTCATGCGGCAGACCGTCAACGACATCTTCCGCGCGCTGGGCATGCCCAACGACGACGCCCAGCGCTGCGTCGACACGCTGATGTACGCCGACGACCGGGGCATCGACTCCCACGGTGTCAGCAACATGGTCCGCTTCTACGTTGCCGGGCTAAAGGACGGGTCGATCAACCCTGCCCCCAAGATGACCGTCACGCGCGACTTCCCAGGCGCGGCCGTCGTGGATTCTGACAAGGGGCTCGGGATCACCATCGGGCCCCAGGCCATGGAACTCGCCATCGAGAAGGCGCGCGTCTGTGGCGTCGCCACAGTCACGGCGATGAACGGCGGCCACTTCGGCGCCGCCGCTTACCACGCCCAGCTGGCGCTCGCGCAGGACATGATCGGGCTCTCCATGACGGTCGGCGGGCTCATGGTTGCGCCCACCTTCGGCGCCGAAGCCCGAGTCGGCCTCAACCCCATCGCCGTCGCCGCCCCCGCCGGCGAGGAAGCGCCCTTCATCTTCGACGGCTCCATGAGCTCCGTCGCCGGCAACAAGATCCGCCTTGCCCAGCGCCTCGGCGCCGACATCCTCCCCGGCTGGGTCACCGAGGCCGACGGCACCCCCGTCATGGACGAGCGCCCCACCCCCGACGGATTCATGATGCTGCCACTCGGCGGCACCCGCGAGATCGGCTCCCATAAGGGCTACGGCCTCGGCGCAAGCGTCGACATCCTCAGCGGCCTGCTCAGCGGCGCCGGCGTCGCCCTGCACCGCAAGGACGGCACCTCCGGCCACCACTTCACCGTCTTCAACATCGCCGCCTTCCGCGACCTGGACGAGTACCGCGCCGAGATGGACGCCTACCTCCGCGCCCTGCGCGAGACGCCCCCGGCCCCCGGACAGGAACGTGTCCTCTACGCCGGTCTCGAAGAGCACGAAGAAGAGATCGACAGGCGCGAGCGCGGCATCCCCTACCACCCCGAAGTCATCGAATGGTTCCGCGAAACCACCGCTGAGCTCGGCCTGCCCGACCACTTCGCCTAGCCCACCGCCACGCAGCACCGCCCCGCCAAGGAGCACGCCATGCCCCCCGCCCCCACCAGCGCCACCACCTACGAGCCCGTTCCCGGCTGGGCCAAAATCCCCCACGGCTACTGGCTGCGCGAAGCGACCTCCGTCGCCGTTGACGCCCAAGACCGCGTCTACGTCTTCAACCGCGGCAACATGCCCATGCTCGTCTTCGACAGCGACGGCAACCTCGTCGACAAGTGGGGCAACAACACCCCCTTCGGCGGCCAGCACGAAATCGAGGACCCCTACGGCGCCAAGCGCCTCGTCTGGGACGGCGTCGACTACGGCTGGCCCCACTCCGTCCGCGTCGACCCCGCCGGGGACCTCTGGCTCGTCGACGTGCACGCCCACACGCTCACCAAGACCGACACCGCCGGCAACGCCAAGATGCGCCTGGGCGGCACCCCCGCCCCGCCTCAGAGCGGCGACCCCTTCAATAAGCCCACCGACCTCGCCATCAACCCTGCCAGCGGCGACATCTTCGTTAGCGACGGCTACGGAAACTCGCGGGTGCACCGCTACACCGCGCAGGGCGAGCACGTGCTCTCCTGGGGCGAATCCGGCGCCGACGAGGGACAGTTCAGCCTGCCCCACAACATCTCCATGGTCGACGACCAACACGTCATCGTCTGCGACCGTGAGAACCACCGCGTCCAGATGTTCACCGTCGACGGCGCATTCGTGCGCACCTGGCACGTCCACCACGCCGTCGCGGTGGCCCGCGGGCAGCGCGAGGACGACGCGCTCTACATCGCCGAACAGGGGCCGCCGCCGGTCCAGCACGGCGTGCCCAACCTGGGGCACCGGGTCTCCGTCTACACCCCCCAGGGCGAGCTGCTCAACCGCTTCGGCGCCGCCCTCCCGGGCGAGTCGCCGGACCAGTTCCTCTGGCCCCACTCCATCGCCACCGACTCCCGAGGCGATGTCTACGTCGCCGAGGTTTCCTACGTCGAAGTCGGCTCTCGCATGAAACCCCCGCGGGAGATGGTAAGCCTGCGAAAATGGCGACGGACCAACTAGCGCGCTGGCCGCTGGCCTGACGCGAACCCGAGGGAGATGGGGACAATGGCGGACCGAATCGCGGTGCTCGACGGCTACACGCTCAATCCCGGCGACATCAGCTGGGCCGCCCTCGAGCAGCTCGGCGAAGTCGCCGTCCACGACCGCACCCCGGACGCGCAGATCCTGGAGCGCGCCGCCGGCGCACGGTTCGTCCTCACCACCAAAGTCCCCTTCAGCGCCCAAACGATCGCCGCGCTGCCGGACCTCCAATACATCGGCGTCCTCGCGACGGGCTACGACATCATCGACCTCGCCGCCAGCAAAGCGCGCGGCATCGTCGTCACCAACGTCCCCACCTATGGCACCGACTCCGTCGCCCAGCACGCCGCGGCACTGATGCTGGAGCTCGTGCGACAGCCCGCCCTGCACGCCGCCGCCGTGCGCGAGGGCGCCTGGACCCAGAGCCCCGACTGGTGCTTCTCGCTTAGCCCCATCCATGAGCTCACCGGCATGACCCTGGGCATCGTGGGCATCGGCCGCATCGGCCGCGCCTTCGCCCGCATTGGGGCGGCGATGGGCATGCGCGTCCTGGCCTTCGACGAGTACCCGCCCGGCGCCGACGCCCTGGCCGGCCTGGAGGTGGAGTTCACCGACGTCGACAATCTCTTCCGTCGCGCCGACGTGATCAGCCTGCACTGCCCCCTCACGCCCGACACCCATCACCTCGTCAACCCCGCGCGGCTGGCGCTGATCAAGCCCACGGCCTACGTACTGAACACCAGCCGCGGCCCCTTGATCGACAATGCGGCCCTCGCCGCCGCCCTGCACAACGAGCAAATCGCGGGCGCAGGTCTGGACGTACTGGACGGAGAGCCGCCCCCCGCCGACAATCCCCTCCTCACGGCCCCGAACTGCCTGATCACGCCGCACGTCGCCTGGTACGCCAAAGCGTCACGCGAGCGCTTGATGGAGATCGCGGTCGATAATCTGCGCGCCTTCGTGGCTGGGAAGCCAGTCAACACCCTGGGCTGAGCCCACACAAACCCCGTGGGCTGATCGCCCGCATCCAACGCGCCCCATCCAGCACACCCAGACTAGAGAGCCCCCAGGAACCCCATGGCCCCCAAGATCTGCAACACCGTCATCCTCGAGCTTGAACTGGAAGACCAACTCAAAGCCCGCGGCGACCTGCACAACTTCAACGGTCGCGAAAGCGCGGCGGAAGTCGCTCAGGCGGTACAAGGCGCAAACGGACTGCTCGTCTTCCCCGGCGTCCCCATCGGCGAAGAGCTGCTGGCCGGGACGCCCGATCTGAAAGTCGTCGCCACCACCTCCGTCGGCGTCAACGCCTTCGACATCGACCTCCTGACCAAACACGGCGTCGCCATGTGCAACACCCCAATCGTCCTTAACGACGCCGTCGCCGACCTCACCATGGCCCAGCTGATCATCCTTTCCCGCAACCTGGTTGGCTTCGAGCAGTACAGCCGCAGCGGCGCATGGGGTCGGCGCGAACCGCAACCCGCCCTCGCCCACGACCCCCAACAGAAGACCATCGGCATCGTCGGCTTCGGTCGCATCGGCATGGAGGTCGCGCGCCGCGCCCATTCCCTCAAAATGAACGTGATCTGGAACGACGTCTTCGGCGAGGCCCCAGCCGGCTCGCCCCAGGGCGACTACCGCTCCCTCGACGATCTCCTCAAGGAATCCGATTTCGTCACGCTGCACACCGACCTCAACCCCAGCTCATTCCATCTCATCGGCGAGCGCGAACTCTCCCTCATGCCCTCCAGCGCCTACCTGATCAACAACGCGCGCGGCCCCGTCGTCGATCAGAAAGCGCTCACTGCGGCCCTCGAGGACGGCACGATCGCCGGTGCCGCCCTCGACGTGCTCGAAGACGAGCCGCCCGACCCGGAGGAACCCATCGTCAGCCTGCCCAACGTCATCACCTTCCCGCACATCGGCACCGCCACCGAGGAAACCCGACGGGCCATGCGCGGCCTCGCCGTCGAAAACCTCATCAACGTCCTCGATGGCCGCATGCCTCGCGGCATCGTCAACCCAGAGGTGCTCGGCTAGCCCGCCACCGCCCGCTGACCACTCCCCAGCGGCGCGCTATCCTGCGTCCGCTGCGGCGCCCTGACAACGGCGCCCCGGAAGGATGCACCCATGCCCGACGCGGGGATGATCACCACCCTGGACGAGTTCGAAGAGGAGTACCGCAAGGGCATCGGTCAGCCGCTGCCGAATCGCTGGACGATTGAGGCCAGCGCCGACAACATCCGTCGCTGGGGCGACGGCGTCGGCGATTACAACCCCCTCTGGCGCGACCCGGCCTACGCCGCCGCCGGGCCCTACCAGAGGCTCACCGCGCCCCCCACCTTCATCTACGCCTGCAGCCTGGGCGTGCGCGCGGCAGAGGACGGCGCAATCGACCCCGACCGCCTCTCCACCACCAACTTCCCCATGAACTACGCCGGCGGCGAAATCGTCTTCCACCGCCCCATCTGGCTCGGCGACGTCATCACCGCCCAAGAAGAAGTCGGGCCCATCATCCGCAAGCACAGCGAGCGCATCGGCCCCTTCGTCATCAACACCGGCCTCGTCCAATACATCAACCAGCGACAGGAGTTGGTCGCCTCCAAAGCCACCCGCATGGCCCGCTATCAGAACCTGGGCTCCGGCTCGACCATCGAGTACGACCGCGAGACCCGCGACGACCGCCAATCCGGCCCCGCCGACCCCCTCGTCTGGGAGCGCGAGCGCCGCGGCCCGGACCCGCTCTACTGGCAAGACCTCTCCGCCGGCGACAAGCTCCCCATCCTGCCCAAAGGCACCTACAGCGTCTCCGAACTCTTCCTCTTCACCCACGGCGTCCTCGGCACCTACCGCACCAAGCGCGAGGCCCTGGAGCGCGAAGGCTCCGCCGAACTCGGCGGCGGCGGCCGCTTCGACATGGAACACGCCGCCGATCGCCGCAACATGCCCGGCCAGTTCGACTACGGTCCCCAGCGCGTCTGCTGGATGGCCCAGATCGTCACCGACTGGATCGGCGACCACGGAACGCTCAAGCGCATGCTCAATCAGATCCGCCACCCCAACGTCGTTGGCGACTCCAACTGGGTCAACGGCGAAGTCGCCAAGACCTACGTCGAGGGCGACCGCCACCTCGCCGATATCGACGTTTGGGTGGAGAATCAGGCCGGGCTGCAGACCGCCATGAGCCTCGTCACCGTGGAACTGCCCTCCCGGGAGACGGACGCCGGATAGCCGCAAAGACCCCAACCGCAGGAAGCCCAACCGCGAGAATCAAGGATCAACCATGCCCAGCCGCCGCAACAAGATCGAGATGACGCCCGACGAGCTGCAAGCCTTCCTGGAGAACGGCTACACGCTGCAAGTCGCCTCCAACGGCCCTCGCGGCGCACCCCACCTCGCCGCCATGTGGTACTCCCTGGACGAGACCGGCCTGATCCAGTTCACGACCTTCACCAAGAGTCAGAAGATCGTCAACCTGCAGCGCGACCCCCACATCACCTGCATGCTGGAGGACGGCAAGGCCTACTCCGAGCTTCGCGGCCTTGTCGTCGAGGGACAGGCCGAAGTCACCATCGGCGACGTCGACGCCACCCTCGCCGTCATGGCCCGCAACCCGGAGAAGTACGGGGGCGGGGGGCCCAACGCCCAGCAGTCCAGCGAAGACGCCCGCCGCATCGCTGCCAAGCGCTGCGTCGTCAAAGTCCGCCCCGACAAGATTTACAGCTGGGACCACAACAAACTCAGCGGTGTCTACTAACGTCCCAGTGCACCGCCGCGCACGCGGCGCCCGAACAATCAGTCCGTTCATCCTGAGGCGCTCCTGAGCCTGTCGAAGGAGGACGATCCGCTCACCATCGATTCGAAACGGAGATCCACATGGAACAGCGCACCTTCGGCGACACCGACCTCGTCACCTCCGCCATCGGCTTCGGCACCTGGGAGATGAGCACCACCATGTACGGCGACCTCGACGTCGCCGAGGCCTCCAAGGCCGTCAACATGGCCATCGACGCGGGCATCACCCTCATGGACACCGCCGAGGTCTACGGCCCCTGGCACTCGGAACGCCTGCTCGCCGACGCCCTCGGCAGCCGCCGCGACGAGATCGTGCTCGTCACCAAGGTCGGCTTCCGCTACGAGCCGGAGGACCCCAGCGCCGACCCCGTGCTCAGCGACAACAAGGGCAAGGACGGCACGCGCGACAACATCATCAAGAGCGCCGAGGGCTGCCTGCAACGCCTCAAGACGGACCACATCGACCTGCTGCTCATGCACTGGCCCGACCACAAGACCCCCATCGCCGAAACCATCGGCGCCTTTGAGGAGCTCAAGCAGGCCGGCAAGATCCGCCACTACGGCGTCTCCAACTACAGCGTCGCCATGATGGAAGAGGCCAACCGGCACGGCAAAATCGCCACCAACCAGGTCGGCTACCACATCTACGACCAGCGCATGGACGCTGATGTCCTGCCCTGGTGCGGGGCCAACAACGTCGGCTTCATGGGCTACGGAACGCTCGGGTTCGGCCTCCTCACCGGCGCGTTCAACGCCGCCACCACCTTCCCCGAGGGCGACTGGCGAGCCGGCGGCAAAATGTTCGAGCTCAACCAGTTCCAGGGCGACCCCCTCCAGAACGCCATCCGCGCCACCGCTCGCCTGGCCCAACTCGCCGACGGCTACGGCAAGTCCGTCGCCCAACTCGCCATCGCCTGGGCCCTCGGCAACCCCGCCCTGACCGTCGGCCTCGTCGGCATGCGCAACGAGAAAGAGCTCGCCGAAAACGTCGCCGCCGCCGACTGGCGCCTCACCGACGACGACCGCGCCGCCATCACCACCATCCTCGACGAAGAGGGCGTCCCCACCCACCGCGACTCCCCCCAAGCCCTCGGCTAGCGCACCCTCGCCCGACCCCGCGCCCTTCGATCCCCACTCCAATCCCGCCTCTCCAGCGCCGCAGGCGGTGGGGAGGGGGCGAAGCCTGTCCTGAGCTTGTCGAAGGAGGGAGGGGCCTCCCCCCTATTCCCGACTCATCATCGTTGAGTAGCCACCAAACGGCACCGTCGTCGCCCGCGCGTGCTCCTCGACATGCACGTTCACGCACGACGGCTTGCCACTCGCGAACGCCCGCTCAATCGCCGGCCGGATCTCCTCCGGATCCGTCACCAGCTCCCCGTGTCCGCCCAGCGCCTCCACCACATCGTGGTAGCGCTGCGACCGGCCCAGCGTCCGGCCGGGCGTCTTGTTCGATCCCCCGGTCCAGCCGCCGTTATTGCTAACCACCGCCACCACCGGCAGATCGTGCCGCACCATCGTGTCGAACTCCTGGATGTTCATGAAGAACGATCCGTCGCCGACGAACGCGATCACCTGTCGCTCCGGCGCCGCCACCTGCGCCCCCATGGCGAACGGAATCCCCACCCCCATGCAGCCATTCGGCCCCGAGTTTAATCGCGCCCCCTCCACGTACGACGGAATCCACTGCCGCCCGAAATTCAACGTCTCCATCCCATCAATCGATACGATCGCGTCCCGGTCCATGTAATTGCGGATCTCATTCGCCACCCGCAACGGATGAATCGGCGTGGCGCCGGACTCCGCCTGCTCCAGCGTCTGCTGATGCTTCGACTCATGCGTCTCGCTCAGCCGCGCGATCCACGTCTCCGGCGCGCGCAGCCCCGCCTCCTGCGCCGCCGCCGTCAGCGACCGCAGCGCCACCTTCGCGTCCGCCACAATCCCCAAATCGACCGGCCGGTTGCGCCCGATCTCCGTCGCATCCGTATCGATCTGAATCACCTGCACGTCCCCTGCGAACCGCGGCGCGTGCCCAAACGACACGATGAAGTTGAACCGCGTGCCCACCGTCAGAATCACATCCGCCTCCCGGAACGCCTGTCCTCGCGCCCCCAGGAAGGCCAGCGCGTGGTCCTCTGGCACCACCCCCCGGCCCTGCGGCGTCGTGAAGAACGGGATCTGCGCCTCGTCGATAAACGCCCGCAGCTCCGCCGCCGCGTCCGACCAGAAGATCCCGCTGCCCGTCAGCACCAGCGGCCGCTCCGCCGCCCGGAGCATCTCGATCGCCTCCGCGATCGCGCCCGGGTCCGCCGCCGGACGCACCGCCGTCCGGCCTCCAGGCGGGAACCAGACCTGATCCTCGTCCACGCGCGTGTACAACGAGTTGCCCGGCAGATCGAGATAGGTCGGACCCGGCTTCGGGCCCTGCGCCTGCCGCATCGCAATATTGAAGTACTCCGGCATCCGATCGGCATCATGCACCCGCCCCGCCCAGCGCGTCACCGGCCGCGCCATTGCCAACTGGTCGTACTCCTGGAACGCGTCGGTGTCGTACGACCGTGTCGCCGCCGCGCCCCCCAGCGCCACCAGCGGCACCCCGTCCAAGTACGCATTCGCCACACCCGTCAGCAGATTCGTCGTCGCCGGGCCGGAAGCCGCCAGGCAAACGCCCGGGGAACGCTTCACCCGCGCGTAACCGTGCGCCGCGAACGACGCCCCCTGCTCGTGCCGGCAATCAATCGTCCGGATCCCCTGCTCGGCCGCGAACCCCGCCACCTCAATGATCGGCCCGCCCATGATGTAGAAGAGATCCTCAACCCCCTCTGCGCGCATCTGCCGTGCCAGCAACGCGGACCCACTCTGCTCGGCCATCACTGCCTCCCCTGCTCTGCTACCCGTCTGGTTCCGTTTCATCCTCTGCCCCGCGCGGGATAACATCACACCCCGCCCCGCGGCAAGCGGCATCCCCACCGAGACCGGTCCCCCCGCCCTCCTCCGGAGGCACCCAGAGGACACCGATGCGCATCGACCGGATCGACCTCCACCACGTCGCGATGCCCCTCATCGCCCCCTGGCGCACCGCCTACGGCGAAGACACAGCCATCCACTCCCTCTTCTGCCGACTCTCCAGCGGCTCCCTCGACGCCTGGGGCGAGAGCGCCCTCTTCGCCGCCCCCACCTACAAGCCGGAGTGGGGCGCAGGCGTCTTCCAACTCGCCCGCGACTGGCTCGCCCCCCAACTCCTCCACCAGCAGATCGACTCCGGCGCCGACCTCCAGGCGCGTCTCGGCATCTTCAAAGGCAACCCCTTCGCCAAAGCCGCCTTCGACATCGCCTGGTGGCATCTGCAAAGCAAGATCGAGAACCGCCCCCTGCACGAGCTGCTCGGCGCGACCCGCACCAGGGCACCCGTCGGCCAAGACTTCGGCGTCGGCGACGACATCGACGAACTGCTCGACAAGATCGACACCGCCGTCACCGAGGGCTACCCGCGGATCAAGCTCAAGTTCCGGCCCGGCTGGGACCTGCCCATGCTGCGCGCCGTCCGTCAGCGCCAGCCCACCCACCCCATCCACATCGACTGCAACAGCGGCTACCGCCTCTCGGACCAGCCGCTCTTCCAACAGGTCGACGAGCTCGGCCTGGCGATGATCGAGCAGCCGCTCGCCCACGACGATCTGCTCGACCATGCCACGCTGCAAGCCGATCTGCGCACCCCCCTCTGCCTCGACGAGAGCATCGGCCACCCGGATCACGCCCGCCACGCCATCGCCCTCAAGAGCTGCGGCTACATCAACATCAAGCCCCCCCGCGTCGGCGGACTCACCAACGCCCTCGCCATCCACGACCTCGCCCGCGACGCCGGCCTGCCCTGCTGGGTCGGCGGCATGCTGGAGAGCGCCACCGGCGCAAGCGTCTGCGCCGCCCTCGCCATGCTCGACAACTGCACCTACCCCGCCGACATCTTCCCCAGCAGCCGCTTCTACGCCCAAGACCTGGCGCAGCGTCCGATCGAACTCGACCGCTCCGCCCAAGGTGTCCCCATCGTCCGCGCGCCCACGACCATCCCCGAGCCCGACCCCGGCCGCCTCGCCGCGCTCTCCCTGGAGTCCGCCACCCTGCCCTGACTCCCGCCCCTAGCCCGTGCAGTTCTCCTCGAACCACCCCTCCACCGCGTCCGACGCGTCATTGAACGCATCCGCGTCCAGCACCTCATTCAGCTCCAGCAGCTTCGCCTGATTGTCCGGGTCCGTCAGCGCTTGCGGATTCGTCAGGTCAACCTCGGCCAGGATCTCGGCCATCTGCCTGAACGTGTCCGACATCACCTGCATGTCAGCCCGAATCGCGTCCGGCGACCGATCCGTGATCCTCTGCCACGCATCGGCGACCTCCCCGAAATCCCCCTCCAACCCCGCCACCGCATCCTCGAGTCCCGGCCCACCCAGCACGAACGCGCAGTCGTCATCCAACAGCGCCGACGCGAAGGGCGAGTCTCGGTCATCGCCCGCGTCACCCTCGTCCTCATCCTCGGCCTGATCGGACGCCTCGGCCTCCTCCGATTGCGTCGCCGCCTCGGCCGGCGCCCTCCCGGCCGAATCGTCATCGTCCCCACCACCACACGCCGCCAGCGCCAGCGCCGCCGCGACCGCGAGCACCACGATCATCCACCGTCGTTGCATCGTCATTCCTCCGCGAGCCGGCCCCTGCGCCCTCGCGATCTTATCCCGCCGCCCGGCCTTGGCCCACTTGGGCCCAGGCCCAAGATCGCGCTAGCCTCGCCCTCAGGCCACCGCGCCGAAAGGACCCGCCATGCTCCGCCGCACCGACCGACTCGCCCTCGCCGTCCCAGACCGCCACGTCGCCGCCGAGGCCTTCGCCCAGCTCTACGACGCCGCCCCCGTCGACGACGCCATGGACCCCGTCTTCAACGCCCATCGCCTCACGCTCGGCTGGGGCCAGGATCAGCTCGAACTCCTCGAGCCGGCCGGCGACGGCCCCGTCCAGGCCTTCCTCGCCGAGAATCGCCGCGGCATCTTCGCCGGTGGCGTCGCCGCCGACGATCCCGCCGCCGTCGCCGCGGGCATGCAGACCATGGGCGTCCGCGTCCAGGCCGACGGCCCCGATCGCTTCGCCGTCACGCCGCAAGACGGCAACGGCGTCGCAATCATCATCAGCAAGCACGCCGAGCGCGAGATCGTCGGCCTCGACACCAAGCTCTGGCAGATCACCTACGCCGTGCCCGACCTCGAACCGGCCATCGCCCACTACCTCCCGCTGCTCGGCATGGACGCGATGTACACCTACCGCTACGCCAGCGAGCGCTTCGGCTACGACGGCGCAATCACCTGGTTCGACTCAGCGCGCGACGGCCTCCTCGACAGCCTCGAGTACCTCGACGCCAACGACCCGGAGAAAGCGGTCGCACGCTTCCTCGCCAAGGTCGGCCAGGGCATCTACATGGCCTCCATCGAGACCGGCCCCGGCGCCCTCGACGAACTCCGCACGCGTGTCACCAGCACCGGCCCCGGCTGGGACGGCTCGACCGACGACATCCTCGGTTTCATCCACCCCCTCCGCCAGCACGGCCTCCTGCTCGCCGCCGTCGACTCCGCCGCCTGGCACGAACGACGCCTCCTCCCCGGCGATCCCGAGTCGGCGCCTCACTAGCGCCCGCGCCCCCGCCGTCGAGCGAAACGAAAGGCGTCCTCATGCCCATGAATGTGAATCCTGTCCCCACACTCAACCCGCGCACCAACGAGATCCGCACTAAGACCGCGCAGATCGTCAACAACGACATCCTGCCCAACGAGAACGAGCTCTGGTCCGCCTGGCGCCCCGACGGCACCCGCGACACTACCCGTCGTGAGCGCTCCCGTGAGCTCCGGCTCGAAATCCAGGCCAAGGTCAAGGCCGCCGGGCTCTGGGCCCCCCATCTCCCTGCCGAGTACGGCGGCTGCGACCTGGGCTTCCTGGACCACGCCTACATGAACGAAGTCCTCGCCTACAGCCTCGGCGGCGCATCGCTGTTTGGCGTCCAAGCGCCCAACTCCGGCAACCAGAAAATCCTGCTCAAGTACGGCACTGAAGAGCAAAAGCAGAAGTGGCTCATCCCCCTCACCGAAGGCCGCATGCAATCCGGCTTCTCCATGACCGAGCCGGACAACGCCGGCTCCGACCCCCGCTCCCTCCAGACCACCGCCACCCGCGACGGCGACGACTGGCTGATCAACGGCCACAAGTGGTTCACCTCCAACGGCAATGACGCCGACTTCCTCATCGTCATGTGCCGCACCGAAGATCCCGACGCGCCCGGCGACCGCAACAGCGCGATGACCCAGATCATCGTTCCCACCGACACCCCCGGCCTCAACCGCATCCGCGGCGTCCCCGTCTGGGGCCAGGAGAGCGACCACTGCGAGTTCATCTACGACAACGTCCGCGTCCCTCGCGAAAACCAACTCGGCGCAAGTGGCGCCGGCCACCAGGCCGCCCAGGACCGGCTCGGTGCCGGCCGCGTCTACCACTGCATGAACTCCGTCGGCCAGATGTGGCGCGCCTTCGACCTCATGGTTGACCGCGTCATGACCCGCGAAGTCCACGGCGGGCTGCTCGAAGAAAAGCAGTTCATGCACGGCTTCCTCGCCGACAGCTACATCGACATCCAAGCCGCCCGCCTCATGACCATCGCCACCGCCGAGAAGATGAACGCCGAGCAAGACGCGCGCACCGACATCTCCGCCATCAAGGTCTTCGTCCCCAACGCCTACACCCGCGTCGTCGACCGGGCGATCCAGGTCTACGGCGCGAAGGGCGTCTCCAACGACCTACCCCTCGCCAGCATGTACCAAGGCGCGCGCACCCTCCGCATCGCCGACGGCCCCGACGAAGTCCACAAGATCCTCATCGCCAAGAACATCCTCAAGCGTTACCACGCCGGCGAATCCTGGGACTTCGGCAACTAACCCCCACAACCGCCCCCACCCAAGGCCGTCGACGAGCCACCCAGCCCATCCCCCCGGAGTCGTGTCTGCATGATCCGCAGCATCCGCTCGCGCTCCTCGTCGATCTCCTCGCCCAGCCGCTGCACCGCGACCAGCGCCCGCCAGGCCTCAAGTTCGTCACGATCCGGCCGCGCCTCCGCACGGTAGGCCCGGTCGAACGCCGACGCGTGCCGGGTCCGCAACAATCGCACCAACCAGCGCTGCCAGGCCGGCAGGTGCGTGGGCAGCGTCGCGGACTCCAGCTGCAACTGCGTCCGGGCGAAGTCCGCCAGCGGATTGCCGCAGACCGCCGCCGGCCAGTCGATGATCACGGGCCCCCGCCCGGACATGATGATGTTGTCCGGATGGAAGTCGCCGTGGCACAGGCGATCACCGGTCGGAACCGAGCGCAGCAGCACCACCGCTCGCTCTCGCTCCGCCTCCGACAGCGCGTCCGAAGCGCGGATCCCCTCCTCCGCCCCTGCCAGTTGATCCGGCAGCCCTGCGCCCGGCAGCGCGTGCACGGCGAGTTGCAGGCGCGCGGACAGCCGCGCGAAGGTCACGACCCGCCACAACTTCCAGGGCTGCTGCATCAGCACAGCCAGCAGCGTCGGCCCCTCGACTCGCTCCAGCACGACGCCGTACCGACCCTCGATCTGCTCAACGCCGTAGCTCGCCGGCGCGGGCGCGCCCAGCGCGTGCACGCGGGCCGTATTCTCCTCTTCGCGGACCACGCGGTCTTCGGTCCAGCCGGATCGGTAGAGCTTCAGCACCCGCCCGGACTCCCAGGCGAAGACCTCCGCCGTCCGGCCGGCGCCCAGAATGGGTCCCAGATCGCACCGGCCCGCGGGCACACCTACGCCCCGGCCAGCGCTGCCTTCCGCGCCCGACGGTGCCCATACAGACTCGGCTCCGTATACCCCGACGGCTGTCGCACACCGCTGAAGATTAGATCGCACGCCGCCTGAAACGCCTCCCCATCGAAGCTCGGCGCCATCGGCGTGTACAGCGGATCGTCCGCGTTCTGCCCATCCACCACCGCCGCCATCCGCTCCATCACTGCCCGCACCATCGCCTCATCCACCACCCCGTGATGCAGCCAGTTCGCCACGTGCTGCGACGAAATCCGGCACGTCGCCCGATCCTCCATCAGCCCCACATCGCTGATATCGGGCACCTTGGAGCAGCCCACCCCCTGATCGATCCAGCGCACCGTATAGCCCAGAATCCCCTGCGCGTTGTTCTCCAACTCCGCCTGGATCTCCTCCGCGCTCCACTCCGCCGCCCCCACGACAGGCACGTGCAACAGATCGTCCAGCGCCGCCCGACGCGGCCCCGCCGCCAGCTCCCGTTGCCGCGCCAGCACATCCACCGTTAGATAGTGCGTCGCGTGCAGCGTCGCCGCCGTCGGCGAGGGCACCCAGGCGCAATTCGCGCCCGACATCGGGTGCGCGATCTTCTCCTCCAGCATCTTCCCCATCAAGTCCGGCGCCGCCCACATCCCCTTGCCGATCTGCGCCCGCCCGGGCAACCCGCAGGCCAGCCCCACATCCACGTTCCAGTCCTCGTAGGACATCATCCAGGTCTGCGCCTTCATCTCGTTCTTGCGAATCATCGGCCCGGCTTCCATCGACGTGTGAATCTCGTCGCCCGTGCGATCCAAGAAGCCCGTGTTGATGAACACCACCCGAGACTTCGCCGCCCGAATGCACTCCTTGAGGTTCAGCGTCGTCCGACGCTCCTCATCCATGATCCCCACTTTCACCGTGAAGCGAGGCAGCCCCAGCGCGTCCTCCACACGACCAAAGATCTCATCCGTGAATGCCACCTCCGCCGGGCCGTGCATCTTCGGCTTCACGATGTAGACGGAACCCGTCCGCGACGATCGCCGCCCATCCTGCTTGTTCAGGTCGTGCTTGGCTGCCAGCACCGTCACCATCGCGTCGACCAGGCCCTCATACGCCTCGTTGCCCTGCCGATCGAGCACCGACGACGTCTGGATCAGATGCCCAACATTGCGCACCAACATCAACGATCGCCCGTGCAGCGTCAGCCCCGACCCATCCGGCGCCGTGTACGACCGATCCCCATTCAGCCGCCGCGTGAAGGTCTGGTCCCCCTTCGTGGCCGACTCCTCCAGGTCGCCCTTCATCAGCCCCAGCCAGTTCCGATACGCGAGCACCTTGTCCGCCGCGTCCACCGTCGCCACGGCGTCTTCCAAGTCCATGATCGTCGTGATCGCCGACTCCAGCAGCACGTCCGCGACGCCCGCCTTATCGACCGCGCCCACCGAGTGCTCCCGGTCGATCTGAATCTCCATGTGCAGCCCGTGCTGCCGCAGCACCACCGCCGACGGCGACGCCGCATCGCCGTTGAAGCCCGCGAACTGATCCGGGTCCGCCAACCCCACCGGCGACCCATCGGACAGCGTCGCCCGGAAGTGCCCCCCAGCCACCGCGTACTGCGCCACATCCGCATGCGAACCTAAGGCCAGCGGCGTCACATCATCCAGCAGCGACCGCACCCACGCGATCACCCGATCCCCGCGCCCCGGATCGTATGGTCCCCCCGGCGCCGTGTCGCCCATCACATCAGTCCCGTAGACCGCGTCGTACAGCGACCCCCAGCGCGCGTTCGCCGCGTTCAGCGCGTAGCGCGCATTGTCCACCGGCACCACCAACTGCGGTCCCGGCAACTCCGCGATCTCCGCGTCCACCCCCTCCGTATCGATCAAAAAGTCCGGCCCCTCCGGCTCCAGATACTCGATCTCCTCCAGGAACGCCTTGTACGCCGACGGCGCGAAATCCGCGCCCGGGTGCTCGCGATGCCACCCATCGATCGCCGTCTGTAGCGCCGCCCGACGCTCGAGCAGCGCCGCATTGCGCGGCCCGAACTCATTCACCAGCGCTGACAGCGCCGCCCAAAACGTCCCCGGCTGCACCCCGGATCCCGGCAGCGCCTTGTCCTCGATGAACCGATAAAGCTCGTTCGCCACCTGGATCTCGGCGACCTCTTCGTACAATTGTTCAGCCACAGCAGCACTCCGATCTCAGCCCACACTATGTCTCAGAAGCCCGCACCGGTCGATCAACAATCACACGCATCGCCGCCCCATTCCCCCGAAACGCATGCCCTGCCCGCGCATCACTCCTCAGCCGGCGCGCCCCAGCATCGCCAGCGCGATCCCCGTCGCCACCGACACGTTCAGCGAACGCACCGGCGCCTCCTGCCCCTCCACGTCCCCCACCCCCCCGATCCCACCAACGGCGCCCCTGCCGCCGATCGCGCACACCGTGTCGCAAACGTCCAGCGTCAGCCGGCGCAACCCGCGCTCCTCGTTCCCCACCACCAACAACCAGTCCCGGTCGCGCGGCACCGCCTCAATCGACTGCTCTGCGTGCTCCGACGTGCCCAGAATCCACAGCCCCGCCGCCTTCGCCGCCGTCAGCGCACGGCGCAAGTTCGTCTCCACCGCAAACGGCACCGACTCCAGACCGCCACTGGCCGTGTCGTAACTCACCGCCGTCAGCGCCGCCGCCCGGTTCTCGCCCAGCACCACCCCACGCACCCCAAAGAACGCCGCCGAGCGAAAGATCGCCCCCACGTTGCGCGGGTCCTGGATCGAATCTAGTGCTAGCCAGACCCCCTGCTCCCCCTCCCCACGCTCCAACAGCGCCCCCAGCGTCTCCGCCTTTCGCTCCTCGATCAGCGCGTAGCCCGCCCCCTCCCGGCCCTGCTTCGCCGCCCCCGACCGACCACCCCGCCGCCCCTCACGACGCTCGTCCGGCGTCTCCACCGGCCGCACCGGCACCCCCGCCTCCTGCGCGCGCGTCGCGATCTCGCCCCACACCCCGCCTCCGCGGGGCGGCAGCGCGATCACCTCCACGTCCCCCGATCGGGCCTGCAGCGTCGCCAGAATGCTGTGTGGGTTGCGCAGCTCCAGCGCCACCGATCTCCCTCTCCTCACATACCCGCGCTCAGACAAGCAGTGCCAACCCAATCCTAAGCCCCCCGCCTCCCACGCCGAACCGGGCCCGCTACAGGACGAGCGCTATCCTCGGTCCAACCGCCCCCACCCCCGCCACGGAGCCCCGATGGTTACCCCGCACAGCCACGCGTCCCACCCACACCGCACCATCAGCCCCCAACCGATCCACCCCGCTCCCAGATTCGAGCGCCTGCCTTGACGGCGTCGGCACGCCGGCCCCAGTCAGCGCCCCAGTGAGCGCCCCAGAAATCATTGCCCTGCTCGCGATCGGGTTCGGCGCCGGCGCCTACGCGGGCTCCATCGGCGCTGGCGGTGGCTTCATCATCGCGCCCCTGCTCCTCTGGCGGCACGCCGACGCCTCCCCGGAAGCCATCACCGCCGCCTCGCTCAGCATCGCCGCTCTGCTCGGCGGCGCAAACGCCGGCATGGGCCTGCGCGACGGCCGCGTCGATCGTCGCCTCGTCCTCGTCCTCGCGGCCGCCGCCATCGCCGGCGCACTTGCCGGCGCCGCCATCACCACCACTGTCCCCCGACGCACCTTCGCGATCGGCTTCGGCGTGCTCCTCCTCCTCCTCGCGCTCTACCTGCTCTGGCGTCCCAGCCTGAGCCTGCTCCAGCCCGGCGCCGGCGGCTGGCGACGCTCCCTCCGCGATACCGCCGGCGACCGCTTCTTCTACCGCGTCCCCCTCCTCCGTGCCATCCCCGCCGCCCTGGCCGTCTCCACCACCGCCTCCCTCGCCGGCATCGGTGGCGGCATCCTCCTCGTCCCCATCGCGACCGGCGTCATGCGAATGCCCCACTGGCTCGCCGTGCCCACCTCCCAGGCCGTCGTCTTCTTTGTCGGTCTCACCGGCGCAACGTTTCAGATCGTCGCCGGCAACGCCGACTGGAGCGCAAACGGCCCCATGGCTGACGCCCTCTGGCTCGGCATCGGCGTCCTCATCTCCGCCCCCCTGGGTCGCTGGCTCAACCGGCGTCTCGGCGAGGGGCGGCTCATGCGACTGCTGGCCTTCGGCATCGTCGCCGTCGCCGTGCAGACCATCCTCAGCGAGCTCTAGCCCCCCGTCTTTGTGGCGGCCTACCTCTTCGCAGGTGGGGGCGGCGGCGTCTTCGCCCCCCAGCCATCGCCGAACGGCTGATCACGCCAGGCCAGCGCCCCCTTCAACCCGGACTCCCGGGCGATCCGCGTCCACTCCCCGACCGACGGCGCCTCGTGCGCCATCGCGTCAAAATCGCCCGACGCGTACGCCGCGTTGCGCAAGCCCGCCTCTTCAAACCAGCGATTCGTCGCGTGCTTGTGAATCGTCAGCATGTCCAGCGGCAACTGCGCGATCCGACGGCAAAACGCCATCGTCTCCTCGTCCAGCCGATCCGCCTCCACCGCGTGGTTGATCATCCCCAGCCGCTCCGCCTCCACCCCATCAATCATGTCGCCCGTGAACAACATCTCCTTCGTCTTCAGCATCCCGATCTTCACCGGCCACATGCACGTGATCGGCGGCACCCCCAGCGCCCGCCCGGCCGGATGCCCGAAGCGCGCATCATTCGCCGCGAACACAATGTCGCACGCCCCGATCATCTCGCCCCCACCTGCCAGGCAGTACCCATGCACCTGCGCCACGATCGGCTTGCGATAGCTCCACATCCACAGCCAGCGCTCCACGTTCTCCCGCAGCCCCTCCCGATCGAGCGCGATCCGCGACTCGCCCAGATCGGCCGCCCGATCACCACGCCGCTGATTCGGCGGCCAGGTCAGCGCCCCCCGCTCCGGCGTCAGGTCGTAACCCGCGCAGAACGCGCGTCCGTTGGACTTGATTCGAATCACCCGCACCGCATCGCCCTGCCGCAACTCGCGCAGCGCCGCGAACAGATCGGACAGCAGGCCCGCGCTCATCGCATTCAGCTTCTCGGGCCGATTCAGCGTGATCGTCGCTACCGCGTCGTCGATATCCAGCAGGATGTTCTCGTAGTCGGTCATCGCATCTCCCTGGGCGCACAGCCACCCAGGGCCCGCGCGCCCGTCAGGCTAGCGGTCCTGCGTGCGAATCGCGATCGGAATCGAGATGCGAAGCGCGCGGCGATCAGGCAGAGCAGCGGGAGCAGCCCGCGGAACCGACTCCAGTCCCGGAATCGACCTTAATCCCGGAACCGATACGTGATCCGGCCCCGAGTCAGGTCGTACTCCGACAGCTCCACCAGCACACGATCACCCAGCAGCGTGCGAATGCGGAACTTGCGCAACCGCCCCGCCGGGCGCACCAGCGCCTCTGAGCCGTTTGCCAGCTCAACCTTGTAGTAATCGTTGCCGAGGACCGCCGCGACGACGCCCTCAACCTCGATCTTCTCCTCATTCGCCATGGGCAGGAACTCCGGCCGCTAGGCGCATGATCGCGACCGTGGCGTCTGCCGAGCGATGAGCGCAGCGCCTACCAACGACGATCGCCCCCGCCGCCGCCGCCACCGCCGCCGCCTTCGCGGCGCGGACGGGCCTCGTTCACCGTCAACGCACGGCCCTGGAAATCCTGGCCGTCCAGCGAACTAATCGCCTTCTGCGCATCCGCGTCGTCCATCTCGACGAATCCGAAGCCCCGCGGCCGGCCGCTTTCCCGGTCCGTCGGCAGCGCGCACGAAATCACCGACCCATATTCCTCGAACAACTCCGACACATCTTCCTGCGTGCAGTTGAACGGCAGATTGCCTACGTAGATTCTCTTCGGCAAGAGACTTTCCTCTCGATCTTCAACGCCCATCCGACGTCGTCGCTCGCATCCCCGCGAGCCCTAGAACCAGAAACGACACCGGAGTTGAAACCAACGACCGAGGCGAATCAGGGCGACGCTCCACTGCGCCGCAGCCTTAAGATACACCCTGACCCGGCCCCAACGCACCAAGCGACGGTCCTCCCCTCACCGCCCTCCCCACGCAATACCGACCAGCCATGACCAACCCAACGACTAGTGCACCGCGTCCGCCAACAGCGCCCCCTCGATCTCCGCCGCCGACAGACCCAGATCATCGCGCAGAATCTCCATGCTGTGCTCGCCCAACAGCGGCGCCGGACCGCGCGGTCCACCCGCATAGCCACCGATCCGGAATTGCGGCCCCGCATACGCCACCCGGCCCATCTCCGCGTGGTCCTGCGATCGATAGAACCCTCGCTGAGCGTAGTGCGGATCGCGCAGCAGATCGCTGCTGCGCATCGCCACCCCCGCCGGCACCCCCACCGCCTGCAACGCCTCCATCACCACGAACGGCGATCGCGTCCGCGTCCACGCCCCAATCTCCGCGTCCAGCATCGCCTGCGCCGCCAGCCGGCCCCCAACGCTCGCCAGCGACGCGGCCTGCGCCCAGGCCGGATCACCCAACGCGCCTCGTAACGACGCCCACTGCGCATCCGTCTCCACCGCGATCGCACACCAGCGGTCGTCCCCCGCACACGCGTAGACGCCGTGCGGCGCGAACGCCGGATCGCCGTTCCCCAGACGTCCCGGAATCCGCCCGCTCGCGTGATAGTCCAGGATCTCCGGCGCCAGGAAATGCAGCGCCATCTCCAACTGCGCTGCGTCGATCGACTGCCCCTCCCCCGTCCGCCGACGATGATCCAGCGCCGCCATCACCGTCGTCGCCAAGAAGCGCGGGCAGATCGTGTCCGTATAGGCCGTCCGCGGCCCGCTCGGCGGCAGATCGGGCCAGCCCGTCAGATCGTGGAACCCGGCCACCGCCGCCGCGTGGAACCCGAAGCCCGCGAACGACGCCGCCGGCCCCGTCTGCCCCATCAAGCACGTATCCACCATGATCAGCGACGGATTCAATGCCGCGATCACCTCCGGCCCCAGCCCCAGCGCCGCCAGCTTCCCCGCCGCG
>QGNQ01000037.1 GCA_003228175.2 Chloroflexota bacterium
CCTGCGTGCACGACGTCCCCGCCTCGTACTGCGTCATATCCAGAATTCGCATTCCGTCCAGCGCCGCCATCCGTCCTCCTCCGGGACCGTCACGATCCCATGCGCCCGATAGTAGCCCCCTCATTGCTGAGGGCCTGCCTCCCATGGCTCTGGGACCCCCGTAGGGCCGCCGCAGGCCTGTCGGGCGACTTCGCCTCCTGCGTGATGCGCTCGCTCTTGTCGGAGGGGCGCATCCACTACGAGACCGTCGAGAAAACGCCAGACGGAGAACGAGACGCGCCTGCTCTCCATTCCGGCCACGGACACCCCTGATCAGACTGGCGCCGTGCTCCTCGTGCTGGCGGCCCCATCTACGGCACCGCCAGACCTCCGCGAGTGGCATGCGATGGCCGACTGGCTGGCGCTCACCAACGCCGCCGTGGACATCCCATTCGCTGCGGTCCTGGCTGCCGTGATCATGCCCGTGGCTGTCCGGCTGCGGCGGGACTTCCACACGATCCTGACGCTCATCCGGGCGCATGCGCTGCTGCACCAGGTCACGCGGAAGCGCGACCCAGAGGGGCGCATTGTCGCCACCCGCCCCGACTATGTGGCCGTACACGACGTGGTCGCAGACCTCTTCGCCGATGGGATCGGTGCGACCGTCTCCCCTACCGTCCGGGAGACTGTCGCGGTCGTCGCCAACCTCACCCGCGCCGGCGGCGAGACCACCAACGTCGCCGTCGCGCGCCGGTTGGGACTCGACAAGTCCGCTGGCCAGCGTCGCGTCCGGGCCGCTATCCACGCGGGCTACCTGCAAGCCGCGAAGACCGTCGGGCTATTGCTTGAGCGCGGCTACGCGGTGACGCAGGAGACGATCCGCGACTGGGAGCTCCGCTACGCGCCAAGCGGCGCGGCCGCGCGGGCGTCTCCTGGTACATCGACGAGACCTACGTGAAGGTCGCCCGACAGCGTAACGAGTGCGAAGCAGGTTCATCACCGGTGACCTCCGGTCAGGACGTCCTGCCGTCGTTCGTTCCGAGCGGCGACGACCCGCATCGCCTCTTCCGGCACCCCCGATGTACGGGCACGATCCTGGCCTTCCAGAACTATCGGGTCACCGACCTCGGAGATGGCCTATTCGACCCGCGCCCCGCCCCCGACGCCGGGAACCATGCCTAGAACCACGGCACCGATCAGGCGCGCTACCTCGTCTGGGCGATCCGCCGCCTCTTCGGCGTCTATGGAGAAGTGTGGCCCGTTGCGAGTTGATCGGGGTCCTCTGGCTCCGCGATCGGAGCCGCCCGGGTCACCGTGGCGTTGGCGCCGCTTCACGATCCCGGGCCGGCCCCCGGGGCCCGTCGAGCGGACCCTAGCCGGAGACGGTCTCCGCGATCCCGGTCTCTGCGGCACGCTCGATCGCGGCCAGCAGGCGATGCCGCCGGACCGCGAGGTCGAAGTCCGGATCGAACATTTCGCCCGCGTCGCGGGCGTTCGCCATCCGCGCATAGGCGTGTGCGCCGCCGTCCCCAACCAGCTCACACGCAGCGGGGCGCAGAATCCGCCGCCAGCACGTCCTGACTTCCGCCCGTTTTCGAGCGTTCATGTCTACGACCGATATTCGCCCCGAACAGGCACGGAGGCACGCCAATGGCACACATCGACGCCGACCTCACGCACGTCGTGGCCGCGCAGTCCTGGAACTCGGGCGGCGGGATCGAGCTCGACATCATTGAATTCGACGGGGGGCTTACCCTCGTCGTGAGCGATGAGCTGATCAGCGTGTACCCCTCGGCTGAGGCCTGGATCCGTTCCTGTCTGGCCTAGCGCTGATTCCGCAGCCGCGGGTCCAGCGCCCTCCCGGAGCCGGTCGCCATCAGGTTGCTCGTGAACGCCACGATCATGAGCGCGAGCCCCGGCAGCCCCCGCCTATCTCCATCTCGGGTGGAGCAGCTCGCCGACACTCGGAACGGATGTGCTCCCCTTCCCGACTCCGAATTGTCGTGAATCTTCCCTATCTGCCCGGCGGATGGAGTTTTGTACCCCCACGACGTCGCCGAGGTGCTCGGCGGACGTACGTGCCTCCGCTTCCACATGTCGACGTTGGCGTGCCCGCCGGGGTGGATCGAACTGAGGGACCCCGAAAGTTCCCACGGGCACCCCGGCGATCGTGCAGTACCGTGCGTAAGTGTTCGGCGCCTGGGTAACCCGCACCTTCGATTCCCTCTCGAATCCCCAATTCCGCGTCCTCTGGGCCGGAACGCTGATCGCCACGCTGGCCTACATGATGATGTTCGTGGTCATCTCGGTGGTCGCCTTCGATCTCGCCGGGACGAACAGCGCCGTGGGCCTGGTGATGCTCGGGGTGGGCCTGTCGATGCTGCTGGTCGCGCCCTACGGGGGCGTGGTCGCCGATCGGGTGAACCGCCGGCGCCTGATCATCGTGGCGCAGGGAGCGGGGGCGCTGGTCCTGTTCCTCACCGGCTTTCTCGTCATCGCGGACCTCCTCACGCTGGAGCTGCTCGCCGTGCTCACGCTGGGTCTGGCGTTGAGCCAGGCCTTCGCGATGCCGGCTCGGCAGGCGCTCGTGGGCGAAATCGTGAGCCCCAAGCTCCTACCGAACGCGGTCGCCCTCAGTCAGCTTGCCCACACGCTTGGCCAGCCCATCTCCCCGATGGTCGCGGGGATCCTGCTCAAGACGGTGGTCGGCGCCGGCGGCATCTACATCCTGATGGGCTCGCTGGTCACGGTGGGTGCGCTCAGCGTCGTGATGATCGGGACGGCCCCGGGGGCTGCCACGACGGTGCGGCGTGCCGTCCACACCGAGATGCGCGACGGTCTCCGCCAGGTGTGGAACAACCCGCAGGTCCGGGTCCTGCTTCTCCTCTTGATCGGCGTGGTGGCGTTAGGGATGGTCTATCGGATCGCTTTGCCGGCCTTCCTGGATCGAGAACTCGGACGCGATCCCAGCGACATGGGGTTGCTGCTGCTCGTGAACGGGGCGGCCGGAGGCGTCGTCAGCCTGCTGCTGGCGGGCATGGCCGGGGGCCGCTGGGCATGGCCGCTGATCCTCCTGATGACCGCGGTGTTGGGCGCCGGCTACGTGCTGCTCGCGGAAGCCCAGAGCTTCGGGGTCGCGATCGCGAGCATGCTGCTCATGGGCCCCGGACTGCAGGGCCCGCTGCTGCTCGGGCAGGCGCAGATCATGATGAACGTCGATCCGGCCTACTACGGCCGCGTGATGTCGCTGACCATGGTTGCGTTCGGTGCGCAAGCGCTCATCGGCCTTCCGGTGGGTGTCCTCGCGGATGGGATCGGAGAGCGGGAGACGTTCTTCGTCCTGGGGATGGCGACTTTCGCCGTCGCTGGGCTGGGAACGCTGGCTTGGGTGAGACTACGGCGCGCGGGAGAGACGGGGCGGGCTGCGGTCGCGGCGGGCGCCGGCGCCAGCGGAGAGGTCGAGGGGCGCTTGCTCCCTCCGGCTCCGTAACTCGGTCGTCGATCGCTCCGGCCGGCCCAGCGTCGGAGCTGGACCCTGTCGTCTGGGTTCTGTCAGATCTCAGGGCAGCAGAGCCGACGAGGGGTGGTGATCCGGCGAGCGTTGCTCGTGTCCTAGGCGACCTGCCCGCCTGTGCCGGCCCAAAATCCCATCCGGGTGACTCAAGACCGCCCGAGGCGGACTCCCGACCGGATCCGGACCGCAGAATCAGAGCAGACGTACGTATCTTCGGGCGATCGAATAATCGTGCCGCACGGGATTCCCCGCCTGGAGCCCCGGGACGCTAAGCTCCCCGCGTGACACGAGATGACCGGCCCGATCCGATGGGTCCCCTGATCGACGACCTCGTCGCGGAGCAGAACGCCCTCGATGCGGCGCTCGCGGCCGTCCCCGAGGCGGACTGGGGGCGGCCGTCGCCGGCCGAGGGCTGGTTGCTCCGCGACTGCATCGCGCATCTGGCGCAAGGCGACGAGATGGCGCGCCGGGTCGCCGAGACGCGCGAGCCCCTATCTCCCACCGGTGGGGACACCCCGTCCCGCGACGCCCTCCACGGGCGTCAGGTGGAGGCCCGCGCGCTGTCCGTGCCGGAGCTGGTTGACTGGTGGCGGCGGGAACGCGACCGCTTGGGCGGCGCCCTGCGGACCTGCGCGGCACGGGATCGGCTGCCCTGGGCCGGCCGACGGATGAGCGCCCGCTCGCTCGCCACGTCCCGGCTCGCCGAGTGCTGGTCGCACGGGTTGGACGCCTTGGCGGCGGCGGGCCAGCCGCCGATCGTGACCGATCGGATCCGGCATGTGGCCCACCTGGGCTACATCACGCGCGAGTTCGCCTATCGCAATCGCGGGCTGCCCCCGCCGGTCGAACCCCTCCGGGTGGAGCTCGAGGCGCCGTCTGGGGCACGCTGGACCTGGGGGCCGGCGGACGCGCCGAACCGGATCAGCGGCTCGGCCGTTGACTTCTGTCGCGTGGTCACGCAGCGGGTGCATCCCAGCGACACCGACCTGGTTGCCGGAGGGTCGGAAGCGGCGGCGTTCCTGCACGTGGCGCAAGCGTTCGCGGGGCCGCCGGGATCGGGCCGGCCCCCGTCGTCCTGAGGCCGCGGCAGCCACGACCTGTGCGGCACGAAAACTCGATCGTGCCTCAAGCCGCCCGGCGATAGACGTGAGAATTGCCCATGGATGGAATATTGAGACACCACACCCCCGCCCGGCCTCCCTGCCACCCCTGGAAGACGCGCCCACCTGGCGGATCGCCGCCCTCCAGCGTCTCCTCCGCGAGTTCGAGCGCGGCATCCGCGACGGCGGATCGCCCGCGCCGAACCTCGAGGACGGGCTCCGTTGTCAGGCCGTCCTCGACGCCGTGCGGGAGTCGGCTCGGGACGGGCGGCGCGTGGCGGTGTCGCCGGTCTGACCGAGGCGACCCGCGTCCGCGCTTACCCGTCCTGCGTGAACACGACGCCGAGCATCGAGTCGGGATCCGCCAAGGCTTGGGTGATGCCCTCGTCCACATCGGCGAAGGGGATGCGGTGGGTGATCAGCGTCTCCACGTCGAGCGTGCCCTCGGCGACCAGCCGCATGCACAGCTCCTGTGGTGTCGCACAACTCCGTCACGCCGCCTACCAAAACCTGTGCGCGCCGTCGTCGGTGCGACACGAGCGGGAGCGATCTAACACCGTGGGCTCCATGGAACACATGACCATCTGGGATGGATGGCGAGGAACTCTGGCGCGGTCCGGGCGAGTTCTCCGTCGCCCGGACCGGCCCGGGAACGTCCGCTTCCAAGCGGTGCGTCGCGTTGATGTCGAGAGGTCCCAGGCCGGACGGGCGCCCGCCATCATGCAAGCGGTGGTCGTGCGGGGCGCGGCGGGCGGGGCGTTGACGCGCGTGCTGTTAAGGGGCAAGGGATCCGCGCCCACCGCGTAGGCCGCATTCGGCCGTGGCCGGCGGCAATCCGCACCCGGTTCGACCGTTCGTCCGTAGGCACCCGATCCGAGCGAAATGATCGGCGTAGCCCCTATACTAGGCCGCGCCTGGCATCCCAGACCGAGATCCAGTGCATCGCACGTCGCCCGACCCGCGGCTCATGGGGTCGGGGTGGAGAACGGCACGCGGAGCATGGCCGCGACGAGCGACGGGCTCGCGCCGCGCGTTGCGTCGTAGTGCGCCGCTGCGCGGTCGTAGTCGAGTGGCGGGTCGGACCGTACCGGCGCAGCCATGCGGGACGCGGGCATGCGAGCAGGACGGAGTCCGGATGCGGGAACCCGATCAGCCCGAAGGCATGCTGTCGCCCTATCGGGTGCTGGACCTGACTGACGAGACGGGCCAGCCCTGCGGCAAGCTCCTGGCCGACCTCGGGGCGGACGTGATCAAGATCGAGCCGCCGCAGGGTGACCCGGCACGACGCCGGGCGCCCTTCGTCGATGACGATCCGGATCCCGAGAAGAGCCTCTACTGGCTGGCGTACAACGCCAACAAACGTGGGTTGGCGCTTGACCTCGACGGTGATGCCGGGCAGGCGGAGTTCCGGCGGCTGGTGGCGACCGCCGACATCGTGCTGGAGTCGTTCGCGCCGGGATATCTCGCTGTGATCGGGCTGGGGTACGCAGAGCTGGCTGCGATCAATCCGCGCGTCGTGCTGGTCTCGATCACGCCGTTCGGACAGGAGGGACCGCACAGCGGCTACCGGGCCAGCGACATCGTGACGTGGGCGATGAGCGGGATGATGTCGATCAGCGGCGAGTCCGCGGGACCGCCGGCGCAGGTGAGCGACAACGCACAGTCGTACATGCACGCCAGCGGCGACGCGGCGATCGGGGCGTTGCTGGCACTCGAACAGCGGCGGCAGACGGGGCGGGGACAGCACGTGGACGTGTCGATGCAGGAGGCGGTAATCCGCGGCAGCTTCCAGGTGGCGGCGAGCTGGGACATGGAGGGGGTGAACCTGCCGCGCGAATATCGGCCTACGTTCTCGCAGACGCCCTGGAACTGGCGCTGCGAGGACGGGTACGTGGTCTATATCGTTCCTGCCGGTCCCGGGGCGTCGCGGCGGGGCGGATTCTCGCGCTGGCTGGAGGAGATCGGCGAGGGCGAGGCGTTCCGCGAGATCGACTGGGAGGGAATGGACCCGTTCACGGTTGAGAAGGAGACCTGGGACGCGATTACGGACGTGGTTGCGCCGATCTTCGCGAGCCGGACGAAGGCAGAGCTATACATCGCCGCGAACCGCCACGGCTTCGCGCTCTACCCGCACGCCACCGTCGACGAGACGTGGGACGACCCACAGCTGCAGGCGCGCGACTTCTGGCGGGAGATCGAGCACCCGGAGCTGGGGCGGTCGATCCGGTACCCGGGGCCGTTCGCGAAGGCGACGCTGACGCCGCCGGCGCATCGCAGGCGCGCACCGCAGATCGGTGAGCACAACGCCGAGGTCGCGGCGGAACTCCCCGCGCCACCTCCCGATGCGCCAGTCCCGGCGTCGGACGCCGGCGACGCGATCACTCGGAAACCGCTGGCCGGGTTGAAGGTGCTCGACTTGAGCTGGCTGATGGTGGGGCCGATGACGACGAAGCCACTGGCCGACTACGGGGCAGAGGTGGTGCACATCGAGAGCAGCGTGCGGGTCGATGCGCAGCGGACGCCGGGGCCCTTCAAGGGCGGGGTGCGGGACGTGGAGCTGTGCGGGGACTACTGTCAGGTGCGGACGAGCCAGCGCAGCATCACGCTGGACCTCTCGCAGCCGGCGGGGCTGGCCGTCGCGAAGCGCCTTGTCGAGTGGGCCGATGTGGTGGTGGACAACTTCGCCGCGGGCGTGACCGATCGGATGGGCCTGGGCTACGAGGCGCTGCGAGCGATCAACCCGGAGATCATCGCGTTGAGCTGCAGCGGGCAGGGGCGGGGCGGACCGAACGCCGGAAGCAAAGGGGGCGGCGGACACTACGTCGCGCTGGCCGGTTTCACGGAGCTGACAGGCCGGCCCAACGATGAGCCGGGGTATCTCAGCGCCTACACGGATTTCATCGCGCCGCGCTTCAACGTCGCGCTGTTGCTGGGAGCGGTGGACTACCGACGGCGGACGGGGCAGGGGCAGTTCTTCGACGTCTCGCAGTACGAGACGGCGCTGCACTGGCTGGCGCCATCGCTGCTGGACTACGAGGTCAACGGGCGGGTCGCGACGCGCCTGGGCAACCGCCAGCCGCACGCTGCGCCCCACGGCGCCTACCGCTGCCGCGGCGACCGTTGGTGCGCGATCGCCGTGACGGGCGAGGCCGAGTGGAGCGCGTTCCGCACGGCGATCGGTGACCCCGCCTGGGCGAACGCCGCACGCTTCGCGTCGCACGAGGCGCGCAAGCGACACGAGGATGCGCTCGATGCGCTGGTGGAGGAGTGGACGCGGCGTCGAGAGCCCGAGGACGTGATGCAGACCGTGCAGTCGGCCGGGGTTCCGGCGGGGGTGGTGCAGCGCGGGGAGGATCTGCTCGAGCGCGACCCGCAACTGCGGCACCGCCGCTTCTGGCAGACGCTCGATCACCCGGCGCTGGGCCGCTACCAGGCGCCCCAGCACTCCTTCCGGCTCCCCGAGGCGCCCTGCGAGTTACGCCGCAGCCGTCTCACGGGTGAGGACACGCGAGAGGTGCTCCAAGACGTGCTGTCCATGTCGGACGACGAGATCGCCGAGGTGGCCGGCGCCGGCGTGCTGCAATGAGCGCGGCGCGACCCGCGAGGCCTTGAGCGGGCGAAAGAGTCCGGGGTCGTATCATGCCGGGGCCGGTGAAGGAGGCAACCATGGATGCGCTGGAACGTCGGGCCCACGTGATCGTGGGTGGATTCCCCAAGGGCGCCTTGCAGGGCCACGACATGGACTACGCGCGGCTGCGCATACTCGAACTCCTGGAGCAGAACGAGGTCCTAGCGACCGTGGGCAACGACTTCCACGGCGTGGAGGAGTACCTGCCCGAGACGAAGCTGCTGATCACCTATCTGGCCGGGCCCTACCTGACCGACGAGCAGAACAAGAAGGTGCGCGGCTGGATCAAAGAGGGCGGCAAGTGGCTGGGCCTGCACGGGAGCAGCGGCGGCAAGTCGGCGCGGATTGCAGGCAAGGGACGCCGGATGGTGAAGGCGAGCCATCACGACACACTGGGCGGTTTCTTCCTTTCGCATCCGCCGGTGCGCAAGTTCCGGGTGGACGTCGTCGATCACAAGAGCCCGCTGATGAAGGACCTGCCGGACTCGTTCGAGACGATCGATGAGCCGTACATGATCGAGGTGCAGCACCCGGACGAGACCGAGATGCTGCTGACGTCGGAGCTGGGGCCGGACATGAGCCCGGACGGCTGGCCACGCAACTACGACGAGGACACGGCGCTGTTCCCAGACGGGAAGACGCGGGCGCTGGGCTTCACGCGCGGCATCGGCCAGGGCGGGGTGACGTACATCGCGCTGGGGCACGCGCACGCGCCGCACTGCCAGGGGCAGCCCTTCGTCGACGAGAGCGTGTCGCCGGACGGGGTGACGCCGCCGACGCTGCGCACCACGTGGGAGACCGACGCCTACAGGCAGATCCTGCAGAACGCCGTCAGGTGGGGCATGGGCGAGTAGGGGATGGGCGGCTGACGGACGCTCCGCGGGTGCCTGTGGTGTCTCAAAATCCCATCGGCATTGCCTAAATGCCTTGATCGCCGGACCCTCCGGGCGGAGGCACGGCAATGTGGATCTATTGGCGGTTCTTCCTGATCGCGTTGCGCCTGACGGGGCGCCGACGCCAGGACCTCGTCCTGGAGAACCTGGTCCTCCGGCAACCGCGCGCGGTCTGGGAGCGCACGGGGCGGCGCCCGACGTTGGCTGCCGCGGATCGACGCTTCTGGTCGCTGACCGCGCGGCACTGGCGGGGGTGGCGCCGGCATGTCCAGCTGGTGCAGCCCGCCACCGTGGTCGGTTGGCACCGGACCGCGTGGCGGCGCTACTGGTATTGGCAGAGCCGCGGCCGACCCTCAGGTCGTCCGCGTATCGATCCCATCATCCGCGGACTCATCGTCCGGATCGGGGCCGAGAACCCGACCTGGGGCGTCCGGCGCATCGCGGCCGAGCTGGCGGTGCTGGGCCATCCGGTCAGCACGGCGACGGTGCAGCGGTATCGCGCGGATCGCCCACCCTCACCGAGCTGGCGGACGTTCCTGCGCCTGCACGCGTCCGAGATCTGGGCCGCGGACTTCTTCACCGTGCAGACGCTGCCGTTCCACACGTTCTACGTGTTCGTGGGGATACGCCATGATCGCCGGCGCCTGGTGCACTGGAACGTGACCCGCCATCCGACCCAGGCCTGGGTCTGGCAGCAGATCCGCGAAGCGACGCCGTGGGGCGTGCAGCCCCGATTCCTCATTCGGGATCGGGACCGCTGCGACGGCGGCGATTTCGTGCGCCGGGCGGCCGCACTGGGGATCACGACGGGGCTATCCCCGGTGCGGGCCCCCCAGGCGAACGCGAACGCGGAGCGCGTCATCGGCACCCTCCGGCGCGAGTGTCTCGACCACGTGCTCGTGCGGAGCGAGCGCCACCTCCGGCACGTGTTGCGGGAATACGTCACGTACGACAACACCACCCGACCCCACCAGTCGCTGGGGGACGAGCCACCGGACGGACCCCGGTATGCCCATCGTCCTCCGGGACCCGTGCGCCTCCGGAGCCGACCGATCCTTGGTGGCCTCCATCACGAGTATGCCTGGGAGGCCGCATGACGGGGTTTTGAGACACCACAGGTCTTGACGCTGCACAGGCACTATACTGCCCGGGAGCGTCAACGGCAGAGAGAAGTGGTCGCTATGAACAACCCGCTGGATGTGCTCGGCGCCCGCACCGCGGAAGCGGTGGATCACCCGACGGGCCCCGACGTCGGCGAACGCCTCCCGCACATCACCCTCCCCGATCAGACCGGCACGCTGGTCAACATCGAGGAGGCCCGTGGCGAGGGTCGAGCCCTCGTGGTGTTCCATCGCTCGTTGCGCTGGTGACCGTTCTGCCGGTCGCAGCTCGTGCAGCTGCAACAGAATCTGGATCAGTTCGACCGCGCCGGCATCTCGGTCTTCGCGATCTCGTATGACTCAGTCGAGGCGCAAGCGGCGTTCGCGAAACAGTACGGGATCACGTATTCCCTCCTCTCCGACGCGAACCATGAAGCGATTGAGGCGACGGGGATCCTGAACCGACTGGCGGTGCCGGACGAGTCGGAGCCGGGTCTCGCGACCACGGAGCAGACGATCCTGAAGGTCACACCGTTCGCCACGGCGGCGACTGAGCGGAACCTTGGCGAGTCGTTCTACGGCATTCCCTACCCCGGATCGTATCTCATCGGAACGGACGGTCGCGTGATCGAGAAGCTCTTCTATCGCCACTACCGCACGCGGCCTTCCGTCGCGACGGTGCTCCGCAGCGGCTTCGGCGTCGATTTCGAGGTGCGCGACAACCCGGCGGCTGAGGCGAGCGCGGCGGGGGTGCGCATCCGGGCCACGCTGGGCGGGGAGTCGATGACGTACATGGAGACCTCGATGCTCTACGTCGAGATCGACCTCGCTGAGGGGCTGCACCTCTACGGATCGCCGGTGCCGGAGGGATATGTCGCGACGACGGTCACGGTGTCCCCGCCCGATTCCGTCGAGATTGGGCCGGTGCGGTACCCGGGAACGCGCCCGTTTGCGGTCGCCGGCCTCGACGAGACGTTCCACGTCTTCGAGGGCAGCGTGGAGATCGCGATCCCCGTGTACTACGTGCGGGAGGACTTCGAGCATCTCCTCCGTCGAGCGCGCTTCCTCGCCGGCGAACTGGAGGAGCCCAGCGCCGGCGTGGTGCGGCAGTTGATCGCGCACGCCGAGGAAACCCGCCCGCCGACGGAGCGGTCTGTGCGGCTGGACGTGTCGCTGCGGTACCAAGCGTGCACGGCGGACGCGTGTCTCGCGCCGCGGACGGAGAGTCTGCAGGTGGATGTCCCGATCGCACCGGTCGAAATCCGTGACGCTTGATCAGAGCGGGGCGGAATCGGGATCGGCCTCGCCTTAGGGACCGGCTTCGTAGTCGATATCCGGGAAGTTGAACTCATCCTGCCAAGAATCTGGGTTGTCGGGGGGCAAGAACCCTGTCTGGGCGATCAGGCTGCTCATCCATAGATGTGGTGGAGTCCGCCGAGAATCGGAGTTGCGACGACGCTCCCGCGCCGTTGCGGTGAGAGCGGCCCGGCGCGATCTGAAGCCCAGCGGTTTCTCAACAATCCATCCGCCGGTGGCTGGGGGCCGCTGCGCATGGCCGCTGATCCTCGTGCTGACCGCGGTAATGGGCGCCGGATACGTGCTGCTCGCGGAAGCCCAGACCTTCGGGGTCGCGATCGCGAGCATGCTGCTCATGGGTCCCGGACTGCAGGGCCCTGTGGGGCGCGAAATACACATCCGTTCTGATCACGGTCGTCGACGAGAGGGCGAATCCGCTTTGAGCGGACTCAAGTGCGGCGGATGGAGTTTTGAGACACCACAGCTGCCAATCGATCCACATCGCCGTGCCTCCGCCCGGAGGCTCCGGCGATCGGCGCGTTCAGGCAATGCCGATGGGATTGTGAGACACCACAGGTTCAAGCCCACTCCACAACTGACAGCCTCAGAGCTTGCGGTAACGCTCGTTCACCTGCGGGCCATACGTGGGTGGGTTCGGGAACAGGTGGCCTTGCAGGAACCGCACGGATGTCTCCTGCGTTAGCGTCTGACGCGCCTCGTAGGCTTCCATCGCGGCGCGATAATCGGGCCCGTCGCCGCCGAGCGCGATGGGGTTGCGGGTCGCTTGCCAGTGCTCGTAGCTCGCGTACCGAGTCATCGTCACGGCCTCGTCGTACCCGGCGCTCTCACGGTCGTGTGCACCGCGTCGGCGATCGCTCCCTTGTCGGAGCGTATCCAGAGCGTCGGCCGGGGGCGCTGGGTAGAACCGCCGCCACTCGCCAATCGGGCGCACGCCGATCTTATCGAGGAACGGCCACGCCGCCGCAGGCAGTGGGCCGTGGAAGCGATCGAAGCTGCCCTTTTCGATCTTGTGCCGGCGGAACGCCACGAGTTCGTCGCCCGGCTGCGCCACATCAAGCCGCACCGGGTGCGGGACATCCTCCGACTGTTCCTCGCCCTCGCCGGCGAACGCATACCGCTCGTTGAGCCCCGGGAGGTAGTAGGGACCGCCGGGGGCCATCCCGCCACCCGTGAGGAACAGGACATCGTCCTCGCCCAGCAGATAGCGGTCGCGGTTGCGGATCGCCTCCCGGTATCGGTCCGCCATCGGCCCGTTGCCCCCCAGCGTCTGACCGCCGCGGGTGTCGCGCCAGTGGTCCATGCCCGCGTAGCGCGCCAATCGCCAGCCGTCCTCGTGATCGGTCGGCGGCGAGCTCCCGTCCGGGTAGATCACCTTCCACTCGCCGACGACTCGCGCCCCGATGCGCATGAAGAACGGCCAGAGCCCGGACTTGCTCCATTCGTAGTACTGACGGTGCGAGCCGAGCTGCAGGCGATGGTGGCGCATCACCAACACCTCCTCCGCTGGCTGCATGACGTCGTTGCGCACCGGCCTCGGCGCCGGCTGTTCCTGGACCATGGGACTCCCAGTTCGATCACACGCCGGTGAACGACTGTCCTGCGCGGCATCTGCCTATCTCGTGGCAATGCTACGTCGGCGCGGCGGCGGCTGGTCAGCCCGCCGCTCGGAATGCCGTCCAGGGCCTCTAGGACCTTCGTGAATACCGCTGGGTCGTCTTTCGCCTCCCGAGCCGCGTCCACGACCTGTGGGGCCACAAAACTCGGATCGGCTGCCTTCTACCAGATAGGGAACGCAGACGATCTAATATTCGTGCCCCGCAGGTGCGGGTGTCGCCACCCGCCGATACACCAACGCGATCAGGACGAGGAGCACGCCCCCCCCGATGAACGCCCCCCGCAGCACGCCCAGCGAGCCCAAGGAGAGCCCAACCAGCGGTCCCAGCGCTGCACCCAGGTCCAGGAATGTCGCGTAGACCGACAGCACCGCGGCCCGGCGCGCGCCGGGCGCGAGCTCGCCAGCGCGCGCATGCAGCAAGACGATCAGCGCCGTCGAGGAGAGGAAGGCCAACAGCAGCGCGGCGATGACACCTCCCAGTGGTGGCGACGCTGCGAGCAACAGCAGCCCCGCAGCGCCGAGCACAAATGCCGTGACGATCGCCGGCGTGCGCCCCAACCGATCGGAGAGCCGCCCCGTCGTGGGGCCCAACAGCAGATCGAACGCGAAACGGATCGCGAGCGCGATGCCCGTAAATGACGCGATCCCGATGGTCAGACCGGCGATCCCGATCTCGTCGCCGAAGCGCTCATCGAAATAGAACCCCAGCGACGCCGCCAGCAAACCCGAGAAGACCAGCATTCCCACCAACCCGCCGATTCCCACGGTCAGCAGCTTCGGGTCGGCGAGCAGGATTCCCAGCCCCTGCGCACCGGACGCGGACGTGTCGCGGTCAACGGCCGCTGCCGGTTCGGCCGCCCCCCGGGCACCCGTCGATCGAGAGGTGGCCAACCATGCCAGGCCCCCCAGTCCCGTCACGGCCGCGAAGATCGTCAGGGTCCATTCATGGCCGATGACATCGGTCAACAGCCCCCCCGCGAGCACACCCACCAGCGACCCGCTGCGCACCACCGACGCGTAGATCCCCATCAGGAATCCCAGGTTCGCATCCGTGGATCGGTCCAACACGGTCCACCACGCCCCCAACCGCAGCACGGACCAGCAGGTCCCCCAGACCATGCGAGCGACGAGCAGCACCGCGAACGAGGTCGCCCATCCGTAGGTCGCGGTCGTCCCGATCGCTAGGAGGATCGCCGCGGCGAAGGGGGGACGCGGACCGAACCAGATGAAGAGCCGGCCCGCCAGGGTGTTCGTGAGTAGCCGGACCAGGCGATTCGCGCTGAGTAGGATCCCGACCGAACCGATCGACAGCCCCCAGTCCTCCGGGCGCGATGGCATGACGGCGTAGAGCATGGAGTCGCCCAGCAGCGTCGCAGCCACAGCGCCACAGACGATCAGCACGGATGCGGGTACCGGCTCGCCGAACAGTCGTATCGTCATCCCCGCTCTTGTAGCAGCCTGGCCGCGAGCACGGTCGCAAGGGCATGGGACAGCGGCTTGGGACCGGGACGGTCTTGACGCCGGTGCGGGCCCCCCAGGCCAACGCCGTGGAAGAGCGCTGGATCGGCACACGGCGGCGCAAGTGCCTGCAACACATCATCCCGCTCAACGAGCGGCATCTACGACGGCTCGTGGGCGAGTTCGTCATGTATGACGACGAAACCTGGCCGCACCGGACCCTCAACCGCGATCCGCCCGAGGGCCCGCGACCACGGCAGTGCCACGGCCGCGTCGTTCCGATCCCGATCCTCGGGGGCCTGCAGGACGTGCCGCAGCCTGACGATCCCTATTTTGTGGCCCGACAGACGTACGAGATGCAATTCCCTCCGCAAGCAGATCGTTGGAACATGCCCTTCGGCGGGGCCGTGGCCGCGTACCGGACCGGACGACGCCGTTGCCCACGCGGCGACCGGTGCGCCGTTCCCCGGGGTCCGAGTCAGGGCTTCATCGCCCGGCGAGATCGCGGATCCGGTCATTGCTGCTGATCACCGACGGAAAGCGCGATCCCCGGCCCTTCCGGGCACACCCCAGCGAAACTGGGTACGCTGCGCGGCGTTCCGCCACACCGGATCAGGGAGATCGATCCATGACTGACCAGCGCAACGACCGAAGCGGCGCCGAGAGCCTCGTGCAGGCGTTCGTCGACTCGGATGTCGACGTTTGTTTCGCCAATCCAGGCACCTCAGAGATGCACTTCGTGGCGGCACTCGACACGAACCCTGGCATGCGTTCGGTGCTTGGCCTGTTCGAGGGTGTGGTCACCGGCTGCGCGGACGGTTACGGGCGCATGGCGGGCAAACCCGCGGCGACGCTGATGCACCTTGGTCCCGGTCTTGGCAACGGGCTCGCCAACTTGCACAACGCTAAGAAGGCGCGCACTCCCATCGTCAATGTGGTCGGTGACCACGCCACCTATCACCGCAAGTATGACGCTCCCCTCACGTCGGATGTCGAGGGCATCGCGCGCCCCGTGTCGGGCTGGGTCAAGGTCTCAGAATCGGCGGACGACGTCGCGGCAGACGGCGCGGCCGCGGTGCAAGCTGCCATGGCGCCGCCCGGACAAGTCGCCACTCTGATTCTGCCCGCCGACACGGCGTGGAATCGAACATCCGCTTCGGCGGCAGCGCTGCCGGCCATCGCGCCGGCGGCGGTTGACGGCGCGCGGGTCGACGAGATCGCCAAGGTGCTGAAGAGCGGCGAGCCCAGCGTGATGCTCATCCACGGACATCTCACGGCAGAAAGAATGGCCTGCGCCGATCGCATCGCGCAGGCGACGGGCGCGCGGCTCATGTCGGACACCTTCGTTCCTCGCCTGCAACGGGGCGCGGGCCGCGTGGACATGCAGCGGCTTCCGTATTTCGGCGAGCAGGCCGCCGAAATGCTGGACGGAACCGCGCATCTGGTTCTCATCCACACCGAATCGCCAGTGACGTTTTTCGCGTACCCCGGCAAGCCCAACTACCTGACGCCGGAGGGGTGCGAGCTGCACACGCTGGTCGAGCGGGGCGGCGACATGGATGCCGCCCTCGGCGCCCTGGGCCAAGCGGTCGGAATTTCCACCATCGAACCGCGCACCACCGCGCTCGACCGGCCGCCGCTCAGAGACGGCGCTCTCGACCACCGTGGCATCGGCGCCGCCATCGCTCACTACATGCCGGGGGACGTGGTTGTGGTGGACGAAAGCGGGACCTCAGGAGGCGGCACCACCTTTGCCACGCGTACCGCACCGCCACACGACTGGCTGATGTTGACGGGCGGATCGATCGGCTACGGCCTGCCCTGCGCCACGGGCGCCGCCGTTGCCTGCCCCGGCCGGCGCGTGTTGTCCCTGCAGGCGGACGGCGCGGGCATGTACACGGTGCAGGCACTGTGGACCCAAGCGCGGGAGAATCTGGACATCACGACGGTCGTCTTTGCTAACCGCAAGTACTCCATCCTGCAGATCGAGTTTGGACGAGTGGGTGCGCACAACCCGGGCCCCAAGGCGATGAGCATGCTCGATCTGACCAATCCCGAGCTGAATTGGAAATCCATCGCCGAAGGCATGGGTGTGCAGGCCTGGCGTGTTGACACCGCGGAAGGCTTTAACGAGGCAATCGCTGCCTCCTTCAACCAGCGCGGACCATCGCTCATCGAAGCGTTGATTTAGTGCCCGGTCTCAGCCGCGTGGTCTACTTTGGATCGACGTTGCCCGTGGAGACCGCGCTCGCGAATCCCGGCGAGAGTTCTGTCAGATCTCCGGGCAGCAGAGCCGACGAGGCGTGGTGATCCGGTGAGCGGTACTCGTGTCCTAGGCGACCTGTAGCTCCTGGATCAGAGAGCGCCAGCGAGGAGTTGCTCCGGCACGTGCTCCGCGACTTCATCCACCACGACAACGCGGCTCGGCCGCATCAGGCGCTTGACTTGCAGGTCCCGGAGGCGCAGCCGCGAGCGAGTCCCGCGGCGTCCCGTCGCATCGTCGGTTCGATCGCTTATGCCGTGGCTCATCGACGGCGGTGGGCGGCAATGCGTAATCGGCTAGAACTAACAGCACGCGAGCGATGCGTTGTCCAGCTGATCGCAGGAGGGGCGAGCAACCGGGAAGTGCTTACGAAGCACGAAGTGCGGCGCGTTTCGGGAATTGTGGGAGCTGTATAGGGTCATGTGTGAGGGCGAGCGGCCCTACGAGGACTGAGCCATCGCGCCCACGGGCAGGGGGGACCATGAAGGTCGGATGCATCGGGCTCGGCGGCATGGGGAAGCCCATCGCGTCGCGGATCGTCGAGGCGGGGTTCGAGGTCACGGTGCGGGACGTTCGGCAAGCGCCAGTCAACGATCTCCTCCGGCTTGGGGCGACCTCGGCGGGGAGCGCACGGGAGGTCGCCGCGGTCTCAGACGTGGTGCTCAGCTCGTTGTCATCGCTTCCCGCGAGCCGCGAGGTCGCGCTCGGTGAGGACGGGGTGCTGGCCGGCGCCACGCCCGGGGACGTCTACATCGAGACCAGCACCGTCGGCCCGGGATTCATCCGCGATCTGGCCGCGGCTGGAGAAGCACGCGGAGTTGCGGTCCTGGACGCGCCGGTGAGCGGGGGCATCGCCCAGCGCGAGCAAGGCACCCTGACGGTCATGGTCGGCGGAGAGGCGTCGACCCTGGAGCGCGTGCGGCCGGTGCTGGAGGCGTTCGGCGGGCGCGTCATCCACGCCGGGCCGAGCGGTTCCGGGGCCACCGTCAAGCTGCTCAACAACCTGACGGCGGCCTCCAACATCGTCGCCGCTATGGAGGCGCTGGTGCTCGGGGTGAAAGCGGGACTGCGCGTGGAGGTGATCCGCGAGGTCATCTCCAGTTCGAGCGGCGCCAGCCGGGTCTTCGAGGCAATGGTCGACAATGTGATGACGCGGGACCCGGTTCCTCCGGAAGGCCAGCTGGCCCGTCAGGGTCTGCACACCCTGGTCAAGGACGTGACGCTCGCCTGCGAGCTCGCCCGCGAGGTCTCGGTCCCGCTGCTGCTGGGCTCAGCGACGGCCCAGACATACCTCGCCGCCGAAGCGGCCGGCCTCGGTGACCAGGAGAACTGGGCCCTGATCAAGGTGCTCGAGGAATTGGCGGGAGTGTCGGTCCGAGGCGACGCCTCCGGCTCCGACCGCGCATAGGGTGTCGGGTCCCGCAAGTCGTCGAGCCGAACCACGTCCGGAAAGCTCACTCTTGTCGTAATCGCCCACGCAGGGGACGGGGCAGACGCCGTGGCAGCGCTTGAAGATCGCGTCGAAGCGGCCGTCGTCGTCGAGGGTGTCGCGGTCGTGGCAGGGGAAATGGAGCGGGAGACCGGGGTCGAACCGGCGACCCTCTGCTTGGGAAGCATGATATCGGGGCGGTGTGGCGACCGGGGACGCGCAGGGTGGCCGGCCGCGCCACCTCACTTATTAGGGCCTATTCGGGCGCATTCCGGGACGCGGTCAGGACCGGAGGTCGGGGATGCCGGCGAGCATCTGATCGCCGGGGGAGAAGGCGTGGTGGCGCTCGGCGGCCTGGGCGCTGCGGTAGGTGGCGCTGTAGCGGCGCACCATATCGGGCGAGCTGTGCCCGAGGAGGTGTTGGACATCCAGCTCGCGGGCGTCGTGCGCGATCGCCCAGGTCGCGAACGTATGGCGGAAGCGGTGGGCGTGCACTTTGGGGATCCCGGCTTCGCGGCCGAGGGTGCGCAGGCGGATCTTGAGGCCGTTGACGCCTAGGCGCACGCCCGGGTGCAGGCGCCCGTAGCGGGCGCTGAGGAAGAGCGGCCCCGGCTCCGTGCCCCGGTCTAATAGATAGGTGGAGAGCGCATCGGCACAGCGGGCGGCGAAGGGCACGACCCGGGCCTTGTCGCCCTTGCCGTGGCGGACGTGGAGGCGCCGGGTCGCGAAGTCGCAGTCGTCGAGGTCGAGGGCCACCGCCTCCGCGCAGCGGACGCCGGTATCGAGCAAGGTCAGCAGCAGCGCCTGGTCGCGACTGCCGACCGACGTGCCTTCGTTGCAGCGAGCGAGCAGGGTCTGGATCTCCGCCGGCGTGAACGGCGGCACGATCTTCTGGGGCAGCCCGACGTTGCGCAGGCCGCGGAAGGGGTCGTTCTCCGTGTAGCCGGCGGCGCGCAGCCAGGTGCAGAAGCAGCGCACTTCGCGGAAGTAGCGGTGGCGGGTGTCGGGGCTGTGCTGGGCGTAGCGGACGAGGTAGGCGATCACGTGATCGGGGCGGACCGCGTCGGGATCCAGCGGCGCCCCGTCCTCCTGCAGGCAGCGGACGAAGCGGCCCAGCGTCTCCCGGTAAGCGCGGACCGTGCGGGGGGATTTGCCTTCGATGACGCAGCGAGCGAGATAGGTCTCGATCAGGGCGGGGAGGTCCAACGGGGTCGTCGTCGTGGCATCCATCATGAGTCCATGGACGCTCTGCTTCGGCCCGAAGTCAAGCACAGCGGCCGGCTGCCTGACCCAGGGATTCGAGCCCCGGACCGTCGGATTAAAAGGCAGAACGTCAGCGGGTTTTGCGCGGAGGTAAGGGCTCGAATCTCCCGTATTGACGGCACATCTTGGCAGCGACCGCGCAAAACCCAAGACTTGTTCTTCAAGACTGAAGGATGGGCTGCACCCACCGATGCCCCACAGTGCCGGGCCCACCGCCCCAACACCGGTCGGGGGGGCTTCCGAGGTGCGAGGGGCTACCCGTCGCGGGGCTCCCATGAATAGGACGCATGTTCTATCCTCAGGACAATCAACGGCTGAGGGGGTGGCGCGAATGAACGGCCCAGCGGCAGCGAGGCGAGCACAGCACCGGGCCGATGCCCTCCCGGTCTGCCGGGCGGACGCGCCGCAACGACGAGATCACGCCCTTCGCAGGGAGGCGGCGCCGCTGGTGCGGGACGCCGAGGAGCGCGTCCACGAGGCGGACGCGGTGCGATCCCGGCGGGCGCTTGGGGGGTCCGGCCGGCCCGCCACTCGTGCCGTGGATGCGGTCGCCGCGCGCCTCGCACAGCGACGACGTCCGCGGGCGGGCGGGCCGCGCCATCCGGCGCACCGCCGCCGCCTGGGGGGGGACTGACCCGTGTCGCGCCTCTGGCGGCAGGAACTTGCCGAAGCCCGTCGGGTACAGCGCCTCTGGTGTGACGTCTGCGCGGAGCCGGGACGCGCTGTGCCCGTCACCGTCTACGCGTACGCGCTGCGGCCCACCGCCGCTTCCCCGTGTGGGACCGCCGCCGTTCGCGCCACGGAGCATCGGGTGGAGATCGGCGTGTGCCCGCGGCACCTGCGAACCCTCAAGCAGGGACGCGTGCTGATCGCGGGTGGCGAGGCGATCGCCCTCACCACCCAGCACGCCCGCCGCTAGGGGGGAGCGCGGCGATCTTTGCCACCGCCGACACGCGCCGCTTGGCCCCGCCCGCATCAGAACTTCTTGTCCCAAATGCCCGCGAAGATCGCCCCGGGGTCCGGACGCGTGGGGGTGAGCAGGCGGGTCCGGCTCCGGCCCGCGAACGCCAGGAGAATCGCGTCCACCCGGTCCGGGGAGGGCAGGCCCCGTTTGCGCAGCGACTCCTTCGACTCCACCACGATGCGCCCCCGCGCGTCGTGCGCGTAGTGCAGCCCGGCGAACTGCGCGATCGCCTGTTCGTCGCTGAGGCCCGTGCAGTCCCCCTTCTCGAGCCGCTCCCGGAATCCCCAGGCGATCTCCGCCTTCAGATTCAGGAAGCGCTCCGGATTCCGAGCTGGCTTACCAACGTTCACCCCCTCGACCGGGAAGCCCCGCTTGCGAAGGTCGAGCGCGAAGTGATACCCGAGGCCGACTTCGTCGACGCGCACCGTCGTGATTCGCCGTTGCCAGGGAGCGAGAAAACTGACGACCGCCTCGATCGGGTCCGCGCCCGGCCAGGCCTGCAGCGCGAGCAAATTCGAGCCCTGGCGGATGGCCACGACCGTCTCCGCTTCGCCGGGCCCCGCGACATCGAGGCCGGCCTCGATCGGTTGCGTCCCGGCGTCCGGCCGGACCCGGATCTTGGCCTGTTCCAGCCAGGCGAGCGGGTACAGTGCCTCATTGGTCTGGACGGGAAACTGCCCCAGCACCCGCGCCTCCCACAGCGGGCTGCCGTGCTGGCCCCATTCCTCCCACTTCTCGCGCACCCAGCGACGGGTCACGAGGTAGGGACGGACGTTGTGATCGAGCGCATCGTCCTCGAGTGCGAGCAGGTCTTCGCGGCCGAGGCCGGCCAGGTTCGGCGTATCGAACGCCGAGATCGTGAACGCGTGCCAGCTCGCCGCTTGGACGCCCCAGGCGTCGGCGAAGGGACCGCTCGGGTCGGTCGGATTGCCGAGCGCGAGCACGTGCACGTCCCCCCCGGCCCGAATCCCCTCGATCGCCTCCCAGATCTCCGACCGCACCCCGGGCGCCTCATCGATGATCACGAGGATGTGGCCGTGGAACCCCTGAAAGCGCACGGCCTCATCGGTCGAGAGTCCGATCGCGTAGCGGGACGGGTCGAGTCGAAGCTCCGTCTTGCGGGGGATGGGATAGGTGACGAGCGTCGTCTCCTGCGCCATCTGACGGACCTGCTGCCAGAGCACCCGCTCGACCTGGTGCCAGGTCGGGGCCGTCGTGATCACCACGCCGTCCGGAAAGCAGGTGATCCACCACGGCAAAGCGGCCGCCGCGGTGAACGTCTTCGAGCTGGCATGACAGGCCTTCACGGCGGTCCGGGGGTGTTCGGCCACGCTGCGCAGAATCGCTTCCTGCGTGGGCCAGAGGTCGAGCCCCAGGAACGTGCGGGCGAAGCGCACGGGGTCCTGGACGGTGCGCTTCAGGCGCCGAGCCGCCGCGTCGGGGTTCGCCGTCATCGGATGCCTCCGGTCGTGCTTGGGCCGTCGGCGTCCTCATCCGGGAGCGCGTCGAACAGCCGGATCAACGTCGCCACCGGGATCGGTCCGCCCTCGGGCCCACTGTGCTCGTGCTGCACGCTCTGCGTCCAGCCGGGCGCCCCGGGCCGCTCCCGCCCGGGGCCGTACCGCAACCAGGACAGGGGGTGGTCGCGCCGCACCTCGATCTCGGCGGCGACGCGCGCCTGTGCGCGTGCCTGCGCAACGTCGGCGGCGAACGCGCGGTAGGGCGGTCGCCCGGGGGCCCCACGCTCCAGCCAGCGCCGAAACGTCGAGGGGGCGATCCCGGCCGCCTGCGCCGCCACGTGGTCGTACGCCCCGGCGCGGATGTACTCCACGATGGTGCGGTGTACTTCTGGGGTGAGCTTCGTCGGCCTAGGCACGGAACACCTCCGCGTCCCGACCCGTGAAGGTCTCCCAGCGGGCGACCGCCAAGTCGACGTAGGCGGGATCCTGCTCGACCGCGAAACAGCGCCGCCCGGTCTGCTCGGCAGCAATGATCTGACTGCCGCTGCCGGCGAACGGCTCCAGCACCACATCGCCCGGCAGGGTGTGCGCGCGGATCGGACGCGCGAAGAGCTCGACCGGCTTCTGGGTGGGATGACCGGTGCGGGGCTCCACCGCCGCCACCGACCAGACCGTCGATCCGCCCGCGAACGGGCGCGGTGGCGACTCGCCTGGTCGCCAGCCGTAGAGCGCCGGCTCGTGTTGCCAGGGGTAGTGCGAGTGGCCCGGGACGGCGTGTGCCTTCACCCAGACGATTGTTTGATGCGGGTGCAGGCCCACCGCCGCCCAGGCATGCGTGACCTCGGCGCGCCGGCGTTCGGCGTGCCACTGGTAGACGGCGACGCCGGGGGCGGAGACCGCGAGCGCGGCCGTCAGGAACGCCGTGTAGAAGTCCGCGACCGCGGCCTCGCCCGGATCGTGATCCCACGTGGGACGGGGTGCGCGCGAGGCGGCGCGCTGCCCCGCGTGATTACTGCCGTCGTAATCAACGAAGTATGGCGGGTCGGTGGCGATGAGCGCGGCGCGTTCCGCGCCCATCCCTTCGCCCACCAGCGCCCCGTCGGTCGCGTCTCCGCAGAGCAGCCGGTGGTCGCCAAGGATCCAGCGGTCGCCGGGCCGCGCGCGCGGCGTCGGCGCCAGCGGCAGGTCGTCTGGGTCCGTCGCGCCCTCCCACTCCCGCCCGAGGCCGGCGCTCGCCGCCACGCGCTCCAGCAGTCGCTCGACAGCGCGATCCGTGCTCGCGACCGACGCCAACGTCCGCTGCAGTGCCGCCGAGTCGATGCGGGCGAGCTCGGCGATCGGGTCCAGTGTCGCGAGGACGGTTGCCTCTTCCGTCTCGTCCAGATCCACGTAGATCACCGGGATCGTGGCCTCGCCGCGCTCGCGCGCGAGGGCGACGCGCAGATGCCCGTCGACGAGGCGGCCGCTGCGGCGATTGACGACGACACGCTGTACCCAACCGATCGCGTCGAGGACGCCGGCGAGGGCCTGCTGTTGCAGGCGTGGGTGCAGGCGCCAGTTGTCCGGATGGGCCTCAAGAGTGGCGGGGTCGACGCTCGCCTCGCCGACGATGCGGGATCGCCATGTGTCCTCTCGCGGAGGTGGCATGTCGTTCCTCCTCTCGGGCATAAAAAAAGGGGGCCGCTCTTTTGGAGCGGCCCCCGTTACGCGTTGCTGGGGGCACCTTTGCTGTGGTGCAGGTGACGTCGATTAACTTAGCACAGGTGTTCGGCCCTGGCTACCATTCGAGCGACTCGCCGCGCCGGAGGCCGGTCCCCGTGCGGTCGTCTCAAACCGTCTCCAACCTGCGGACCGAGTTTGCCCTCCTGACCTGCCCCCGATCGTTGTACCAGTCGTTAAGTTAGTGCCGGGAGCCTCCGGTCTGCCCACTGGGCGGGGAGGGGCGGTCTGATCTCTTGGGATTCTGGGGCGGGGGGTCGGTAACCGAG
>QGNQ01000038.1 GCA_003228175.2 Chloroflexota bacterium
CGCCGGCGCCTGATGCACTGGAACGTGACCCGCCATCCGACGCAGGCCTGGGTCTGGCAGCAGATCCGTGAGGCCACGCCTTGGGGAGTGCAGCCCCGATTCCTCATTCGGGATCGGGACCGCTGCTACGGCGGCGATTTCGTCCGCCGCGCGGCCGCACTGGGGATCACGACGGTGCTGTCCCCGGTGCGGGCCCCCCAGGCGAACGCCATCGCGGAGCGCGGGATCGGCACCCTCCGGCGCGAGGGTCTCGACCACGTGCGCGTGCGGAGCGAGCGCCACCTCCGGCACGTCTTGCGGGATTACGTCGCGTACTACAACGACACGCGCCCCCACCAGTCCCTTGGCGACCAGCCGCCATCCGGTCCGCGGACGCCGGCGCGCCGCGGTGCGGCGCAGCGCCTGGCAAGCCGGCCGATTCTGGGCGGCTTACACCATGAGTACTTCTGGGAGGCCGCGTGATGAGGTTTTGAGACACCACAGGCGCCCTGCCAGTGGGTCTCGCTTGTCCATCTGCGCCCCGGCCCCGGAAGTTCCCACGGGCACCCCGGCGATCGTGCCGACCGTGCGTAAGTGATCGGCGCCTGGGCAACCCGCACCTTCGATTCCCTCTCGAATCCGCAATTCCGGGTTCCGTCAGATGCCCTGCGTCAGACGGCCGGAAAGACCAGTGCGAAGGGACTCTCCCCATCTGGTGGTCCCGGGCGAAAGCCAGCCCGCAACGGCTCGAGATCCCGGGAGGCCCGGAGATCTGACAGAACCGCTAACAGTTGCAGGCTGGGCGATCAGTCGCGAAGCCCCTGCTCCTCGGATCTCACGAAGCCCTATGGTACGAGGCGTCAGTAGCGTTGCCGCGGCAGGCGACGCCAGGAACGGCGCGACACTGAAACGCGGGGTTGCGATGGCGGACGACCGCATCGATCTGATGGCGCACTTGATGCGCCGGGTTGGCGTGGGCGCCAACCGGGACGAACTGGAGCAACTCATCGAGCGGCCCTACGAGGAGGTCGTCGAGGAGCTCCTCCACCCAGGCGCGCTCTCCGATCCCGATCAGGATCTCCTGGACCGCTACCTCCCCACGTCCACCAGCCCGGAAGTACCGACCGGCTGGGCATCGCGCTGGATCTACAACCTGGCGAACGGTCCGCGCCCCTTGCGCGAGAAGATGGCCCTGTTCTGGCACCACGTCTTCGCGACGGGGTACTTCAAGAGTTCGCACGCCCGCACGTCGGTGGCGCAGATCGCCCTGTTCCGCGAGAACGGGCTCGGCAACATGCGCCAGATCCTGCGAGATCTCTCGCGCGATCCGGCGATGATCGACTGGCTCGACAACTCGAAGAACCATGCGAAAGCGGTGAACGAGAACTACGGGCGCGAACTGCTCGAGCTGTTCTCGATGGGCATCGGCAGCTACACGGAGGACGATGTCAAGGCCGCGGCACGGGCATTCACGGGGTGGACGTTCACCCAGCCGATCCCGATCTACCCGTACAGCACCTCCGACGCGGACTTCGCGTTCGACGAGGCCGACCACGATAGCGAGGAGAAGACGTTCCTCGGCCAGACCGTCGTTGACGGCGACGACGTGATCGATGTGATCGTCAAGCAGGACGCCTGCGCGCGCTTCATCTGTCGGCACCTCTACAACTTCTTCGTGGCGGACGAGCCGCAGGTGCCATCGTGGAACGCGACACCGCCGCGGAACCCCGACGCCATCGACGTGCTCGTCTCCACGTTCGTCGAGTCGGATGGCGACATCCGCCAGGTGATGCGGACCTTGCTCAACGCCAATTTCTTCAAAGCGGCCCGCTTCCGGCGAGTCAAGAGCCCCGTCGAATTCGTTGGTGGCGCAATCAAGCTCGCCGGGGTCCCGCCGGTGCCGAACCTCTCCGTCGCCCGGCTCTCCCGTGCCGCAATGCTGATGGGGCAGGAGTTGATGAACCCGCCTTCCGTCGAAGGCTGGCACACGGGCCAGGAGTGGCTCGACTCCGGCACGCTCACCGAGCGCGTCAATTTCGCCGTCGAGCAGATGACGGACACCGCAAGGCCGGGCATCGCCTCCATCGTTCGGCGCGTGGCCGCCGCCGGCGACGCGACGCCCGAGCAGTTGGTCGACCGCTGCCTGGACCTCTGCGGCCCGATCATGGCCAGTCCGAAGACGCGGGCGACGCTCATCGAGCGTGCGGAGGAACACGGCTCCCTCTCGTGTAGCAACAGCCCCACCCAGGAGACCGAGGCCCGCATCGGACAAATGCTGCGGCTCATCGTGGCCGCGCCCGAATACCAGTTCGCCTAGGAAGGGCCGGCCATGACGACCACGCGGCAGAAGGCCCCCGTACTCGTGGTGATCGAGCTCAAAGGTGGGCTGGACTTCATGAACACCGTCATCCCCTATCAGAGCGGCGTCATCCGCGACGCCCGGCCCAACGTCAGCCTCCCGATCGAGGACGCGCTCCCGATCAACGACGAGCTCGCGTGGCACCCGGCGGCCAAAGCGCTCAACGCGCTCTACGACGCGGGCGATGTCGCCGTCGTCCAAGGCGTTGGCTGGGAGAACTCCAGCCGCTCCCACTTTCGCGCCATGGACATCTGGCACACCTGTGAGCCCGACGTCATCGCGACCGAGGGCTGGCTCGCGAAGGTCACGCGGGAGTTCGACCCGGGCTCGGCAAACCCCCTGACGGCGGTCAGCTTCGGCCGCGGCCTGCCACGCGCGCTGGCGGCCTCCGGCGTCACCGTCACCTCGATCGCCAACCTCGACCAGTTCGGTCTCATGACCAAGGTCGAGGTAGAAGAGGAGCGCACCAAGGACCTCGACAGCTTCAAACGCATGTACACACCGGGCGTCGGTAGCGGCATCGTGCAGGACTACCTCGCGCAGACGGGTCGCAGCGTTCTCAAGAGCGCCGACATGCTCGCTGACGTGCCCTCCCGCTACTCCTCCGGGATCGAGTACGCGCCCAACTCCATCGCGCAGGCGCTGCGCGATGTCGTGCGTGTGCACACCGCTGACCTCGGCACACGCATCTTCTACACCCAGCACCCCGGGTACGACCTCCACGCCAACGAGTCGGTCACGCAGCCACAGTTGCTCACCCAGCTAACGGAGGCGATCGCCGATTTCATGGATGACCTGCGGGGCCAGGACGCGTCCCAGGAAGTGACAGTGCTGGTCTTCTCCGAGTTCGGGCGCCGCATCAAAGACAACGGCTCCGGCACCGACCACGGCTCCGCTGGCGGCGCATACCTGATCGGCGACGGCGTCGCCGGCGGCCTCTACGGCGCATACCCCTCGATCGAGCCCAAGGACTGGCTCAACGGCGAAGATCTGCGACCCACCATCGACTTCCGGAGCGTCTACAGCAGCCTGCTCGACCAGTGGATGGGCATCGATCCGACCGCAATCGTGGGGGGCGCCTTCGAGCAGATCACACCGTACGCGGGGAAGGTGGGGACACCGAGATGACGACTGAGACCAACGACGCCACGCCCGCTGGAACCAGCGCGCCCGGCGCCTTCGAGGCGCTGCTCCGCGCGGGCTTCCCCTACGAAGAGACGTTGGGGATGCGCCGCGTTACCTGGTACCCCATCGATATCGCGCTGGGCGCGGAGGGGCGGATCTACTGTCTGCGCCGGGGCCCGTTCGAGGTGGGGGGCGTGATCTGCACCATCAGCCGGGACGACGAGAATCTGGGCGTCATCTCTCGACCGTCTGGGGAGTCAGAGAGCGTGGGTGGGCTCGAGGGGGGATGGACCTGGCCCGTCGGGATCATCTGCGACCGCGAGGAACGGCTGATCGTCTCGGACGAGGCGGAGCATTCGATCACGACCATCACGCGCGACGGCGAGGAACTCGCGCGCTGGGGCGAGCACGGCAGCGCGCCCGGCCAGCTCGACCGCCCGGCGCACATGGCCCTTGATGCCGACGGGCATCTCCTCGTCGTCGACACGATGAACCATCGCGTGCAGCGCTTCACCGTCGAGGGTGAATACATCGACGGCTTCGGCACCCACGGCAGCGGCAGCGGTGAGCTCGATATGCCCTGGGGCATCGCACTCGACGCCGAGGGCTGCATCTACATCGGCGACTGGCGCAACGATCGCGTCCAGAAGTTCAGTCCGGCCGGCGACCCATTGCTCACGATCGGCTCCAGCGGCGACGGTGACGGCCAGCTCAATCGCCCTGCCGGTGTCGCCGTCGATCAGCACGGCGACATCTACGTGGCCGACCGCGGCAACAATCGCGTCCTCCTCTTCGACCGCAACGGCCGCTACGTCGAGCGATTCATCGGCGACGCCACGATCTCCAAATTGGGGCGGGTCTACCTGATGGCCAACGCCAAGGTGCTGCGCATGCGGGAGATGACCACCCTGGAGGCCCAGAAGCGCTTCCGCGCTCCCGCCTCCGTCCGCGTCGATGGCGACCGGCTCTTCGTGGCCGACTTCGGTTTCCACCGCGTACAGGTCTATCGCAAAGAGGCCTATCCGCTGTCCGCAGCTGATGTCATCCCCAACCCCGGATCGCCCAGCTTGGAGACCGTTTAGCCAAACCCAACGCTGGGCACCATCACGCCCCGCTGTGCGGTGCCATATTGGTTCCGCACCCAGTTCGACATGACCGCGAGCGCGATCGACCCTTCCGGCTTGGCGGGAGTGACCTGCCCCCGATTGTTGTACCAGCCGCTAAGTTAGCGCCGGGACCCTTGGACTTGCCCAGCGGGCGGGGTGGGGAGCTCGGATCTCCAGCGATTCCGGGGCGGGGGAGGGGGTAGCCGAGGGCGCTGTGGGGGCGGATCTGGTTGTACTCCCGGCGTCAGCCCTCGATGAGGATCTAGGCCTCCGTGAGGGTCATGAAGATCTCCGGATTGAGCCTGTGGGGCACGAGTATGAGACCGTGTCTGTGTTCCATCCGGTAGACGGGAGCCGATCCGAGTTTTGTGGTCCCACAGCGTCAAAATCCGATCCTCGGAGAATGCTTGCGTCTCGGCACGGATGCACGAGCCGGTGAGGCACGAGTATTCGATCGTCTGCGTTCCCGCTCTGGGACGAGGCAACCGATCCGAGTCTTGTCGCCCCTCAGGTTTCGGTCTCCCATAGCCCCACAGGCGTCCCGCGCTATTGTCACCGCACCGATCGCGAATCATGTAGAGGACGCAGCTCGTGAAAGTTGCTGCTGGTCGAGAGTTCTTCGAGCGCTATGGGGCCGCGGCGCAGGCGATTGTGCCGGATCTGCAATGGGCCCTGATCGAGGCCGATGGCGCATGGTCGCAGTCTCCAAGGGACTGTGATCTGATCGTCTACGCCGCCGACGCCTACACGAACGCGTTCGTCGAGGCGGTCATACAGATTCCGGTACCGCGCTGGGCCCATACCGAAGATGCAGGCATCGATGGACTGTTTTACGACGTCATGCGTGAAAAGCAGGCGGTGCTGACCCATAGCCCGGGGGCCAACGCTCCTGAGGTGGCAGAAGTTGCCTTCGGCTTTGTCCTCTGGTCAGCCAAGCACCTCGGCGAGCTGCGCGAGCATCAGCGCGAGCACCGGTGGAAGATGCTTCGGCTGGAAAGCCTCAGCGACAAGACCCTGCTGATTGTGGGCCTGGGCGCGATCGGCGGCCGTGTCGCCAGCTATGGCAAGGCGTTTGGCATGCGAGTCCTGGGTATCCGTCGCACCACCGGCGCGGTGGCGAACGTGGATCGTCAGGGAACTATGGCCGACTTCCGCGACTTCCTGCCCGAGGCGGACTTTGTGGTGCTCGCGATCCCGGTCGCCCCGGAGGTGGTGGGCCTCATCGATCAGCGCGCCCTGGCGCTCATGAAGCAGACCGCCACGCTGATCAATGTCGGACGTGGGGCCCTGGTCGACATTCCAGCCCTCAAACAGTCCCTCCGGGACGGGCGCCTCCGTCACTTCTGTACCGATGTGCTTCCAACCGAGCCGTGGCCGGCCGATGACGATTTGTGGGACCTCCCCAACGTGCTGATCACGCCACACAACGCCTCCTCTTCCCCGCTCTATCTGCAACGCGTGGGCGACCTGTGGATCGAGAATCTTCGCCGCCACGTGCGCGGGGGGGACGCCATGCTGCATCGCGCGTTCTGACCGAGACTCTGTAGCAGCGATTGAGGAGCCGACGCCGCGTCGAACAGCTTCTTGGATGCCTGCGATACCTCCGGCAGGCGAGGCGGTCGGCCCCTAGAGGGGGAACCGCAGAACTTACACCGCCCGCACCACTGCGATGATCGTCACGAACGCCCCCCGGTGGCGTCCTGCTCCGCCTTCGAGAAGTGGAGCCAGGCGCCGTGGCGTGTGGGGGCTATGGCTCAGGGGCGTGCGGGCGGCGGCTAGGGAAGACAGCAGTGTCCGTGATCGATCGCATCGTGTTGGAGTGAGACCACGGCTTAATACGAGCGCCGCACGACCATCGCGTCCCAGCCGTCCCGCGAGTCTTGCGTCGCCGGTTGCGTTTGCCCTACACAGTCCAGGCAGGGTCCGTCGGGATGCGCTCCCCACTCCCCGCCGTCTTCGTGTCCGGGATCTCCATGCGGCGCCACCCCGACGAACCCGGGGCCCAACTCAACCACGCCCACCCCATCCTGCGCGCCTGCCCAGGCGGCCCCCGCCCGCGCAATCTGGGCGTCCCGAATCAGATCCTCCACCTGACCCTCCTCCGGTCTGGCCACGGTCACGCCGGCGCGCAGGGTGGGGGAGTGCTCGCGGTCTGCCCACGTCAGGGGTCCCTCCAGGGCACCCAGCAGGCGGCGAACCGCGTTGCGGGCCCCGGCCAGGGAGTGCGCCTTCGGCAGGAGCAGCCAGATCCGATCCGGGCCGACAAACGTCGCGCTATCCGTACCGCGGATCGTCCGCGAGACCGTGACGGCGAGCGCGCGGCGCGCCTCCGAGATCGCCGCCGGCGCCGCAGCCCCATCGACCCGAATCTCGATCTCCGCCAGCCCTACCACCCCGGCCGCACGCTGGAGGTCCAGCCAGGCCCGATCGATGCGCTCTCGAAACAGCAACGGTGTCGGCAGTCCCGTCTCCGAATCGGTCAGCAGCGGATTGCGCGGCACCGCATCCGCGCCGGGCAGCCCTCCATCCGTCTGTCCCGCGGCCGGACGTTCCATTGGCATCGGCTCTGCCGGAGGCGGCGCCGGTTCTGGTGCCGTGGGGATTCCACGCTTCGGTCTAATCAATGCCATTACGACCTCCTCATGACTGGGACGGCGTTCGTTCCCGTCTCCGGTAACCACGTCATCCGGCACATCCGGTCCGGTCGAACGTGTCTGTTTCCAGCTGCATCGTCGAGCTCCGGGTGTATTGCGTTAGATCGAGACTGGGTATGAGCGGCGTGAGATACGTGTGCTCGAAACTCGCCGTGACTGTGAAGGCATCGCCAATCCCGGCCGCGCTGCGGTCCGACACCGACACCGCCGTTGGCACGGTGATCCCGGCCGCGTCCTGCACGCGGGCGATCACCGCCGCGTCGTCGTACCCCACGACTCCACAACGCGCGCCCTCCCGGATCGCGTTGCTTGCGCTCACGTATCCGTAGAAGAGCAGCCCCATGTCCGCCACGAACATGATCAGGACCACGATCAGCGGCATGATCAACGCCAGCTCCAGGACAGCCAACCCTTCCCGAGCCCGATGTAGCCCGCGCACGGGCGTCGTCAGCGCCCGCCCGAGGCGTCGCAGCGACCGTTGCACCTGCTCGCGTCGTCCCATACCGCGCTCCTAATCCACCAGCTGCACGAAGCAGTACCCGGCCGCGCTGGGGTCGCAGTCCACCACGCCGCCATCCGGGTTCGATGTTGCCGTTGTGATCACCATGGGGCGGTCTAGCAGGAAGACGCCCTTGAGTTCTGCATGCCCTTGCCCGTTCGGCGTATCGAACTTCCACTTGTTGGCATTCAGGTCCTCGAACGTCCGCTGTGGGTCGATCCAGTACAGCCCGAATTGGTACGTGCTGGTGGGACCCAAATCGTGCAGCGTGATCTGCGATGTCCCCTGCTGACTCTGGAAGTCCTCGTTGACGATCGGGACGAGCACCACCGCCGTTGCCTGATTCGTAAGCGGGTCGCACCGCCACGCGCCTGCGTCGGCGACGCCATCGCCGTCCGGGTCGGCCTCCTGGATTGACGCCACAACATCGGCCCAATCGAAGCAGTTGCGGGCTTGGGCGGCTTGGAGCCGGTCCTGCAGGGCCTGCGCCGCCTGGCCGGTGGAGAGGCCCGGTTGCGTCTCCTCGACCGGTTCCACTGGGTTCGCCGATCCATCCCGCAGGCAGTCGCGCGTGTTCTCGTTGACTGGCCCCTCGATGTCGATGAATCCGGCGTTGGACCCGGAGGAGGCCCCAGCCCGCAGGATGGTGATGAACGGATCGAGATCGGCCCAGGTCTGCGAGAGCGGACTGCCCTGGGTGAGCTGGACGATCTCGGCGGATTGCTGCGCCGTTAGCGAAACACCGACGCAGAAGACCCCCGGTCCCGGCAGCCGAGCGCTGGCCACGCGGGCCGTCGCTGCAGCGCGGACCAACGGCTCGCCGAAGCTGAGCCAGCTCTCAGGGCTGAACAGGCTCTGCGCATTCGCCTGCAGCGCGACTGTCACTCGCACCCCATCGATCGAGGCACTGTTTGTCACCAGCGTTGCGTAGTTGATCTGCGCATTGCCCTGGGCCTCTGTTCGCGCCAAGGCGGGGTCTTCAAGGACATGGAGGGCCCCGGCGCGGGCGGCGGCGTCGGCCGAGCGTTGGAGGTCAGAGCGCGTCGCCATGACGAAGCCGACATCGGTCACGATCGCCAGCATTGCTAGGAAGAAGGGCATCAGGCCAACCGCGAAGAGCACGCTGGTCAACGCACGCTCATCGCCGTGCAGGCGCGACGCGCGGGACCGCGACCAGTTGCCGAACGAAGCGCCCATCGTCTCCCCCTGCCACGAACCGCGGGCCCAATTGCCGCGGAGCACTTTTCAGGGAGACGCACAGTGAACCGCGGATCACGACCAGAAGCATGGCGCGTGGGCGGTCCGGCGATCTTAGCCCGCGAGAGGCCGTAGACCCGTGACTTTGCGTTCCCCGGTTTCCCGAGGTTTGCCTTTCTCCGGCGTCCTGGCCGAGTGGCTTTGCGCGGCGATCCTTCGTCCATCCTCATCATCGACCGACGCGCAGATTTCCTTAGGGGGAGTCCCGATGAACCCCTAAGGAAGATCCCTACCCGGGCAAACGAACGCCGCGGGTTCTGTCAGATCTCAGGGCTCGTATCGGTAGCGTAGCCTCGCTCACGAGGTGAGGAGGAGACGCCGATGCCCTGTCCGCGCTGTCGTTCGAATCCCCCGACCATACGAAAGCACCGCACAACGCTGGGGTACCGGCGGTTCCGATGCCGGGCATGCGGACGGCTGTAGGGTGCCAAAACCCCGTCCGACTCGGCTTGCCCAATCGCACCGCCGCCGCGAACCTCCTGCCAGTCGGAGGAGGGATGGCATGTGGTTTGCGCTCAAGATGATGCTGCGATTGCTGCGGCTGTGCGGCCGAACGCGGCAGGATCTGATCCTCGAGAACCTCGTCCTCCGTCACCAGTTGACGGTCCTCGAGCGCCCCGGCCGGCGCCCGGCACTGCGAGACGCCGACCGACGCCTCTGGTCGCTGATTGCGCACGAGTGGCATGGCTGGCGCGACCATGTGCATATCGTGCAGCCGGCGACGGTGGTGCGCTGGCATCGCACGGCGTGGCGGCGGTACTGGCGCTGGCGCAGCCGCGGGGGCCGGCCGGGTCGCCCGCGGATCGACGCCGAGGCGCGGGCGGCCCTGACCCAGATCGTGCAGGAGAACCCGCGCTGGGGCGTGCAGCGGATCGTGGGCGAACTCCGCGCGCTCGGCTTCAGGGTGAGTGCGACGACGGTCCGCCGCTATCGTGCCGGGATTCGGCGGCCGCCCTCAGCGAGCTGGCGGGCCTTCCTGCGCCTGCACGTGTCCGAGATCTGGGCCGCGGACTTCTTCACCGTGCAGACGTTGCCGTTCCGCACCTTCTACGTGTTCGTCGTGATCCGCCATGATCGCCGGCGCCTGATGCACTGGAACGTGACCCGCCATCCGACGCAGGCCTGGGTCTGGCAGCAGATCCGTGAGGCCACGCCTTGGGGAGTGCAGCCCCGATTCCTCATTCGGGATCGGGATCGCTGCTACGGCGGCGATTTCGTCCGCCGCGCGGCGGCACCGGGGATCACGACGGTGCTGTCCCCGGTACGGGCCCCCCAGGCGGGCGCGATCGCGGAGCGCGTCATCGGCACCCTCCGGCGCGAGTGTCTCGACCACGTGCGCGTGCGGAGCGAGCGCCACCTCCGGCACGTCTTGCGGGATTACGTCGCGTACGACAACGCGACCCGACCCCACCAGTCGCTGGGGGACGAGCCGCCGGATGGACCCCGGCATCCCCATCGTCCTTCGCGACCCGTGCGCCTCCGGAGCCGACCGATCCTTGGTGGCCTCCACCACGAGTATGCCTGGGAGGCCGCGTGACGGAGTTTTGAGACACCACAAGATCCGTGACCGACGGGACACGCGCCCGGCGATCATCGACGATGTCCGCAAGACTCACGCGGTGAACGCCACCCAGCTCGGTCCCAAGCTTCGCGTGGGCATGCGGCCGTAGCGAGTTCTCGGTGCGCCCGTGGCGCTTGATCCGGGCGCGGCGCGGACCCGCAGTTCTTCCGGGTCTAGCCGAACTGGTACTCCGGTGTGGCGGCGATGAGGGCGAGCATGTCCCCGACACGGCGGGGCGTATCGCCGTTGGCGGTGGCGACGGGGCCTTCGCCTTCCGCGTGCGCGATGAGCTCCTGGCGGGTGGCCGGCGCGACGTCGACGGGGCCGATCAGGTCGACGCACTCGTCGACCAGGGCCTCGGGGCTGAGCTGCGCGCCGTTGGAAGCGACGACGCGTTCGACGATACGCTGGACGCCGGGCAGGTCCACGTTTGAGATCTGGTCGGCGACGAAGTTGACGCGTTGGACGACGGAGCCGCTGTTGATCCAATCGCGGCCGGTCTGCCAGCCCTCAACGCTGGGCGGGTCGTGCAGGGCCTGGCCCATGTAGGAGGACTCCTGGCTGGCGGGGATGAGGCGCGGGTCCGCCCCGCGCAGGTCGCCGGTCAGGCGCAGTGTGCCCACCACCACCTCCACGGGACTCTTGACCTTCTGGTACATGGCGTCCTTGAAGAAGTCGGACAGGAAGAGCGTTCGCAAGACGGGCTTGAGCTCGTAGCCAGAGTCGACCAGGGTCGTCGCCAGCAGCTCGATCGCGTCCGGGTCTCGCGGCGGCTCGATATTCCAGGCGGGAACTTGGGCCTCGTCCGCGACGAAGAAGTTGTAGAGGTGCCGCGCGACGAAGCGTGAGCAGGCGGGCTGCTGAAGAATGATCTCGATAATGTCGTCGCCGTTGAAGTTTCCGGTGTGGCCGAGGAAGGTCTTCTCGCCGTAGTCGTGCTCTTCCGGGCGGAACTCGTAGTGCCAGGAGAACCGGTGATAGGGGACTCGCGGGATCTTGCCGCCGATCGTCCAGCCGGTAAAGGCCCGCGCGCACTCGAAGACGTCGGTCTCCGTGTAGTGGCCGACGCCGAGCGAGAACAGCTCCAGGAGCTCCCGGCCCCAGTTCTCGTTGGGCGAGCTCTTGTGGTTCTCGTTGTTGTCCAGCCAAAAGATCATGGCGGGATTGCGGGCGATCCGCAGCAGAAGGTCGCGATAGTTTCCCATCCCGTGCTCGCGGAACATGCGCACCTGGATGGTGAGGTGGTTGTCGTTGTCCACCTTGGAGTTGCCGGTGGCGAAGACGTGATGCCAGAAGAAGGCCATCTTCTCTTCCAGCGGGCGCTGCGTGTTGACCATGTGGAACAGCCAGTTGGCCGCGCCCGGGACTGGGCTGGGGCCGCCGGTCTCGAGCGCCGGGATGTGGCGGAAGAGGAGCTCCTCGTCCGCCCGGGGCATGGTGTCCGGCGGATCGACCAACTGCTCAACGGTGGCGTCGTAGCCCTGCGTGGCAAGTCGCTCGAGCTCATCGCGGTTCGAGCCGAACCCGGCTCGGCGCATGAGGTGGGCCATCAATGCGATCTCTTGGGTGGTCGACATGGGCTGCCTCCTGAGACTGTCGGTCGAGAGGACTCCCGACGCCCGGGCTAGAGGTTGAACTGCGGGTCCGCGAAATCCTTGTCTTTCGCATAGATCTGCAGCCGACAACGGGTGCAGTCCGTGACGACGACGCGGTCCTCTTGATCGATGGCGATGCCGCGGGGCCGCTCGAACCGGCCGAGCTCCAGCATGTCTTCGTCGGAGACTCGGTCGAGCGCCCGCACATAGTCCGGGTTGGCGTCCATCTGTTCCTGCGCCGTCTCGGAGAGGACGCGGGCGTCTCCGTAGAGGCCCGTGATGATGTCGCCCTCCGAGTCATAGATCTGGACGCGGTTGTTACCCCAGTCGACGACGTAGACATCGCCGTCACTGTCCACGGCGACGTCCGTCGGGCGACGCAGCTGGCCGCCATCATCGAAGGTGGAGCCGAAACGGCGGAGGAACGTCCCGTCGGGTGCGAACTTCTGGACGCGGTCGTTGCCCCAGTCGGCTACGTAGACATCGCCGGCCGGGTCGATGGTAATCCCGCAGGGCAGGTTGAGCTGCCCGTCGTCGCTCCCCGCCGTTCCCCAGGCCGAGATGAACTCGCCATCGGGCGTGAAGGTCTGGACGCGATGATTGTCGCCATCGACGACCAACAGGCGGCCCTCGGCATCGACCGCCAGGCCGGCGGGCTTCTGCAGCTGTCCTTCCGCCGAGCCGAACTCCCCCCAGGACGCCACCCGCGTTCCTTCGGAGTCGTAAGCCAGCACGTTGTGGGAATAGGCGTCGGAGCAGTAGAGGGTGCCGTCCTGGTCGACGGCGAGCCCCTCCGGCCAGGTGAAGTCGCCCTGGCCGATCGCGCGGATGTACTCGCCGTCGGTGGTGAGGTGGTCGATCTTGTGCGCTCGCTGCCGCGGATCGCCTCCGCCCATGTTGGCCACGTACACGTCGCCCGCCAGCCCGCCGGCGATGGGCGTCGGGTGGTAAAAGCCCTCCGGTCCAACGACGCGGCCGATCGCCAGGGTGAAGTGCCAGGTCCGGCCCGCAACAGTCCGTGTTTTCATCGCAACCAACCCTCTCGCCCACTTGATAGCACAAAGCTGGCTGTGCCGGCCCAAAACGCCGTCCGTTGCCCGAGCACCAGATAGCACCGAGCCTGCCGATCGAGGAGATCGGTCATGTGGCCCTACTTCCGTCTGTTCCTCTTCGCGCTGCGGCGGTTGCCTGGCGAGCGTCGGGATCTGGTTCTGGAGAACCTCGCGCTACGCCAGCAACTCGCGGTCTTCGAACGCCGGGGGCGCCGGCCGTGGGGGTGCAAAACCCCATCCGTCCCATGAATCGGCCAGATCGACGACATCCACATCGGTCGGTGGTATCCGGAGGAATCTTGCGCCGAATCGCGACGTAATAACAGGTGCCGATCACCCATCCGCGGACTGCGGTCCGGCCGTCTTGCCAGCACGCGATCCGCCAGCCGTGTGAGTTTCGCGCACCCGCTCCTTCCATAGCAGCGGGTGTGGCCATAGCCAGATCGCGAGAAGTCAACCCCCATGCCTATTGGCCGGACGGAGTTTTGCACCCCCACGACGCCGTCCCGGGCGCGGTCGGCCGCCGGGAGACGGCGTCGATCCACCTGCGGTCTGGGCCCGCGAGCGGGACTGGGAACTGGCGGGTTGCCGAGCTCCTCGCACCCGATCACGTTCTCGGATGCGGCGTCCTCCGAAGAGTGCGATGTACCGTAGTCGCCCGACCGACGAAGGGATGTGGTGATGACAGACACGGATCTGGCCGCGCGCGTGCGGGAACTGCATGACATCGAGGCGGTGAAGCAGCTGAAGGCGTTGTACTGCTTCGCGATCGACGACCGGGACATCGAGACCCTGATGCCACGCTTCACGGCGGACGCCGTCTGGGAGGGAGGTCCGGCCGGACGCTATGAGGGCCGAGCCGCCATCGCGGAGTACCTTGAGAACCTCCCCGAAGTGCTGAGCTTCGCCCTGCATTGGGTCGTGAACCCGCTCATCACGGTGGCGGGGGATGAGGCCCGTGCCCGCTGGTACCTGATCGAACCGTGCACCGGGGCGCGCAGCGGCCGCGCCCTCTGGGGCGCGGGCCACTACGACGACCGGCTGGTGCGGGAAGGCGGCGTGTGGAAGTTCCGGGAGGTCGTGTTGAAGCAGATCTTCTGGACCCCCTTCGATGAGGGCTGGGCGAAGAAGCGGGGCGTCGCCTAGGCGTCGGGCGGGAACCCGGTGATGCGGTCAAGCGCGATCAGCACGGGGCTGACCGGGCTGGGCGTGACCATTCCCGAGTCGGCTGGCCGGGTGGACGACCTCTGGAACGTCGTTCTCGAGCGGAGCCTGAAGGAGACCGTTTGATGCCGAGCGAACTGTGGCAGTTGAGTGCGGCGGAGATGGCGGCTCGTGTCCGGACGCGGGAGGTGAGCGCGCGCGAGCTGATCGACGCCCACCTCGAGCGGATCGCGAGTGTGAACCCGGACCTCAATGCGATCACGATTGTCCTGGAGTCGGAGGCGCAGGAGGCGGCCGACGCCGCGGACGCAGCGATCGCGCGCGGTGAGCCAATCGGGCCGCTACACGGCGTGCCCATGACCGTGAAAGAGAACATCGATCTACGGGGGTCCGCCACGACGAGTGGTGTCCGAGCCAACGCGGGCCAGATCGCGCAGCGCGACGCCCCACATATCCAGCAGCTTCGCGCCGCGGGCGCGATCCCGATTGGGCGCACCAACATGCCTGACGACGGCATGCGATGGCACACCGAGAGCCAGTTGTACGGCCACACCCGGAATCCCTGGGACGCGGCTCGGACGCCCGGCGGATCGAGCGGTGGGGATGCGGCGGCTCTGGCCGCGGGCTGTGCGCCGCTCGGGATGGGCAACGACATCGGAGGCTCCCTGCGCTGCCCGTCGCATTGCTGCGGGACGGTCGCGCTCCGCCCGTCCTTCGCCCGCGTGTGTCGATCGAACGAGTTTGGGGACCCGAACGCTCAATATCTCGCCGCGCAGCTCATGGCAGTGCACGGGCCGATGGCGCGGCACGTCGAGGACCTGCGGCTAGCGATCACGCACATGATGGGCCCCGACCTGCGGGACCCGCGGCACATCACGGCGCCGTTCGAGGGACCCGCGCTCCCGCGCCGCGTAGCGCTGGTGCCGGAGCCGGAGGGCGGATCGACCGATCCGACGGTCGCGGCGGGCGTGCGGGCCGCCGGCCACGCCCTCGCGGACGCGGGGTATGAAGTCGACGAGAGACAGCCCCCCTCGCTGGCGGAGGCTGCCGATCGGTACTGGCAGTTCCTGCTGACGGATCTCAACCTGGCGTTCGTCGAGAAGGTTCGCGCCCATGCCATCCCCGATGCGGCCCGTGTCCTCGACCTCCTCACGGCGAACACAACGCTGCTCGATCTGCCCGGCTACCAGCGCGTCCTGGGTCGACGGGCCGGCATCCGGCTCGAGTGGTCGAAGTTCCAGGCCGAGTGGCCGCTCGTGGTCGGTCCTGTCTTTACGGTGCCGCCATGGCCAGTCGGTTGGGATGTGGAAAGCCTGGAGACAAACGCCGCCTTCCAGGAGTCACTGCGGTTCGTCGTGACCGTCAATTTCCTCGGGCTCCCAGCGGTCGCCATGCCGGTTGGCCTCCACGACGGACTGCCGCAGAGCGTGCAAGTCATTGGACCGTCGTTCCGTGAGGATGCGTGCCTGGAGGCCGCGGCATGCGTGGAAGAGAGGCTGGAACCGATCACGCCCATCGACCCTCGGTGACCTCCGTCGAGCGGAGCGCGCGGGCCGTCAAGGCACAATGTGTCATTGTCGTGGGGTGCTTGCCGCGGCTCTTCCGATACCGGTGGGTGTCCTGGCCTCCCCGTAGCTTCGGTCACGCACCCAACGCTGGGTGACTGCCGTTCCCGGCGGGGTTGAGGTTCGCCCACGCGCGGCGAAAGTCGTGCAGCATTGGGCAGTCGCGGCGAGATCCCCGAACGCCCGCATCGGGTAGTAGCGGTGGGGTCTCAACACTGCATCCCCATCTGGTGACGGCGTATTCGACCAGGCCCGGATAGGGTTTGGGCACCCCACAGGTCCAGGCGGAAAACGTCGCGATGAGCCCGTAGGCGCCACCGCCCGGAAGGCCGCTGCGGTGGCGGCTGGGACGCTCGGCGGCTTCCGCCCAGCGTCCCAGCCGCCAGAGAAACTGAGGCAGCAAGAGATCCACCTGGTTCGTCCACTCTCGGACCGACGACCGATGATCTCCTCCGCGGTGTCCCGCTTGCGGGCCATGCCGACTCCTCTCGTCCGCCCCGGATCCTCTCACAGGATCTGGACCGGTTCTGAGGGGGCAGGTCACACGGGCGTGGTCTCTCGGTTATGGCAGGACCGGAACGAGCCTGACCACAGCATCGGACCGTGGTGGTCGTAAACTGATAGCAAGCCTTGCGTCGGCTTCACGCGTCGAGCGCAATGCGCCATTCGGGAAGTTCTGGCATCGCTAGACCCAGTGCGCCCGCGTTCGTTCATCGCTAGCAAGCGCAGTGGACGGCACTGGGCCAAGTCGGCGGATGCCCGCCGCACGCCATTCTTCCAGCCAACAGGACAACCGCGCTACTCTTCGCTGCCTTCTTTTCCGACCGCGGTCTTGGCCACGACCTTGACGCCCTGGATCGTGCCCTCCACGGAGCGGCGTACTCGCACGGCGGCGGCGCTGCTGACGTCGCCGGCCGCCTCGATTGCTCCGGTTGCCGCGGCGGCGGCGGCCTCTTCGACGTTGAGGCCGGTCTCCTTCGCCACGTCGATCGCGCCCTCCACGGCACCCACCGCAGCGACCGTGAGGTCAGCGCCTATGGCGGAGGCCTCACTCACCGCGGTCCGGCTCGTCAGCCCCACGGCCTCCATTGCTTCCACGCCCAGCTCTGTCGATCCGCGCACCGTGCCGATAACGGCCCCCTTGGCTGCATTGCCCACCGACGAGCCGACGCGCGCTGCCGAGTCCACCGCCTTCTCGACCGTGTCCGCGGCGGTCTCCGCGGTCGCGCCCCCCACGTCACCCACGGCGTCGATGGCGCCCTTGACGGCGCCCACGCCTAGCTGCGCGGCCGCGGCACCCGTCTCACCGCCCTGCTTCAGGGTCGTCTGGACCGTTGTCGCCACCGTCTCTACAGCGACCTGCGTGATCTCCCCCGTCCCGCGGATCACGCCGACGATTCCCGACTTGACCCGATTCCCGACTTCGCGTTCGTCCATGATCACCAGTCCCTTGCTGCTTGCCGGGCACGCGCCCGATACCAAAACGGATTCCTGCCTTGGCTTCCGCCAGTCTACTCTTATCTTGCGCCGCAAACGGTCGATTTCCCGCTTGCTCGGATCCCTGCTGGATACCGTGACCGCGGCGAACGGCGCGCGACTGATCGCAGCGGACCGACCTGACCCGGCAGCGCGTTGCCAGCGGCCAGCTGCACCACCCCGGGCTGGCCGGAGGATCGTGTGAAGCGGTGCGGGCAGCGTGCCGGCGAGGGCGAATGCGATCGCGGGATCATGGCGCCACATCGTGCCGCGAGATCGCCCGTTAGGAATCGGGCCCTGCGCTATCACGCTCCTCCTCTTCCTCCGAGGCGTCTAACTCCCCCCGTCGCCGCCGGGCCTGCTGCTGCGCCTCGTCCAGCCGGCGCTGTCGGCGGCCTTCGGCCGGTGCGCGGTCCTCGATCGCGTCGGGCGCCTCCTCCTCGGTGCGGACCATCCCCGTCGCTGCCACCAGCAGCCGGCGCCAGAGCGGCGCGCCACTACCGGCCCCGCCTCGTTCCAACCCCGCGTCGTAGTGGCCGTGGATCACCCGCGGCCACTCCGACGCCATCTCCGCCCCCAGTAGCAGGATGCTGGCGCCGATGTAGACGAAGAAGAGAAACGCGATCACGGCGCCCAGCGAGCCGTAGACTGCGTCGTAGTTGCCGAAGTAGCGCAGGTAGATCGCGAAGCCGTTCTTGACCACCTCGAATAGCACCGCGGCCAGCAGCGCACCCGGCCAGATCTCGCGCCAGCGCGTGCGCACGCTGGGCACGACCTTGTAGACGAACATGAACGTGGCGAAGGAGACGGTCAGCGGCACCAGCACCGCCACGACCTCGAAGCTGCCGGTGGCCCCCGAACCCAGCGGGCCCAGCCAGTCGGACAGGCTGCCGGAGACGCGCCGCGCCACCTGCAGAAAGAACGTCGCCGCGATGGAGAGGCTCACCAGCAGTGCCACCGCGGTCACCATCAGTATGTCGAGTAGCTTGGCCCGCAGGAACGGTCGGCGGTAGCTGACGTCCCAGGCCTCGTTCAGCGCATGACGAATGCCTCCCATCACCCCCGCCGCCGCCCACAGCAGGCCCAGCACCGAAACCAGGCCGATAGCCGAGAGCCCGGTGGCCACGCCGTCAACGGCGCGTTCCAGATCCTCGCGCCCTTCGTCCTGGGAGAGCGGCAAGGCGTTGAACAGCCGGTCCACCACATCCTGACGGATGCTGTCGTCGGTCAGGATCAGACCGCTGATGGAGATGGCCAGGATCGCCAGCGGGAAGACCGAAAAGAGCACGTAATAGGAGATGCCCGCCGCCATCTGCGGGCAGTTATCGTCGCCGAATTCCTCGAAGGTGCGCCGAAAGAGCAAGCGCGTGTCGCCCAGCCACCAGCGGAAGTGCAGGGCCCACCAGTGTCGCCAGTAGTGCAAGTCGATCCGCATAGAGCCACGATATAGGGCTGTGGGGGTGCAAAACCTGTCAGACCACAAAATACGGATCGAGTCTGAGATCGCGCAGGAGCGCCCGCTCGCCGAGCCTCCGTCTCAGATCGGAGGGACATATGCGCACTCTGCTCGCTCTTCGTCGGGCTCCTCGCTCGCCTGGGAAGGCTCCGGCAGGATCTCGTGCTCGAGCACCTCGCGCTTCGCCAGCAACTCGCGATGTGTGAGCGGCGCCCGCGGGTGACTGGAATCGATCGCCTGCTCTGGGCGCATCTCCTCCGGCGCAGGTCGGGATGGCGGATGTCGCTGGTCATCCTTCATCCCGACACGGTCATGCGTTGGCATCGCACCGGCTGGCGCCGATGCTGGACGCGGAAGAGTCGCTCCCACCGGGTCAGGCGGCGCCGGATCCCGATCGAAGCGTGTGACCTGATTTTCCGACTTGCTCGAGACAATCCGCGTTGGGGCGCCGTGCGTATTCGAGGCGAACTGCGCACCCCGGGGCCACAACGTGAGCGCAGAGACCGTCCGTCGCTCTCGCCTCCACGCCCTGCGGCGTCCGCCGTCCCACCGTTGACGCACCTTCCTCCGAAACCATCGAGCCGGCATCTGGGCAGCGGACTTCTGCACCGTGCCGACCCTCACGTTCGGGACCTTGTACGTGTTCTTCCCGATCTCGCACGCCCGACACCGGATCAAGTACGTCAATGTCACCGCACATCCCACGGCGGCGTGGAAGCATCGCCCGCGCTATCTGATCCGGGATCGCGACCGCATCTCCGGGCGCGGTTTCCTTGCACGGGCCCAGCGACTCGGGATCGAGACCGTGCTGACGCCGGTCCGTGCGCCGCAGGCGAACGCCGTGGCGGAGCGTTGGATCGGCACGATCCAGCGGGAGTGCTTGGATCACATCATTCCGCTTAGCGCGCGGCATCTCCGGCGGATCGTCCAGGAGTTCGTCGAATATCACACCCAGACGCGGCCTCATCGGACGCTCGATCTCCAGCCACCGGCCGGACCGCGACCGCGGCAGGGCCATGGCCGCGTGGTCGTGATCCCGATCCTCAGTGGTCTCCATCATCGCTACGAACGTGCCGCTGCCTGACGATCCGCATTTTGTGGCCCGACAGGTGTGAAACTGCGACAGCGCTGGCTCGCCGCGCCCTAGGGCGTCCCGGATCCCAGCACGCCACTGCCGTCCGCGCCCAGTCCGACCGGCTATCATCACGCACAGCGAATGAATGCAGCGCCGCATCGGACACGCTCCCCGACGGGGCTGACAACGCGATCTCAGCCGGCGAATCGTCGGTGGCATTGAGAGAGAGCAGAACCTGGGATACTTTTCGGATACCTACGGGCCCGCCGTCTACGACATCTACTTCGACAGTGCGCGGGGGTGCGCCGAAGCACTCGTCGAACTCTGTAAGGGGTTCTTCACTCCGGGAGCGCGAATCCTTGATGTCGGTGCCGGGACGGGGAACGTGTCCATCACGGCGGCGCGCCGGTTCGGCGATAGCAGCATCGTCGGCGTCGACATCGACGAAGAGGCGCTGGAACTGGCCAGGTACAAAGCCGCCGAATACACGTTGGGCAACGTGGCGTTCGGCACGGGGAACGCCGTCGACTTGCCGTACGGGGACAGTACGTTTGACGCGGTGCTCGCCAACCAAGTGGTGGGCGGGCCCGCGGCGCAACAGAAGATGCTCAGCGAAATTCTACGCGTCGTCCGCCCGGACGGGGGAGTGGGCGTGGCCAGATCCAACCCCAACCCGAACGAAGTGATGCAGTGGATTGATGACGTGGCGTTGGAGATGTCCAGCCGGCGCGGCATCGACCCACCGGCGAGCGAGCAGAACCCCTGGAACAACAGACTGCCGGTCCGCCAGATCTTGGGGCAACTCGGCGTGCGGGGGATTAAGACCGAGAGAGCGATCTCGGCCCAAACAGACTTCTCCACGTTCTTGATCAATCTCATGACGCAGCGTCGCAATTTGCTGGACCTCGTCGACTACGTCACACAATGCGATCGGGGCGACAAAGCAGCACAGAGCAGAGGCTGCTGGGAGTTTCTTCAGGTCGGCAAGGAGCTGCTGGACAGGAAGTACGGCGGCAAGCTGGAAGTATCGTGCGAAGTCGTTCGCGGAACGAAGATGAAGCAGATGATCCCAGCTGGGATTGCGGACCGTCACGCGTGAAAGGCAGCGCCGCTGTGGTGTCTCAATATTCCATCTGCGCGACTACCGTTCGCTGATCGCGATCCTTGCGGCGGCCAGATCACCGAAATCCCAACGGGTGTGGTCTTGCACCCCGACGTCGCGTCGATGGCCGACAGGGCAGTCGTCGCGCGGAACGATTCGGACTCGACGCTTGGGAGCACCGAGCGACACTCGCCTAGACCTGATGCTGTGTCGACCTGCCACCTGCTCGCATCAGGTACTCACCGGATTTGACCCGGGGCGGACGCATCTGCTCCAAACGCTTCCGCAATCGTCTGATACGGAGCCCTGGGATCCATCAAATGGATGTTGTGCGGCGAAGCTGCTGGCCATCTACCTCAAAGCGACCGTCGTCTTGGCCGGGGCGCATGCGACGCCGTTCGGGCGGCTACTCCACCCGCCGATTGACGCGATTCTGCTGCGGCGTTTGAGTGCCGACGCCGCCTACCCATCGGATCAGTGCGCCACCTGGCGCAAGATCCGCTGGACGCAGCTGAACGTGGACCAGTACTTCCAACTGATCGGTGAGCTCCGCGCCGCGGGCCTCGATCAGCCGGCGTTCTGGGCCATCGAGCGATATTGGGAGGCGACCGGTTGATCGGTGACCCGCAGGCGATGACCTTGTCGGGCGGTTGAAGGTCTAGTACGCGGGGCGCAGGCACGGCGAGGGCAACAGCGGCGCGGACCTCCCCGAGGGCGCACGGCGAATCATTGGTGACATCAACAAGTCCAGCTATGACGTACTCGGCCACGAGAGCTTCGACGTCCTCTGTCAGTTTCGCGCCTTCACACCTGACGACGTCCAGCGCGACATCGACCTCTTCGCCGGCAAGGTCGGCCAGTACGTATTCATCTCGTCCGCCTCCGCCTACCAGAAGCCGCCGCGCGCGTTCGTCGTCACCGAAGACGTTCCGTTGGAGAACCCCTTCAACGAATACAGCCGCCTCAAGACCGAGTCCGAGGCCCTGCTGACCGCCCAGTCCCGCCTGCCGTACACCGTCGCCCGCCACGTGACCAACATCCTCAATAAGATTGGCTGCAAGAATCGTGCGGAGGCCGCGACCTACGCCGCCCAGCACGGCCTCCTCACCGACTAGACTCCGCCGATGGACGCGCCACCGATTCACTACGCCCGCACCGACGACGGCGTCAACATCGCCTACTGGACGCTGGGGGAGGGGCCGGCGTTGGTGGTCATCAACAACCCGGGGCAGAGCCATACCGCAATTGAGTGGGAGTTGCCGTCACGGCGCTGCGCCTACGAGATGCTCGCAGCCGACTTCACCGTGGTCCGATTCGACCCTCGCAGCTCAGGCCTTTCCGACGACAGCGAAGACCTCACCCTCACGGCCTTCTGCCGAGACTTCGATGCAGTCGCCCTCGCGCTCGGGAACCCTGTCGTATCGGTCATCGGGTACTGGATCGGCTCGCTGGTTGCGGCTGCCGTCGCCGGGCGGGTGCCCGGGAAGATCCGGTCGTTCGTAGCGCTGCACCCGATTCTGAGCTACGGCGCGATGACGGAACCCATGCGTGCGATGGGGACGCGGGCCGCACACGACATGTGGCGCGGGTTCATGGATCCGACGGGTGTCGATCCGTCCGAATCGCTCGACCGCTTTGGGGAGCCGTCCCCCTCGCGCCTACGTCAGCACGCCCGACGCCCGCAGCTCCGCCAGCGCCGCCGCATCCAGGCCCAAGTCCTCCCGCAAGATCTCGTCTGTGTGTTCCGCTAGCAGCGGCGCCCGCTTCATCGCCACCTCACTCTCCGACATGCGTGGCGCCCAGCCCAGCAGCTGAATCTCCCCGTGCTCCGGGTGCGCCAGCGTGTGGATAAAGCCCCGCTCACGCAAATGCGGATTCGCGAACAGCTCCACCGTGTCCAG
>QGNQ01000039.1 GCA_003228175.2 Chloroflexota bacterium
GCTGCGCCCGTAGCCTGGCAGGGCCGCCGCGACCACCGTGAACTGCTCCGCCAGCGGCGGCGCCACACGATGCCAGAGCGCATGGGTCTGCGGGTAGCCGTGCAGCAGCACGAGTGGGGGACCCGTGCCGCCGCTGCGTGCGAAGATCTCGGCGCCGGTGGTTGCAATCCGGTGTTCGTCGAAGTCCGTGAACATGCGCTGCCTCCTCCTGGATCCGTCGACGACGACGCGCCCCTGCGTCGCTCGGTCTGAGGATGTTGGCACATCGATCGTGGTGTCGCGGTCCCGGCTGCGCATGCCCATGCTGGCCCGGCGGGTCGCAAACGGGTCGGTCAAGCACAGTACCGCGGTCAGTCGAGGTCCCGCGGGCAGTCGATGGGGACGATGAGGGTCTCCGCGAAGATCTCCAGTCCGCAGGACAGGCGGGCGGGGCCTGTGGACGCGGCCTGCCCGATCAGCGCCCCGATCGCCGCCGGCGGATCGCTGATGAAGCGCGTCGGGTCGAACCAGCCGCGAATGATCAGCAAGGGGATCGAGAAGCCACTCGTCACATCGGTACACCGCGTCGCGTCGCAGGTCAGACGACCGTCTCCGGTGATAGGCGGCCCGATCCGCGTGGGGCTGAGCGACGCCTGGCCGGTGGCCGTGCGGACATCCTTCGTGGCCTGCGGTGGCACACCGAAATTCCAGTTCGCGGGGAAGTCCTCTGGATAGTGCAACGCCTCGTAGCGAGGATCCTCCCGCGCGCGCCGCGCCGCCAGCCACGCCCGGAGAGCGTCGGGGCTAAGGGCAAGATCCGGCGGTCCGGCGAGGGCGGCGGCGGCGGTCGCCTGCGTGGCGGCGTCCTGCTGCGCCCGCTGCACGGCCAGGGCGGTGTCCGCGCCCACCGCGAGCCCCGCCGTGTAGGCCGAGTGCACGTCCCGATCGCTGGGACCGCTCGCGAAGAGCCCTCCCCCAAGGCCGAGCGCGAGCACCAGCACCGCCCCGACAACTGTCGCCAGGGCGCCGTCGGCGAGGGTCCCGGGACGCGATGCCCAACGCCCCGATGCGCCCGTCGCCTCCTCGCGGATGACCACCGCTCTGCCTCGCATGGCTCCTCCCCGTCCGGTCCCCCGGGGTGCTGGCCCCTGACGATCGCTCCGTCGTCCGAGGGTAGCGCGCTCCGGACTGCCGGGGTGGGCGCCCAGGGGATCGAGCTGCGCCCTTCGGCTCAAGCAGGGGAGGTGCGAGTGGCGCTTGGTTCGGGGCCGGAGGAGGATGCGACGATCGCAGCGCAACTTGACCAAGGCGATCGTGGGTTCCGGCCGCCGCCAAGCGCCCCGACATCTGACAGCGCCGACAGAGCTCGCGACGCCAGCTACGCCTCAGCCGCGAGGCGCTGGAGCGGGCCTACGGGCCCCACCCGTCGCGAGCTCCCGGGCCAAGCGCCGCCGGCTGGCCGGCGCTTGGGCACGAATGGCAGGCGCGGCACTCGCTTCAATTATTGACTTGCCCCCCCGAGCGTGATAACGCGGCGAATCGGTTGCTGCGCCTCCTACCCGGTGTTGGAATTCGCGCACGGCCTGCGGAGGGAATCACGAATGAGTGAGACGAACTATTGGACGAGTCTGCGGCAGCGGAAGATCTCCCGCCGCACGATGCTGCGGGCGAGCGGACGCGCCGGGGTGGGCGCGGCGGGCTTGGCGCTGGTCGGGTGCGGCGACGACGACGACGACGCGGCAACCGCTGCGACGGAGCAGACCGAAGAGCAGGCGGAAGAGCAGGCGGCCCAGGTCGAGGAACAAGCCGAAGCCGAAGAGCAGGCCCAGGCGCAGGCGGAAGAGCAGGCCCAGGCTGAGGAACAGGCGCAGGCGGAAGAGCAGGCGGAGGAACAGGCCGTCGCGCGCAGCGGCGGCATCTACCGGCGCCCCAACACCTCCACGCCGAACTTCGTGCGCCTGGGCTTGGGCGACGCCGGCAACAACAACGGCTACGGCTCGGACTACAGTATCTTCGAGCGGCTGGCGCGCGTCTCCGGCACGACCTGGGAAGCGGACCCGAGCGGCGGCGTGAGCCTGGAGCGGGTCTCCGACTTGGACTTTACGGTGGAGCCGGTCCTGGCCAACGGCTGGGAGCGCCCGGACGACACGACCTGGGTGTTCGACGTGCGCACGGACCCGGTCTGGCATACGGGCCGCCCGTTCGACATCGACGACGTGCACTTCATGTTCGAGGCGATTCGTGAGGAGAACGTGGCCGGTGGCGGCGCGCCCGCGTTCCAGATGTCGGCGAACCTGGATGTCGGCGAGCCGGTCGACGCGTCGACCTACCGCCTGACGCTGACCAAGCCCACCGGCTACAGCGAGACGCTGCTGGAGGGAACCAACCTCGTCGACCGCGAGACGTTCGACCAGCGCATAGACGATGCGGTGGTCGTGGGGACGGGCCCGTACACCTTCGAGAACTACGACCCCAACCGCGGCTGGGACCAGTTGCCGCATGCGGATTTCCAGTCCCAGAACAACCACCCGGTCTACTCGGGCGGCGCGCCGGAGTTCGACAAGATCGAGCACACGCTCTTCGCGGACGCGGGGTCGATGGCTGTGGCCTTCGAGGCCGGCGAACTGGACTCGCACCAGGGTCTCAGCATCGGCCTGCCGGAGGCCGAGGAGCGCCTGCTGGAGAACGAGGATTACCGGGCGCAGACGGGGCACGGCCAGGGTGGTATTGTCGTACGCTTTCGGGCGGACTCGGAGCCGTTCCGCAACAAGCTCGCGCGCCAGGCGGTGCTGATGCTCGTCGACGGCGACCGCGTCACCCGGGAGTTCGCCGGCAAGTTCGACATCGCGGGGCGCATGCCGTGGCAGCCCGGCTCCGTGGGCTACAAGGAGGGCAACGGCGCCGCCTTGGACCCGCACCCCATGGGCGTGGACCCGGACGCCGCGCGCGCGGAAGCGGGACGGCTCTTCGATGCGGCCGGCTTCACCGGCGGTGAGACCCTCAAGCTGGACATCCTGCCGGAGCGCCTGCACGCGCCAGCGACGGCTCAGCTGATTCAGCAGGAGGTCGCGGCGTTCGGCATCGAGACGGAGATCACCCCGCGTGAATACACGGAGATGATCACCCTGCAGACCACGGGCACCTTCGACCACATGATCCTTGGCTTCGGGAACTGGATTAAGCCGGGCTCCACGGCGGTCACGGTGCTCTTTTCGGATGCCTACGACGGTCGCATGAACGCCCCCGCGGACGAGAACGTGCCGGTGCGGGAGCGCCTCGGCATCGCGGACGAGCCGGAGTGGACCGACATGGTCCAGCAGGCCATCGACGGGACCTGGACGGACTGGCAGGCCTGGAACGAGAAGTACCTGGACGTCGCCTGGAGCAACGTGCAATTCCGCGGGTACTCGGTGGGCTTCCGGGCCAAGAACCTGGAGATCTCGAGCGTCGACGCGAACGGGTGGCCGTACGCGCCAGGCACTCGCTTCGCGACCTAGGCGCCCCAAGCGGAAGCCGGGAACAGCACGCAGCGCTACAGACGGCGTCACCGAGGCCGATACCTTCGGCGACGCCGTCTGGCGCGCGGGGGGACTGGGCGAGACGCCGACACCGTGGGCGCGGTCGTCGGCTAGGCCTCGGTCAGGACGAAGTACCGCCCGGCCGTCTGATCGGGGTCCGGTCGGTAGACGTACGTCTTGCCCGGCTCCAGCGCCTCTTCGTAGAGCACTTCCTCGATACCGTTCGCCGTCACCTGGACCGCGTAGTTCTCAGTCACGGGGAGGTAGAACCGCGCGATGCCGCGCGGGTTCGTCTGCGACGTGCTGATACCGGCGATCCGTACGGTGGCGCCGGCGACCGGGTCGCCGTTGCGATCGAGAACGAGCAACCGTCCGGTCTGGGCCGGTCGGAAGCGCACGAGGAACCACTGCTTCAGCCGGCCGGGGCGGCCGGGCACGCTGCCCGCGGGCATCGCATCCAGCACGTCTTTCTCGTAGCCCACCTGCTTCGGGGTGCGCCAGTCCGGCCCGTACTTGAATGTGAGGTACGCATCGGGCGGGCTCGGCACCAGGTACTGGTCCGCAATGAAATCGACTGGCGTCAGCTCCTCGAACAGGCTCGCCGGGAACGGCACCCCGGGGTAGTGCGCGATCGTGCCCTGCACCACGCGATAGCACTGCCAGTCGATGCGGATGCGGTACTTGAAGATCTTGACCGACGTGTACAGCCCCTCCTGGACCACTTCCACGTAGCAACCGCCCGCGCGCAGCGTCTCCGCCACCGGCGCGATCAGCGCCTCGCTGAACCCGTGCATGCCGATGATCGAGCCCAGATCGAGGTCGTCGTCCCAGGCAATCAGCGCACCGTCGCGCACCGCTCCCAGGCAGGTCCCCTGCCGCAGGAAGAACACGACGCCGTGCGCGTCAAATGCGGCCTTCGCCTCGCGCATGAGCTGCTCGGCGTCGGCGATGTTCATTGGCGGGATCTCGCGCTCGAGCCGGTTCATGAGCGCCGCCTGCTCGGCGTCGCTCCCAGCTGAGGCGCTGGCGTCTGAACGACTCCGTTCCGAACCGGTCACGCGCGACTGCCCTCTAACGCCACCTCGCGCGTCAGCGTCGGCTCCCGATCAAGAACCTCCGCGAGCGCTTCAACCAGGACGCGGTTTTCCGCGGGCGTGCGCGAGGCGATCCGCAGATAGCGCTCGGCGTCCGGCATGCTCTTCGACGCACAATCCTTGACCAGGATGTTGTGCTCCACATAGAGACGGCGTGCCACCTGGGGCGCCGTCGCGCACCCATCCCCCAGGCGTGCCAGGATGAAGTTCGCGTCCGGCTCGATCGGCTCGACCCCCGTCAGCCTCAGCAAGTCCGCATAGAGCCCCTGGCAGTCAGCGCGCATCCGTTCGCAACTCGCCGCGAAATCGCTGCGGTAGCGCCCAACCGTGCGCAGGAACTCCTCAGCCAGGCCGTTGACATTCCAGATCGGCAGGCACCCGCGCACCGCATCGATAAACGCCTGGTCGCTGCTCAGCAGGTAGCCAATGCGCAGGCCCGCGATCCCGAACACCTTGCTCAGGCTCTTGATCACGACCAGGTTCGGATACGTCTCGATCACGTCCTCAACACTGCCCGCCTCGCCGGCGTCCGCGAACTCGATGAACGACTCGTCCACGATCAGCCGGCAGCTGTGGGTCCCCAGCCGGCGCGCCAGCCGCAAGATGTCGTCTCGCGACACCGAGAGCGCCGTCGGGTTATTGGGCGTCACGACGATCGCGGTGTCGGATCCCCACGCGATCGCCGACTCGGCGAAGGCCTCAACATCCAGCTCGAATGTGACCGGATCGAGCGCGAAGCGGTTCAGCCCGTCCGCCGCGATCACCGCCTCATACTCGTTGAACGAGGGCGTCGGAATTGTCATCCGCCGCATGAATTGATTGCCCAGGATCTTAATCAGCTCGGCGGCCCCGTTTGCGACTGCGAGGCGATCCGGGTCGGCCCCGGTCCAGTCAGCCACTAAGCGCGCCAGCTCCTGCTGCCCCACCGGATAATTCGTCACGATCTCGTGCAGATCGTCGTGGAAGACATCCATCATCGCCGGGGGCGGGAAGTACATATTGTACAGGTACGAGTGATCGGTGAACCCGTAGCGCCAGTAGGACCCATGCAACTGCTGGATGCGATCGTACTGCGCCTCGCGATTCAGGAAGAGGAACGCCGCCGCATCCAGATCCCGGTGATCGTCGATCTCGTACCAGCGGTGCGCGGACACATCAACGGCCGTCAGGTCGCTGAGTGCCCCCTCCGCCACTGCCTCCTGCAGCACCGTCTCGTAGTAGCGGTCCACGTGACCCGCCTCCACGGCGCAGCACAACCGCGGCGACACCACTGTGCCGAGCAGCGCCTCGCGGAGCAGGTAAATGTTGACCGTCTTGAACGCGGTCGCCGTGTCGAAGCCGGGGCCTTGTCCCGCGCCCAGCGTGAAGCTCGTGACCTGCGCGTTGCCGTCCCGATGCACCACCGTGCCCGACAGCGGGCGGCGGTACGGCGCGACCGCGGCGCTGCTGCCGGGTACCGCCTGCAGCGCCGCAAGCACGCCCGGATCGAACGCCACATCCGCCTCCAGCAAGAAGATGTCCTGGTCCAAGTACCGCCGCGCGTCCCACAGCGAGCGGATGTTGTTCGTTGTCGCGAAGTCGGGGGCGTCCACGTACCGAATCGTGAGGCCGGCATGCGACGGGCCCACCTGCTCGCGGATCGTGTCACCGCCGTAGCCGACGACGATCACCGCCTCCTTGACCCCCTCCAAGGCGAGCGCGTCCAATGCCCGCATCAGCAACGGCTTGCCGTCCACCTCAACCAGACACTTCGGGAGATCGGCGGTCAGCGGCTGCAGGCGGGTGCCCTTGCCGGCCGCGAGCAGGATCGCGCGCTGGACGACACGCGATTCAGGATGGGAGGGGCCTGCGGTCGTCGCTCGGCGAGCGAGCGGGTCGCGCCGGGCGTTGATCACCATCGCTAGGCTCCGGCGCTTGCGGCTGCCTCCACCAATGGCGTTGTGTTCGACGAGCGCTGATTGGTGATCGGGGTCGTGAAGTACGCGCGCAGCCGGTCGATCGCTTCGTTGTAGCGCTCGTTGCAGAAGGCCAAGCGCAGATCCTGCGGCACGCCGAAGTCCGTGCCCGGCACCACCGCCACGTGCACCGTGTTCAGGATGTCGCGCGCCAGCTCCTTCGACGAAGCGAATCCATGGGCCCGGTTCCACTCCGCACAGCGGAGCATCGCGTAGAAGCCACCTTCGGCCGCGACTGGATCGCAGCCGGTCCCCTCCAGCTGCTCCGTCGTGTATTCGGCACGCGACCGGTACAGGCGGTTCAGCTCCGCAGGGCTCTCGTCGTCCTCCAGGGCGGCGATCATCCCGTACTGGTATGCGGGGTCCGTGCAGAGCAGTGTGTGTTGCTGGATCACGCGCAGGTTCGCCTGCAGCTCCGCCGGCAGAATCGCGAAGCCGATGCGCTTCGTGTACATCCGGTAGCCCTTGGAGAAGCTGTTGGTCACGATCGTCATGTCGGCGTGCTCCGGCAGCAGCGCCAGTGGCGAGTGGAAGTCCTCGTAGAACATGGTGTTGTTGTAGATCTCGTCGTTCAGGACGTACGCCTGCCCATCGATGATCTGGTACATCTCGCGCATCTCGTCCGGCGTCACGATGTTCCCCACCGGGTTGCCCGGCGAGTTGATCACCACGAGCGACGTGCGCTCCGGCGAGAAGTTGCGGCGGAACGAGTCCATGTCAACGCGCTTCGTGTCGACATCGATGTCGTAGAACTTGACTGTCGCCCCGGCCAGCTTCGCGCAGTAGAGGTACAGCGCGTAGTACGGCCGCGGAATCATGATTTCGTACTCGGGCCCGGACACGAGCTGGAAGATATTGCGGAAGATCGGCGAGCTGCCGGTGTTGACGATCACCCGGTCCGACGACACGTCCGTGTGGTGCTTGCGGTTGTAGAACGCGGCGATCGCCTCGCGCAGCTCAGGCAGGCCCTCGGGGTACACGCGGCGGACGAAGTCCGGGTCGTGCAGCTTCTCGACCATCGAGTCGAGCACCGCCTTGGGCATCGGCAGCTCGGTGACGCCGATCGTGAGCTTGAGGACGTCGGCGCCCTCCTGCGCGATCAGCGCATCGGCAAGTTCGTCCAGAACGAACATCTGAAATTCCAGGTCGGACGGCATCAAGTCTCGGATCGTGCGGGGTATCGGGGCCTCCATGTGTGGTCGGCGATTCCGGCGCCGGGGGCATACGCGCCCGGGCGTGCGGAATCGGATTCGGCGGCATGTCGACCAGCGCCGCGCCACCGAAGGGCACATAAGCGAGCTGAAAGAATGTGACGAAGCTGCGCGGGGATCACGCCGTGCGCGCAACCCCTCCCGGCATGCCGACCCTGATAGTAGCGCACCGGCCGCAGCGTCGATCGCCCAATCGGACACGATGGGTGCTGGCTGATCTCAGAGCGGCCGCTTCAACGAAGCGTGAATATCGCGCTCGGCGCTGCGATCCGGACGTCGGCGGCCCATCGGTAGACGTGATCCCGACAACGCGCCTGCCGGCACGCACTGCACACGTGACCGACGCTCAATCCCGGACGAACCCGGGATATCGCCTTCGCCGTCCGGCCCGACGACTCCCCCCGCTGGGTACGATCATCTCCAACACGGCGGAGCTACCGATCGAAGGGGAACCACCCCCGAACGACAAGAGCTTCTTCCTCGATGTGACGGCCGGCGAGGCCTAGCGATCTCGATGCTCCGATGTCAGAGCTACGAGATGTCAGAGCTACGAGGAGGCGGGGCCGCATCGCCGCCCTTGGCTCGACGGCGCCCGCAGGACTAGTCTCCCAGCGCATCGTTCCCTTTCCGGATAGGAGCATCCCATGACCGCCACAGTGAATCCGAACGGCCTCCTGGCCGGCAAGGTCACCGTCGTGACCGGCGCCTCGCGCGGCATCGGCGAAGCAATCGCCTATCGATACGCACAGGAGGGGGCGAAGGTCGTCGTCTCCGCCCGCACCCTCGACGACGGCGACCACCCGCTCGCGGGCAGCATCAACAGCGTCGTCCAGCGCATCCGCGCCGCCGGCGGCGCCGCCCATGCGGTCCAGGCCGACCTCTCTAGCGCGGGCGATCGCGAACGGCTGATCGCCGAATCGGTCGCGGCCTTCGGTCCCGTCGACATCCTCGTCAACAACGCGGCAGTGACCTTCTTCATCCCCACGGCGCAGTTCCCCGAGAAACGCTACAAGCTGATGGAGGAGGTGCAGGTCTACGGGCCGCTGCACCTGACCCAGCTCGTGCTGGACAGCATGCGTGCGCGCAAGACGGGCTGGATCGTAAACGTCTCGTCGCACGCGGCGCTGCACCCCGCGCTCGACAGCGGCGGCGGCCCCGGCACGATCTACGGCATGTGCAAGGCCGCGTTGGAGCGATTCACGACCGGGCTGGCGGCAGAGGTGTACGCCGACAACGTCGCGATCAACGCGATCTCGCCGGGCCTCGTGGCGACGCCGGGCGTCGTCTTCCACAAGCTGATCACGGATGACAACAAGGAACGGGTAACCCCCGTCGAGCACATGGCCGAGGCCTGCCTGCGCCTGGCCTACAGCCCCGCCAACGAGATCTCGGGTCGCATCACCTATGCCGACGAGCTGATCGAAGAGTTCACACTGGAGCCGGCCGAGCTCCTCGTCCCGCCCGTCGAGGTGTAGTCATCGGGGCCATCCCGTCGCGCGGTGCGGATCGCGCGCGCCTCCACCGATCGCTCCACTGTGCGCAATTGAGCCCACCCGCCCTCGGCTTGCTGAGCACCGGTGGGGCTGTTCGATAGCCCACCGACATCATTCGCCGAGGGAGCCGCGTCCGCACGCGTTGAGCCCAGTTCCGCCGCCGACAGGGCCGGTGGTGACCGGGTGGTACCGTGCGGATAGGTCTTCGAGGATGCCAAGCACCGACGGGCCTACGGAAGGCGGTGGCGCGTTGGCTGAGAAGCCGAAGACAGAGGCTGAGGAGCCACCCGCGAACCGCGCGGAGCGACGCCAGCGCGCGAAAGGGAAGCGCCGCCCCCCGGCGCCGGAGACCCGAGGATCGAAGAACCCCGATGCGCTCGGGGTTTCTCGAGACCAGCAACGCTTCGCCAAGCAAGGGCGCTGATCGCAATGTCATGAGCGACGAGGCCGAACCGGCTGGGTAGGTCTCGGCGAGACGCGCGTCGCTCGAGACCCCCGACGCGGCCACCCTTCACAGCGCCGCCACCATCGACGCGGTTCAGAGCCTGATGGACTGTCTCGACGGACTCAGCGTCGACGAGTTGGACGGGCGACCCACGACCGGCGCCGGCAACAGCCTCCCCGTTCTCGCTGCCCCTGTGCTGGGGAACCTGGCGGGATCGGACTGCCGACGATAGACGACATAACACGACACACCACGACACAGATTCGGGGGGTTCGGGGGTCGTCGGGGCCTCGTGGGGACCGCCCCCCAGACGCACAAACGCCCTGGGCATCGTCTCTTCTGCTCGAGCCGGGCTAGGAGGCCATGATCGCCACGGCGACTGCGAAAGCCGACACCGGGCCGAGCCTGGACTTGCTGCTGCGCAAGAAGAAGAAAATCCAGCGCGTGTACATGGACGACGGCATCACCGAAGCGGAGTACGCGTCCCGCGTCGCCGACCTCGACGAGGCGATCTCGATGTGCTGCCCGACGACACTGCCGCAGATCGAGGAAGCCGCGGAACTGTTACAAACAACTCGCCAACACGCTAATTCAGAGCGCGACCATCGATCTTAAGGAGAGGAAGCTCATAGCAATCAATCCGCAGCCAGAGCTGGAAGCACTGTTGGAGGGAGCCGCGGCAAGATCGTCCCCTTCCGCACCGGCGGTGATTGTGCCAGCCGATGCGGAGGGGGTTGATGGAGGGATGGTGGAGACGGGGGAGAATTGAACTCCCCGTCCAGTCGACCCGCGCCCGACCCTACTACGTGTGTAGTCGCTCTATGTGTTCTCGCCCACGCCCCTGCCGAACGACAGGCCAGGACGCGCGCCAGCCAGAATTATCTTTTTGGGCCGGTCCCAGCATCCCGGCCCAAGCACTCGGACATTACGTCGTCGATCCCTGCCCATCCGAGAGAGGCCTGGAATCAACGTCACCGCTTAATTAAGCGGCGAGGGCGAGTTCTTTTTCGCCTGTTAAAAAGGTTGCCGCAGTTTTACGAGGACACGACACCTCGACACGCAAGACCGAACGACGAAACCGCTGTCGAGCCCTTTCGTCCCCGGAAGCCACAGTGTACGCGATTCGCACCGCGATGTCTGCTAAGCAAGAGACGTGGGAGCCGATGCGTCCGGGTCAGTGGCGGAGGGCTTCGCGCATCTGTCGGGCGGCATCTCGCGCCGATATTTTGTCGCGCTTGTCGTAGGATCGGCGCCCGCGCCCGACGCCGATCTCAAGCTTGGCGAGGCCGCGCGCAATATAGAGGTGGATGGGCACGATGGTCAGGGACTTCTGATCGAAGGCTTCTTCCAGCTTGAGGATCTCGCGTTTGTGCAGCAGGAGTTTGCGCTCCCGCTTGGGCTCGTGGTTGAACTGGTTGCCTGCGGCGTAGGGGGCGATGTGTGCGCCCAGTAACCAGGCCTCACCGTTCTGCGGGCGCACGTAGGCCTCTTGGATGCTGGCCTGGCCGTTGCGGATGGACTTGATCTCGGTGCCGGTGAGGACGAGGCCCGCGTCGAGGCGTTCCGTGATGTCGTAGTCGTAGGTGGCGCGCCGGTTGCGGGCGACGCTGAGACGCGCCGGCGGTGGGGTAGGGGCTTTCGCCCCCGCACCCGCAGCCTTGGTGGGCGTTGCTTTCTTGGCTTTCTTGGCCACGTCTCCAGCCGTCTCTCAGCTCAGTCCAGCGGTGAGGGGTTTGGTTCCAGCTTAGGGGTGCACACGACCGCGCTCGCGTCGAGCGCCGCCCGTGCTGGCGCTGTCGGGCGTCAGGGCGGCGGCGGGTGGTGGTCGGGAGGGGCGTTGAGGAGCCCAGACGGGGGTGTGTCCTGATCCTGCACGCCCCAGTCGACGCTGGCGTCCCCGTAGCGCTGTTGCAGGGCGCCGACGGCCTGACGCAGATCCGGCGGTCGTGGCGCGGGGGTGGAGGGCATGGGATCGAAGAGGGAGAGCTGCGCCGCCGCCTCCGCCTGGACGAGGTTGGAGACGCCGGTGCCGAGCAAGCGGAACTTGCGCCCGGCCCCGGTCTCGCCGGCGAGGATCTCCAGTGCGGCCGCCTCGATGGGGCCGGGCTCGTCGGTTGCAACGGGGAGGGTGCGGCGCCGGGTGAAGGTCGTGAAGTCGGCCAGACGCAGCTTGAGTTGGACGGTGCGCGCGCGGAGCTTGGACTTGCGCAGCCGGCGGGCGACCCGTTGCGACTGCTCCCGCACGACCGCCGCCAAGGCCTCTGGGTCGGCGCGGTCCTGCTCGAAGGTCTGCTCCGCGGAGATGGACTTGGCCTCTCGGCGCGTGCTGACGGGTCGGTCGTCCTCGCCGCGCGCGAGTCGGTAGAACCACTCGCCGCGCACGCCGAATCGCTCGATGAGCCAGGGCAGGGGACGCTCAGCCAGCTCGCCGATTGTCTTCACACCCGCCTTGGACATCCGCTCGGCGGTGCGGGGGCCGACACCCCAGAGGTCGCGGATGGAGAGGGGGGCGAGGAATGCCCGCTCCTGCCCCGGCGGCACGAGCGTGAGCCCGTCCGGCTTGTCGTGGTCGGAGGCGACCTTGGCGACCGACTTGGCGGTGGCGACGCCCCAGGAGGCGGTGAGTCCGGTCTCGCGTCGGACGGTCTCGCGCAGCCAGCGGGCGATGGCGACTGGCTCTGCGCCCGCCTGGACTCGATGGCTGACGTCGAGGAAGGCTTCGTCGAGGGAGAGCGGTTCCACGAGGGGGGTGGCCTGTCGGAAGATGGCCATGACCTGGTCGCTGACTTCGCGATAACGCGAGAAGCGGGGCGGCACGACTTTGGCCTGGGGGCAGAGGCGGACGGCGGTACGCATGGGCATCGCTGATCGGCAGCCGAAGACGCGCGCTTCGTAGGAGGCGGCGGCGACAACGCCACGGCCCTTGGGCGATCCGCCGACGAGAACGGGGTGATCGCGCAGGGCTGGCTCGTCATGCTGTTCCACGGAGGCATAGAACGCATCCATGTCGGCGTGGATGATGTGTCGCAGGGGAGCGATCGCGTCCGGCGTGGACATACCGGTACGCTAGCATCCGAACATCTGTTCCGTGGAGAAGGAGCGTCATGCCGCGCCTGATCGATCGTTGGCGGCGGGGCCGCGAGGCCAGCCGCAGCATGGCGGAGATGGAACGACTCGTGGAGTTGGCCGAAGCGGGCGAGCCGGCGGCGGCGGCGCGGGCGGTGGCCGGGGTCGAAGCGCTGCGAGATAGCGACCCTAACGTCGCTGCCAGCGTCGACCCGGCGCAGCTTGACCTGATCGAGGCACGCGCGCTGTTCATCACTGGCCGGGCGGGTGAGGCGCTTGCGCCCGCGCATCGGGCGGCTGTGGCGCGACCGTACGATGTCGACAGTCGGGTGACGCACGGACTCGTGTGCTTGGCCCTGGACCGCCTGGACGAGGCGGAGCACGAGTTCGAGAGCGTACTGGAGGAGTTCGGCGGGGACCCGGACGCGGAGGACGGGCGTCGGGCGGTCCGCCTGGCGCGCGGGCGCGTGCCGCTGGACGAGCACGCGCTGCCGCAGGACGTGGACACGGCCGCCGCCCTGCTGGTGCGCTGCTGGCGCCGCGCGCAGGCGGTCGACGTCCGTCTGGCGGCGCTGCGGGGGTCGTCCGCAGAGGGGGCGGCGATCGCGGCGCTGGAACGGGCGGTGGTCTGAGATGGGGATGCTGCAACGCCTGCGCGACGCCTTGCGCGTCGACCCGGTGGCCAATCGCGACCCACAAGTGGATTTGGCGACGGTGCGGGGCGCGCTGGAGTCGGAAGCGGCGCGGCTGGGCCGGCGGTCGGGGCTCTCGCTGTCGCAGCTGATGGAGTACGCGCCCGCCGACCTCACAGAGATCGACTTGCACGAGATGCTGGGCCACCTGCAGTCGCGCGGTGAGATCGTCAACGTGCGGGACGACTCCTTCGGGAACCTGCGCTTTGACTTGCGCGCGGCGCTGCTGGATCGCTAGACGCGGGCAAGACCGTAGTGCGAAGTTCAGACCCCCGAAACGGTGCGGCTTGTCAGGGCGGACGGGGCAGGGCGGGGTGCGCGTCAGGAGGCGTCGTCGAAGGCCCGGATTTGTGAGGCGATGAGATCCGGGACCTCCATGGGGGCGAGATGGCCCGCGCCGGGGATGGTGAGGCGGCTCGCGTTGGGCAGCAGGGCGGCGGCGTTGGCCAGCATCGCGTCGAACCAGGGGGTCGTGCGCTCGCCCTGCGCCAGGAGGACCGGGCAGCGCACGTCGCGCAGGAACGGCTCCGCGTCGAAGTCGGCGGCGGCGTCGAAGACGCCCGCCTCGATGTGCGGGGGACAGCGCAAGGCGACGCTGCCATCGGGCTGCTGCTCGAATCCGTATTCGACATAATCATCGAACACCCGAGAGTCCCAACTGCGGAATGGCGGTCGCTCCCGCCAGCGCTCGGCCACGGCCGCACGGCTGCTGAAGCTCGGCCGCCGGTTGCGTGCCGCGTCAGCCAGACGGTCGCCGTCGAGTTGTGCGCCGCTGGTCTCGCGCCAGGCGCGCGTGGGCACGATGGGCTCGACGGCGAAGACGCCGCGCACGAGTTCGGGCCGCCTCGACGCTGCGATCAGGGCCAGGGCTCCGCCCATCGAGTGTCCGGCGGCGAGGACGTCTCGCCAACCGAGGGCGTCCAAGACCGCCACGATGTCGTCCGTGAGTGAGGGGAAGTCGTAGCCGGCGTCGGGTGTGGCGGAGCGCCCATGCCCGCGCACGTCGAGCGCGGCGATGTCGTAGTGGGCGGCGAGCGGCTCGGCGAGTCGACGCCAGAGGTCGGCGAGGAAGCCGGTCGCGTGGAGGAGGAGGAGCGGGGGGGCGCCGGGGTTGGGCCAGCGGAGGAGGTGGATGGAGAGGGCGTCGAGGTGGATGAAGTGGGAGTCGGGGGGCATGGTCGGACGGTAGTGGCGGGCGAGGGGAGGGGGCAATCGCGTGGGAGCGTGGCTATGGTTCGGGCTGGCCCACACAGAGCGAGGGACGCGGCCTCCCCTAGGGCTGATGGAGACGGCAGATGTACCCCAACCCCCTCAAGCAAAAGATGGTGGCCGGACAGGTGATCCTGGGCAGTCCGCTCAACTTTGACATTCGCGACGTGAACGACTGCTTCCGGGCGTACCGCGCGCAGGCGGCGCAGTGAGGCGGGGCTTTGCCAATAGCCCAGTCGTTGGACTGGTCGAGAGAATGCTTAGTCTGCCCCGTGCGCGCTTCGCTTGCATCTCCGCGGGGACTCCGTGAGGACGCGAATCCTCGCCGCGGCCTCCGCTGGGCTGCTGCTCGTCCTCGCGGTCGGCGTGATTTGGGTAGTCGCTGACGACGGGGTGGGGCCGGAGGAGGTGGACGCGGCGGAGCGAGAGGGGCGCGCACTCGGCGAGGGACGCGCCGCCGCCACGAACGCGCGCCAAGAGCAGTCCCTGCATTCCGAGCTGACCGAAACACGGGCGATTGCTGCGCGGGCGGCTGGAGAATTGGCGGTCGTACGCAGCGAGCTCGACGGCGCCCAGGGGACCGTCACCCGAGCCGAAGCGGCGGTCGTCGCAGCAGCCGAGGAAGTCCGGAACGCCCGCGGCGACCTCGTCGAGGCCCGCGCAGAGTCGGCGAGCGCCCGATCCACGGCCGCGGAAGAACGCAAACGGGCGGACGATGCGAAGGATCGCGTCGAGGCGCTCGAAGCGGAGATCAGCGAGGCACGGGACTCCAGCTTCGAGGAGGGGGTCCGCGAGGGCGAGGCGCAGGGGCGTGAAGACGCCGTCACAGAGCTTCGGGATGATCCCGCGCTCTTCATCGCGGAGGCCGAGTGCGTCTTACTCGACCGAGACGGCGGATGCATCGCCGCTGCCGATCTGGGTCGGTACATCACCCTTCCCATCGCGGAGTACGAGGACGAACTCGCCAGAGCAGCACGCAGCGCCGGACCTCCACTGAGCCTGGACCTGCGCCGCACGGCGGTGGGGATTGCGGTGTGCAGTTTCAGCGAATTGCTCTGTCCCTTCGCGGGGACGATCGCGGACTTCGTTATCGATCTCCTCGGCGACTAGCGAACTCCGGGCGAAAACGCGGCGAGGCCTCTCAAAACGATCGCGATGATCGCCCTATATCGGTTATGTACGAATTGGGGTCTGGGACGCTAGATGGCCTCGGATCGGCAGGGGAAGTGCGCAGGGTGGGGCTTTTCGGAGGGCGGGGCGGTCGGTTGGTGTGGGAGGGGGACGTCCTTAGGGGGCTTGGCGAGCGGGACGGTCCCGGCGGATCGGAAGGGGGTGGGGGCGGCAGGACTTGAGCCGTCGAACCCGGGCATCCGTGGAGGGGGATCGTCGGAGGGGCGAGCCTTGGGCTGGGTGGGTGGTATTCAGGGGCTGCCTTCGTTGCGAGATGCGGCGTCGTGGAGAAGTGGATGCGGATTGGCAGATCGATGATCGCACTATGGGCGCGCTCTCGGTCGACGGTTAGTGTGCACGGGGTGCACGGGAGGGGGCAAGATGGGTGATGGAGCGGGGGGCGTGGGGTGGAAACGCCTGTGTTTACTGGGGATCCCTGGGTCGCAGGGGGGCGCATCGGAGGGCGGGGTGGGCGCGGAGCGCTCCAGGCGGGTGGGGGTGGCGGAGGGGGTGGCCGCAGCGGATGAGGGGTGGAGGTGGTGCGCGGGCGGCCCTTCCCTCCTTCGACAGGCTCAGGATGAGCGGAGGGAGGGAGGCTCGGGATGAGCGGAGCGGGGGAGGAGGGAACCTCACCCCCTGGCCCTCCTTCGATGGGCTCAGGACAGGCTCTCTCCATCGGAACTGATGGAGAGGGGGAAAGGGAATGGCCCATTCGGCGCGCTGGAGGTCGTCGGGAGGCGGAGCAGTGGGCCGCCTCGCTCGTCCGGGCCGGCGTGCAGCCGCGCGCCTCGGCGACTGGCCCCTCGACCCCTCGGCTGCGCTCGGGACAGGCTTCGCTTGGGAGATCCTCAGGCCGGATGGAGGGGGCGGAGGGAGGGAGGCTCGTTGGTGGCGGGGACGGTGCGGGGGCGGTGCGGGCCGAGTTAGAGGGGCGGGGCGTTGAGACGGATGGTTCGCAGGGTTTCGTCGACGGTGCGACCGAAGCGACGCACGAGGCCGGCCATGGCGTTGCCGGGGCCGGTGACGAGGAAGGTGCGGACGCCGGCGTCGTAGGTGGTTTGGAGGGCGTTGGTCCAGGCGACGGGGCGTGTGTACTGCATTGAGAGTTCCGCTCGCAGTGCCTGTGCGTCGCGGATTGGCTGACCCGAGCGGTTGCCGATCAGGGGCGTGAATGCACCGGCGATGGGCAGGGCGTCGATGAGGGGCTGCGTGTGCTCATCGGCGCGCCGGAAGTGCTCGCTGTGGAATGCGCCGGCGAGGCGCAGGCGGACGGCGATGCCGCCGGCGGCTTCGATCACGGTGGTGGTGGATGCGATGGCTGCGAGCTGTCCCGCGAGGACGAACTGGTCGCTGGCGTTTCGGTTGGCGACGACGAGCCGCTGTGCGGCCGCGAGCCGGTCGACGGCGGCGCCGCCGAGGCCGGAGACGGCCAAGAGGCCGTGCGATCCGGCGTCGCAGGCCTGGTCTTGGAGGAGCCCGCGTTGGTGGGCGAAGCGAACGGCGTGGTCGAAGGGGAGTGCGCCGCTCAGCACCATGGCCGAGTTCTGGCCGGATGAGTGGCCGAGGACGAAGTCGGGCGTGGGCAGGTCGGCGCGGCTGTGCTGTGCGCGCTCGTAGTCGGCCACGGCCCAGGCGAGGAGGAGCGGCTGCAGGACGGACGGGCGGGCGATCGCGTCGGCGTCGGCGTCGGCGTGCAGGCCGATGTCCCAGAGGTCGAGGCCGATGAGGGCGGAGGCGCGATCGAAGGTCGCGCGGGCGCTGTCGGGCAGATCGGCGACGCCGCCGGGCTTCTGGGCGCCTTGGCCGGGGCAGATGAGTGCGCTTGGTGTGTGGTGGATGGGGCGCTCCGATCGCCGCGCCGGGCGGTCGAGACGTGGTGGCGTGCGGCGATTGGCTCGCGACCGCTAGAGGGATGATATCGCTGGTCGGGGCTCGGCGAGAATGAAGCGAGCCCAACGATTGGCGGGCCCGCTTTGTCGCGCGTCAGAGGTCGGGAAGCTGGCGCGGTCTATGCGCCAACGATCCAGAGGACGGACCCGAATACGAGGATGAAGCTGGAGTTGACCGCGTCGGGCAGCCCGGGTCCGTAGAACAGCCAGATGGATCCATTCCAGAACCAGACGTTCAGGATCTGTCCCTCGAAGCCAATGAGGGCGAGTTCAATCGCGATCGTGCCACCGAGCCAAGCGCTGAAATTCCCGCCCGAGGCGGCCTCCGCGAAGGCGTTCGGTTCGGGCTCCACCACGGGCGGGTCAGGCTCGACGACCGGATCCTCGGGTTCGACGACGGGTTCCTCCGGCTCGACCACCTGCTCCTCGGGTTCTTGTACCGGCGGTGTGACACCAACGGTGGTGCTCTCACCCGCCGCGAGGGTGGTCACGCTGGTCCCCGTCGTGACCACCCTCGCGGCGCCGGTGCTAGTCGTCGCGTTGGTAATGGTCACACCTCCATCCGCGGCGGGGTCGCTGATTGTGAGGGTTGCGACGGTGGTCAAGGCCACGGTCGTGTCGGCGTTGACGGTGATCGTGCCGGTCCCGGATGTCTGAGCGACCGAGAGCGAGCCGCAGGCGAAGACGAGCCCGCCGTTGAGGCTGACGTCGAGGTTGCAGAGGGCGAAGGTCGCGGCACCGGTCGAATTCACACCGATCCCGTTCACACCCGCGACGAAGGTGTTCGGCGTCAAGCTGAAGCTGCCACCCTGGGCCGTTCCGAAGTTGCCGGAACTGTCCCGGAAGTCGTTGCCGGGCGTGTTTGGGTTCGGGTCGAGGGAGAGGGGAATGCTATCGCGATCGAAGTCCGCGTTCGGATCGATCGGGAGCTGCACGATGTTGAAGGCGTTGGAGGCGGTCGCCACGCCTGCTGTCGCCCTCAGCGTGACGCCGGTGGCCGTTCCACTGAAGTTGGCGAAGTACGTCGTGGCGCCGGCGACGAAGGCCGCGGTCAGGGCGGGGCTGAGCAGCGCGCCACCCCCGGCGACGGTCATCGTGGCGGGGGCGACGAAGAGGTTCACGCCGTCGTTCAAGGTGTTGGTGAACACGTCGCGGGCCAGGATGGGGACGTTCAGCCCGACACCCGCGATCACGGCTACCGGCATCGGCCCAACGAGGAAGTTATTCAACACGGCGGGCACGAGGTCGATGGGGTGAACATTCGCATCGGGCGCGAATGTGTGCCCACCGACCGGCGAGGTGATGACGACATTGGCAGTGCCATTGCCGGCAATGACGTTATTGCCGGCAATGGGGCGGATCGTCATCCCGCTGATCGTGACGATGGCGGGGCCGCCGCCGGTAGCGGCGGCAGTGACCGTCCACGTCGCCGTGTCGTTCGCGTTGGTCGCTGTGCTGTAGACGGGTGCCGCGGCGACCCCGGCACCGGCAGCGTTGAGATTGATCTGCGCGGTGGTAGCCCCGGTGCCGATCGCCTGATCGGCCCCGGCGGCGGGGTCGAACTGGAATCCGGCGGGTGCGGTAAGCACGAACGTGTTCGTGGCAGCGAGGACGGGGCCAGCATCGTCGAGGACTATAGCGTTCAGCGCGGTATACGCGCCGCCATGCGTTGAGGCGAGAATGTCCACCGACGCGCCGTCCGTCACGGGGATCGCGGCCGCGTAGACGCGGGGATAGAAGGAGAAAATGAGGATCGTGGCGGCGAGGAGCCCCAGTGCGATTTGGACAAGCGCTCGACGGCTTGTGAAGAATGTGTGTTGCATGGAGTTCCCAGTTTATTCGGCGGCGCGATCGGTGACCGGAATCACGCCAGGCTGAATGAATTGGACTGTAGCCAGATCGGGCGCCCGCCATCCGCAGGCACTCCCCAATCCGGGCGCTCAATGCACCGATTTAACGAGCGTATAATAATGCTCCACGATCAACGCTCCAGGTGCAATCCGCCAACGCCTTCCCCCATCCGGCCTCGCCCGGATGGTCAGCCCGATCCGCACACGATCGCCCGGTGTTGAGACACGTCCTGCCGGTAGGATCGGAGCATTGTGATGGAAGAGCGTGGCCCGTTGCATCGACTGCGCGACCGCGTGCGCGAGCGCCTGCGCCCGTTGTGGCGGGCGTATGTGCGCGTGCCGCGGCCGATCCGCTGGCCGGTGACGGGCATGCTGCTGTTGTTCGGGGCGGTGATCCTCACGAATCTGACGTTCGGCGCGACGCGCACGGTGGAACGCACGTTCCTGATCCCGGCGGGGGAGTTGCGGATCGTGGAGGTGCAGGTGGAGGCGGGACAGAATAGTGAGGTGCGCTGGGAGATCGGTGCGCGGGAGGGGGAGTCGAGCGCGTTCCCGTTGCGGGCGACGCTGCTGGGGCCGGACGAGAGGCAGGTGTCGTTGGGGGGGCCGGGGGCGTTCCGCTTCAAGGGCGGGTTCACGACGGCGCGGTACGTCCTGGAGCTTCGGAATGAGGCGGAGGAGGCGAACGCGCCGGTGCAGGTGCATTGGACGGTGCGCTAGGGGGACCTGGTCGGCTGTGGGCGGGTTGGCCGGGGGCCAAGTGGGTGTCGCGCTGGGGTGTCGCAGTAGGGGGGGGCTCCATCCGCGGTTCCGCGCCTGACGTATCCTTGAGAACGCGCGAGCCGGTCCGGCTGCGCGGTAACATCCCGTCGGCACTGAGGGCACATGGCGCCGGCAATGCGGGCGCGGCCCGGCACGAGGAGTAGTTCATGTCGCAGTCGCCAGCGTCCGTGCCGGGTCAACGTTCGCGAGGGCTGATCGTCGGTCTGATGCTGGTGGTGGTCGCGGCGGCGTTCGCGGTGGGCGTTGGCGTGACGGGTTTGCTGGAGGACGACGATCCGATCGGCAGTCGGACGGTGCGGACGAGCACGGACACGATGGGCGCCCGCGTGTCGACGGTGGTGACGGACACACGTGGCTCGCGGTTCGACCTGCTGGACGAGGTGTACGACATCCTCAACCGCGAGTTTGTGGAGCCGAGTCAAGTGGATCTGGAGCGTCTGCGGATCGCGGCGATCGATGGCATCGTCGAGGCGCTGAACGATCCGCATTCGGTGTACATCGATGAGGAGACGTTCCGCCTGTCGAGCGAGAGCATCAGCGGGGCCTTCGACGGGATCGGGGCGACGGTGCAGCAGGATGGCAGCGAGATTGTGATCAGCGGCACGTTCCGCGGATCGCCGGCGGAGGCAGCGGGGATGCGCTCCGGCGACGTGATCCTGTTCGTGGACGGCGAATCGACGGACGGCTGGACGCTGCAATTCGCGGTGTCGGTGATTCGCGGGGAGCGTGGCACGCCGGTGGAGATCACGGTTCGCCATCAGAACGATGCGGAAGAGGTGCTGACGGTGATCCGGGACCGGATCATTGTGCCGAGTGTGCAGTCGTTCCAGATCGCGGACCGGGCGGGGAACCCGGTGACGGACATCGCGTTCGTGCTGATCTCGCAGTTCACGGCGCGGACGCGCAGCGAGTTGGCGCCGCTCCTGGAGGCGACGGCGAACGCCGGTCTGAGCCAGATCATCATCGACCTGCGGGGCAACCCGGGCGGTCTGCTGACGGCCACGGTGGACACGACGGGTGAGTTCCTGGATGGCGGTCTGGTGCTGACGGAGGTGGACCGGGAGGGCGAGATTCGCGAGTTCTTCGCGGAGAGCGGCGGCGGCGGGACCAACTTGGAGGTCGTGCTGCTGGTGGACGGGGGATCCGCGTCTGGCTCTGAGGTGATGGCGGCGGCGCTGCGGGACCACGGTCGGGCGGTGGTGATTGGGGAGCAGACGCTGGGCAAGGGGACGGTGAACATCCCGCGGATGCTGTCGGACGGGAGTGTGCTGTATGTCAGTGTGGCGCGCTGGTTGTCGCCGGGAGGGGACTTGATCGAGGGGGTGGGGGTGATTCCGGACATCATCATTGCGCCGACGGATGAGGATTTCGAGCAGCGGCGGGACGTGGCGTTGCACGCGGCGATCGATTTGTTGCGCGGCCAGCAGTCGGCGGCGGCGGTGGGGGGCTAGGGACGGCTTTTCGCGTTCTTGCACGCTCGTAAGTAGGTGGCGGCCTATGATCCGATTCGCGGCGCGATGGTGGCCGTGGGGAGGATCGTCTAATGCCCGGTCGACTGGCAGGTAAGCGCGCTCTGGTGACGTTCGCGGATTCGTATATGGGGCCGGTGATTGCGGATCGGTTCGACGCGGAGGGCGCGGATGTGGTGCGCGACCACAGTCCGCTCCGTGACCGCGCGGCGGTGGAGGCGATGGTGGCGGCGGCGGGTGAGATTGACATTCTGGTGGCGAACACGGCGGAGCCACCCCACCCGACGGATGTGGAGTCGATCGAGGACGAGGATTGGGCGGCGCTGTTCGACAAGCTGACGCATCCGCTGATGCGGGTGGTGCGAGCGGTGGTGCCGCAGATGAAGGAGCGGCAGTCGGGCAAGATCATTGCGATTACGAGCGCGGCGCCGCTGCGGGGGATTCCGAAGGTGAGCGGCTACTGCGCGGCGCGGGGGGCGCAGAATGCGTTCATCCGGGCGGTGGGGCTGGAGCTGGCGAAGCACAATGTGCAGGCGAATGCGATCGCGCAGAATTATGTCGCGAACAATGTGTACTACCCGGATGAGATGATCACGACGGACCGGTTCGCGCAGCATTTAGATCGGTTGGTGCCGACGAAGCGGGTGGCGCCGTCGGAGGAGACGGCGGAGCTGGCGGTGTATTTGGCGGGGGCGTATTCGACGCATGTGGTGGGGCAGGTGATTCCGTTCGCGGGGGGCTGGGCGACGACGCCGGGGTAGGAGTGGCGACGGGGGAGGGGAGGGCCCTTCGACAGGCGCAGGATGAGCGGGGGCCGGA